>CAZMXP010000034.1:0-57429 GCA_964570285.1 uncultured Planctomycetaceae bacterium
ACCGGAGCCGCTGCCCTCCCCATGCCGCGTTGGGCTGGGGCGAAGCCCCGCTGGGGAGTGCAGGTCCCGGCACGCGTCAGCTTGACGAGCGACCACGAAGACGCGAAGGCACGGAGGCAGGGAGGAGTCGGACCGGCGCACGGACTTCGTCCCGCGTCGGCAGGGCTCCTTCGCGCCTTCGAGGCCGCTCGCGTCGCATCGAATCTGGTGCCTGTCCGGGTGCGGTTGGCCTCCACAAATCAGCTGCGGGCCGCAGCCCGGACAAGCCGCTAGGTCGCGCCCGGAGCCTGCACGGTGCCCTTCGGGGCGGAGCGACCGAAGCGGCGTGCGAGTTCGGGCAGCGTGAGGCGCAGCACCGTCGGCCGCCCGTGCGGGCAGACGAACGCGCGGTCGAGGGCTCCGCTCTGCTGCACGAGCGCGGCCGCCTCCTCGCGGCTCAGGCGGTCGCCGAAGCGGATGGCCGCCTTGCAGGCCATCGTGTCGGCGACGTCGTGGAAGAGCAGGCGCGGCTCCAGCGCGCGCGCGTCGCCTCCGCGCCCGCGCAGCAGGTCGAGCAGGTCGCGCAGCAGGTCGACCGCCTTCCCGCGCGGGATCACGGCGGGGATCGTCTCCAGCGCGACCGAGCCGCCGCCGAAGGGGCTCCATTCGAGACCGCAGCGCCGCAGCAGGTCGCGGTGCTCCTCGAGCAGGCCGATCTCCTCGCTCGCGAGTTCGACCTGCTCGGGCACGAGCAGGCGTTGCGCCTCGACGCCCCCCTCCATCAGCCTCGCGAGGATCCGGTCGTACCAGACGCGCTCGTGCAGCGCGTGCTGGTCGATGATCGCGATCCCGTCCTCCACTTCGCAGACAAGGTAGGAGTCGTGGACCTGGAAGACCGAGAAGGCGGCCGTGGCGCCCGGCGCGACCTCCTCCCGTGGCGCCCCCCCCACACATCCGGGAGCGCCGAAGGGCGGCGGCGAACCCGACGAGAGCCGCTCCTGTCTCGAGAGGAAGTCGTGGACGGCGCCGCGCACCGCCTCGCGCCGCTCCTGCGCCTCGTCGGGCGCCCCCGCCGCCAGGGTCAGGCTCCGGTCGCCGGCCCGCAGCGCCCGCGAGAGCACCGGGGAGACGCCGGAGTGCAGCAGCCGCGGGTCGCGCCAGCGGACCTCCGCCTTCGTCGGATGCACGTTGACGTCCACCTCCGCCGGGTCCACGTCGAGGAAGAGGAAGAGCACCGGGTAGCGCCCGGGGTGGAGCGCGTCGCGGTAGGCGTCCCGGACGATGCGATGGAGGATCTTGTCGCGGATCGTGCGGCCGTTGAGGAAGAAGTGGAGGTCGCGCGCGTGCGGGCGCGAGAGGTCGGGCGGCGACAGGAACCCCTCGAACCGCCCGCAGGCGAGGTCCCCGGAGACGGGAAGGAGGCGGTCGGCGGTCTCGCGTCCGAAGAGGCGGCGCAGGCGGTCGAGGCGCGACTCGCCCCCGGTGGTGCGCAGCAGTTCCGATCCGTCGTGCGTGAGCAGGAAGGCCACCTCGGGGAAGGCGAGCGCGAACTCGCGCACGAGATCCTCGATGTGGCCGATCTCGGTCCGGACCGTGCGCAGGAACTTGGCGCGGGCCGGCGTATTGAAGAAGAGGTCCCGGACGCAGACCTCGGTCCCCTCCGCGGCCCCCGCGGCCCGAGGTCCCGCGATCTCGCCGCCGCGGTTCTCCACGAGGAAGCCCGAGTCCTCGCCGCGCACCCGGGAGAGGATCGACGCGCGGGAGATCGCCCCGATGGAGGCCAGCGCCTCCCCGCGGAATCCGAGCGTCGCGATGCTCTCGAGATCGCCCACCTCCCGCAGCTTGCTCGTCGCGTGCGGGAGGAAGGCGGTGCGCAGGTCGTCGCGCGCGATGCCCCAGCCGTCGTCCACGACGCGGATCAGCGCCTCGCCGCCCCTCTCGACATGGACCTCGACGCGCGTGGCATGGGCGTCGAGGCAGTTCTCGACGAGCTCCTTGACGACCGACGCCGGACGCTCGATGACCTCCCCCGCGGCGATCTGGTTCGCGACCTGCGCGTCGAGCACGCGGATGCGCCCTGCGGCGGCCAAAGGAGGATCGGCGGCTCGCGCGGGACCATGGGCCTTGTCGATCACGGGCCGCCCATTCTCGGCTGCGACAGGGACAGGGCGGGGGCCGCACTGCGGGACCAGGGGGCCGCGCCGGTGGCGCCGCGCTGGGGGGGGCCGCGCCCTCCTGTCGCGCCAAGGCCGGGCGACCGCCCGGCGCACCGTGGGCCGCTCGGCCCCCCTCACGCGTCCACCTCCCACCGCAGGAAGTCGTCGATCTCCTCCAGCGCGACCAGCAGTTCCTCCATCCACGGCGGCGCCTCGGCGAGACGTCCGAGATGGTTCTTCAGCAGCGCCTTCAGCAAGCGGCCCTCCCGCCGCCGGATGCGCAGCCGTACCTCCCCCGCGCAGAGGTCGTCTTCGGGGGTCTCGGATCCCGGCGCACGCGAAGCCCATCGCATCGACAGCGTGAGCAGCGCCTGGGCGGCACCGACGAGGTTCATGCCCGCGAGTTCGAGCGGGTAGCGACGCCCCCCCTCGCCGGGCGCGATGACGCAGAAGGCCTCGTGGTCGTCGGGGTCCGCCTCGACCGCGAGGGCGAAGGGGTCGACGACACCGAGGCTGCCCAGTTCGAGCCGGAGTTCGGGACGCCGGAAGCGTGCTCTCATCACCTATAGAGACGCGACCCGGTTACTTTTGCGGCAGCAGTCCCACGAGCAGGCGCTCGAGCGCCTGCCGCGGCGGAATCCCCTCCCGCTTGAACTCCAGCTCCGCCTGGACGAAGAGTCCGTGCCGGGCGATCAGCTCCTCCCTCCGGTGCGCCCGCGCATCGCGCAGGAAGAATCCGAGCGCCTGCGGCGAGACGCCCGCGCCCTTCGCCGCCTCCGCCTCCGCCTTCCCCGCGGCCAGGCCGAGGTGGAAGCGGATCAGCTTCGCGTAGGCCCCGTGCAGCTGGCCGAGCAGGATCAGCGCGATGCCGGTCTCGTCGGTCACGGTCGACTGCCGCACCCGCACCCCCTCCTCGAAGGCCGCCGCCACGGCGCGCAGCGCGCGCGTGCGGTCGCCGGCCGAGAGGCCGTTGGCCGCCTCGAAGAGCACGGGACTCCTGTGGTCCTCCGTCGAGTCCGCGACATCCTGCTCCGAGACCCTCGTGCGCGGCGCGACGAGGTCGCGGAGCCTGAGGAGCGCGTTGTCGAGCAGCCCGCGATCCTCCCCCAGCCGCTCCCGCAGCGCCTCCGCGGCCGCGCCGTCCACGCGCAGGCCGTACGCCGTCCTCGCGCGCCCCACGATCCACGCGACGATCTCCCGGGGCCCGGGCGGGTTGCAGGCGATGACGGTGGCCCGGGTCTTGAGCTCCTTCGCCGCCTTCAGCCGGCCGTCGAGGCCCGGCGCGAGGAGCACGAGCAGCGTTCCGGGCGCCGGACGCGCCGCGTAGGCCGCCACCGCCTCGAGCGCCTCCTTCTCGAGCAGCGGCCCCGCCCCGTCGACCACCACGGCGCGCCCCCCGCCGAGGAGCGTCGGCGTGCGCACCTCGTCGAGCACGCGCCCGCACGGCGTCGCCTCGCCGTCGAAACGCACCACCTCGAGCGCCGGGTGGGCGAGGAGCACCCTGCCGAGCTCCTCCCGCAGCGCGAAGGGCTCCTCGCCGAGCAGCAGCACCACGGGCTCCATGCGGCGATTCTACGCCGACAGGAGTTCGATCAGAAGGTGGCGCAGCGTCAGGATCGCGACGGCGGCGAAGGCGCCCGTCCAGCCGCCGGCGGCGTGCGCGAGCAGGGCAAGCATCGGGATCGTCATCGGGGGCGCCACATGCCAGTCTACCCGATCCTGCGCTTCACGATTCGGGGGGGCCCGGGGGGGGGCCGCCTCAGAGCAGGGCATCGGCCACGGTCGCGGCGCCGAAGGCGAGGCTGACGCAGCCGTTCAGCGTGAAGAACGCGAGATTCACGCGGCTCAGGTCGTGCGGCTGGACGATCCGGTGTTCGTAGACGAGCAGCGCCGCCGCGACCGCGAGCCCCGCGGCGTAGAGCGCACCGACATGCGGCGTGGCCACGGGGAGCAGCGCGAACAGCAGCACGCTCAGCAGATGGAGCAGCGAGGAGAGGCGAAGCGTGCGCGCGATGCCGAGGCGCGCGGGCACGCTGTGGAGGCCCGCCTCGCGGTCATGGTCGCAGTCCTGGCACGCATAGATCAGGTCGAAGCCCGCGGTCCAGAGGAGGACGCCGCCGCCGAGCAGCAGGGGTGTCGCCATCGCCTCGAACGCGCCCAGCACCGCGAGCCACGCCCCCACCGGCGCGAGCGCGAGCGCGGCCCCGAGCCAGAAGTGGCAGAGCAGCGTGAACCGCTTCGCGTAGGGGTAGGCGAGGATCCAGAAGAGGGCGACGGGCGAGAGCAGCAGGCAGAGCCGGTTCAGTGACCACGCCCCGAGCACGAACAGCAGGGAGGCGGCCGCGACGAGCGCCAGCACGAATCCGCGGCTGACCCGCCCCGCCGGCAGCGCCCGCCCCGCGGTGCGCGGATTCCCGGCGTCGATCCGCGCATCGACGAGCCGGTTCATGGCCATGGCCGCGGTCCTCGCCGCGACGGCACAGAAGACGATCCGGCCCCCGAGCCCCCACGACCATCCCCCCGCGAGGCGCATCGCCAGGGCGGCGGCGGCGAGCGCGAAGGGCAGGGCGAAGACCGAGTGGGAGACCTTGATCATCTCCGCGGTCTCGCGGAGTTGTCGCAGCAGCGCGCCGCTCATCCCTGCCAGGGGGGCACGAGGTCCTGCTCGAGGCCCAGGTGGTCCATCACGCGGGCGACGACGAACGCGACGAGGTCGTCGATCGCGCGCGGCGCGTGGTAGAAGCCGGGCGACGCGGGCAGCACGGTCGCGCCGGCGCGCACGAGGCGCAGCATGTTCTCGAGGTGGATCGCCGAGAGCGGCGTTTCCCGGGGCACGAGCACGAGGCGGCGGCGCTCCTTCAGCGCGACGTCGGCGGCGCGGGTCACGAGGTTCTCGGCGCTGCCCGCGGCGATGCGCGCGAGCGTGCCCATCGAGCAGGGGGCGACCGCCATGCCCTGCAGCGGGTAGGAGCCGCTCGCGATCGACGCGCCGTAGTTCTCGACCGAGTGGGGGACGATGGCCTCCTCGCGCCCCGGGGCCAGCAGCGACGGATCGGGCGCCTTCGGGTTGAGGGCAAGCTCGCACTCGTGGCGGAGCACCCGCGCGCCGCCCGCGGTGACCACCGCGTGGACGCGGTGCCCCCGTCCCGCGAGCGCGCGGATCAGCGCAAGGCCGTAGGCGGCGCCGGAGGCGCCCGTGATCGCTACTGCAATCTCAGCCACGCGACGGCCGCATTGTAGAGCGCGTGGGTATAGACGACGATGCCGAGCCCCCGCGCCCAGTAGATCCACCCGAGCACGACGCCCATCAGCGCGCGGAAGAGGAAGACCGGAAGGTTCCAGGGTTCGCCGCCGATCGTGTGGTGGGCGGCGCTGAAGAGCAGCGCCGAGACGACGATGGCGAACGTGACGACGCCGACGGAGCGGCCGCCGAGGGCCCCGCCGAGGAGCAGGATCAGGCCGCCGAGGACGAGGAAGCGGAAGAGCACCTCCTCGTAGACGCCCGCCCCGACCCCGGCGATCAGGTGGTGGACCAGCGGCGAGACGGCGAGCAGCGCCGGCGTCGTCACCGCCGCGATCGCGACGAGAAGCGCCGCCCAGCCGGCCGCCTCGGCGAGCATGCGGGCGTAGAGCCCCGGGGTCCGGATGCGCTGCGAACGCGTCCTCCAGATCGCGAGCATGAGCAGCCCCAGCAGCACGAGGTCGACGAAGAGCGGGCCGAGGACGCGGAAGCGCGCGAAGAGGCGCTGGAAGATCGGGTCCGTGCCGTTCCTCGCCGACGGGTCGAAGACGAGCCCCAACTGGTAGAGCGCGAAGAGCGGCGCGACGAAGACGTAGCTTGCGCTGAGCCGCCGGCTCGCGGAGGCGTAGCTAGGGCGCCTTGACGCCAAGGTGCACCGCGGCGATGCGGAAGGTGAGGGGAAAGACCTCCACCCGGCTGCAGCCCGCGGCCTGAAGGCGCGCGGCGAGCTCCTGCTCCGACGACCAGGCGAGCACGGAGCGGTTCAGGTAGGTGTAGGCCCGGCTGCGCGACAGCAGGTTGCCGACAAAGGGCAGCACGCGGCCGAAGTAGAACGCGTAGATCGCGCCGAAGAGGCGGTTCTTGGGGCGGGAGAACTCGAGAATGGCGATCCGCCCACCGGGGCGCGCCACCCGGACGAGTTCCCGCAGGCCCGCGTCGAGGTCGCTGACGTTGCGGATGCCGAAGGCCACCGAGACGACGTCGAAGAGGTCGCCGGGCAGCGGCAGCCGCAGCGCGTCGCCGCGCACGAAGCGGACCCCGGCGCAGGCCGGCTTCCGCCGCCCCCGCGCGAGCATCGGGGCGCAGAAGTCCACGCCGACCACCGCTTCCTCCACCGTGCCGCGAAACGCCGCCGCGAGGTCGCCGGTGCCGGTGCAGACGTCGAGCACCGGCCCCGCGGGCCTCGCCAGCTCGACGACCCGGCGGCGCCAGCGGCGGTCGATGTTGAACGAGAGCAGGTGGTTGAGCAGGTCATAGCGCGGCGCGATCTGGCCGAACATCGACTGGATCGTCGCCGCGTCCTTCTGCACGGGGCAGGAGTCTACCGGAGCCAGGCTCATTAGTTCCGCTCTGGGGTCATTTTCCCCACCTGTAAAGCGCTCCTGACAGAGCGGAACTAATGAGCCTGGCTCCGGGTATGGTGGCCCATCGGCATTTGATCCGCTCCCGGCGGTACAATCCGCGTCCGGGTTTCTGCCGATGGCCCTCCCTCCCCCCATCGATCCCTCCCCCGCCGGAGGCGAGGAGACGCTTGATGCGACGCTGCGGCCTCGCACCTTCGATCGGTTCGTCGGGCAGCGCCGCGTCGTCGACAACCTGCTGCTCGCGATCCGGGCGGCCCGGGCGCGGGGGGAACCGCTCGACCACATCCTGCTGAGCGGGCTTCCCGGCCTCGGCAAGACGACCCTCGCGGCGATCGTCGCGCACGCGATGGGCGCGCAGATCCACGAATCGAGCGGCCCGGCGATCGTCCGTCCCGCGGATCTCGTCGGCATCCTCTCCAGCCTGCAGGCCAACGACATCCTCTTCATCGACGAGATCCACCG
Organism: uncultured Planctomycetaceae bacterium; assembly: GCA_964570285.1. Lineage (GTDB taxonomy): Bacteria > Planctomycetota > PLA2 > PLA2 > PLA2 > CAZMXP01. The sequence continues at coordinate 7,203 of CAZMXP010000034.1, forward strand.
CCTCCCCCGCCCCGTCGAGGAGGTGCTCTACACCGCGATGGAGGACTTCGTCGTCGATGTCGTGCTCGACCAGGGGCCCGCGGCCCGCTCGCTCCGCATCACGATCCCGCGCTTCACGCTGATCGGCGCGACGACGCGGGAGGGCAACCTGAGCGCCCCCTTCCGCGCGCGCTTCGGCCTGCAGGAGAAGATGGACCTCTATCCGGGCGACGAACTCGCCGAGATCCTCGGCCGCTCCGCCACGGCGCTCGGCGTCACCCTTGCCCCCGCCTCGGCCCGCTTCATCGCCGACCGCGCCCGCGGCACGCCGCGCATCGCGAACCGCTTCCTGCGCCGCGTGCGCGACCTCGCGCAGGACCGCTACGGCAACGTCATCGACGACCACGTCGCCGCGGAGGGGCTCACGCTGCTCGGCGTCGACGACCAGGGACTCTGCGCGCTGGACCGACGGATCCTCGCCACGCTGGAGCGCCATGGCGGCGGCCCCGTCGGCCTCAAGACGATCGCGGTCGCCGTCGGCGAGGAGGAGCGCACGATCGAGGAGGTCTACGAGCCCTTCCTCATCCGGATGGGACTGCTCGCCCGGACGCCCCAGGGGCGCTGCCTCACCGCCGCCTACCGCGAGAACCCAGGCAAGCGCCCGCAGGGGCTCCTCTTCTGATGGCGCGCGCGTGGGTTGGGCTCCTGCTGGCCGCGTGCTCCCGCACGATTCCCGAGATCCCGGAGGTCGCGCCCGAGCCTGCGCCCGAGCGCGCGCTCCCGGAGAGGGCGATCGACGGCGAACCCGTGCTCGTCGTGCGCCTGCGAAGCCTCGACGAGGCGGCCGGGGAGTTGCGCGTCACGCCGCAGGAGGGCGCCGCCTTCGCCGTGGATCGCGCCGGCACAAAGGATCTGATCCCCTACCCCGCCTACTTCAAGGTCGGCGAGGCGGCCTACCTCGGCGGCCTCGAGTGGCGCGACGGCATGCTGCTGCACCGGGTCGCGCTCGAGAACTACGTGCTCGGCGTGATGCGCGGCGAGATCGCGCTGGGCGACGTGCCGCTCGAGGCGGCGAAGGCGCAGGCCATCGCCGCGCGCTCCTACGCCCTCGACGCGTGGCGCAAGCGGAGCCCGCGCTATGACCTCGACGACACAACGCTCTTCCAGCGCTACGTCGGCCTCCGCTACGCGAAGATCGACGCGCTGCTGCGGGACGGCGTCCAGGCGACCCGGGGGCTCTACCTCGAGTTCGACGGCGGGCCGCTGAAGGCCTACTTCCACTCCACCTGCGGGGGCCACACCACCGACGTGCGCACCGGCCTCGACCGCGAACCGCTCGCGCCGATGAGCGGCGTGCCCTGCGAGTACTGCCGCCTGAGCCGCCATTACGCATGGAGGGAGTCGATCCCCGACGGCACCATCGTGAAGGCGGCGGGCCTCGAGGGCGCGCTGACCGGTTTCGAGGTCATCGAGAGGGGGTCCGGGGGCCGCGCCCGCCTCGTGCGCGTCGAGGCGGGGGGCCGCCGTCGCGAGATGAAGGCGAACGAGTTCCGCCTCGCCGCGGGCCCGCAACTGCTCCGGTCGACGCGCATCCTCGCGATGCGGCACGAGGGGGGCGCCTATGTCGTGGAGGGGGCGGGCTGGGGCCACGGCGTCGGCCTCTGCCAGATGGGGGCGATCGGCTTCGCGAAGGAGGGCGCCTCCTGCGAACGCATCCTTGCGCACTACTACACCGGCGCCTCGGTGGCCCGGGCCTACTGATGTTCCGGGTCGTCGCCACCTGCGGCGGCGCCCGGGCCGGCGTGCTCTCCACCGCGCACGGCCTGGTCGAGACTCCGCTCTTCATGCCGGTCGGCACGAGGGCGAGCGTGCGCGGCATCCTGCCGTCGCAACTCGCCGAGGCGGGGGCCCAGGTGCTGCTCGCGAACGCCTACCACCTCTTCCTGCGCCCCGGCGCCGAGGTGGTGCGGGACCTGGGAGGGCTTCACGGCTTCGCCGGGTGGAAGGGGCCCTGGCTGACCGACAGCGGCGGCTTCCAGGTCTTCTCGCTCGGCGACCTCGTAAAGGTCTCGGAGGAGGGAGTCTCCTTCCGTTCGCCGATCGACGGCGCAAGCCATTTCCTGCGACCGGAGGACGCGATCCTCGTCCAGCAGCAGTTGGGCGCCGACATCATCATGGCCTTCGACGAGTGCGTGAGGCTGCCGGCCGAGCCGGCGCAGGTGACGGCCGCCGTCGACCGGACGATGCGCTGGGCGGCACGCTGCCGCGACGTGAAGGGCCGGGGCGACCAGCACCTGTTCGGCATCGTCCAGGGGGGCACCGACCTGAGCGAACGGGAGCGCTGCGCGAAGGCGCTCGTGGGACTCGACTTCCCCGGCTACGCGATCGGGGGGCTCTCGGTCGGCGAGGACCGGGCGGCGATGTTGCACACCCTCGAAGGAACGACGGCCATGCTGCCGAAGGAGAAGCCGCGCTACTTCATGGGACTGGGCAAGCCCGAGGACCTTCTCGATGCGATCGCCCGCGGCGTGGACATGTTCGACTGCGTGATCGGGACGCGGAACGGCCGCAACGCGACGCTCTTCACCTCCGAGGGCGTGCTGCACATGCGCAACCAGCGCTTCCTGCGCGACGAATCGCCCGTGGACGCCGCCTGCGGCTGCCCCTGCTGCCGCCAGTTCAGCCGGGCCTACCTGCGCCACCTCTACATGGCCGACGAGATGCTCGGGCCGATCCTCGGCTCGCTGCACAACACCTGGTACCTCGTCGGGCTCGTGCGCGCCGCCCGGGAGGCGATTCTCGCGGGCTCGTTCCGGCCGCCGATAGACTGTTGAGCGCCGTGCAACGCCTGCTGCTCTTCGTGCTCCTCGTCGGCATCCTGCCGATGGGCGTCTATTGGGCCAGCCACGGTTTTCCGGGTCCGGGCGCCACGCTCGCCCGGTTCGCGTCGGAGGTGGGCGCGCTCAGGGGCCTCGATCCCGAGCCCCCCCCCGAGCCCCCCCCCGCTCCGCCCGCAGAGCCCGAGCCGCCTCCCGAGGTGGTCGAGCCCCCGCCTGTCGTGAAGCCGGAGGATGAGGCGCTGGAGCACTTCCGCGCGGGCCGGTTCGGGGAGGCGGCGCGGGCCTACGCGGGCGCGAACGAGGAGCAGCGCGCGCTTGCGGAGCTGGGCGCGGCCCTCGCGGCGGCCTTTCCCGAGGCGATTCCCGACCTGCCCTATGTCGTCGCGCAGAGCGCCGTGGGCAGCCCGTTCGAGGGCTTTCTCGAAGAGAGCGGCGGGAACGTGAGGCTCACCGATCCGGGGGGACGATCCCTGTCGCTGCCCGCGACCTCGCTCCACTCGCGCACGGTCCTCCCGCGCGCGAAGGCGGTGGAGCGGATGGCGGGGCAGATCCGCGACGAGGCGGCGGGCACGGCGCTGGCCGGGGCCCGCCTCTTCGCGCTGCTCCAGCGCGCGTTCGCGATCGGGCGCCCGGAGCTCGCGGCGCCGCTGTTGGCCCGCGCCATGGCCCTCGACGAGGAGGAGCGCTTCTTCCTGTCGGGCGTGCGCAGCCGCGTGCCGGAGGCGCACCAGGGGGCGCTCTATCGCGCCTACAGCGCCTGCCAGCTCGCGAAGGCGCCTCCGATCGAGAGCGTCGCCGCCCGCGCCCCGACCCGCATCGGCGGCGGGACGGCGCGTCCCGGCGCCTCGAAGGGCACCGTCACGAACGCGCGCGTCCGGGACCTGCTCGTCGAGGCGGCGCCGATGCGCGAGGAGGGGGAGAGGCTCTACCGCGCGGTCGCGATCCAGGAGTTGCGCGACGTCAGGATCGCCGACATCGACGAGGCGATCCGGCTGCTCGACAAGGCCGCCTCGCTCTACGAGAAGGCGGTCGCGATCGAGGACACCAACGAGGTCAACGCGCTGCTGCGCCACTCGAGCAAGCTGCTCTTCAGCCTGCGCTTCTGGAAGCAGCAGGCCGAGGGCCGGTGAGCGTCGTCCCCTGGCGCGAGGCGTTGCGCGTCTTCGCGAGGATCGGACTGCAGAGCTTCGGGGGCCCGGCGGGCCAGATCGCGGTGATGCACCGGATCCTCGTCGAGGAGAAGCGCTGGCTCTCCGAGGCGCGCTTCCTGCACGGGCTCAACTACTGCATGCTGCTGCCGGGGCCCGAGGCGATGCAACTCGTCACCTACGTCGGCTGGCTGCTGCACAAGACGCTGGGCGGCCTCGCCGCCGGACTTCTCTTCGTGCTCCCGGGCTTTCTCGCGGTGCTGGGGCTCTCGCTGCTCTACGCGGGAACGCGGGATGTCGCCTTCGTGCAGGGGCTATTCCTCGGGATCAAGCCCGCGGTCTTCGCGATCGTCGTCGAGGCGCTCCTGCGTATCGGCCGGCGCGCGCTGCGCTCGCCGCTCCAGCGCTGGCTCGCGGTGCTCGCCTTCGTCGCGATCTTCGCGTTCGCGGTGCCCTTCCCGCTGCTCGTGCTCGCGGCCGGACTTGTCGGCCTTCTGGCGCGCTCAGCTGCCCCGGCCGAGCCGGCGGCCCACGGCGACGCCCTCGTCGACCGGGCGCTCGACACCGGCGCGCTCGCCCACACGCGTCCGGGCACGCGCCGCACGATCCTGACCGCGGTGTTCTGGCTGGGACTCTGGCTCGTCCCCGTCGCAGCTCTCCGTCTGCTGGCGGGGGGGTCGGTCCACACGACTCTCGCAGGATTCTTCAGCCAGGTCGCGGTCGTCACCTTCGGTGGCGCCTACGCGGTGCTCGCGTATGTCGCGCAGCACGCCGTCCACGCCTACGGCTGGCTGAGCCCCGGCGAGATGCTCGACGGCCTCGGGCTCGCGGAGACGACGCCGGGGCCATTGATCCTCGTCGTGCAGTTCGTCGGCTTCCTCGCAGGCCACGGCGCGCCGGGCGGAATGTCGCCCGTGGTGTCGGGCGTGATCGCCTCTGTTGTCGTCGTCTGGGTCACCTTCTGCCCCTGCTTCCTCTGGATCTTCGTGGGCGCCCCCTATCTCGAGGCGGTGCGCCGCAACCGCCAGCTCGCCGGCGCTCTCTCGGCCATCACCGCCTGCGTGGTCGGCGTCATCGCCCACCTGACCGTCTGGTTCGCGATGCACACGCTCTTCGCGCGCGTCGATGTCATGCGCACGCTGGGCATGGACCTGAGCCTGCCCGATCCATCCTCGCTGCGCATCTCCTCGCTGCTGCTGGCGCTGCTCGCGCTGCTGCTGCTGTTGCGCCTCCGGCGCGGCATGCTGACGACCCTCGCCGTCTGCGCCGGCCTCGGCGCGTTGACCGCCCTCGCCTGAGCCAACGCACACGGCCCAGACGACCTCGTTCGGGGACAAGAACGAGAACCACGAAGGGAGGAAGGCACGAAGGCAGGACCGCGACCCGGACCTCGCGCAGCGCGTGCATCGGCCTCGCCGCCCTCCGTCTCTCGCGCCGCGATCGTCCGCGAGCCACCATCGCCGGCACTACGCCCGCCCGAACGTTGCCCCTGCGCCTGCGACTTCCTGCCGCCCAGCAACGGACTCGAACCGGTACTCCTCGACCCCAGCGGTGGCGAGGACGCTGATGATGTCCACTACGCGCTGGAATACTGCTTCTCGTGGCGCGCGCACGAGTGCAGCACGACGCACTTCTTGCCGGCGGGGCACCACCAGACCGAGGCCCAGTTGCCCGATCTGGAGTCCTCGGACGGTGTTCCCCTCGATGTGGAGCGCCAGCATGCCGCCGGCGCCCACGTCTACTACGATTGCGGCTCTCGGGCCAGCGCAGACCAAGAGAGGCACGTTCAGTTTTCTCCAATAGCGCCAACGCTCCGCCGGCCTCGAGTCGTTCACGATTCCCCCAGCCCGAGGATCCCACTCGTCGTCAAGCGCACAGGCGAATTGGAGATTCGGGTACCCCTCGCTCGCACACGTGCGTATCAGCGCCTCGACGTGCGCCCACTCGGTAAGCCGATCAGCCCTGAATACTACGAAGATCGGTAATCGTTCCTGCGGCCCGCCGACTCCGAGACAGGCGTCGGCGCACGAGCGCCAGCACAGATACACGCAGCGAGGGAGAGAATTGCCCTCCGGTCTCCCTCAAGTCCGGATCGAACGGAGCAGTTCTTGAAGGAACCCATGAGAGCAAGGGGGAGCATCCCGGGACTCCAATGGAGCGCATCCGCCTCTTCCTCGGTTCCTGGCTTCCTTCTTCAAGACTCACGACGAAGGCGGTGGTCCACGGCACCGCGCAGTCCTCGGGGCCATCGCATCCTGCAGAGCGCGCGCGGCGACATTCTCGTGCGCCCCGGAACACGCTTCGCCCCAAGTGCCGAAGGTCCTTCGAGATTCCGACCCACTCGTGGCACGGGGCAGCCAGGGGCGCGTCGCAGCAGGGTGCGGCTCCCGCGCCACGAAGGGGCCTTCGTGGTCTTCCTTCCTAGCGAAGGTCGATCCGCGCCGGGAAGACGCACTCGGAGTCGTAGCGCTCGCCCGCGGTCATCAGCATCGTCGAGCGCGTCCGCGGCACCCTCCCCTCGAAGAGGACCTTGTCGATCGGATCGACGACGCGCACGGGCTGGTCGAGATCGACGAGGCGCTCGTCGAGCAGGATGCGGAAGCCCGCGGGGCTCGCGCCCGCGAGATCGAGGCGGATCTCGTTCTGCCCCGTGATGCGCGCATCGACGAGCACGCGCGCGATCGGCTCGTCCCACCAGAGCCAGTAGAACATCCGTTTCCACGGCAGCACCGGCTGCCAGAGGATGCGCTTCGGCCTCGGGTCGCGCGCGAACTGGTAGAGCCACGCGAACCCCTCGACGTGTCCCCCCGGCGGCGCGCCATGGCCGCGGCCGTCCACCTCGACATACTTGTACCGCTCGTAGCCGCCGTACTCGGCCTTCCAGCGCAGGATCTCGGCGTTCGCGAAGACGTTGGGCTCCGGCGGCACCTGCACGTCGTCGAGGCTCTGGTAGACGTGCAGCGGCAGGTGGAAGAAGCTCGGGATGATGCCCTCGACGATCCCTATCACCTTGCTGCGCGGACCGCCGTCCACCGTGTAGGGGATCGGCGCGCCCGCGTAGGGTCCGGCCCCGGCGAAGAGGTCGGCGTGGTGCGCGCCGAGCGTCCACGACCCGAACCCGCCCATGCTGTGGCCTACGATATAGACGCGGTCCGGGTCGATCTTCCACGTGCGCTTCGCCGCCTCGATCAATTCGAGCACGAACTCCTCCGTGCCGCTCGTCGTCCAGCCGCGCTCGGTCTTCTCGAGCACCTCGGGGAAGATGCCGACGCACTTGAATTTGCTCGCGATCGGCCCGAAGGTGCCCGCCGCCTCGCCGGCGTCTCCGGCCCCCTCGCCCCCCCCATGCAGTCCGATCAGCAAGCCGCCCTTCCCGCTGCCGCCGCCGACGATGTACTTGCCGCGCTTCTCCTTCTCGTCGAGCAGGAAGTTCGTCCCGCTCTTCTTCAGCTTGCGCCCCTTCGCCGCGAGTTTCAGCAGCAGCGTGCGCCAGCGGGCCGCCTCGGCGGCGTCGATGGCATCGACCGGCGCAAGCTCCTCGAGGATCGCGCGGCGACGCGTCGCGTCCGCCCCGAAGAACTCCGTCGCGAGCTTGTCCGCGTCGGGCGCGCCGAGAAGAAGCAGCGTCAGCAGCAGCGCCATCTAGAGACCGTACTTCTCGATGAGCTTGCGCAGCGTCGTGCGGTGGATGCCGAGTTCGCGGGCCGCATGCACCTGGTTGCCGCCCGCGAGCGACAGCGCGTGCGCGACGACGGCCCGCTCGAACCGGTCGTGGACCGCGGCGTAGCGCTCGCCGCTCGGGGCCGCATCGGCGAGGGCGGCGACGAGGCGACCGACGCCATCCGGTGCCACGCTCTCGGCCCCTTGCACCGACGCCGGCAGGTGCTCCGGCAGGATCGTCTTGCCGCGCGCGGTGACGGTGGCCGCATGGACGGCGTTTCGCAGTTCGCGCACGTTGCCCGGCCACGCGTGGCGCTGCAGGAGCACCATCGCCTCCGCGCCGAGTTCGCCGGGGTAGCGGAACTCCCGCTCGAGGAAGTGCGCGACGAGCAGCGCGATGTCCTCCCGGCGCTCGCGCAGCGGCGGCAGGCGCAGTTCGGCGACGGCGAGCCGGTAGAAGAGGTCCTCGCGGAAGCTCCCGTCGGCGACGGCGGCCCGCAGGTCGCGATGGGTGGCGGCGACCACGCGCACATCGACTTGCAGCCGCTCGGTGCCGCCCACCCGGACGAACTCCCCCTCGGCGAGGAAGCGGAGCAGCTTCGCCTGCGCCGCCAGCGGCAGCTCCCCCACCTCGTCGAGAAGGAGCGTCCCCCCCTCGGCGATCTCGAGGCGACCGCGCTTGCGCGCCACAGCCCCGGTGAACGCGCCGCGCTCGTGGCCGTAGAGCTCGCTCTCGAGCAGCGTCTCGGGCAGCGCGCCGCAGTCGATCGGCTCGAAGGGCCCCGACGCGCGGCGCGACCCCTCGTGGATCGTGCGCGCGACGAGTTCCTTGCCGGTGCCGGACTCGCCGGTCAGCAGCACCGGCGCGTCGGAGATCGCGAGCGTCGCGACGGTCTTGAAGACCTCCTGCATCGCCCGCGTCGCGCCGAGCAGCGGGCTCTTGCCCTTGCGCGCGTCGAGTTCGCCCCGCAGCCGCTCGACCTCCTTCTCGAGCGCGCTGCGCTGCACCGCGCGCTGCACGAGCGCCGGCACCTCCTCTCCCCGCAGCGGCTTGACGAGGTAGTCGAAGGCGCCGCGCTTGAGCGCCTCGATCGCGTTCTCGATCGTGCCGTGGGCGGTGATGACGACCACCGGCTTGTGTCGGATCCGCGCGAGCGCGTCGAGGCCGCTCATGCCCGGCAGCCCGATGTCGAGGAAGACGAGATCGGCGTCGGCGGCCAGCGGGAGCCCCTGCTCGGCGGTGCCCGAGACGGTGACCGCATGACCCGCCTCCTCCAGCGCGCGGCGCAGCGCCCAGCAGACGCCGGGCTCGTCGTCGATGATCAGGACCTTGGCCAAGTGCCCTCCACTCTATGCCGCGGGGAACAGAAGCGTAAACGTCGTCCCCCCCGCCCCGGTGCGGAAGTCGAGCGCGGCGCCGTGCTCGTCGGCGACCTGCTTGACCACCGCGAGGCCGAGGCCGATGCCCGCGGCCCGGGTCGTCACGAAGGGCTGCAGGATCCTGTCCTGCAGATCCTCCGGGATGCCGGGACCCTCGTCCTCGACATGGATCGCCCTCCCCTCGGCCCTCAGGCGGACGACCCCGCCGGAGGGTTGCGCCTGCGCGGCGTTCAGCACGAGATTGAGCAGCGCCTGCTTCACGCGGTCGTAGTCGGCGACAAGGCGCGGCTCCCCCGTCGCGGAGGCCGAGAGCGAGACGCGCAGGTGGTCGCACTGCGGCCCCAGCAGTGCGACGACGTCCGCAAGAAGGTCGCCGACGGCAAACTCGCTCTTCCTCGGAGCGCGGGGCCGCACGAAGTCGAGCAGCTCCCGCAGCGTGCGGTCGAGGCGGTCGATCTCGCCCAGCGCGATGCGGCGCGCCTCGCTCCTCCCCGCCTCCCCCCGCCCCGTCGACGTCTCCACCGCCATCCGGATCGCCGTGAGCGGGTTGCGCAACTCGTGGGCGATGCCCCCGGCGAGGCGCCCCAGCGCCGCGAGCCGCTCGCTCTCGCGCAGCTTCGCCTCCCCCTCGCGGATCGTCGACCGCATCGCGGCCAGCGCCTCCCCGAGCTCCCCCACCTCGCCCGGCCCCCGCGCCCCCCCCTCCTCGATCGCCTCCCCGGAGGCGAACGCGCGCGCCTCCTGCGCCAGCCGCTTCACCGGCGAGGCGATCTGGCGCGCGACCGCGATGCCGAGCAGCAGCGCGACGAGCAGGCCCGCGCCGCCCGTCCAGAGCACCGGCGCCAGCGCGTCGCGGCGGCGGCGCGCGACCTTCTCCTCGTGCACGAGGATCGTGTACCGGCCGCCGCCGCGGGCCGCCGCGCGCTCCAGCACGCGGTAGTCGCGCTCGCGCCAGAGGGGGTCGGTCGCGGTGCCCCCGACGACGACCTCGCAGTCCACCAGCCGGGCCAGCGCGCCCAGGATGCCCGCGCGGTGCTCCGCCGGCAGGCCGATCGTGTCGAGAGTGCCGGCGACGCGATCCGCCGTCTCCTCAAGCTCCTCGGCGACGCGCGCGTCGGCCACCCCGACGGCGACCCAGGCGAGGAGCCCGAACAGGCCCGCATGGAGCAGCAGCAGCGGCGGCACGATCCGCCGCGCCAATCGCGATCCGAGCACGCAGAGAGCCTAACCGCCCCCCACAGCGGTGCCCGCGCTACCCCTCCCCGAGGATCTCGATCCGCCGCACGATGACGGTCTCGAAGCCGGTGCCGCTCTCGCTGTCCTTGATGCCCGTGATGCCGACCCGCGATCCGACGAACCGCCCGAGGTCGTACTCGTTCGAGATCAGGAAGTAGCGCATCTTGCCGCCCTCCTCGATGCGGTAGGCGGGGGTGCGCCCGAGCAGGTCGGGGCGCCACTGGACGATGCCGGTGGCGAGGTAGATCGGCCGCGCGCGCCGCTCATGTTCCTCGGCGATCTCGCGCAGGCGGCGCTGGTAGTTGCGCTGGATCTCCTCCAGCTTAGCCTCGAGGTCGGAGCGCACCTTCCACTCCTTCGCCTTCAGCTCGTCGACGTTCATGCGGCGCTCGGCCTCGTTGATCTCCGTCAGCAGCCTCACGCGCCGCTCGCGGTTGGCGAGGCTCAGGTCGCCGCGGTCGAACTCGGCGATGGCGAGGCGGAGCGGTTCGATGTCGGTCGCCTGCTTCGCGCCGGCGAGCTTGTCCCGGATGTCCTTCTCGACGAGGATGAACTTCTTGTCGGAGGCCGATTCGGAGGGGGGCGCGGGGGGAGGCGGCGTCGCCTCGTCGATGCCGGGGGCCGCCGCGCCCTTCGCCTTCTCGAGCGCGAGCGACGCGGGGCCGACCTTCTTGACATGGGCGGCGCTCGCGAAGAGCGGGAAGCGCGAGGGCACGACGATCTGCAGCCAGGTGCCGTCCGACTCCTTCCGCTCGGAGAGGATCTTCACTGTCTCGCCGCGTTCGAGGCGACCGGCGAGCTCCTGCCATCTCGTCGAGGCGCGCGGGCGCACGAGCACGCGATCGGCCTTGACGACCCCGGTGCCCTCCCCCGTCCGCGTGACCAGGTCGCCGAAGACCCACGCCGGGTATCCCTGCGGGAGTTCGACGACGAGCCAGTCACGCACGTTCGCGTGCGTGCCGCGCACGACGAGAAGGGTGCCGCGGTCGGCGAGCACGACCGGCTGGTAGGCATCGCCCGGGCCGCCGCGCAGGTTCAACTGCGATGCGGTCACCTCGCCCGCGTAGGATTCGCCCTCATCGGCGAACGCGCGAGGCAGGATGCCGCAGGCCAACAGGACCACCCAGAGACAACGCACACGGCTCATGTTCCTACTCCATCGCCCGCCCTCCGGCGGGCACGCCCTCTAGCTTGCCCCCGCGCCCCCCGAGATTCAAGGATATTGTATGCAAAACGCTTATTTCCCCCATATGGAGTGGGCCAAGGCCCACACGCGGACCCCCCTCCGTCTGGAACTCGGCTTCTCCGGCGCGGCACGGCCCAAGGGGGCCGCCTTCCGCGAGCACGGCAGCGGGGCGGTCGACGTGGAGCGGATGGTCGCCCGCAAGTACGGGGTCAAGGGGGACGAGGTCTACCTGGCCGGGGGGACGAGCCTGGCCAACTTCGTCACGATCGCCGCCTTCTGCGGCCCGGGGCAGCCCGTGGCGGTGGAGACCCCCCGGTACGCCCCGCTGGCGGAGATCCCGAGGGGGCTTGGCGCGCCGGTCATCGACGTGCGCCGCCTGCCCGACGGCGAGTTGCGCCCGCTGCCGCCGGAGGCGGTCCTTGCGATCGTCACCTCCCCGCACAACCCGACCGGACGGCTGCTGACGGAGCGGGACTGGGCCTCCCTCGGCGCCTTCGCCGACCGGGGGGGGCTCGTGATCGTGGACGAGGTCTACCGCGACCTGCAGCGCCGCCTGCCCCCGGTCGCGGCCGCCCGCCACCCCCGCTTCCTGACGACGATGAGCCTGACGAAGTGCTACGGGCTTGGCGCGCTGCGCCTCGGCTGGGTGCTCGGCAAGCCCGACCTGCTCGACCGGATCCGCCGCGTGGACAACCTCGTCTCGGTGCAGGTGGCAACGCCGTCGCTGCTGCTGCTGAAGCGCACCTGGCCGCGCCTGCCGGAGTTGCGCAGGCGCGCGCTGGCACCCTTCCGGCGCAACCTGGGCGTGCTGCGCCGCTCGGGCCTCGAGTTCATCGAGCCGGAGGCGGGGTTGACCGCCCTCGTGCGCGTCGGCGACGGCGATCAGGTCGCGCAGCGGATGGAGGAGAGGGGGCTCGGCGTCGCCCGCGGGTCGTTCTTCGGCGCGCCGGAGTACGTGCGGGTCTTCCTCGGCGCCGATCCGAAGGTCTTCCGCGAGGGGATCGCGATGCTGGTCGCCTACCTCGCGGGCGTGTAGCGGAGCCCGCGCGCCATCTGTTCGAACATCGCCCGGTACTTCCAGACAAAGGTCTGCTCGGTCGCGACGCCGCGGAGGATGCCGCCGCGCCCCGGCACCGCGAAGTACCAGTCGATCGTCAGGAAGTCGTGCGGGTCCCCCGGCTTCGACGGATCCTTGTCCCGCTGGTGGTAGACGATGTACCGGGCGGGCATCCCGGCGACGGTGGCAGTGCCGCGGTCGCGGATCCTCACATGCGGATTGCCCGGGCCGAACCGTGACTCCTGGTGGTGCGCCCACTCCCCGGGATCGCGGTTCCACACCCGCCAGTAGAGGATCAAGTTCGGCTTGAACACGCCGTCCTTCGGGCCAAAGATCTGCCAGCCGTCGCCGGGAAGCACATGGGCGTCCGCGCCCCAGGAGACCGGCAGGGCCAGCGTGAAGTCGCCGACGGTGGCACTCCCCCATCTCTCGGGAGGGGGCGCGGGGGCCGCCGGAGCGGCCGGGGTCTCGCCGTTGCAGGCGGCAAGAAGCATCAGCAGCGCCAGCGCCCGGGTCATCGGCTCCATTGTGCCACCGCTTCGTGCAGGACCGACGGCAGCGGCACCCCCGCCTCCCGCGCCAACCCGCGGCAGACCTCGTACTCCGGCGCCACATGCACGACGCGGCCGCCGAGTTCGCCGATCTTGACGGGCACGATGCCGTACCGCGTCTTCACGCGTACGATCCTGCGCGGCAACTCCGTGCGCTCGACGGCGCGCCGCCTGACCCCGAGGGTCGTCCCCTCGGTGAAGAGCACCTCCTCGATCGCGGGGACGAGCGCCGCCGGGACCAGCGCCGTCACGCGCGTGCCCGGCCGGTCCTTCTTCATGACGAGCGGCTGCAACGTCGCGTCCAGCGCGCCCCGGTCGAGCAGGCGCCCGAGCAGGTGGCCCAGGATCTGCGGTGTCGCGTCGTCGACGTCGCAGACAAGCTCGAACAGGGCCCCCTCGCCCCCCCCGGATGTGCTGCCGACGGTGATGCGGCAGACGTTGGGATAGCCGTCGGGATCCCGGTCGCCCGCGCCGTAGCCGATCGCCTCGGGCACGAAGGGCGGGGCCGCGCCCGCCTCCGCCCACGCCGCGACGATCGCCGCGCCGGTGGGCGTGATGAGTTCGCCCTGCATCCCGGACTCGAAGGTCGGGCGCCCCTTGAGCAGTTCCATCGTCGCCGGAGCGGGGAGGGGAAGGCGCCCGTGCGCGGTGTCGATCGACCCGGTCGAGAGCGGGAGCGGGCGGCAGTAGACCCTTTCGATCCCGAGTTGTTCGAGCGCGAGCGCCGCGCCGACGATGTCGCAGATCGAATCGATGGCCCCGACCTCGTGGAAGTGGTCCACGGCGGCGCCGTGGATCGCCCGCTCGGCTTCCCCGAGCAGGCGGAACGCCGCGCTCGCGCGCGCCTTGACCGGCCTGGAGAGCTCGCCCTTCGCGATCAGCTTCAGGATCGCCGGGAGGCCGCGGTGGTGGTGGTCTTCGCCGTGGCGCACCGTGAACTTGCGGGCGGCGATGCCGCAGCGGGTCACGAGGGAGGACGAGACCCTGAACCCCTTCAGCGGGAGCGACTTCAGGCCGCGCGAGAGCGCGGCCCCCGAAGCGCCCGCATGGAGCAGCGCGCCGACCGTCATGTCGCCGCTGATCCCGGCAAAGGGATCGATCAGCGCGATCTTCATCGGTTCTGCGCGATGCGTGCGTAGACCGAGGAGGCGTTGTAGGAGGAGCGGACGAAGGGGCCCGCGTAGACGTCGAGAAAGCCCATCGCCTTTCCGCGCTCCGCGAGTGCCTCGAACGCCTCCGGAGGCAGGTAGCGCTCCACCGGCAGTTCGCGGTCGCTCGGGCGCAGGTACTGGCCGAGGGTCGCGATGTCCACCCCGTGGGCGCGCAGGTCGGCGAACACGGCGAGGATCTCCTCGTCGGTCTCGCCGAGCCCGGCCATCATGCCCGACTTCGTCAGCAGGCCCGGCCGGGCGCGCTTCGCCCGCGCGAGCAGCGCGAGGGACCCTTCGTAGACGGCGCCGGGACGCACGCCCGGGTAGAGGCGCGGGGCCGTCTCGATGTTGTGGTTGAAGATGTCGGGGCCCGCCGCCGCGACAAGATCGGCCCCATCCGGCCAGCCGCGGAAGTCGGGCGTGAGCACCTCGATGACGAACTCCCCCGCCGCGCGCAGCGCCTCGATCGTCGCGACGAAGTGGCCCGCGCCCTTGTCGTCGAGGTCGTCGCGGTCGACGGAGGTCACGACGACATGGGCGAGGCCGAGGCGCGCCGCCGCCTCGGCGACGCGGCGCGGCTCGTCGGGATCGACCGGGTCGGGACGCGCCTTGGGCACCGAGCAGAAAAAGCAGCGCCGCGTGCAGTGGTTGCCGAGCAGCATGAAGGTGGCCGCCTTGCGGCTCCAGCACTCGTTGAGGTTGGGGCACTTGGCCGACTCGCAGACCGTGTTCAGCCCGAGACCCTCGACGAGTTCACGCACCGGACGCGTCGTGTCGCCGGCGGGGAGCGGGCGCCGGAACCACTCGGGCAGCGAGCGCGCGCGCTCCCGGGGAGGGTGGGACGGACGGATCAAGGGGGCCATTCTCACCCGCGGAGCGTGCGCTCGTAAAGGTCCAGCAGCCGCGGCGCGAGCGCACTCGCCGGGAAGTGGTCGCGCACACGCCGTGCGGCGGCGGCGCCCCGCTCGCGGCGCAGCTCCGGATCGCGCAGCCGCGCGAGCGCGGATGCCAGATCCCCGGTCACAGCCCCCGCACCACCCACGATCCACGCCACATCGCCCACGGGCGTCGAAACGACCGGGAGGCCGCTCCACATCGCCTCGAGCAGCGCGTAGGGCGTGCCCTCCGCCCGCGACGCGCAGACGAGCACGTCGGCGGCGGCGTAGAGATCCTGCATCGCCTCGACGTGGCCGAGGGCGACGGCGCCGCGCACGGCGGAGGCGCCCGCGACGACAGGCAGGAAGCCGGCCGCGCGCGCCGCCTCGACGAATCGGGCCATGTCCTTGACCGCGGCGGCGCGCCCGACGCAGAGGGCGACGAGCGCGGGGTTGCCGAGGGATCGGCGCCACCGCGCCCGGGCGTCGACAGACGGCGGCGGCAGCGAGACGCCCGGCGCGATCACCTCGACCGGGCGCCCGAGGCGGCGCGCGAGGTCGGCGGCGGTCGCGGGACCGGTCGCGGTGACACAGGCCATAGGGGCCAGCAACCGCTCGACGCGTACCGCGAGCGCCGAGAGCGGCCTTGGGAAGTAGCCCGAGAGCACGTGGCCGTGGAAGGTGTGGACGCAGGGGATGCCGAGCAGGCGCGCGGCGATGCGGCCCAGCGCGCCGGCCTTCGACGCGTGCGTGTGGAGCAGGTCGGGCTTGAGGCGCCGCAGTGCGCGGAGCAGGTCGCCGAGCGCGCGGCCGTCGTCGATCGGCTGCAGGCGGCGGTGCAGCGACGGAAGGACCGCCTGCGGGCCCCGCCAGAGCGCCTCCCGCTCTGCGCCCTCGACACGCCCGCGCAACAGGAAGGGCACCGCCTCTCGAGCCTGCTCCAGGAAACGAGCGATCCCCCCGACGTTGAGCCGGGTGACGAGGTGGGCGACGCGGGCGGACACGCCACGAGTCTAGCCCCACCGAGCAAGGGGGCGCCCCCCTGTGCCCCGAGAGGGTCCAAGTCTCGAAGGGTATTCGGGTGTCAGGGGCGAACGCGCGCGGAGGCGCGCGAGGATGTGGCCGCGCCCGCCATCCAGGGTGCGAGGGCATGCCCAAGGCCACCGGGAACTGCGCGGTGAGGTGGACCACAGCATTCGTCTTGAGCTTGGAAGAAGGAACCCAGGAACCGAGGAAAGGGCGGATTCGATCCATTCGAGTCCCGGGATGCTCCTCCCTGCGCTCATGGCTTCCTCCCTTCCTGGCTTCCTCATCAATGAACCGCTACTACGATCCGGTCGGCCGAAGGCCGTCGCGAGGGCGCGCCGCGCTCGAGGCTAGTACTCCATGCCCGCAGAGCCCTCGCCGCTTGCGCGAATCCCGACGAGTCACGGATCGGCACGCGGGCAAGACGAGTCACATCCGGTCGAACGAGGGGAGCGCAGGGTTCGACCGCACTGGTTCGAGCGGCCAAAGCGAAAACCACGAAGGCTCGAAGACACGAAGAAGCTCCCACGACGCGGTACGCGCTCTGCGCGCAGGCTCGTCCCTTCACTTTCTCCGTGCCTTCGAGCCTTCGTGGTCATTGCTGAAAGTGACCGTCGCGGCGGCCTGCGCTCGCTTGGGTGCGGCGTCAAGCCGCGCTGCGCCTCGGGACCCGACTGTTCGGAGGAGGTCCGTCGGCTTGCACCGGGAGGTGCGGAGGATCAGAAGTCGATCTGGTACCGCATCTCGAAGATCGTCAGGTTGCCGTCGAGATCCTCGTCGGCAAAGACGATGTTCAGCATGACTCGCGTGTTCGGGTTGAGGTGCCAGTTGAGCCCGACCGTGACCGCGGTCGCCTCGCCGCCGGTGATCGTCGCGTCGTTGAGGTCGAGGAATCCGTAGCGGATCGCCGCCTCGAGCGCGCCATGGCCGCTGCCGCGCAGGAAGTTGCTCTTCGGCTTCACGCGGCCGAAGGTGCCGCTCTTGTAGGGGCGCGACTCGCCGGTGATCCAGTAGCTCAGCATCACGTAATAGCCGCTGAAGGACGGATCGCCCGCGGCCACCGCGTCGAGATCGGCCATCAGGTACTCGGCCTGGACCGAGAACGACTTCCAGACGACCGCGAACTCGAGGCCGAAGAGGTTGTAGCTCTCCACGGCGTCGATCGTGCCGGTGTCGACGATGCGGAAGCCGCTCCCGGTGTCGGGACGGGCGCGGGCGCGGAACTCCTTGCCGTGGGGGCTGCGGAGGCTGAACGAGCCGCCGACGTGGACGAGAAGACCGCGCTCCTTGTCCTCGAACGCGATGCCCGTCACGCGCGCGGTGAACTGGTAGCCGCCGTCCTCCTCCTGGATGCCGTTGACGTCGGTGTCGCGGAAGACGCCCGCCATCCAGTCGAGGCGCTTGTCGAGCGCGCTGTTCCCGACGGCGAGGCCGACGTTGTGCGCGGGCGCGAACGCGTTCGTCGCCATCGAACGCTCCATGAAGGTGATGTACTTGGAACTGGTCAGCTCCTCGAGAGCCATCGGCTCCTTGAAGTGGCCGACCCGGATCATGCCGACGGCCGGCACGTCGTTGAGCTGGAGGAAGACGTCCTTCAGTTCGAAGTCGGCCTTCGCGAAGTCGACCTGCATCGCGTACTCGATGTTCTTCCAGATCGTGCCGCCGAACTCGACGCGCAGGCGCCGGAAGAAGACGCCATCGGCCGTGTCCTCGGAGTCGAACGCCGGGTCGTCCGTCGAGCGGAAGTGCACATCGAGCATGAAACGCCCGCCGACGTGGAACTTGAAGTTCCCGTCCGAGGTCTCCCCCTTCAGCCCCTCCTTGAAGAAGACGCGGAAGGTCGTCGGATCCCCTCCCTCCGGCGCGGCCGCGGCGAGGTAGTGGTCGATCTCCTTCTGCAGCGAGACGTCGGCGGGGCCGTCGGCCGCCAGCACCCGCCCCGCGAGCAGCGCGAGCGCACATGTCCTGAGAATCGTCGTCGTCACTCTCGACTCCTTTCGTCGCGGGTCGTCGGACCCGCATGCCTTTCCCGCGGGGGTGCGCTTCCGAGCGCTCCCTCCCTGGACGTGGCGGAGTCTAGGGGTGCGGCGTCAGCCGCATGCAAAGGCGTCGACAATCGTGGGCGAATCGGGGGGGGGTGCGGGGGGAGGCGCACGCGCTCCCGACTCAGGTTCCCCCGCCGGGAGCTCGTCGAGGGGCCGTTGGCCTCGAAGCGGCCCGAGGGCCGCAGGCCCTACCCGTAGCGGTGCTTGACGACCGCGCCCGAGGCCATGTAGATGACGTCCTCCGCGACGTTGGTCGCGTGGTCGGCGATGCGCTCGAGCTGCTTGCTCGCGGAGAGCGTGCGCAACGCCACGTCGAACTTCTCCTGCCCCCGCTCGACGAGTTCGCACTCCTTGACGTAGATCTCGCGGAGGAGCTCGTCCACCCGATCGTCCATCTTCAGGACCTGCACCGCCGCCTCGCCGTCCTGCGCGACGAAGGCGTCGAGGGAGCGGCGGAGCATCTCGTGCACGCGCGTGCCCATCTGCTGCAGTTCCGCGCCGAGGAGGCCGCTCCCGGGGGCCGTGCCGCCCCGGGCGCGTTCCGCGAGGTTCTTCGCGAGGTCCCCCACCCGCTCGAGGTCGTTGGTGATCTTGAAGACCCCGACGATGAAGCGCAGGTCCTTCGCCGTCGGCGCGTAGAGCGCGAGCAGCTTCAGGCACTCCTCCTCGATGCGGAGCTCCATCGCGTTGATCTCGTTGTCCCCGTCGATCACGAGAGCCGCCTCCGCGGCATCCCCCTCGAGGAAGGCCCGCGTCGCCCGCGCGACGGCGCTCTCGCCGAGGCCGCCCATCGCCATCACGTCGCGCTTCAGTTGATCGAGCTCGCGGATGAAGTGCCGTGTCATTGGCCGCCTCTCATGTGCCCTCGGTCGCCGGCGCCGCCGGGATCCGGACGGTGAACGTGCTCCCCACTCCGAGCGTGCTCTCCACGTGCACTTCGCCGCCGTGCAGCTTCACGCCGTGCTTGACGATGGCGAGCCCGAGCCCCGTGCCGCCCGCCGAGCGCGAGCGTGCCTTGTCCACGCGGTAGAAACGCTCGAAGATGCGTTCGAGCTCGGTCGCGGGGATGCCGATGCCGGTGTCGCGCACGCGGACCACCGCGTTCCCCCCCTCGACCGAGGCCGAGACCTCGACGCGGCCGCCGGCCCCGGTGTAGGCGATCGCGTTCATGACCAGATTGTCCACGATCCGGCGCAGCGCGTAGGGGTCCCCCTGTACCGGCACCGCGCCACCGGCGGCGACCGACAGGCCGATCGACGCGGTGCGCGCGCGCTCGGCGAGATCCTCCGCCGCCGCGCGGCAGACCTGGGCCACATCCACCGTCTGCCGGGACAACTCCTCGCGCTGCGACTCGAGGTGCGAGAGCGTCAGGATGTCGCTCAGCAGGGCCTCCAGCCGCACGACATTGCGCGCGATGATCGCGAGAAAGCGCGGGCCCGCCTCGTCGTCCCGCCGGGTGGCATCGTCGCGCAGCGTCTCCGCCGCCGCCGCGATGCTCGCGAGCGGCGTGCGGAGTTCATGGCTCACGTTGGAGACGAAGTCGCTCCGGACCCGCTCGAGGTGGCGCACCTGCGAAAGGTCCCGCAGGACGACGATCAGGTCGGCGCCGCCGGTGCCGAAGGGCGTCACCTGCACGTGCAGCGTTCGCCGCGGCGGCCCTTCGAGGCTCACCTCGCCGGAGACCTCGCACGCCCCCGACACCGCGGCCTGCACGAGGCCCAGCACGCGCGGGTCCCGCACGATCTCGTAGAGCCGCGACCCGGCCGACGGCACGGCCTCCGGGACCCCCAGGATGGAGCGTGCGACCCCGTTCAGGAAGTAGACGCGTTCCGCCGCGTCGAGCGCGATGACACCCTCGCTCATCCCGTGGAGCAGCGTCTGCAGGCGGAGCGCCTCCTCGCGCGCGACCCGCACCGCCTCCTCGAGCCGCTCCGACATCTCGTTGTACGCCCGTCCGAGGCGGCCCAGCTCGTCCGCGCCGCGCGCGCGCACGCGCACGCCGTGACGGCCCGCGTTCGCCGCCCGGGCCGCCTCCAGCAGCTCGAGGATCGGCGCCCCGAGACGCCGCGCCGCGAGGAACGCGAAGAGACCGACGAGCAAGACGAGGGCGCCGAACGTGAGCGCCGCCCGCCCCGCCGCTCGCGCGGTGCGCGCGTCGAGCACCGCGGGGTCGCGCGCGAGGCGGAGGATCACGTCGCTGCCGGGAATCCGCTCGGCCGCGAAGAACCGCTCCGCGGGGGGCGCGCCCGACTCGCGACTCGCCTCCCCGCTCCCCTGCGTTCGCGCCGCGACGATCTCCGGCCGGGTCCCCAGGTTGACGAGCGATCCCGCGAAGGCGGGCTCGGTCTCGAGCAGGACGGACCCGTCGGCGTTCACGAGCGTGAGGCGCGAATCCGTCGCCTCCGCCCATGCATGCAGGCGCGTGCGCACGGCGTCGGTGACCTCGTGCAGCCCCTCGTAGGCATGCGCCACGCCCCGCGCCGCCCGCTGCAGCTCCGTCGCGAAGCCCGCGCGCGCGAAGCGCCGGACCTCCCGGCTCTCCGCGACCACGAGCGCGATCGATCCGACGAAGGCCGGCAGCGTCGCCCAGAGGGCGAGCTTGGTGCTCCAGGAGAGGCGGATCGGGAGCCGAACGTTCCTACTCCGAGAATTTGTAGCCGACGCCGCGGATCGTCACGATCCTGTCGCCGTACTCGGCGAGCTTTCGCCGGAGGCTCGAGATGTGCACATCGATGTTGCGCTCGACGACCGTGACGTCGGTGCCGACGGCCTTGTCCAGGAGCTGCGCGCGGCTGAAGACGCGGCCGCGATGGCGCACGAGGTGGTGCAGCAGGCGGAACTCGGTCGCCGTGAGGACGACGGGCGTCCCGCGGACCCGCACCTCGTGGCGCGCGGGGTCCACCTGCAGCTCCGCGCACGTCAGGATCTCCGTGCCGTCGAGGGGCGCCTCGGTGCGCCGCAGCACGGCACGCACGCGCGCGATCAGCTCCTTCAGGGCGAAGGGCTTGCGCACGTAGTCGTCGGCGCCGACCCCGAGCCCGATGATCGCGTCGGTCTCCTCGGCCTTCGCCGTCAGCATCACGATCGGGATGCGGGCGGTCGCGGGATCCGCGCGCAGCCTGCGGCAGACCTCGATGCCGTCGAGGCCGGGCAGCATCAGGTCGAGGATGACGAGATCGGGGCGCTCCTCGCCCGCGGCCTTCAGCGCGCCCTCGCCTGTGGTGGCCGCGATCGGCCTCATGCCCTCCCGGCGGAGCGCATGGGTGACGGTCTCCAGCAGGTCCGGTTCGTCCTCGACGACGAGAATGCGGAAGCTCATCGGGCCCTCGTGCTTTCCATGGTCCGCCGCAGGGGCGGGGGCGTCCACTTTCCCGTTGGCGGACCGCCGGGGGGAAGGGTGGGGGTTTGGGGGAGGGATGCCATCGCGAGGGTTCCGCGGGGGGCTAGCCGAAGCGGCCGGTGACGTAGTCCTCCGTCTCCTTCAGCCGCGGATTGAGGAAGATCGACGAGGTGGGTCCGTACTCGACCATGCGGCCGAGATACATGAATGCCGTGAAGTCGCTCGAGCGCGAGGCCTGCTGCATGTTGTGCGTGACGATGACGACGGAGTAGTCGCCCTTCAGCTCCTGGATCAGGTCCTCGATGCGGCCCGTCGCGATGGGGTCGAGCGCGCTGCACGGCTCGTCGAGCAGGAGGACCTCCGGCCGGCCCGCGATCGCCCGGGCGATGCAGAGGCGCTGCTGCTGGCCGCCCGACAGGCCGAGCGCGCTCTCCTTCAGGCGGTCCCGGACCTCCTCCCAGAGCCCCGCCTGCCGCAGCGTCCGCTCGCAGACGTCGGAGAGTTGCGCCCGGTCGCGCACGCCGTCGATGCGAAGCGCATAGACGACGTTCTCGAAGATGCTCATCGGGAAGGGGTTCGGCTTCTGGAAGACCATGCCGACCCGCTTGCGCAACTCGATGACGTCGGTGTGCCTCGCGTAGATCGGATCGCCGTTGAGCGACATCGCGCCCTTCACCGTCACGGAGGGGATGAGGTCGTTCATGCGGTTGATCGACCGGAGCAGCGTGGACTTGCCGCAGCCGGAGGGGCCGATCAGCGCGGTGACCATGCCGCGGGGGATGCGCATCGAGTTGTCCCAGAGCGCCTGCTTCTCGCCGTACCAGAGGCTGAAGTCCGCGATCTCCACGACGGCGTCCTTCTCCCCCACCTCGGCGTGCACGTCGGTCGGGAAGGCCGTCCCGGCCGCCACGGCCTCGAACACGCCCCCGGGGCGCGCGCGGCCGGCCCCGGACGTGTCCGGGCCCGCGGCGGAGGCCTCCCGTCCCCTGCGCATCAGGCCACCTCGAACTGGCGGCGGAGGCGGCTCCGCACGAGGATCGCGACGAGGTTCAGCGCCACGATGATCGCGATCAGCAGCAGCGTCGTCGTGAAGACGAGCGGCTTGGATGCCTGGCTGTTCGGACTCTGGAACCCGACGTCGTAGATATGGAAGCCGAGATGCATGAAGCTGCGCTCCGGATGCACGAAGGGGAACTGGGTGTCGACGGGGAGGCGAGGCGCGAGCTTGGCGGCCCCGACGAGCATCAGCGGGGCCACCTCGCCCGCCCCCCTGGCGATGGCGAGGATCATCCCCGTCATGATGCCCGGCATCGCGCGCGGGAGCACGATCCGACGGATCGTCTGCCACTTGCCCGCGCCGCAGGCGTAGGAGCCCTCGCGCATCGACGCGGGCACCGCCGAGAGGGCCTCCTCGGTCGCCACGACGACGACCGGCAGCGTCAGCAGCGCCAGCGTCAGCGCCGCCCAGATCAGCGCCCCCTTGCCGAAGGTCGGGTAGTCCGGCAGCGTGTCCGAGAAGAAGAGGTCGTCGATGCCCTTTCCGAGGATGTAGCAGAAGAACCCGAGACCGAAGAGGCCGAAGACGATGCTCGGGACGCCGGCCAGGTTGTTCACGGCGACGCGGACCACGCTGACCAGCCATCCCTGTCGCGCGTACTCGCGCAGGTAGAGCGCCGCGAGCACGCCGAACGGCACGACGAGCAGCGACATGAGCATCGTCATCACGACGGTGCCGAAGAGCGCGGGGAAGACGCCGCCCTCCGTGTTGGATTCGCGCGGATCGTCCCAGACGAACTCGCTCCAGCGGGAGCCGTAGACCGAGAGCTTGCCCCAGAAGCCGAGGCGGTTGGGCGCGAAGCCGCGGACGACCTCGGCGATGGGGATCTCGCTCTCCCTGCCGTCCGCGGTCGCGAGACGGAGGCGGTACCGGGCGTTCTCCGCGCGGAGCGCCTGCACGGCCCCCTTGGCCCCCTCGCTTTCCCTCTCGCACCGCTCCCGCGTCCGCCGGTGGCGGGCCTCCTCGTCCCGATAGGCCTCGCTCCCCGTGCCGTGCCGCCGCTCCGCGACCTTGAGCCGGATGGCGGCCTCCTTCTCCCGGTCATGGATCGGCCCCAACGTGCCGCTCTCGATCTCCTTCTGCTCCCGCCAGCGCCGCCTGACCTCGCGGTGGATCGACCCGAAGCGCTCCCAGATCGCGGAGGCCCCGGTCTCCACCGCCGAGCCGTCCACGAGGAGCGCCGTCGGCGTGCCGTAGAAGTTGCCGCCGGAGAGCCGTTCGAGGCAGACCGCCCACTCGGGCAGGGCCTCCTCCCGGATCTCGAAGTCCGAGAGCCACGTGAAGTGCGTTCCCGTGAGGCTGAAGTTCTCCGTCCGGAAGAGGCGCCGCTCGGCCTCGCCCCCCCCCTGCCGGACGCGCTCCTGCGCCTGCGGGTCGAGGGACGCGAGCACGTGCGCCGGGACCCGGTAGCGCTCGCGCTCGGCGAGCTCTCCCAGATAGGTTCCCGAGGCCGCGACGAGGCGGTGGAGCGGCCGGGGCCAGAAGGTCTTGCCCCCCTGCACCATCAGCAGCACGATCAGCCCCGCGATCATCAGCAGGCAGACCACCATCGCCGCGCCCGTGAGCCAGACGAAGGGCTCGCCTCGGCTCAGCAGGGAGGAACGCCGCTGCCTGCTCACAGGCTCGCGAACCTCCGGCGGAAGATGCGCCGCATGATCTCGACGCCGGTGTTCAGCACGAAGGTCATGCCGAAGAGGACGAGGGCGGTCAGGAAGAGCACGCGGTAGTGCGTGCCGTCCTGCGGCGCCTCCATGATCTCCGTCGCGATGTTCGCCGAGAGCGTCCGGAACCCCTCGAACATGTTCCAGTCGCGGATCGGCGAATTGCCCGCCGCCATCAGCACGATCATCGTCTCGCCGATGGCGCGGCCGAAGCCGACCATGAGGGCGCCGAAGAGCCCGCTCATGGCCGTGGGGATCACGATGCGCCAGGCGGTCTGCCACGGCGTCGCCCCCGCGCCCAGCGAGGCCTCGCGCAGGTGGCGCGGAACGCTGGAGAGCGCATCCTCGGCGATCGTGTAGATGATCGGGATGATCGCGAATCCCATCATGCAGCCGACGATGAGCGCATTCCGCTGCGCGTAGGAGCCCATGACGCCGTTGCGCACGTCCCACCCCGCCGCCGAGCAGAGCCGCGCGGCGGCGAAGGTGAGGGCCACCGTGCCGCCGAGCAGCAGCGCGTAGCGCGCGAGGTCGATCAGCGCGCAGGCGCGGTCGTCGAAGCTCCGGCTCCAGGCTCGCACGCGGGGGGTCAGCGTGACGGTGCCGAGCAGCACGACCGCCAAGGCGCAGGCCGGGAAGAGGATCAGCATCCAGCCGCCGAAGGCGTCGCCCCTGCCGTCGAGCCAGCGGTGCATGTCGCCGCCGAACCAGGCCGCCTCCATCCGGGGGCCGAGCCACCGGGCGGCGGCGATTCCCAGCGGGATGAACGCGGCGATCGCCCCGAAGCGCGGCCACCCGGCGAGACGCGGGGCCCACGACGGGGGGAGCAGTTGCCAGAGGCGGGCGCCGAGCAGAAGGAAGACCGGGACGGTGGCGAAGCAGAGGAGCAGCGCGGGGACGCGGCTCTCCACGAACGGGGCCACGATCATCGCGGCGAGGAAGCCGAGCACGACGCTCGGCAGGCTCGCCATCATCTCCACCGCCGACTTCACGCCGGTGCGCCAGCGCGTCACCATGAACTCGCTCGTGAACACCGCGGCGAGGAGCGCGATCGGCGCGGCGATCAGCAGCGAGTAGACGGTCGCCTTCAGCGTGCCGAAGATGAGCGGCCAGAGGCCGAACTTGGGTTCGGCCTCGTCGCTCCCCCCCACGGTCTGCCAGACGTGGTCGGGTTTCTCGTAGCCCTCGTACCAGACCTCGCCGAAGAGCGAGCCGAGCGTCACCTCCGCGTGCTTCAGGTCGAGGCCGTAGACCGTGCCCCGGTCGCGCGCCACGGCGAGGATGCGGTCCTCCTTCGGCGCGAGGGCCACCGCGAGCAGCGGCGACGAAGCGGGCTGCATGCGCGCGAGCAGCGCGGCGTGGGTCGTCTGGATGAGCTGGGCGGAGCCGTCGGCGTAGCCCGCGATCATCACGCGGCTTCGCCGCGACGTGCCGACGCAGGTGACGGCCGCGCTCCCCGGCGGGTACTCGCGGACCGGCGTCAGGATGCTGCCGTCCGCCGTCTCCGCGTGGGCGGGCTTCGTGACGAACCAGGCGCGCAGTCCGCCCTCCTCGTCGCCGACGACGAGCGTCGTGCGCCCGATCAGGAACTCCGCCGAGGTGAGCGGGACGCCGCGCGCATCCACCGCCCGCGCCTCGACGAGTTTCGGCGTCTCGCCGACCCGGATGTCGTAGCGCTGGCAGAGGCCATGGCGCCAGATCAGGTAGGCGCTCGAGCGGCCGCTGCTGAGGAGCAGCCGCATCGGCGGGCCGGAATCGGGGGGAGCGGCGAGGGGGACATCGGAGGACTCGAGCGTGCGCGTCGACTCGCCGGTCATCCAGTTCTCGGTGACGCTCTCGACATGCAGCCGGAAGGCCCCCCGGACATCGAGGGTCGCGAACGAGAAGGTCCCGTCGTCGCGCCTCAGGAAGTCCAGCGCGGTGATCGCGTCCCCCGCCGGCGCGATCGCCTCGCCGAGTTGCACCTCGATCCGTTCGTGGCGGAACTGGCCCTGCGGGGTCACCGTCAACATGCCGCCCCCCATCGGGGCGTGGTGGCCCGGGGCGAGGTGCCGCAGCGGCACGGGGATCTCGTCGTCGCCCGGATAGCGCGTGGCCACGAGGATGGTCCCGCCCCGGATCGATCCGTCGGGGAAGCCCGCCGCGAAGCTGTTCCCCTCCGGCGAGACCGACCACGCGGAAGGCGTCACGCCCTGGAAGAGCCCTTCCGTCGAGAGTTCCGCGCCGCCTTCGAGCGCGACGACGCGCAGCAGGCCCGTGCGGTCGAGAGTCCAGCACATAAGGCCGAGATCATCGGTCCCCGCCGCCACGAGGCCGTCCGACGCGAGCGGCTGCGGGAGCGCGCGCGGTCCCGACACGGACGCCGGCGCGGCCAACGGCAGGACGACCCAGAGGAGGAAGACGAAGATCAGGACGATGGAGAGGATCGTGCCGAAGCCGCCCACCGCGACCAGCGCGGCCGCGACCGCCTCCTTGCGGCGCACACCCGCCGGGGTCTTGCGGCGGGCGGTCTTCGCGGGCTGGGGCATCGGCATCCGGCCAGGGGTGAGGTCGAGAGCCGGCGCGGCTACGGATCGAGACTGATCCCGACCTTGGCCAGCTCCGCGCGCGCGATCGCGAACGGGACGGGCAGGTAGCCGTCCTTCAGCACGCCCTCCTGACCTTGCCGGCTGAAGATGAGCCGGATGAACTCCCGGCGCAGCGTGTCCAGTTGCGTGCCGGGCTTGTGGTTCACATAGACGTAGAGGAACCGCCCGAGGGGGTACTTCCCGCTGTACGCGTTCTCCGGCTCCACCGGGATCGCGGGGCCCTTCCCGTCGGAGAGCGCCACGGCGCGGACGTCGGGCGTCAGGTAGCCGATGCCGCTGTAGCCGATCCCGGAGAGGTCGGCCGCGATGCTGGAGACGACCGAACTGCTGCCCGGCTGCTCCTTCACGGTGTCCTTGAAGTCCCCCTTGAAGAGGGCGTGCTCCTTGAAGTAGGCGTACGTGCCGGAGGTCGAGTTGCGCCCGTAGAGCGTGACGGGCCGCTCCTTCCACGCCCCGGTCAGCCCCAGATCCCCCCACGTCGCGATCTCCCTCGCGGCGCCGCCCTTGCGGTTCTTCGAGAAGATCGCGTCCACCTGCTGGAGCGTCAGGGACTGGATCGGGTTGTCCTTGTGCACGTAGATCGCGAGCATGTCGATGCTCGTGCGCAGGCCGGTCGGCTTGTAGCCGAACGCCCTTTCGAACTCGTCGAGTTCCGAGCCCTTCATCTCGCGGCTCATCGGCCCGAAGTTGGCGGTCCCCTCGATCAGCGCGGTCGGCGCGGAGCCGGAACCCTTCCCCTCGATCTCCGGCGCGATGTTGGGGTAGCGCTTGTGGAACGCCTCCGCCCACAGCGTCATCAGGTTGTTTATCGTGTCGGAACCGACGCTCTTGATCGTCCCCGACACGCCGGTCGCCGTGGCGTACTCCGGCAGCTTCGGATCGACGGTCACCGGGCCGGCGACGGCGAATCCGGCGAGCAGCGACAGGGCCAGCGGGATCGCACTCCGGAGAGCGGACGCGGTCATGAGGGGATTCTCCTTTCCGTGGATCTGGGAACTCGCTCCGATGCTCCCCAGTGGAACCCCGCCCCATGAACCCCGCTTCAGGCCCCCGTGAAGATCCCGTAAATCGCGCCGCGGGCGCTGCCGCCCCGCGGGATCAGACCGGGGTCCCGAGCAGCGCGAAGACCCGCCCCTTCGCCTTCTCGAAGGTCGCCCTGTCGTTCGCCTCGAGGTTGAGCCGCAGGTAGGGCTCGGTGTTCGACGGCCGCACGTTGCACCACCAGTCCGGGTACTGCACCGTGACGCCGTCGAGCCAGTCGATCTCCGCGTCGGGGAAGGCCGCCTCGACCGCCTCCATGCGCCCCTGCTTGTCCTCGACGCGGAAGTTGACCTCGCCGGTCTGGATGTAGCGCCGCAGCGGCTGGAGCAGTTTCGACAGCGGCGCGCGGCCCGCCGCGACGATGTTGCAGATCGCGACCACGGCGAGGCTCGCCGACTCGGTGTTGAAGTTCTCGCGGAAGTAGTAGTGGCCGCTGTACTCGCCGCCGAAGACGCAGCCCTCCTCCTTCATCGTCTTCTTCATGAAGCTGTGCCCGACGCGGCCGCGCACCGGCCGCCCGCCGTGGCGCACGATCTCCTCGGGCAGCGCGCGGCTGCTGCGCAGGTCGTAGACGACGGGCCCCTTCGTCCGGGCGAGGATGTCGGCCGCCATCAGCGCGGTCGCGAGGTCGTTCGTCACGACGCCGCCCTTCTCGTCGACGAAGCCCGCGCGGTCCGCGTCGCCGTCGAAGGCGATGCCGAGGTCGGCCCTCTCGGCGACGACCCTGTCGCGCAGGGTCGCGAGCGTGTGGTGGTCGAGCGGGTTGGCCTCGTGGTTCGGGAAGGTCCCGTCGAGCTCGAAGAAGAGGGGCACGACATCGAGGTCGAGGCGCTTCGCGACGAGCGGCCACTCGTAGCCGCCCATGCCGTTGCCCGCATCCACGACGACCTTGAGCCGCCGGCCGAAACGCGCATGGCGGACGACCATCTCGACGTAGGCATCGCGGAAGTCCCCCTGCCGCAGCGCCCCCCGCTTGGCCGCCTTCGGCAGGTCGCCCGTCTGCGTGCGCTTCTCGATCGCGGCGATGCCCTCCTCGCGGCTCAGCGGCACCGCCCCCGCCCGCGCGAGCTTCATGCCGATGTATTCGGCAGGATTATGGCTGGCGGTCACCATGATGCCGCCCTGGAAGCCGCCATGGCCCAGCGCGAAACTCAGCATCGGGGTCGCGCAGAGGCCGATGTCGGTCACGTCCGCGCCCCCGTTGCGCAGGCCGTCCATCAGCGCCCCGGCGATCTCCGGCGCACAGGGCCGCATGTCCCGCCCGACGACGACGGTCCGCGCGCCGGTCTCGGCCACGAAGGCCCGCCCGACCTTCTCGGCCAGGGCCGCGTCGATCTGCTTTCCGTAGATCCCGCGAATGTCGTAGGCTTTAAAGACACTCATCGATATGTCCTCGAAGGTGGCATTCTCCTGGGGGCCCGGGGGCGGCATCGCGGCCGCCCTTGTGCTCCTTATATCGGCTGCCTACCCCGCGGACGAGGTCCACGTCGACCGCGCCAAGGACGGCGTCGTGGTCCGCTCGCCGATGGACCAGGGCAACTTCCTCTTCCGCGTCCCGGCGGTCTTCGTCGAAGGGGCCCCCGCGGAGGGATTCTCCGCCGACCTCGCGGCGGGAGAGAAGGCGCGAATCCGCCTGCGCCTCTCGGCACTGCCGACGGGCGAGACGCGGGACCCGATCGAGGAGATCGCCCGCGCCCGCCTGAAGGGCTATGCCCTCCCCCCCGCCCCCCCTCCCGTCCTGACCGCGCAGGGCAACCGCTGCCTCGTCGCGTCGCGCTCCGCGACCGCCCAGCGGACCATCCTCGTCGTCGTGGACGGCCCGCGCCTCTACGAACTCTTCCTCGACGGCAGCGGCGAGTTCGAGGACGACCTCCAGCGCGTGGCCGACGGCTTCACGCTGCTCGACCCGAAGGGGCGCCCGGAGGTGCCGAAGGAGTCGGCGGGCGACCTGAAGCCGAAGGTGCTCGAACACGACTACTACCGGCTGAAGGTGCTCAAGCCGGCCGGGTTCGGCATGGTGGAGGTGGACCCGAACCGCGATCCGGGCATCTGGCTCCACCTGCGACGGGCCGAGGAGGGCAAGGGCGTCTGCGAGATCCGCCTCAAGATCCACCTCTCGAAGGCGCTCACCGAGAGTTGCGAGGCGAAGGCGGAGAAGGCGCTTGCCGCGTTCAGGGCCAAGTATGTCGATCCGCGCGCGCCCGCGCGGCCGACGAAGGGCGCCGCGGCGGCGAGCAAGGAGGCCTACACGATGAAGATGAGCGGCAAGGTCGAGGGGAGCGGGCTCGTCGCGAGCGAGGAGTACCGCGTCATCGAGCACGACAACGGCCGCCTGTACGAGATCCAGGTGACCAACCTCGGCGGCGCCGCGCGGGAGTTCAAGAAGGAGATCGCGGCGTTCTGGAAGGAGCTGCGCATCATCGACCGATGATGCGCGCCGCGGCCGAGAGCGCGCGCTCGACGGCCGCGTCGCCGACGTCCCGGTGGGTCACGAGGCGGATCCGGTCCGGCGCGATCGCGAGCAGCAGCACCCCCTCCTCGGCGAAGCGCGCCTCGGCCCCGGGCGCATCGGCCACCCCGGCGATGACGATGTTGGTCTCCACCGTCGCGGGATCGACGCCGAAGGCCGCGGCGAGGCGCTTGGCGCGGGCGTGGTCGTCGCGCAGGTGGTCGAATCCGTCGTCCAGCGCGACGAGACCCGTGGCCGCGAGCACGCCCACCTGCCGCATGCCCCCGCCGAGCAGCTTGCGCAGCCGGCGCGCCTCGGCGATGTCGGCGGCGTCGCCGACGAGAAGCGACCCCGCCGGGCAGCCGAGCCCCTTGCTGAGGGAGACCATCAGCGTGCGGGCGAGGTGCGCGTAGTCGCGCAGCGGGGTGCCGCTCGCGACATGCGCGTTCCAGAGGCGGGCGCCGTCGAGGTGGAGGGGGATCGGGGGAGGGAGCGCCGCGCGCAGCGCCGCGATGGCCCCGTGCGGCACGACGCTGCCGCCGTGGAAGTTGTTGGTGTTCTCGACGACGCAGAGGCGCGTGCGCGGCAGGTGGACGTTGTCGGTGCGCACGAGCGCGAGCACCGTCTTCGGGTCGGGCGTGCCGCGGACGGAGGGGTAGAGCCTCGTCTGCGCGCCCCAGAGGCGCGCGGTGCCCCCGACCTCGTGGTGGAAGGTGTGCGCGCGCTCTTCCATCAAGACCTCTTCGCCGGGTCTCAGCGACAGGCCGAGCGCGATCTGGTTCGCCATCGTGCCCGTGGGGCAGTAGATCGACGCGCCGCGGCCGAACAGCGCGGCGGCGCGCTCCTCGAGCCGGCGGACGGTCGGGTCGTCGCCGAGGACGTCGTCGCCGACCTCCGCGTCGGCCATCGCGCGGCGCATCGCGGGCGTCGGCCGCGTGACGGTGTCGGAGCGGAAGTCCGCGATCACCGCCGTTCGATCTCCGCGAGCCGGCGGTGGAGATCCTCGATCTGCTGCTCCAGTTCGCGGATGCGCGCGCCCAGCCGCTCGCGATCAGGCGCCGCCGCGGGCGGGGGGGGCGCCGGCGCCACCGCGACATGGTGGACTTCCGGGGCGACGACGGCCCTCATCACGAGGAAGGCCGCGGCCCCGGCGACCACGACCGGAACCGCGAGCAGCGTGCTGCCGTAGGGCGAGAGGAACCCCATGCGCAGGCAGTCCTCCTCGGCGGCCGTGTAGGTGACCGTAGGCTGGAGGTGGCGCGCGATCACCTCGGCCGGCGGCAGGTCGGCGAGGTTGATGCCGGGGGTGACCCCGAACCGCGCGAGCTGGGCGTTCAGCGCCCCCTGGGCCCCCTGCGCGAGCGGCACCACGGTGTTGTAGATCCACGTGAAGAGAAGCGTCGTGTCGTAGAGCGAGCAGCTCGACGTGGAGGCGGGCAGGCGCGCGATCGGCCCGCGCATGCGCGGACTGGCCGCGAGCGACGGCTTCTCGGCGAGCGCGTGCTTGATCGTCTGCGGGAAGAGCGCGAAGACGACCGCGTCGTCGACGAAGGCCCACGACGGCGCGACCGGGATCGGCTCGCCGCGCGGGCCGCTCAGCTCGACGAAACGGATGCGCTGGCCCCGGAACTGGCACTCCCGCAGCAGGACCTTCGGCGCCTGCGCCGCCGCGCGCTCCCCGTGCAGCGCGGAGGCGGCCGGGATGCCCTTCGCGAGCGCCTCGAGCGAGCGCTCGAGCGCCTCGCGGTTCTTCACCGAGACGAAGATCGCGAAGTCGGGGATGAGCCCGCCCTGCTGCGGCACGTCGACGTAGGCGGCCCAGTCCTCGCCGAGGGAGCGGAGCAGGTCCTGGCGCAGGTCGA
The DNA here is from genome assembly GCA_964570285.1 of uncultured Planctomycetaceae bacterium. GTDB lineage: Bacteria > Planctomycetota > PLA2 > PLA2 > PLA2 > CAZMXP01. The sequence goes on from CAZMXP010000034.1 coordinate 39,335, forward strand.
CGCCGAGCGCCGCGTTGTAGCGGGCGAGCAGCGCATCGAACTCCCCGCTCGAACCCGGCTCGAAGGCATCGACGAGCGCGAGCACCGAGCGCAGAATCGCGTCCAGATCCTGCCGCGCCGCGCCGTAGAGCATCGTGTCGGCCGGCACGTAGCGGGCGAAGCGGTGGTTGACCTTCGCCGGGGGCGCCAGCGCGAAGAGGCCGCGACGCCCCGAGAGGGTGACCGCCAATTCCGTGCGCATCTCCGCGCCGTCGGGGATGTCGGCGAAGGCGATCGCCTCCATCGCGTCGAGACCGAGCGTCTTCATGACCCCGGAGGCCTCGTCGGCCTGCTTGGCGCCGCCGTGGTCGCGCACCGCCTTCATCGCGAGCGGGATCGCCTGCGCCGCGTCGAAGTAGCAGAAGAGCGCGCGCCGCCGCGCCCCCATGCGCTCGACGATCTTCGTGTAGCGCGGCGAGGCGACCAGCGAGTGCGAGGGCGGGAGCGGGCCGGCGAGGCACTGCTCCAGCCGCGCGCGGCCGGTCGTCAGCAGGAAGCGGTCCTGCCCGGCCGAGAAGCAGAACTCGATGCCCATCGGGGCGGCGGTGTGGATCTTGCGTCCGTTGAGATCGCTCTCGGTGAAGGGAATGCCCACAAAGGTCTCGATGGCCTGCTTCGCCGCGAGGATGATCTTCTGCGCCTTCTCGCCGCCGCCGCGGAACTCGACCGAGAGCACCGCATCCACGAAGGGCGGCCGCTCGAACTGCATGCCGACGACAGCGAAGCCGACCTGCCGGACGGCGATGCCCTCGAAGTCCGACATCGCGAGGCCGAACATCGCCAGCGGGTCGAACCCGCCGCGCGCGGCGCCGATGCCCGCCCCGATCGATTGCGACAGCCCCTTGACGAACTGCTGCACCTCGGGCTCGGCCCAGATCCGCCCGAGCGCGCTCTCCTTCATGCGCAACTCGGTTCCGCCCAGGTCATCGACCTCGAGATAGACCAGCGTCTCCGCGGGCAGTGTCGCCGCGAAGCCGGCCGGCGCTTCCTGCGCGGTGACGGCGACGGGGCGAAGAATCAGGCCGAAAAGGGCAAGGACTGCGATCCGTTTCATCGAGGGCTCCCTCCGCTGGACGTGCGTTTTCCTCACACGGAGCGCACCGAGGGCACAGAGTAACCCCGGTTTGCGCCTCCGTCACGCGGATGGTGCAAGGGGCGTGCCCGACGGGATGCGGATCGGCCGTGGATCGATGTCGGGGGGTTCGGGGGCATCCTTCAGCGCGAGCGGTCCTGGGCGCGAAGCCGGATCTCCACGCATTCCTCCCCGGGGATTGCACCGACGAGTTCCCCGGTGCCGAGGTTGCGCTCGGCGGCGAGCAGAGTCACCGGGCGCAGCGGGAGTTCGCGGAAGCAGACCCTGCCCCTCTCGTCTGTCGTCGCCTTCGGGGCGAAGGGTGGCACGACGATGACGGTGGCGCCGCAAACCGGATGGCCATCCTCGTCGACGACGCGGGCCTCGAGTGTGCCCGAGGCCTGCGCCTGCGCTCGGAGCACGATCCCGTCGGCGTTGGCACGCACGCTCCTCAGTTCCGCATGGGCATTTCGGACCGTTTCCTTGCCGCCCTGCAACACGGTCCCTTCCCACCGGAGGTCGAGCGTGCAGGCTTCAAGCCCACGCGAGTGAAGCTCGAACCTGCCCTCGTCGTTCGCGACACAGGAGACGACGGCCTCGCCCTCCCGCAGGACCTGGATCCGCGCCCCCGGTTGAGGCGAGCCTGCGGGGTCCAGCACCTGGCCCCTCAGGATGGTCTCACCTCCCAGCTGGAATCGTATCCAGTCCTGCTGTGGCGGCACGCCGATGAGGAGCAGGGGCGGCACGCTCGGGAGCGCGAACGAGCGCAATTCGACCTGCGTGACGCGCTCTTCTGCCGACAGCGGAACCGTGACCACGCCAAAGCGCCTGCCTGCCCTGCGTACGACGCGGGTATCCGTGATCACGCGCACGTCGCATGCGCTCGCTACCGCGTCGCGGTCGCCCGTGACGTAGACGCGGAAGAGCCGCGAGCCCGGCAGCGTGATGACACACTCGCTCTGCGCGCCAGGCAACGTGATGCGCCGCTCGCGCTCGCCATCGAGCACGCGGATCAGGTAGGTGCCGGGGGACATCGACGGAAGCCGGACGCAACCGTTCCGGTCCGCGTGGAACACCTCGTGAAACCCGCGGATCACGCTGGCCGGGATCTCGGCGCCGCGGAAGGCGGCGCGTCCCTCGGGGCGGGGCACGCTCACCTCCACCCGGATCCCCGGCACAGGGTCGCCCGACTCATACCGCACCCGGACGCGCAGATCGACGCTCGGTGCCACCCTCACATCGCCAAGGTTGCGATGCCCGGCCGGCAGTTCGGGCAGGTCCGCGACAAGAATACGCCGCTCTCCCCGCTGCCAGAAGAGGGCGTGACGACACTCGGAACGGAGCGCCGTCAGCGTGAAATGGCCCCCTGCGTCGGTCGTCGCCTCCACCTCCTCCGTGTCATCGAGCAGCGCTCCACCGCCAACACCCACCGCGACGAGGGTTGCTCCCCCCAGCGGCTCGCCCCCCTCCGCCCACAGGAGCCTCCCCTCGGCGCTCTTTCCGCGATCGAGTCGGATCCGCAGTTCACCGGAGGGCGGGGGCCGCGCACGCGCGGCCGCGAAGCCGACCGCCTTCGCCCAGACGTACTCGCCCACCTCCGCTCCCTCCGTGACTGCCCCGATCTCGAATCGGCCCGCTGCGTCGCTCACGCTTGCCCCGCGAAACCAGGGATCGCACCCGACACGCGCCCCTGCAATCGGCCTATCCGCCTCGTCGACGATCTCACCGTACAGCGTCCGTCCCGCAGAAGCGCGAAGGGTGGCCTCGGCGACCGGAGCGTCGGTGATCTCTGCCCAACACTCGCCCTGCTGACGATACTCCCCATGCCGGAGGTGGAGCGAAACGGGCCCCAATCCGCCCAGCGCCGCGAAGCGCAGCCGTCCATCCGCGTCGGACACCTGGGTCAGCAACTCCCCCTGGTCCGCGACGGAGCCGGGGACGACGAGCTGATGCGTCGAGCAGGCGACCTCGGCACCTGCGACAGGGCGATCGCCCGCGTCGAGCACCTGCACGCGCAGCTCCTTCGCGGGGAGAAGCACGATCCGCACCTCCGCTGGCGCCTGCAACTTCCGGATCCGGGCGCTGCCATGTCCGTCGCAGCGCACGACCAGTGTGACCTGTTCGTCCTCGCCCGCGGAGAGCCCGAAGCGACCCGCGCCATCACTGAAAACGCGTTGAACCACCTCCATGCCTCTGGAGATCAGCTCTACGGTCGCGCCCGCGATCGGCGCTCCGAGCGGGGTGACGACCAGGCCGCTCACCCCTTGCGCAAGGGTCGCATCGGCGAGGGTCGCATCACCCTCCGGAGCCTGAGACCCGCGGGGCAGGTTCGAGGAGCCTCGGTCAAGAGCCACGACGGCGGGGCCGCGCGCCCCGGACCTCGCGGCGCTGCCTGCTCCCGGCATCAGGACTGCCGCGGCCGTCGCTCCGACCGCCACGACCAGTACCGCAGCGATCGGCACCGGCCGGCGGCGAGGCCAAGCGAAGAGCGCCACGACCCCCGCCCTCCAATCGCGCCGGTGGCGCTCCATCCGCGCGCGAAGCATCCGCAGCGCGCGCTTCTGCCGCGTGCGGACGGTCTCGAGCGGGACGCCGCGCCGCCGGGCGATCTCCGTGGGAGAGAGTTCGTGGAAGAAGCGGTCCAGGATCGCCTCGCGATAGGGCTCGTCGGGGGCGAGCACCGCGTCGACGACGATTCTGTACTACTAACCCTGAGACTCTTCGCCGCTTGCGCGAATTCTCATACATCCGCCACCCGCAAGTGGGGAAGGAGAAACGCAAAGACGCAAAGACGCAAAGACACCCTCCTGCCGCGGGAGCCGCACGCGCCCGCGGGGCGTCCTTGGCGCCGCGTACGAACCGGCACAAGTCCCCGGTGGTTCTCGCAAGGCGTACGCGACGGAGACTCATCCTAGGCGCAGCGCGGCCTTCGGCCGTCGCGCGTTTGGTTGCGGCGTCGAGCCGCGCTGCGCATCTCCAGCCGCGCGACCGCATCCGCTGTCGACGGGATCGCCTCCGGCCGCGCGGCGGCTCTCTCCCTGCTGCGTCGCCTACCCTCGCGGCGCCAGCGGGTGATCGCGAGTCCTTGCGCAACCGTCGCCAGCCAGCCCCGGAGGCCTCTCCCCCCCGGCCCCCCCCTCATCATCATCGCCGACCAGGTCTCCTGGGCGAGGTCGTCGCCCGCCTCGCCGACGAGACTCCGTGCGAGGGCGCGCAGGAACTCCCCGTGGGCGCGGAGGGTTTCGGCGTCGGGCAGGGCGGAGTGCGCGTCCATACACCACCGGGTCGCCGCGGCGGACCCTGCGGGTTCAGATGCGCCCAAGTTAACCCGCCGCCGAGCCGGGCACGCGCGCAAGCAACTTCGGCCGGAGGGGGCTTGGGGGCGGGCCCTGCCGCTACACTGGGCCCCATGCGCATGCTCTGCGTTCTCCTCGCGGGGGCGGCGGTCCTGCTCGCGGACGAGCCGCAGGCCGATCCCGCGACGTCGCACCTGCCGGCCGAGGCGTTCATCGTCGTCCGTCTCGCGCCGCCGGAGCGGTTCGACGTGGTCGGACGCGAGTTGCCGGCGCTGGGGCAGGTGATGGAGGACCGCCGCCCGCTCGGCGAGATCTTCCTCTCGGGGATCGCGAGCGGGAGAGCGGTCGACCGTGCGCATCCCATCTACTGGGCGATCGGACCGGCCGGGTCGGTCACGTTGCTGCGCGCTCCGTCGGGCACCACGCCTGAGGAGGTGGCAGCGCCCGGCAGGGAGCGCGGAGGCGAGCGCGTCGACCTGCTCGAGGATGGATGGATGCGCGTGTCGGAGGGGACCGCTCCGGCGGAGGCGGCGGCGCCGCTGGCACTGCTCCCTGGCGACGTGAGCGTGACGATCCCGGTGGCAGCGCTCGTCCAGCGCCACCGCGCATTGCTGACGGAGGCGATCGCGAACCTCGACGGCCTCGACGAGTTGGCGCGGGGACAGGGCGTACGTCTGCCGCAAGGCCTCCTGAATCTGGTGCGGACGCTCGCGGCCAGGGTGCTAGCCGGCGTGTCCGATGTGACGGCTATTCACTATGCGCTGCAGTGGCGCAACGGCAAGCTCGAGAGCGAGGGATGGGTCCGGACCGCGGAGCGCTCCCCGCTGAGCCTGTGGCTCGATGGCCGCGGGGGGAGAAAGCCGAACGAACTGATGGGGTTTCTTCCGGCGCGCTCGCTCTGGATGGTCGAGTCCTCCGGCATCTCGGCGACCCTCGACGCGGACATCGCCGCGCTGCTCGACGAGGCGTTCGGCGCGGGCGCGGGCTCGTCGCTGATGCTGCTGCTCTCCCCCGGCTACGCCCTGCACGAGCAACTGACCGGGCAGGCCGCCGGCGCGATCGTCGTGCAGGGGATGATGGCCATGGGGATGACCGCCATCCACGAGGTCAGGCCCGAGGCGCCCATCACCGACAGGAGTCCGGTCGCGTGCGACTGACGAGAAGCTCTGGGGCCTTGTGGTTCTCCTTCCCTGCGTGCGGGTCACGCATGCATCAGGATTCGCGCAAGCGGCGTGGAGTCTGGGTGACCACGAACGCGGCGTGCGGGCGCCCCCCCGGCCCCCCTCTCATCCTCGCCGACCAGGCTTCCTCGGTGAGGTCGTCGCCCTCCCCCCCGCAGGAGTCCGCGCCATGGCGCGGAGCGTCTCAACGTCGGACTGCACCACCGGTTCGATGTGGCGGACGCCGCCGCTTCAGCTCTGGGACGCGCATGACCGACGCAGAGGGCGCACGCGCCCTCTACCTGGCGTTTACGAACTCCGCCAGCGGGACGACTTCCACCCGGTCGGCCAGTGCGTACCGTCTCTCCCCCGGGTAGACCACCCGAAGTTCATCGAGCCGTAGGTCGGCGAGGGCGATGCGCATCGAAGCTGTCAGCGACGGCGCGTCCATGCGCTTGCACTCGACTCCGATGCGGCGACTGTCTTTGAACAGCACGAGGTCGATCTCCGCGCCATTGTGGGTGGCCCAGTAGTAGGCGTCGTCGGGTCGCAGCGCCTTGAGCACCTCCTCGACCGCGTAGCCTTCCCAGGACGCGCCGACTTTCGGGTGATGCTCCAGGTCGCGGCGGCTGGCCACGCCGAGAAGCGCGTGCAGGAGCCCACTGTCGCGCACGTAGACCTTCGGCGCCTTGACTTGCCGCTTGCCGAGGTTTTCGAACCAGGGCTGCAGTTGCCGTACGAAGAAGACGCCCGACATCAAGTCGAGGTAGCGACGGACCGTCGATTCGCTGACGGCGAGCGCACGCGCCAGCTCGGCGCCGTTCCAGGTCTGGCCGTGGCAGTGCGCCAGCATGCTCCAGAAGCGGCGAAGCGCCTGGGAGGCGATCATGACGCCCAGTTGCGGCAGGTCGCGCTCAAGGACGGTCTGGATGAACTGCCTCCGCCAGACGAGGGAGTCGAGGTTGCTGCGCGCCGTGAAGGCGAGCGGGAAGCCGCCCCGAAGCCAGTGCCGGCCGCACGCACCGGCGCCGAGGTCCGCGAGGCGGAATCCCTCCAGCGGCAGGGTCTCGAGGCGGCCGGCGAGCGTCTCGGAGGACTGCCGCAGCAGCTCCGGCGAGGCGCTGCCGAGGATCAGGAAGCGGGCTGGCAACGGCTTGCGGTCCGCAAGCACGCGGAGCAGCGGAAAGAGGTCGGGGCGTCGCTGGATTTCATCGATGACGACCAGCCCGCGGAGCGGGCGCAAGGCGGTCGCCGGTTCCGCGAGGCGGGCGAGGCTCTGCGCCTCCTCGAGGTCGAAGTAATTCAGCGAGTCCGGGACGACCAACTGGCGGGCGAGAGTGGTCTTGCCGCACTGGCGTGGCCCCAGCAGGGCTACCACCCGGCTCCGCTTCAGGGCGGCGCGAATGGCATTCAGGTCGGCGTCCCTTGCGATCACGACTCTAGCTTATACCATGAATTACTGTCAGACTCTGGTGGATTTTCGTGCCGTGAATTCTAGGCGCCACACGATCGGTTCTCCACCTGCCACCGGTCGGCACGCCCGGCAGATCCACTCTCCGTCCACAGCTCCGCGGCGGGCAGCCTGCGCCCAACGCGACGCAGCGGGAGATGGACAACGCCCCGGTTCGCTGCGCGCCGCGTATCCTGTGCGACCGCCGCGTCCACCGAAGGGCCTCCCGCAAATGAGAACGACCCTCCTGCTGCTCCTCCTCGTCACGCTGCTGCGCGCCGAGCCGCTCGCGGAGCGCGTCGATGCGCTCGCGGCGCCCTATGCCCGGAGCGGCGCCATCGTCGGCATGGTCGTCGGCATACGGGACGCGAACGGGGAGGAATTGATCCGCGGCTATGGCGACAGCAAGCCGACGGCCGACACGGTCTACGAGATCGGGTCGATCAGCAAGGTCTTCACCGGCGTGCTGCTGGCGGCGCTCGTGCGTGACGGGAGCGTCAAGCTCGACACGCCGGTCGAGGAGCTTCTGCCTCCGGGATCGCGCATGCCGTCGAGCGGGGAGCGGAAGATCACGCTGGTCGACCTCTCGACCCATTCGTCGGGGCTCCCGCGGATGCCGGACAACTTCGCGCCGAAGGACCCGACCAACCCCTTCGCCGACTACACGGAGGAGAGGTTGCTCGAATTCCTCGCCGCGGTGAAGCCGGCCCGCGCGCCGGGGGTTGCCTACGAATACAGCAACGTCGGCGTCGGCCTCCTCGGCTGGGCCGTCGCCCGCAAGGCCGGCAAGAGCTACGAACAGTACCTCGCGGAGCAGATCACCGGGCCCCTCGGCATGAAGAGCACCGTCGTGACGCTGACGCCGGAGACGAAGGCGCGCCTCGCCCCGGGCCACGACATGGAGGGACGACCGCAGGCCAACTGGGATCTCACCTCCCTCGCCGGCGCCGGCGGCATCCGCTCGACCGTCGCCGACATGATGCTCTTCCTGAAGGCGAACCTCGCGGGAGGGAAGCGGCCCATCGACGCCGCCCTCGCTGCCGCGCGCGAGGTCCGGTACACGCCCCCCGGCGCCGGCGCGCAGCGCCTCGGCCTCGGCTGGCACATCGGCGAGCCCGGAGTCCACTGGCACAACGGCCAGACCGGCGGCTACCACAGCTTCGCGGCCGTCGACACCGCCGGAGGCCGCGCCGTCGTCGTGCTCGCCGACACGGCGACCGGCGACGTCGACGAACTCGGCAATGATCTGCTGCGCATGCTCGCCGGCGTGAAGGTCGAGAAGATCGCGGTGAAGCCCGAGATCCTCGCCGAGTACGCGGGCAGCTACGCGATCGTGCCGCAGTTCAAGCTCGTCGTCACCGTCGAGCGGGGCCGCCTGATGGTGCAGGCCACCGGCCAGCCGAAGTTCCCGGTCTACCCCAGGTCGGAGACGCAGTTCTTCTACAAGGTCGTGGACGCCCAACTGACCTTCGAGCGCGATGCCGAGGGAAAGGTGAGCCGCCTGATCCTCCATCAGAACGGCCAGGAGATGCCCGCGCCCCGCGAGTAGGAAGGGGAGGGGCCCGGGGAGGGGAGGGAGCTGCGTAGCAACGCCACTCCGCCGTCGCGGCGAGAGAGCGTCGGTCGCGTTCCCGAGGGTGGGGCCGCGACTTCCCGCCGTGGCCTATCTCGGCACGATGCTCAGGCCGCTGCCCTGCATTCCGCGGAAATCCGCCGGGTTCGAGGTCGCGAGGGAGGCTCCCATGCGGACGGCGGTCGCGGCGACGAGGCAGTCGATCAGGCGGCCTTTCTTGCGTCCCGTGAGGTTGAAGAGTTTCGCACCGAGCACGGCATCGCTGACGACAAGTGGTTCGGGAGCCTGCATGGCCCTCGCCGCCAACTCGACCTCCTCCTCTCGCACCGGCCCGCACAGGAACTCGGCCCACGCAATGGCGCTGATGCCGATCTCAACGCCTTCACGCAACCACGCATGCACTCTGCGCTCCTCCGCGGTTCCGGTCAGGAGCGCGCGGATGAGGAAACTCGTATCCAGGTGGACCATCGGACTCATCCGAGGCGCCGCACGGACGAAGCTTTCCGCTCCGCCCGGACCTGCCGCGCCCACGCGGCTGCACGCGCGGGCGTCAGTTTCAGCGATCGCTGGAGGGCCTGCCACGCCTGCAACGCTCCGTTTTCATCGTCGGCAACTTCGCGGCCGCTAGTGCCGGCAATCGCGGCCCGGATCGCCCGGCGGAGCGCCTCGGACTTCGAGACCTCCCATCGCTTCGCAAGGCGCTCGAGGGCGCGCACGGTCTCCAAGTCGAGCGAGTAGGTCGACTTCACTGTGGGTGTGGCCATACCAGCAGTATATGGCCCTCCTGCGCCGGGTCAATGGGCGTCGCGCCCCCTACGGCAGCCTCCCCGCCGTCGCGAGCGTCCCGACAAAGCCGTGGCGCGACGGTAGGAAGTTGGCGTCGAAGTTGCCGTTGACGACGACGTACGCCTCGATGCCGGAGGCGACGACGCGGGGCAGCGCGAGGGCGCCGAGACCCAGCCCCTGCTCGGAAGCGAGATCGGCGCCGGCGAACGGCGCCGGATTCACGGCGATGGTGCCCGACGCGATGTCGTCGGGCAGCGCGAGGATCGTCAGCGCGGCGGGGAAGAATCCCGAGAGGATCGCGGTGCGACCGGAGGCGGTCAGCCCCACCGACGGCGAGAAGCCGCTGCCCGCGGTCGCGGCGCCGCCCGTGACGAGGTCCACGCTGCGGAGCAGGCCGAGCCGCGCGGGGTTGGCCGGGTTCTCGTCGAGTCCCGAGAGGTCGACGACGTAGGCCGCGCCGAAGGTCTGGCTGCCGAGCAGCCCGAAGCGACCGCCGCCCCGGTCGGCGCCGATCGCCAGCCGGTGTGCCGCGGGCAGGATCGGCCCCAGGTTGACGGCGATGCCGTCGCGCCAGAGGCCGAGATCCAGGTCGTAGAACTCGAGGAAGGCGTCCGTCGTCGGCTGCACGGTGAAGTTCGCGTCGAAGAGCGACCCTCCCGCCATCGTCAGGATGAGGTAGTCCACTCCGCTGGCCGCGCGATAGGCGGTGAGCGCGACCGGATTGTGGTTGTCCGAGAGGTGCGTCCGCGTCACGTCGGTGGCGGCGCGTCCCGCGGTCTCGGCGCTGATCGGCAGGCCGACGGTGAAGTCGGCGCGCCACTGCTGCACCGTCCCCTGCATGAACTGCGTGAGCCCCGCCGTCGTGCCGGCGCCGTTGCTCATCGCGACGAAGAGCGTGCCGGTCTTCGTGCCGTTCGGGTTCGGCACGAAGGCGGCCATCACCGGCAGGCTCTGCGGTGTCGCGACATAGGGAGTGCCCGAGTTCAGCGTGCCCCCGCGCTGCAGCGTCCACGCGATGTTCACGGTCTGGACGATGCGCGCGGTCGCCGTATCGATCACGACGAGATTCGCGAGGCGCAGTTCCCGCGTGCCATCGTGGCTGATGGAGTTGCCCGCGCCGACGGTGACGATCAGCCAGCGGTCGAAGGCGACCTCGATGTCGCCGGTGAACGCGCCGAAGAGGCCGCTGCCGAAGGTTCCCGGCGCACGCGCGGGCTGCGTGCCGTCCATGTCGACGAGATCGTTCGCCGTGATCGGCACCCGCATCCCCCCGGGGAACGAGAGCACGGTGGCCGGGATCATCGCGTCGTCGACGGTGTAGAGCGTGCCGTCGCCCGCGATCACGAGGTCGCTCGGGAAGGCCCCCGGCTTGCCGAGATCGACGGCGTTGTCGGTGAAGGTCACCGCCACCCCCCCCGCGCCCCCCCCGCCTCCTCCCCCGCCGACGGGGCCGCCGCCTGCGCCTCCCCCTCCGCCGCCGACGGGACCTCCCCCCTGGTTGCCGGTCGGCGGCAGTGGGGAATTGCCTCCGCAGGCAAAGAGAAAGAGAACGAGAGTCAGGGCGATCGAGCGCATGGTCACCTCGTGCGGGCCCCCAACGCACTGGCGCGAGCGCGCGGGTCCGGGCCAAGGCCCGGTCTACCTAGGAGCGACCCGCGGGACGGTCTTCTGACTCACCACACCTGGTGCGCGCCTTCCCGGGGCCAAGGGTCCCAGTGGCAACGCGGCGCACCCCTCGTGGATCACAGCGGCGGCCCCGTGACGGAATTGCACCGTGCTTCCCGGAGCCCGCGGGTGTCGGGACGGACATTCCGCCCCGCAACCGGGCGCAGTGTAGCGGCGCCCTACGACGGGAACAAGGGGGGGCGCGGGGGGGGAGAGCGGCGGTCGTGCGCCGCCCGCCCCCCCGAACCGTGGGCGGCACTCGACGCGAGCACAAACCAAGTTACACTTGAGTTCACCTATGCCCAACCTCATCAACGCCAAGACGCTGCGGCAGAAACTCGCCCAGATCCTCCGGCGGGCGAGCAAGGGGGAGCGGTTCACGGTGATCTACCGGAGCAAGGTGCTCTGCGAGATCGGGCCGACGGGGGGCCAGGTCACCCCCCCGTGTGATCTCGCGGAGGACCCCATCCTCCGCACCTTCGGGATGGCGGCCTCCAAGGACGGGCTCAGCGGTGCCGACCACGACGAGGTTCTCTACGGCAAGGGGGCACGCTGAAGGTTCTCTTCGTCGACACGTCCGGCTGGCTTGCGACGCTCGACAGGGGCGATGCAGTGCACGAGTCGGCCCGGTCCGAGTCGCTTGACTGGCTCGCCAGCGGGGGCTTCCTCGTCTCGACCGACTACGTGCTCAGCGAGACGCTCACTCTCATCCGGGTCCGCCTCGGCATCCAAACCGCGAAGCGATGGTGGGAGGAGATCTCGGCAAGCCCTCGCATCCGCTGGGAGTGCATCGACCCTCCCCGGGCGGAGCGGGCGCGGACATGGTTCTTCCGCTGGACCGACAAGGAGTTCTCCTTCACCGACTGCACGAGCTTTGCCGTCATGAAGGAACTCCGCCTGAAGACCGCTCTGGCGACCGACCGCCACTTCCGGCTGGCCGGCTTCGCCTGCGTGCCCTAGGAGTTTGTCCGACTGCGTCGGACAAACTCTTAACGGAGGACGGTGGCCCTCGGTCCCGTGTCGGCCTCGAACGCGGAGAGGGGGCGGCGGGGCCCGTGGCACGAGGTGTCGGTTGGCCCGACTTGCCGGACGAGCACCTACCTCAACAGCAGAACGCTGACGACCGCCGCGACGGTCACGCCCATGAAGACCGCGGCGAGCAGGAACATGCGCTTCATGTTCGAGACCGACGCGTCGATCAGCGAGCGCATCTGCTGCGCCTGCTCCTCCGCGGTCTGCTGCACGCTCTGGATCGTCTTCTGCGTGGCCTGCTGGAAGGCGGCCAGCGACTTCTGGTTGCCCACGTGGATGACCTTCGCGGTCTGCTGGCTCGCCGCGGCGACCTTCCGGATCGCAGCCTCCTGGGCCGCCGCCTGGTCGCGCTGCGCGAAGGCGAGCGCCTCGGCCTGCTGCCGCTGCGCCGCCGCCTGCTGGCGGATCTCCTCGGGAAGGCGGCCGAGCACGTCGCGCACCCCATGCACGGCCGACGTGCTCTCGGCGACGCGCTCGGAGAGGCTGCTGACGGCGCGCACCTGCTCCTCGCCGATCTCCGGGAGCCGCGTCATCGTGTCGGCGACGGCCCGGGCGATCTGGTTGCCGCTCGCGACATGGTCGCCGAGGGAGCGGATCGCCTCGTTCTGCTGCTCCGCGAGGCGCGGCAGCGTCTGCAAGTACTCGGGAAGTTCGCGCACCTGCTCGGCGAGGTCGGCGGCGCGGTTGTCCTGCCGGTCGAGCCGGTCGCTGACGCTGCCGAGCAGCGAGGTCAATTCGCGGAAGCTGTCGCCGATCGCGTTGACGACGTCGTCCTTCTTCCGGACGGCGCTCGTGCGGATCCGGATGACCTGCTCCGGCACCGTGATGCTCGGCGCCTCGTCCCCCTCGCCGTCGGTGCGGGCAAAGCCGGCCTCCGTGGCCGCCTCCTCGGGGTCGCGCTTGCGGCCGAAGCCGAAGAGTCGGCTGACGATCGATTCCTTGCCCGCCTGCTGTTCCATCGCGAATTGCCTCCTGTCCGTACCTTGGGGAGTGGACGTAACCGGATTATCCTACTAGCGGTAGTTGGAGATGACAAGGGGGTTGGGGGGATGCCCGGGGAGGGCCCGCCCCCACGGAGGCTGTCCGCCGAACGAACTGCAGGTCTGACAGGCCAGGCGTGCGTCTCTGCGTGCTCCTGTCGGGCGGCTCCGATGGCGTGATTTGGGAGACCGGGATGACGCTCTTGGCCGAGGGTTGGGTCCAGCCTCAAACTCACGCCGGAGGCTGGGATCTCGGACGAGCGTTGGGAGAGTTCCCAGTCGGTCCGAGACGTGTGAGATGTCTGAGTCCGACCTCCCCCTCTCCCGCAGGAGATCGCTGGACGCTCGATTTCCGACCGCGAGATCGTGCTCCCCTGCGCCGCGCCTTCTCCGGGACCGGGGGATCGGGCGGCGCGGAGCGCGCCGCCGGGCACGGAGCTCCAGTCGCCCTACGGTCTCCTTCCGTTCCGTCCCTGGCGAGAGAGGAAGAAGAAGAACCAGAAGTAGAAGAACCCATGCCTCAACACCCCCACCCTCCACAGTGATTACGAAGGGGGTCAGTGTCGCAGTGCGGCTCCACGCCGCAACCAAAAGAGCTACGGCCGAAGGCCGCGCTGCGCCTAGGATGAGTCTCCGTCGCGCACGCCTTGCGAGAACCACCGGGGACTTGTGCCGGTTCGTACGCGGCGCCAAGGACGCCCCGCGGGCGCGTGCGGCTCCCGCGGCAGGAGGGTGTCTTTGCGTCTTTGCGTCTTTGCGTTTCTCCTTCCCCACTTGCGGGTGGCGGATGTATGAGAATTCGCGCAAGCGGCGAAGAGTCTCAGGGTTAGTAGTACAAGCCTCGGGCGCTGCGCGCCCTCGCAACGGCCTTTGGCCGATCCGGATCGGGCGTAGCGGATTTGATGAGGAAGCCAGGAAGGGAGGAACCCATGAGAGCAAAGGGCAGCATCCCGGGACTTGGATGGATCGAATCCTCCCCTTCCTCGGTTCCTAGGTTCCTGGGTTCCTTCTTCCAAGCTCAAGTCGAAGGCAGTGGGCCACCGCACCGCGCAGTTCCCGGTGGCATTGGGAGTGCCATCGCACCCTGAAAGGCGCGCGCGGCAACATCCTCGCGCGCCTCCGAGCGCGTTCGCCCAAGAAACCCGAACATCCTCCGAGATTTGCACCCCCTCGTGGCTCAGCCGCGTTGGCACAGAGGGCGGGCACACTCACGTCGAAAGCGCTAGCATGGGGAGCGCCGCTCGCGGCCGAGCGGCAAGGCGTTGTCCGGAGAGACGATGGGTTGATGCACTTCCTCACCTACCTTCTACGCCCGCTCGCCGAGCCTCAGGCGGACCCCGGTACCGCAGGGGCGTTCGCGAACTGCTGGATCGAGCACCCCAGTCGCGAGGCTGCCGAGAAGCGCGCGCGGGAGCTCATCGCCGCGGCATTCTGGCGCATTGAGTCGCTTCAGGACTACCGCGTCGTCGGGGATGGCGACTATGACGGCGACACGGTCGGGCGCGAGTACTACGAGCGGGCTTGCACCGACCACGAAGTTCTCGTGCTACATACTTGGCCGGTGTCGGGCGAAGGGGAGGCGTGATTCGGCCACGGGACATCAGGGCGCTGCACTGCCCGAGTCTTGGGCGGGTTCGAGGCGACCTTGGGGATGGTCTGCCTCGCCCGATTCTGTGTGGCCGAGCCCGAAGAGTCTCACGTCGCGATCTGTCGATCTTCTGACCTGCAACCGCGCTCTCGGCCACGAAACGGAGGAACTGGGCGAGGTTATTCGCATCTTGTCGGGCCTTGGGCCCAAGGGAAGCGGCCTCAAGAGGACCGGCAGCGGCTGCCGGCGCGCCGGAGGCAGGCGACGGATGCACGGAGCGCGCGCGCGCGGCAACTCAGACGAGGCGTTAGGCTAGTAGGCTTCGCATGAGCAAGAACGACGACGCTGCTGTGAGCGCAGGAGTCCGCGGTGGCCCCCCCCACCGCTATCAGGCGCGTCTTGCGAACGAGATCGAGACGCGTTGGCAGGCCCACTGGGAGCGGGAGGGCACCTTTCGGCAGCCGAACCCCGGCGAGGCGGGGTTCGACGCGTCAAGGCCCAAGTTCTACTGCCTCGACATGTTCCCCTACCCCTCGGGCGCGGGGCTCCATGTCGGCCACCCGGAGGGGTACACGGCCACCGACATCTTCTCGCGCTACCGGCGGATGCGCGGCTTCAACGTGCTGCATCCGATGGGGTGGGACGCCTTCGGACTTCCCGCGGAGCAGTACGCGATCCAGACCGGCGTCCACCCGGAGACCACGACGAAGCGGGCGATCGACACCTTCCGGGGCCAGCTCAAGAGGTTCGGATTCAGCTACGACTGGTCGCGCGAGTTCGGCACGATCGACCCCGACTATTACCGGTGGACGCAGTGGATCTTCCTGCGCATCTACGACTCCTGGTACGACGGGCGCGCGAGGCCGATCGGGGAGCTCATCGAGGAGTGCAGGGCGGGCCGCATCGGTGCCGGGCCCGACCTCGAGGCGGTCCGCCTTCCCTCCGCCGGCGCGCGCCGCTGGGAGGATCTGTCCGAGCGGGAGCGTCGCGAGTTCGTCGACGGACAGCGCCTCGCCTACGTCGGCGAGCCGACGGTCAACTGGTGCCCGAAGCTCGGCACCGCGCTCGCGAACGAGGAGGTCATCGACGGGCGCTCCGAGCGGGGCGGCTTCCCGGTGGTGCGCAAGCCCCTCCGCCAGTGGCTCTTCCGGATCACCGCGTATGCCGATCGCCTGCTCGCCGACCTCGCCGGGCTCGACTGGCCCTCCTCGACGAAGACGATGCAGGCGGAATGGATCGGCCGCAGCGAGGGGGCGGAGATCGACTTCAAGCTGGAGAGGGACTACGGGAGTCTTCGCGTCTACACGACGCGTCCGGACACGCTCTTCGGCGCGACCTTCATGGTCGTGGCGCCGGAGCACCCGCTCGTAGCCCGGGTCCCCCCGACCCCCTCCCTATCCGCCTTTCTCGAGGCGGTGCGACGTCGCAGCGACGTCGAGCGGCAAGAGACCAAGCAGAAGAGCGGCGTCTTCCTCGGCATCCATGCGACCAACCCCGCCACCGGCGCGCGCATTCCGGTCTGGACCGCCGACTACGTGATGATGGGCTACGGCCACGGCGCGATCATGGCGGTGCCCGGCCACGACGAGCGCGATCATGAATTCGCAACCGCGCATGGACTTGCGATCGTCCGCGTCGTGCGCCCCGCCGACGGCACGGCACCCGAGGGCTGCTTCTCCGGCGAAGGCGTCAACCTCTCCTCCAAGAACTCCGAAGTCTCCCTCGACGGTCTCCCTACCATCGAGGCAAAACACAGGATCGTCGCTTGGCTACGGACGCGCGCGCTCGGGCGCGCCTCCGTAACCTACAGGCTGCGCGACTGGCTCTTCAGCCGCCAGCGCTACTGGGGGGAGCCTTTCCCGATCGTCTGGGACGAGGCGGGGCACCACCATCCGGTGGACGCCTCCGCGCTCCCGGTGGTGCTGCCCCCGATGGCCGACTACGCGCCGGAGGAGAGCGAGGATCCGCGCCCGCTGCTGGCGAAAGCGCAGGCGTGGATCCAGACGACCGCCGGCGCTGCCGGGGTCTCGGCGCTCCCTCCGAACGCGCGCGTGCGCCGCGAAAGCAACACGATGCCCGGCTGGGCGGGGTCGTGCTGGTACTACCTGCGCTATTGCGACTCGAGGAACCGCGAGCGGTTCGTCGGCCGCGAGGCCGAGAGCTATTGGATGGGGGCGCGGGGGGTCGACCTCTACGTCGGCGGCGCCGAGCACGCGGTGCTGCACCTGCTCTACGCGCGCTTCTGGCACAAGGTGCTCTACGACCTCGGCGAGGTCTCGTCGCCGGAGCCCTTCCAGCGCCTCTTCCACCAGGGGCTCGTCACCTCGCACGCCTACCAGCGCGCCGACAGGAGCCTCGTCGCGGTGGACGCGGTCGAGGAACGCGACGGCGCCTTTTTCGAGAGCGCGACCGGCGACCCGGTGGAGCAGGTGGTCGCGAAGATGAGCAAGTCGCTGAAGAACGTCGTGAATCCCGACGACGTGATCGCCGACTACGGCGCCGACACCTTCCGGCTCTACGAGATGTACATGGGGCCGCTCGAGGAGAGCAAGCCGTGGGACACCCGCGCGATCGGCGGGCTGCACCGCTTCCTGCAGCGCGCATGGCGCATGGCGGTGGACGAGGAGACCGGCGAGTTGCGGGCGCCTCCGGCGAAGCCCGATCCGGCGGTCGAGCGGCTGCTCCACCGGACCATCGCGAAGGTTGGCGCCGATCTCGAACGGCTCGCCTTCAACACCGCGATCGCCTCGATGATCGAATTCGTCAATGCGACGTTGGCGACCGGCGTCACCCGAGACCAGCTCGACCGGTTCGTGCGCATCCTCGCCCCCTTCGCGCCGCACTTCGGCGAGGAGATCTGGCACAAGCTCGGCCACCGCCGGTCGGTCGCGCTCGCGGAGTGGCCGACGCACGAGGAGTCGATGCTGCGCGAGGAGTCGGTCGAGATCGCCGTGCAGATCCTCGGCAAGGTCAAGAGCCGCATCACCGTCCCCGCCGACGCGACCGACGCGGCCCTCGAGAGGGCGGCGCTCGAGGACCCGAAGATCCGAGACCTGCTCTCCGGCAAGACCGTCCGGAAGGTCATCGTCGTCAAGGGCCGGCTTGTCAATCTGGTCGTGTCTTGAGGGTGGAACGGGGATAGGACGAAGCACAGAGGCACAGGGACACAGAGGCTCTGAATTGGGGGGACGGGTGGGGCGGCTTCCCGTTTCGACTGTCCTGCGCGGTCCCGGCGCTCTCTGTGCCTCTGTGACTCTGTGTTCATCCGGGCCGCGTGAGGATGGCGCGCCTCGTCCATCCCGTCGTCTCTTGGTGGTGGACGGAGGGTAGGACGAAGCACAGAGGCACAGGGACACAGAGGATTCGACTTGGGGGGGCGGGGGGAGGAGGCCGCTCCTTGTTTCGACTGTCCTGCGCGGTCCCGGCGCTCTCTGTGCCTCTGTGACTCTGTGTT
>CAZMXP010000034.1:57529-58678 GCA_964570285.1 uncultured Planctomycetaceae bacterium
CATCCGGGCCGGGTAAGGATGGCACGACGCGTCAATCGCGCCCTCCGTCCTGATGCGCCCAGGGGCCGGTACCCGTCAGTAGGCGCGCGCAAACAGGGCCCGCCGCTTGGCCGGCTTTCCGGTCAGGATGCACTTGCCGTCCGAGGCGTCGTCGAGCACGAGGCGGATGGTCGCCTTCGTCCTCTCCTTGATCGCCAGTTCGGTTTCGTTGGTGCCGTCGCAGAGGGCCTCGATGAAGCCGCCCGTGCCATCGAGAATGGCTTCGAACTCCTTCATGTCCTTCGCGCGCACGGTGCGTTCGTCCCGGAGTTTCGTCGCCCTCGCGAGCAGCGCGGCCTGCATCTCGTCGAGCAGCTTCGGGACGATCTCCCCGAGGGTCGCGATCGGCACCGCGCGCTTGCCCTCCTCGTCGCGGCGCACGAGCGTCACCTGACCCTGCGCGAGGTCGCGCGGGCCGAGTTCGAGGCGCACCGGCACCCCCTTCTTCTCCCACTCGAAGAACTTCGGGCCCGGCTTCAGGTGGTCGCGTTCGTCGATGCGGACGCGTCCCCCGAGCCCCCTCAACAGTGCCGCGATCGAGGCCGCCTCGGCGTGGACCTGCGCCTTCTCCGCGTCGTTCTTCCAGATCGGCACGATCACGACCTGCACCGGCGCGATCTTCGGCGGCAGCACGAGCCCCTTGTCGTCGCCGTGCGCCATCACGAGCGCGCCGATGAGCCGCGTCGAGACCCCCCAGCTCGTCGTCCACGCGTGCTTGCGCACGCCGTCGGTGTCGGCGAACTGGATGTCGAAGGCCTTGCTGAAGTTCTGGCCCAGGTGGTGCGATGTCCCCATCTGCAGCGCCTTGCCATCCTGCATCAGACCCTCGATGCAGTAGGTGCGCAGCGCGCCCGGGAAGCGCTCGAGGTCGCTCTTCCTCCCCTTGTAGACCGGCACCGCGAGCCAGTCGCGGGCGAGCGTCTCGTAGAGGTCGAGGATCAGCATCGTCTCGCGCTGCGCCTCGTCGTCGGTCGCGTGTACCGTGTGCCCCTCCTGCCAGAGGAACTCCGTCGTGCGCAGGAAGAGGCGCGGGCGCAGCTCCCAGCGCATGACGTTGGCCCACTGGTTGATCAGGATCGGCAGGTCGCGGTAGCTCTGCACCCACTTGCT
>CAZMXP010000035.1:0-58425 GCA_964570285.1 uncultured Planctomycetaceae bacterium
GGGCTATGGGCCCCGAGGGGCCCTGGGCGAGTGGCGTGCGCCCGAGTCCGTTTGGTGCGGGGGGAGGGGCGGCGGCTCTGCGCCGCGCGCCTCCTCGAAGAGTTCGGAGCGCGGGCGCCGCCGCCGGTCCCCCGCCAGCGCGTGGTATCCTCCTGGCATGGTGCTCGACCTCAAGCCCACCGTCCTGCCGCTGCGGCAGGACACGGAAGGCGTCGTCCGGTTGGGCGCCACGCGTGTCACGCTGGAGAGCGTCCTTCACGCCTACCTGGAGGGCGAGTCCGCCGAGGGGATCGTCGAGCGGTTCCCGACTCTCGATCTCGCTGATGTTCACGCGACGGTCGCCTGGTACCTGCGGCATCGTCCGGAGGCCGACGCCTATCTCGCGACGTGCCGGCGTGAGGAGGCGGTCAACCGGGACGAGGCGCTGCGCCGCACGCCGGTCGCCGATCTGCGCGCGAAGCTGTTGGCACGCCGCCCGCGGTGACCGCGCCGCGCTTCCTCGCCGACTAGAACCTGAACGAGCGGCTTGTGCTCGCCCTGCGCCGGCGCGTCCTCAAGATCGACATTCTCAGGGTCCGCGACGAGGGCCGCACGGGCCATCCCGATTCGTCGCTGCTCGAATGGGCGGCGGGGCTCGATCGCCTGGTGATCACCCACGACGTGCGCACGATGCCCCGTGCGGCATTCGCCCGTGTGGCGGAGCGCAAGCCGATGGCGGGCGTGCTCATCGTGCCCGACCATGCGCCTGCCCGCGAACTTCTCGACGACCTTGCGCTCATCGCCGAGGCGAGCTCGGTGGAGGAGTGGCGCGACCGGGTGGTCTTCCTGCCGCTCCCGCGCCTGCGAGGGCATCGCGCTGCGAAGGCATGAGTCGGCGTCGCCCGGACACATCCCGGTCGGGTCGAGCTCCGCCGCATCAGGGCCCGTCGCCCGCTCCGCGGGCTATGGGCCCCGAGGGGCCCTGGGCGAGTGGCGTGCGCCCGAGTCCGTTTGGCGCGGGGGGAGGGGCGGCGGCTACCTCAGTTTCATGGCGCGGTCGTGCTGGGCCGCGGTCACGATCGCGTCGCGGAAGAGATCGTCGTGGCTCATGGTTCAGCCTCCCGGTACCTCTGCGGCGCTCGCCGCTGGGGTGGCGTCGCAACCTGATTCCTCGTCGGGCCGGAGTTGCCGCACGATGGCGTCGGCGGCATCGCGGACCGCCGGATCGGTGATCTCGCCCCAGTCGTCCATGCCGGCCTGCTCGAGATTGTCGATCGCGCCCTCGAGGCTCGCGACGCCGGGCCCGCGGGAGGTGGTTGCACAGCCCGCGAGAACGAGCATCGCGAGGCCCGAACGCAAGCGTCCTCCCAATGGTCACCTTCCCCGGACCGTGACGAGGATCACACAGGGCTCGTCGCCGACGGCGCAGCCGCCGGCGACGACGGTCTGGCCGAGGGGCGCCCAGAACGAAGACTGCACGCGCGTGAGCTTCTTCTGCGGCAACTCGATATCGCCGTGTTGCGTCGGATGGACGGGCAATGGCTCCTCGACCGCCGAGTTCTCGAGTTCGCAGTGCAGGATCGCCCCACGTCCTTCGTCGAGGCAGGCCCTCACCTGCGCCGAGCAGCCGGCGAAGAGCCGGGCCGTGATCGGTTCGCCGATCACCGCGCCCTCCGCCACCTTGACGTCGTAGTCCTGCATGTAGGCGATCTCGCGACCGACGCGACCGCCGGCGACGTGGCCGTCCCAGCCGGCGAGGGTGACGGTGCCGGTCGCCTGCGCGAGGAGGCGCTGGGCCTCCTCGGCCGTCAGCTCCACCGCGCTGCACAGGCGGCGTGCATCCTCACCGCGCACCGGGACGGCGGCCACCTCGACGCAGAGACGCCGGTCCATCGTCTTCCTGAACCATGCGAGCAGCCGCTCGATCTTTCCCTGCACGCGCGGGATCGCGCTGACGAAGAGCCGGTTGTTGGCCACCTCGATGGATGCGCCCTCCTGCTCCCAGCTCGCCGGCTCCACGCCGATGCGCAGGAATTCGATGAGTTGGTCGACCTGGAGGGCGCCCCAGGGCTCCTGGTCGGACTCCTCCGGCGGCCGGTAGCGCGAGGGCGCAAGATCCTCGGGCGGCTGGGCCCGGTCCCGCATCTCCAGGCAGAGGTCCGCGACGTCGTAGGTGCGGCGGACCATCTGCTGCTCCGGGGGCGGCGTGGCCATCGCGATCCGCTCGGCGAGCAGCTTCTTCAGCCTGTCGAGCTCGCGCGCCAGAGCGTCGCCCTTGCCCTCCTCCTGGCCGGAGACCGCGAGCGCGCCGGCGAGGAGGCCCAGCGCGAGCAGCCCGGGGCGCCTCACCGCGCACCCCCGATCACCGTCGGCCTCACGAGCAGGAACCGCCGCTGCCCCGCGTCGGTGCGCTCGGCGGCGACGCTCCATCGGCCATCGCCCGTCCAGAGGTCCGCATCGATCTGCATCGTTGCGCGAGCAGGCATCTGCAGCGTGCCGGCCTTCCCCGCCTCTGCCGTGCGGATGGGATTCTCCGCGATCACGTGTTCGAGCGAGATCTGCACCCGGACCCGGCCGGTACCCTCCGTCGCCGTGCAGCGCGCCTCCACGAGGGTGCCGAGCCGCTCGACATCCACCACCGGATCGGCGCCGTCCGCGCGGACGGCGACCTCCACGTCCGCGTCGGCGACGATCGCGGCCTCCGCGCCGTGCCACAGGACGACCTGCTGCCGCGAGAGCGCGCGCAGGCGCCCGTGGAAGAGCCGGTGCGCGGCGCCCGAGGCGATCGCCTCCTCGAGACCCTCGCGCTGCGCGGTCTCGAGGTCGCCGCCGGTCGCGCCGGCGAGCGCCGCGGCGAGCGGGCCCTTCGCCTCGACGATCTCCATCATCAGGTCGACCGTGCGCCGCGCGGCCGGTCGCAACTCGCCGTCGACATAGGCGCGCACGTCGCGATTCAGGTCCGGGCGCGCGTGCAGCAGCAGGCTCATCCCGAGAGGCATGATCTGCGAGCCCTCCTCCCACGCCTCGGGGCGTACGGTGCTGCGGACCCTTTCCATGATCTCCTCGATCGTGCCGTAGGGCTGCGGCGACTCGCGCGGGACGCCGGTGAACATGACCTCGGCGTCGCGGGGGATCCGCCGCGGACGGGAGAAGTCGTCCACGCCGGCCGTGATGTCGGAGAGATGGATGCACTCCCACTCGCCCCCCTCCTCGCCTGCGGCAGGCAAATCCGCGGTCGCGCCGTCGAGCGCCCGGAGCTGGGCCGAGAGCCGCTCGATCTCGATCAGCTTCTCGCGCAACCCCTCCTCCCCCTGCCCGCCCACCAGCGCGGCCGCCCCCAGCAGAAACCCCGCCGCGATCCAAAGCGCCGCCCTCCCGATCCGGTTCGTCATGAAGCCCTCCGCTGATATCAACGACGCCGACCGGACTAGGGTAGCCGGGCTCGCGGATCTGCGCCCCGGCAGGGCGACCGGCCCCCCCGCGCCCCCCGCCCTTCCCGCAGGCGTCGCCCGTTGCCGATATGCATCAACCGTCTATACTCATGCATATGAGGACCACACTCAACATCGACGACGATCTCCTGGCCCGCGCCTCCGAGCTGACCGGGATCGCCGAGAAGACCGCCCTCGTCCGCGCCGGGCTCGAGGCGCTGATCGCCGCGGCCGCCGCGCGGCGGCTCGCCTCGCTCGGGGGCGGCGGGCCGGGGCTTCGAGTGCCGCCGCGGCGGCGTCCGGCAGCGCTCAAGGACCCCAAGCGGTGATCCTCGCCGACACCTCGGTGTGGATCGACCACTTCCGGCGCCATCACGGCCCGCTGGCGAGCGAACTCATGGCGGCCAATGTCGTCGTCCACGAGTTCGTCCAGGGGGAGCTGCTCTGCGGCGGCATCGCGCCCGGCAGCGAGAGGTGGCGCCTGCTCGCCGCGCTGCCCCGCGCCCCGCTCGCGAGCCACGAGGAGGTGGTCAGGTGGTTCACCTCCCGCCGCCTCGCCCGCAGCGGCGTCGGCTGGATCGACGCCCATCTGCTTGCCTCCGCACTGCTCGGCAGCCACCGGATCCTGACGCTCGACGGCCCTCTCGCCCGCGTCGCGGCGCGGCTCGGCTGTGCGGCGTAGCGGCGCGCGGCCAAGGCTCCCCATGATCGCCTGCGCGCGACGCTACAGGTCCAACCGCTCCCTCACCTCCGGCAGCTGCCGCGCAAGCTCGCGGAGCGCGACGGCCCGGCGCGACACGAGGTACTTCCGGTCCGGGTCGAGTTCCCCGAAGGTACAGCCGCTTTCGGGGTGGAAGAAGATCGGGTCGTAGCCGAACCGCTCGCCCCCCCCCGCCCCCCCGACAATGCGACCCTGGACGCGGCCCTCGACCGCGAGCAGGATCTCCGCCGGGTCGCCCGCGACGGCGACGGCGATGTTGCATTGGAAGCAGGCCTCCGGCTCGTGCAATCGCGCCGCGGCCACCCGCCGCGGCACGAACCTCGGGTTCGCCGCGTCGTCGCCCGGAAGGACGGGGTCGACCGGGCGCACCCGTCCCGGGGCACCATGTCCGGCCCTCGGGGCCGGGGACCCACACGAATTCCTGATGCGCCACACTCAAGTGCAGAGCCGAGAACTGGGCTGACACAGCGGCAACGTGACCCCACCCGAGAAACCAGCGGCGCGGGGGAGCGTGGCCGCCGCGCTCGTCCGCGTGCGCGTGCGCGAACCCTGCCGCCGGCGCATGCTCACGAGCGGCCCTCCCGCTTCGTTCATGCGAGAGGCGGCCACGACGAGGACGTCGCCGTCCCTCCGGAGCCGGGCACACTTCCGGGGAGCGACAACCACTGCCGTCTCGCCGCCTTGTCGGACCGACGGGTCGCCAATGTTCCGGATCGCGCTTCCCCCGACAGGTCGACCTGCAGCCTGCCCGCCTCATGCCGCGAGCGGGATCGCCGTTCACGAGGCCCTCGGTGCACCGCGAGACTTGACATACTATGCTTAGTCAGATAGGATTCGGCCGTGCAGACCATCCGGGAGGCCCGGCTGCGGCGCAGCCTGTCACAGAGAGAGCTCTCCAGGCGGGCCGGCGTCTCGTTCCGGGGTGTGCAACTGGTCGAGACGCCGGGCCACGACGCGCGACTCTCGACCCTCGGGAAGGTCGCCGACGCGCTCGGCCTTCCGGCGCAAGGGGTGCGCCATGTGGTCGACGGCTTCCTGGCGGAAGTGCCGGAGTCCGTGTTCTGCGCGTCGCTGCGGATCCTCTTCGACGGGTTCGAGTCGTGGAAGGTCCACCTGTTCGACTTCGTGGACCGCTTCCGGGCCGACGCCGCGACCGCCCTGGTGCGCACGCCCCCCGCGGCGGGACTGGATCCGGCCCTCGCGGCGCTGCTGGCATCGACCGTCGATGCGCTCTGCGACGAGCGCGGCCTGCCTCCTCCCGGATGGACGGGCGCCGTCGGACCGCTTGCGCGGCCCTGGTTCGTCTCGGATGTCGAATCCCTGAAGGCGTCGGCGCTCGTCGAGTCGCCTGCCCGCTTCCGTTGGCGGAACGTCTTCGTTCTCTCCAACTTCCTCTCGCGGGCGTGACCATGCTCACGAGCCAGAGGATCGTGGAACTGTTCGAGGCCCTCAACGATGAGTTGCGGAAGCGATCCGCCAAGGGAGAGGTCGTCCTCTGCGGGGGCGCGGTCATGTGCCTCGTGTTCAAGGCTCGCGCCAGCACGAAGGACGTGGACGCGATCTTCGAACCGGCGCGGATCCTCCGCGAGGCCGCGAGGAGGGTCGCACGCCACCTCGGCGTTCCGGACGATTGGCTGAACGATGCAGCGAAGGGGTTCTTCCTGTCGGATCCCCCGCGCCAGTCGGTCATGGATCTCTCGAACCTGCGCGTCTGGGCGCCGGTGGCCGACTACATGCTCGCCATGAAGTGCGTCTCCGCGCGCTTCGATACCCACGACCGGGACGATGTGATCTTCCTCATCCGACATCTCTCGCTGAAGGCGCCGGCGGAGGTCTTCGACATCGTCTCCCGCTACTACCCGAAGGGCCGTGTGCCGCCCAAGACGCGCTTCCTCGTCGAGGAGATCCTCGGCGACGACGCGGCATCATGAGCCCGGTCGCGCCGCGATGGACGGCTGCGCCCGCCGCCTGCTCAGATCGTGAACGTGGTCCCGTCGAACTTCGTCAGGCTGAAGGAGTGCGGCTCGTTGTAGGTGCGCTTCTGCTCCTCGAGGATGCCCAGGGCGACGGTCTCGCCGAGCTTGACCGACTCCCAGTAGTCGGAGCGCCAGTGGATGCCGGCGGCGCCGCGCGCCAGCGCGATGTTGGCGGCGAGCTTGTCGAGTTCGCCGCCGACGGTCAGCGGCGGCCCCGCGTAGGGGAGCAGCGCCGTGCCGTCGGCGGAGGGGACGACCGGGTCGGAGAGCACGTGGCTCCCGTCGAACCATGCCTTCAGGACCGTCACGCAGGCGCCCGCGACGGCGGCGTGGCCCGCCCCGTACGAGGGGTGGAGCGGGCAGCCCTCGGGGTAGGCCTGCGGCAGCAGGTAGGAGCCGTGGGCGGAGAAGACCCGCGCGAGCGCCGTCGAGCCGAGCAGGTCCCCGTGGATCGGGTAGCTGGCGCCGCCGGTGGCGTGCACATGCACGCGGCCGCCCGCCTCTTCCGGCCGGAGCCGCCGGTGGACGAACCACTTCTGGAACCAGACCGCCTTCAGCGCGCGCGTCGCGACCTCGGTGACGAGCGAGAGGATGTGCGGCGCGCCGAAGGTCGCGAAGCCGTCCTGCGTCGTCGACCCGACGTAGGGGTTGCCGGGGTCGAAGGGCGCGCCGGCGGCAAGCAGGATCAGGCAGGCGTCGAGATAGGCCTGGTAGAGCGCATCGACATGCACCCACTCGGCCATGTCGCGCAGGTTGCGCGGGTAGCGGGGCACGGGGTCGAGGGCGTAGGAGGGCACCGCCGCGCCGTGCTGCGCGGCGAGCCAGACGCTGAACTCCGTCAGGTGGTCGGAGTGGGGCTCGACCGTGCGCATGCGCTGCGGGATGCGCAGCGCGCCGTAGGGGATCTCCCGGAGCAGGAACTGCGAGAGGTAGGGGCCCTCGAGATCGCCCGCGGTGGAGCCGCGGAAGATCGTCGCCGGGGTGACCGCGCCCCCGGACTTCGGGCCGCGGAAGTCGGAAAGGGCCGAGAGCTCCGCGCCCGCCGTCGCGATGTCGGGATGCCCCGCGTACTCCTCGAAGTGCACGTCGCGGAGCAGCGCCATCCAGTAGAGCTCGACGAGCTCGCCCGCCCACTCCGCCGACGCGAACGCCGGCGCGGGCGCGAAGGCGCAGGCGTGCGAGTCGGGCCCCTCGAGATCGAAGGCGAGGCCGGCCTGCGGGCTCACGAGCCTGCGAGGCCCCGCCATCGGGATCGCGTCGAAGGCCGCCGGGGCGCCGCTGCCGAGCGCGGAGAGGAGCGCGTCGTAGGAGGAGGGCACGACCTCCCCGCGCGCGTCGTGCGCGAGCCCCTTGCTGAAGCTCCCGATGCGGCCCGGCAGCGCGGTCTCGTCCCCGTTCGGCGCGATCGGCGGCACGCCCCGGTCGAGCGCCATCCGCGCCGCCTCGACGCGCGCGTCGAAGGCGAGTTGACGCCGGTCGGCGAGCACCGAGGCGTGGCTTCGGTTGCAGCCCGCCAGGCCGCCGCCCGCCGCGGCCGCCCCCAGCAGCGCCAGGAACAGGCGCCGATCGACTCCTTCGCGGTCCCTCTGCGCGGTCGGCCCGGTCGTCATGCTGTCGCCTCCCCGCCGCCGTACGGGCGCGCGGGCGCCGACTAGCATGCCTCTTTCCCGCTAGAGTTCCAGCCCCTCCGCCACCTCCGGCAGCCGCCGGGCGAGTTCGCGCAGCGCGAGCGCGCGGTGGGAGACGAGGTTCTTCCGGTCCGGGTCGAGTTCCCCGAAGGTGCAGCCGCTTTCGGGGTGGAAGAAGATCGGGTCGTAGCCGAACCCCTCGCCCCCCCGCGGCCCCCCCACGATCCGGCCGTGGACCCGGCCCTCGACCGCGAGCAGGACCTCCGCCGGAGCGCCGGCGACCGCGATCGCGATGTTGCACTGGAAGTAGGCCTCGGGCTCGTGCAGCCCCGCCTCGGCGACGCGCTGCAGCACGAGCGCGAGGTTCCGCCCGTCGTCGCAGGGCTCGCCCGCGTAGCGCGCGCTGTGCACGCCCGGCTCGCCGCCGAGCGCCGGGATCACGAGGCCGCTGTCGTCGGCGAGGCAGGGGGCGCGCAGGAACGACGCCCAGGCCGCCGCCTTCAGCGCCGCGTTCTCGGCGAAGGTCTGGCCCGTCTCCTCGACGTGCGGCAGGTTCACCGCGATGACCGCCCTCAGGCCGAGCGGCTCGAGGATCTCGCGCACCTCGCGCAGCTTGTGGGGGTTCTTGCTGCCGACGAGGATCAACGGTCACTTCTCGAGCGCGATCTGCTGCTTCATCGTGATCGCCGCGATGCCGAGGCGCGCGAGCCGCATCATCTCCTGGAACTGCGCCTCGTCGAACGGCGCCTGCTCGGCGCTCCCCTGCACCTCGACGTAGCTCGCCTCGCCGGTCATCGCGACGTTGAGGTCGACGTCCGCCTTGCTGTCCTCGGCGTAGTCGAGGTCGAGCACGGCGCGGCCGCCGACGATGCCGACGCTGACGGCGGCGACGCTGCCCTTCAGCGGCGGCTGCTTCCACTTGCGCGAGTCGATCGCGTCGCAGAGCGCGACGTAGGCGCCGGAGATCGCCGCGGTGCGCGTGCCGCCGTCGGCGCGCAGCACGTCGCAGTCGAGCCAGATCGTCCTGTCGCGCAGCGCCTTCAGGTCGACGATCGTCCGCAGGCAGCGGCCGACGAGCCGGCTGATCTCGAGCGAGCGCGAGTCGGGCTTGCCGGTCCTCCCCTCGCGCGGCTTGCGCGAGCCGGTGGACGCGGGCAGCATGCCGTACTCCGCCGTGAGCCACCCCTGCCCGGAGTTCTGGAGCCACGGCGGCACGCCGTCCTCGAGGCTCGCGGTGCAGAGCACCTTCGTCCGGCCGTAGCAGACGACGACGGAGCCCGCGGGCGTGTCGCTGAAGTGGCGTTCGAACGTGATCGGACGCAGTTCGTCCTCGCGGCGGCCGTCGGGGCGCATCGCGGGGAGTATAGCCCCGCCTGATAGTCTTCATGCATGCGCTTCACGAAGATGCACGGCGCCGGCAACGACTACGTCTACGTCGACACCTTCGACGGGGCGGTCGCCGACGGCCCCGCGCTCGCGCGCCGCGTCAGCGACCGGCACAAGGGCATCGGCAGCGACGGCCTCATCCTGCTCGCGCCGCCCTCGCGCGGCGGCGCGGACGTGCGCATGATCATGTACAACGCCGACGGCAGCCGCGCGCAGATGTGCGGCAACGGCATCCGCTGCCTCGCGCGGCTCGCCCGCGACCGCGGCCGCGCGGCGGGCGACCGCGTCCGCGTCGAGACCGACAGCGGCGTGCGCACGGTCGAACTCGTCCCCGGGGGCGCGCGCGTGGACATGGGCGTGCCGTCGTTCGACCCGCGCTCGCTGCCCGCGCGCTTCGACCTGCCGCGGGTCGTCGAGCATCCGGTGCGCGTGCTCGACCGGGAGCTGAGGATCACCTGCGTGTCGATGGGCAACCCGCACGTGGTGGTGTATGTGGAGGGGTCCGGGGAGGAGTGGGACGTCGAACGCTACGGCCGCGCGCTCGAGACCGACGCGCGCTTCCCCGAGCGAACCAACGTCGAGTTCGTCGAGGTCCTCGACCGCGCTACGGTGCGCCAGCGCACGTGGGAGCGCGGTTCGGGCGAGACGCTCGCGTGCGGCACCGGCGCCTGCGCGGTCTGCGCGGCCGGCGTCGCGACGGGGCGGACCGGCAACCGGATCACCAACCACCTGCGCGGCGGCGACCTCGTGCTCGAGTGGGACGGCAAGGGGAGCCTCTTCATGACCGGCGAGGCGGTCTACGTCTTCGACGGCGAGTGGCGCGGCGATGGAATGTGACGTCTGCGGATCGCACAACGTCCACCGCCGCATGATCGAGGAGCACTACCTCGAGGAGTGCGGGCTCTGCGGCAACTTGCAGGGCGACGACGAGGCGGTGGCGCTCGTCGAGGAGCTGCGCGCGGGCCGCGCGCGCGGCCTCGACGACCCGATCATCCCGCTCGTCGGCGCGCTGGAGCAGAGCGGCCGGTTCCACGTCGTGCAGGCCACCGCATCGGAGGAGGAGCCGCCGCAGGTGCTCTTCACGGTGCCCCGGGGCGACGCGGCCCCGGTCGAGCGGCTGCTGCGCACGATCGAGATGACCAACCGCGAGACGAAGCTGCTCTGGCTCATCGAGCTCTCGCTGCAGCACGGCCTCGTCTACATCCTCCGCCCGCGCTTCTGGAAGCGCCCGCGCGACGTCACGCGCGACGAGATCAGGCCCGCGCTCCTCGACCTCGCGGTGATCGCCCGCCGCCTCCGCCGCGACCTCTCGCTCTCCTGGTGGCGGGAGTAGCGGCCTCAACCCCCTTGCCCCGCCCGCCCCCGGATCGCATCGAGGAGCGCCCGCAGCAGCGCGGCGTGCGAGGCCAATCGCGAACACTACGGGCGGTGAGCGACCGCGAACGTCCTTCTTTAGCGTTTGTCCGACTAATAGTCGGACAAACTCCTATGGCAGCCTTCGGCCGACGTCATCCGGAGTCAGGAAGACGAACACGCCATGCGTACAGGGGGGGTCGTAGTCGTTCGTCGCCTGGGCCAGGTCGAACCAGAGGTCCCACGCCGCCTCCAGTTCCTCCTCCGTCATGTCGCGGAGGTTCAGGTCGTCCTCGCTCAACAGTTGCATCCGTCACCCCCGCCCGCCTGCAGGACCGGCGGAAGCAGCCTCGCGGCGATCTCGACCAAGGCGGGATGGGACTCCGCGCAGGGCCGCTCCAAGAGCCCGCTCCGCCGCAGGGCATCCACGTACTCGCGGCTCGCCTCCGCGTACGCTTCGACCCGCACGCGATCCGCCTGTTGCAGCGCGTCGTTCTCGCGCGCGAGCGCCACGACGACCGCGTCGCGCGAGGCGCCGCGGCATGCCTCGCGTACCGGCACGCGATCGATCCCCTCGCCCCACCGCGCGGCCAAGGCGAGGATGCGGTCGGGATCCGTCGTGTAACGGAGTTCCAGCGCCTCCGGGAGCGATCGCGCCAACTCGCCGATGACCGGGTAGTCCTTCGCCCTCTGCGTGCGCTTCAGCAGAATGAGGCTCTCGAGGTCGATCACCGCCAGAGCGCCCGGCGCGGGAGGCCGACGGAGAAGCGCACGGACGGTCCCGGGATCGACGCGAGGCGGGCGCGACACGAAGTCGCACCGGATGCGCCGCTTCCGGCCGTCTTGGTACTCGAGGTGCGAGGACCAGCCGCCGGCGAGCCAGCGCGGATCCAACGGCGCCCCGGGCCTGTATCGCGCGCCCCGCGAGGAAAGCATCGTAAGGATCCGTTGGCAGGCCGCCGCGCTCTCCTCGACCACCCAGTCGCCGTCCTTGCTCATGAGTGCCTTGCGATACCAGACGACGGCCTGCCCCGAGGAGAGCAGCGCAATCGTGCCCTCCCTGTTGAACTCCTCCGTCAGTTCGAAATAGACGTTTCCCACGCCCGAATGATACTCGCGCTCACTCCCCCGGCGGCGGGAGGAGCGCTGCGGCGAGGCGCTCCTCGCCCGCGCGCTCGCGGATGTAGGCGAAGTAGCCCTTGACGTCGTCCTTGAAGTGGCCGCGCAGCGCGCGCGCCTCGGGGAGCGCCGCGACGCGGTAGACGGGGAGACGCGCCTCGGTGAAGGGCGCGTCGTCGATGCGCAGCAGCACCCCCTCGCGGAAGACGCGCCCCTCGATCGCGTGCTCGCCGCGCACGGCGCCCTCGATCTCGATCTCCCAGCGCGCGCCGTAGGCGCCGATCGCGAAGCGCCCGCGCTCGTCCGTCTTCCCCTCGCGCTCGAGCGGCGGCAGCCGCCGGGCGATGCGCCCCGGGTCGGTCGTGCGCGCGACGACGCGCAGGCCCGCGAGCGGCGCGCCGTGCTGGTCGAGCGCGACGCCCCGCAGCACAGGATCGATGCGCTCGAGCCGGAGCGTCGTCTCGACGGTGCGCGGGTACTTCTCCTTCCGGTCCTCGAACGTGCGGCTCGTCCCCCAGACCCCCTCGCCATCGAACCTGCCCCGGGCGGCGAACGCCTGCGCGAAGGGCTTCCGGTCCGCCACGCTGCGGTACGTGCGGAAGCGGCCGTGCTCGAAGCCGCCCATGATCGTCTTCGCGAGCACGCGCCCGGGGGTCACGCGCACGGAGAGTTCCACGTCGCCGGTCGCGGGGTCGACGGAGCCCTCGACCTCGGGGTGGAGCGCGCCCGACCCCTCGCCCTTCGTCGTGACACCGTCGTCGCGCAGGTCGATCGAGAGGCGGTAGCTGCCGCTTCGCTCGCGCATGACGAAGGGCTGCCGCGTCTCGCCGCGCGCCAGCGCCTCGGTGAGCAGCAGGAACTCGATGCGCTCCTCCTGCACCTCGCTGCCCTCGGCCCCGCCGTGGAGCCGCATCTCCGAACGGACGATCAGTTGGCCGCGGTAGGCGCGGGGCTCGGCCAGAAGCGCCAGAAGCAGCAGCAGTTGCACTGCCATAGGGATCGGCAGGGGGTGCGGGGGCGCTCAAGCTCCCCCCCGACTCCGCCGAAACGTGAAGCGGAGCCCATCCATGGCCCTCTGCACCGGTTGCGGCAACGAAGTACCCGATCCGGCCTGCTGCCCCGTCTGCAAGGCGGGGCGCGGGACGCGCAGGACGCCCCGTCCGAAGGTGGCGGCGAGCCGCTGCGCCTGCCCCAAGTGCAACGAGGCGCTCGACCAGCAGGACTGGGAGGGGACGGCGACGCTGACCTGCCCGGTCTGCCGCGGGAGCTTCTTCCCCGACCGCGGGCTCGAGGCGGTGCTCGACCGGCTGCGCGCGACCTGCGATCCGGTGAGCGTCGAGAGCGCGCTGAAGGACTTCCGCGACCGCTTCACGCGCGAACTGCCCGACAACGTGCGCTACAAGAAGTGCCCCGTCTGCGACACGGTGATGCTGCGGCGCAACTACGGCAACGTCAGCGGCGTGATCGTCGAGTACTGCGGCGAGCACGGCACCTGGGTGGACGAGAACTCCTTCGCCGAACTCGCGAGCTTCATCTGCCGCGGCGGCGACCTCGTCGCCGGCAAGGCCGACGCCGTGCGCGCGCGCAGCCGCACGCTGCGCCCCGACCCCGGCGGCGCCGGCGGCGGCGGCTCGCTGCTCTCGCGCTTCCTCGGCGGGGGGGAGTAGGGGCAGGAGGGCGGCGCAGCGATGCGCGCGGCTCACTCGTACTCGTAGTCGTGGTCATGGCGACCGGGATGCGCCGCCAGCTGGGAACTGACACGTCCCGCCCAATGGGTACCGGTGAGATCCTCCATCATCATGCGGTGCACTTCGCCGCGCCCGGTCCCATACCATCCGTTGAAGTGGATACCTCTTCGAGGTTTCAAGTCGTTGCTGTACTTGCACAGGTAGACGTGCCTGGGCTCTACGCGAAACCTGAATGTCTCGACGCGCGCCAACGAAGCATGGCCCGCCTCGGCGCGACGCTCCTCCCGGAGGAGTCGCCGGACGGGTGGGTCGCCGAGAATGGCGCAAGCGCCGCCAGTCAGTCGAATTCGCCGGCCCACAGGCGGTCGAGGAAGGCCCGCCACGGCAGGATCTCGATCCCGCTGTCGAGGCGGCGCGGCATCTTCTCGAGCGTCACGACGACGGCGTGCCTCACGCCGGCCTCCTTCCGGAGGGTCTCGAGCACGGAGGCGTGGCGCTCGTGGAAGCGGCCCGTCGCCTTCACCTCGATGGCCGTGGTCATGTCGCCGAGGATGAAGTCCACTTCGAGACCGGTGGAGGCGCGCCAGAACCTGACATCCAGATCCGGCCGGCGGTACCGCTTGTAGCCGAGGATCTCGAGCAGAACGAAGTGCTCGAAGCTCTTGCCGAACTCCGCGCTGCCGATCCGCGGCTTCCGGCGCGCGAGGAAGTTCGCGACACCGACATCGAAGAAGTAGAACTTCTCCGTCCGCACCATCCGCCTCGACTTCGCCCGCGTCCACGGGGCGAGCCGGGAGCCGAGGAACGTGTCCTCGAGGATCTGGAAGTAGTTGCGCACGACCTTGGCGCTGACGCCGGTCTCGCGCGCCACGTTCGTGTAGTTGAGAAGTTCCGCATTGGTGAGCGCGGCGACGCGCAGGAACTCCGCGAAGGCCGGGATGTTCTGCGTCACCGCCTCGGCGGCGATCTCCTCCTTCAGGTAGTCGCCCACGTAGGCGCGCAAGTCCCTGTCGGGGTCCGGCGACAGGAAGTGCGGCGGCAGCAGGCCGCTCGCCATCGCGGACTCGAGATCGAAGCCCTCCGTCTCGCAATGGCAGAGGGGCCCGAGTTCGTATCGCCATGCACGCCCGCCGAGGAGGTTTCCCTGACCGCGCTTCAGCTTGCGTGCGCTCGAACCCGTCAGCAGGAACGACGCGCGCTTGTTTTCGATGAGCCAGTGGACCTCGTCGAGGAGCGCGGGCACCTTCTGCACCTCGTCGATGATCGTGAGCCGGTCCTTCCAGCGCTCGCGGAGCAGCGCGGGCCGCGCCGCGTACTCGGCGTAGTCGTCGGTCTTCAGCAGATCGATCAGCCAGACCCGGTCCGTCGCGAAGCGCCGCTGCAACCACCAGGTCTTTCCGACCTTGCGCGGTCCCCAGAGGAACGCCGACTTCCCGGGGGGAAGGTCGATTTCCAGCAGTCGATCGCGGATCCGCCTCATATGGTCAGTTTATCCGGATAATATGCTCAGCAAAGGCATATTTGCACGATGATCGCCTGGATGGTCCGTGGGTGCCCCGGTCGCGTCGCAGGGGAGCAGGCCCGCGACGTCACCACTACTCAAGGTCGTGGACATAGCGCGCCGGGTGCCCCCTCATCTGGGCGCCAACGCGACCTGCCCAGCCCGTGCCCGTCAGGTCTTCCAGAAAAGCAGCGACTCGGCGCTGCGCGCGGTGACGTGGGACGGGAGCCAGCGCAGGTCGCAAGTCTTCCGCCTCGATGCGTGGCCGCGCTTGTCCAGGTTGAGTCCACCATACGGAGGCCCCTGTCACCGACCCGTCACCCGCGCGCGAGCGGTAGGATGAGGCCTATGTCGATCCTGACCTGGCTCAAGTGGCCGGTTCGATCGCCGCGCGTGCCGAGGCATCGGCATTTGCCCGACTTCGTCTGGTTCTACGTCATGCTCGAGGTGTTCGTAAGCTGGCTGCCCGGCGTGATTGCGGTCATTGTCGTCACCGACTGGTCGGTCGGCATCAAGGTAGCGGCCTGCGTCGCGCTGCTGCCGGTCGTCTACGTCGTGCTCCGCCTCTTGCACGACCTCGTCGGGCCGTGAGCTACCCTGGCGCCGGCGGCGCCACCACAAGCGAGAGCACGAGGTCCTTCGTCCCGGCCGCGACGTTCTCGCGCGTCAGGTTCTGGAGGCGGGCCGCGTCCGGCATCCAGTTGTTGACGACGACCTCGAGGGAGTAGGTGCCGCCGGCGATGTTGCGCAGCAGGAAGCTGCCGTCGGGCTCGACGCGCGCGCCGAGCAGTTGGCGGTTGGGTTCGCCGCCGACGGCCGCCGTGTGCGTCGCGCGCACCCAGCAGTTCACGACCGGCCGGCCGTCGGGACCAAGGACCTTGCCCGCGATCGAGTAGGCGGGCGCAAGCTCGAGCCTGAGCGCGGTGACGCGCGCGCCCGCCTCGACGCCCTTCCTGCGCTCCGTGCGCGTCGCGAAGCCGTCCGCCTCGACGCGCACGAGAACGTCGCCGACCGGCACCGCCTCGACGACGAACGCCCCCTTCGCGTCGGTGAACGCCGACCTGCCCTCGCCGAGCGCGCGCCACTCGTCGCCGGCGTTGGCGTTCTCGCCCGGGTCGCGCGCGACCGTCAGCCGCGCGCCCGCGACCGGCGCACCGTCCCGCCCGGCGACGACACCCTCGAACCGCGCGGCCACGAGCATCACGATGTCGAGCCCCTTCTCTCCCCCGGGCCCCTTCACATCCTTTTCCCCGCTCCGGCAACTGTCGTAGCCCTGCGCCTCCGCCTCGGCATAGAGCTTCACCGGAGGCACGCCTTGCAGCCGGTAGCGCCCGTCGCGGTCGGTGTGCGTCCAGAGGTCGCGCAGCGCGATCGCGGTGTTCCAGCCGCCCCATCCGCGGTCGGCGGGCCGAAGCCGCACGAGCGCGCGCTCGACCGGGCGGCCCTGCGCGTCGGCGACGCGCCCCTCGACCGCGCTGCCGGGCTCGAGGGAGAAGTCGCGGCGCGATTCGGCGTCGAGCGGCGTGCCGGGGAATGGGGGGTCGCGCAGGGGGGCGTAGCCGGCCATCGTGACCGCCATCGTCACGCGGTCGGCGACGCCGTCGAAGCGGTAGTTGCCGAGCGCGTCGGTCGCGGCGAAGCGGTTGCCCATCACGAAGTCGGAGAGTTCGACGCGGGCGCCCGGGATCGGCCGGTGCGTCGTCGCGTCGGTGACGGTGCCGACGAGCGGGCGGCCGCGCTTCAGCGCGATGTCGGGCAGCCTCACTTCGCCCTCGCCGGTGAACTTGAGCGCCGAGAGCGCCTCCCACGCGGCGCGGTCGCTCGGCATGAAGGCGTTGCCCTGGAAGGGGGAGTAGCCCTGCGCCTGCGCGTAGATCGACTGGAGCAGGCCCGCGCCTACGCCTTCGATGCGGAAGGCGCCATGGCCGTCGGTCACGATCGCCTTGCCGGCGTCGGGCATGCCCATGCGCTGGCCCGCGTTCGCGACAAACCCGACCATCAGGTCGGCGCCGGGGACCGGCTGGCGCGTGTCGGCGTCGACGACCCTGCCGGAGACGACGCCGGTGCCGGGCAGCCGCACGACGAGATCCTCGTGCAGCGGCACGTTGAAGCGCTTCGAGATGCTGACGCCGCGCCCGGGCTCGACGGAGACCGAATACTCCGAGCCGCCGGGCTCGACGACGAACGCGAAGCGCCCCTCGCCGTCGGTCGTGTCGACCTCCTTGCTGAAGGTCCAGAGGCGGAAGGCGCCGCCCGCGTAGAGCGCGACGACGGCGCCGCCGAGCGGGCGGCCCGCGGCGTCGAGCACGTAGCCGGTGACCGGCTCGCCGCGCGTCAGCGCGAGGTCGGCTCGCGTGTCGATCGCGCCGCCCACGACGAGGTCGTTCCTGTAGTGCGTCGCCCAGCCGGGAGCGCCCGCGCGCACCGTGAAGATGCCGGGGTCCGGCAGGCGCAGCCGGTAGCTGCCGTCTGCCGCGCTCTCGGTGTCGGCGAGGGTCGGCTCCGCCTCGGCGCCGCTCTTCGCGAGCGCGAGGAACGAGAAACCGGCGTCGCCGCCGCCGGGCCCGATCAGCGAGACCGCGACGCCGCCGACGCCGTTCTCCCCCTCGCCGGTGACGCGTCCGCTGACGAAGTACCAGCGCCCGATCGCGATCTCGCCGAAGTCGTGTTCGCCCGTCGTGCTGGAGAGGTCATGCGTCTCCGCATAGGGCTTGGTGCGCTCGCTCTCGGCGCGCAGTTCGTAGGCCGCGCGCGGCAGCGGCGCGAAGGAGAACGCGCCCGTCGCGTCGGTCTTCGCCTGCATCGAGACCGGCACCCCGTCGAGTTCGCACGCGATCGTCACGAGCAGCCCCGCCGCGGGCGCGTCGGGCCGCGTCAGCACCATGCGCCCCCTCGACGTGAAGCCGCCGTAGCGCCCGATCAGCGCGGCGATGCGCTCGCCGTCGGCGGCGACGCTCCCCGCCGCGGCCCCCCCGGCCCCCCCCGCCCTCTCCCGCGAGCGGTCACGTTCGCGCGCCCCGTCGCGCCCCCCGACGCGCATCCCCGCGGGGTCCGCCCACCAGAGCAACGCCGCGACGGCGAGAGCGCCGACCACGAGAGCGACAACCGCGAACGACCTCTTCTGTGCCATCCTTCAATTGTAAGGTTCCGTGTTGCACAACACGAAACGAAGCAGAACGAAGCAGAACGAAACACAGAGTCACAGAGACACAGAGCGGATCCACGCCGCAGCCATGTGAGTGACGCGCGCGGGGCGCGGGGCCGCGTGTGTCTCCCCTCCACCGCGGAGGATCGCCAGCAAGTACTACATGCATCGGGCGCCGAGCACCTTCGCGACGGCCTTCGGGCGATCCGGATCGAGGGTAGCGGTTCTTGGACGGAACCCACGAGCGCAAGGGGGAGCCTCTGGGGACCCTGGTGGATCGAATTCGCATCCTCCTCGGTTCCTAGGTTCCTGGGTTCCTTCTCCCAACCTCGCGATAGGTGCGAGGGAGATCGACGGGGAAGACGCACAGAGCTGCCGGCCGCGTCCGACCGGCAACCCTGTGCCCCTGTGTCTCTGTGCTCTTCCTTGACTTGACGCCGGCCTACCGCACGAGCGCGAACGAGGCCTCGAGCGCGCGGTCGAGTTTCGCCGTGCACTCGTCGAGGTGGGCGATCGTGTAGGTGTCGGTGGCGCCGCCCCGCGCGCCCTTGATCCTCGCCGAGAGCGACTTCACGTAGTGGCGCGCGAGCGTCTGGATCGACGCGGGGTACCAGCCCTCGCCGCTGAGCAGGATCTGGATCAGGTGGCTCACGTACTCGCGCTGGAGGTTTCTCTCGAGGTCGGTGAGGCCGGGCGACTGGTTCGTGCCCTTGCGCGCGGCCAGCTCCCCGAGCCCCTTGAAGATGGTCGCCTCGAGCGCGTCGAAGATCTCGGGCGCCGTCAGCAGGTCCTGGCCCGAGGGCGTCTTGTGCGCCGCGTCGAGCACCCGGCCGAGGCGGTCGGGCGACGTCAGGCCGTAGACGAGGCTGAACTGCACCGCGAGCACGTTGTCGGCGTAGGCGTAGCCGTGGCCGTTGAAGAAGATCGCGAAGAAGTCGTCGCCCCAGAAGTCGGGCGCGAGCTTCCGCAGGAGGTCGGGGTCGAACGCGAAGTAGCGTCCGCTCAGGATCTCGTCGCAGATGAAGTTGAGCGCCTCGCGCTGCTTCGCCGCGCTGACGGGGACGAGCGGGGGCCGCGCCCCCGGGTCGCCTCGGTGGTCGCGGTGGAGGTGCTCGCCGCCGACGAAGCGCGCGGCGATCGCGCCGCTGTTTCTCGCCTCGAAGAGCTGCATGCCCATCGCACGGCGCAGGCGGTTGTAGCCCTCGCCCTTGTCCACGGCGCGCGCCTCGAGGTTCTTGCGCAGGCGCTTCATCAGCGCGACGCGCTCGACCGCGTAGGCGAGCGGGTCGCTGCCCATGTCCCAGCGCGCGATGAACGGGTCGTCGCTCCAGGTGTCCTCGTCGGTCGCGTAGTCGAGACCCTTCTCGGCGACGCGGGAGAGGATCGCCGGCAGGTCCTTGTCCTCGGTCGTGTAGCCGTACTGGATCGCCCAGTGGTCGTAGGGCCCGATCGTGCGCATCGCCCAGTTGCCCTGCGGGCGCCCCTCGGGGGCGATGATCACGGGGTTGTAGTCCATCACCGAGCCGGTGATGTCGCCGGGCTTGCTCTCGCTGTTGATCTCGTCGTAGGAGCGGTAGATCGACGCCTTGAAGTTGTGGCGCAGCCCGAGCGTGTGGCCCACCTCGTGCATCACGGTGTCCTTCACGAACTGGCCGATCAGCTCCTCGGGGAACTCCTTCATCGCGGCGTCGCCCTCGCCCGCCGCCTCCGCCATCAGCAGGCCGCAGGTCGCGAGCTGGTGCTGGAAGCCGGCGCCGTGGCCGCAGAAGGCGCGGCGGCCGTGGGGCCGGAGGCCCGGGCGGGCGGCGTCGTCGGGGATCGCGTCGAGGAACTCGTCGGGGGCGGGCTCGAGCATCAGCCGCATCAGCGGGTGCTTCCTCATCATCTCGCGCCCGCGCACGCCGGTCAGCGCGACCGGCACCTGCCGGATCGTCATGCGGTACTCCTGCAAGGTGTACCGGATGTAGCTGTCGTCCATGATGATGTCGGCGTCGAGGATCTCGCCCGTGAGCGGGTTGACGCGCGACGGGCCCATCGCGAACGGCGTCTCGCTGTAGATCCAGCGGAAGAAGTTGTAGCGCACGTCCTCGGGATCCTTGTCCGCGTGCTCGTTGTTCTCCTCCTGCTGGAGCACGACGATCGCGTTGTCGAAGCCGATCTTCTCGAACGCGCGGTTCCACTCGAGGATGCCGTCGCGCACGTAGCGGCGCAGCCGCACCGGCACGGTCTTCTCGATGTAGAAGGTGATCGGCTCCCGCGGCGGGCTCAGCGCGAGCTTCGGGTCGAGCTTCTGGAGGTTCCAGCGGTTGACGTAGCGGAGGTTCCTGTTCTCCTCCTTGTTCTCGACGCTGAAGTCCTTCAGCACCGTCATGAAATAGCCGATCCGGTCGTCCGCGAGGCGCGGCTTGTAGTCGGTCTGCTTGAGCCGGCTCACGGAGTAGTGCAGCGTGATCAGGGTCCCGCTGCCGGCGCTCGGCATCGTCACCGAGACCTCGGTGTTGTCGGGGAAGGGCTTCGCGGAGAAGCTCGCGAGCGACGCGTCGCGCGACCGGCCGACGCCGCCGAAGAAGAGCGACGCGTTATCGGCGAAGAAGTTCGCGCCGTCGATGACGACGCCGCCCTTCGGGCCCATCGTCTTGATCGGGAAGGTCGCGACCACGCGGTCGGTGTAGGTGCGCTCGACCGCGCTCTTGACCTCCTTCTCCTTCACCGCCTTGAAGCCGACGTTCCTCTCGAGGAGCACGAGGCGCTTGTCGTTGCGCTGCCAGACGAGGAACCAGTCGTTCCACATGTGGCCCGCGAGCGTCGTGCCGCCGCTGATGCTCGTCGCGAGAAGGAAGGGCTGGTCGAGCGCGGTGATCTCGATCCAGAAGTTGCGCTTCTTCTTGTCCTGGTAGACGTTCCAGAAGCCCTCCTTCCCCTCCATCTCCTTGCCGACCTTGTCCCACGCGGGGAAATCGGGCTGCTTCGCCTCGTCCCCTCCGTCCTGTCCGAGGGCGATGCCGGCGACGAGCAGCGCGGGCAGGAACGCCCGGATGTGCTTGTTCATGCGAGGTTCTCCTTTAGCGATTGCGAGCGTCGTATTGTCGCAGGCGGTGGCGGGAGCGCCAGCCCGCCCCCCGACCCCCACCCATCAGATATTTTGGAGCCGTGCCGACCGGCTTCGTCACCGACCCCCTGCTCGCCACGCACGACACGGGACCGGGCCACCCCGAGCGGCCCGCGCGCCTCGACGCGGTGCTCCGGGCCGTGCAGGGGCTCGACCTGCTGCCGATCCCCGCCCGGGACGCGACGCGCGCGGAACTCTCGACGGTGCACGACGAGGCCTACCTGCGGCAGGTCGAGGCGCGCATCCTGCGCGGCGAGGCGCGCCTCGACCCCGACACCGCCGTCTGCCCCGCGTCGCACGCGGCCGCGCGGCGCGCGGCGGGGGCGGCGCTCGCGCTGGGCGAGGCCTTCCTCGAGGGGCGTGTCACGGGGGGGTTCGGGGGGGTGAGGCCGCCCGGCCACCATGCGTGCCGCGCGCGGGCGATGGGCTTTTGCATCTTCAATAATGCCGCGCTGCTCGCGCGGTTGCTGCACGACCACGGCCGGCGCGTCGCGATCGTGGACTGGGACGTGCACCACGGCAACGGCACGCAGGAGATCTTCTGGGAGGAGCCCGCGGTCGGCTACCTGAGCCTGCACCAGTCGCCGCTCTGGCCCGGCACCGGCGCGCGGCACGAGACGGGCGCGGGCAACATCCGCAACATCCCGATGCGGCCGGGCGGAGGCGACGCCGAGTACGGGACCGCCTTCCGCGACGAGGTCCTGCCGTGGCTCATCGACCGGGCCCCGGATGTCGTGGTCCTGTCGGCGGGGTTCGATGCGCACGCCGCGGACCCGCTCGCGCAGATGCGGCTCTCGGCCGAGGCGTTCGCGACCTTCACGCGCCTGCTCGCGCGCTGGCCGCTGCTGAGCCTGCTCGAGGGCGGCTACGACCTCGACGCGCTCGAGGAGTCGGTGCGCGCGCATGTGGGGGC
The DNA here is from genome assembly GCA_964570285.1 of uncultured Planctomycetaceae bacterium. Classification (GTDB taxonomy): domain Bacteria; phylum Planctomycetota; class PLA2; order PLA2; family PLA2; genus CAZMXP01. Next base: position 21,950 of record CAZMXP010000035.1, read on the forward strand.
GATGGCGGGGGGGTAGGGGGGGGGTGTGCGACAATCCCGCTTCCCAAGGAGGTGGTCATCGTGCGGACGCTCGCGTGGATCGGACTCGTTCTCTTCGCGGTCTCCTGGTTCGTGCCGGTGATCGAGGGGCAGGAACTCTTCGGCGACAAGGAAGGCCCGCCCGGCTGGCACGCCTGCCGCGTGGCATGGGAGGCTCTGGTCGGGGGCGACGGGGAGGGCCCTCAAGTGAACGCGGACGGCGTGAAGCGCTACGTGCTCGGCGCAACCTGCCTGACGAACGCGTTGATGGTCTTCGCGCTGCTCGGGCTCCTGGTCTCGCGCGGGCGACTGCCGCGTCTCGGCGCGCTGATGGTCGCATCACCGGCGATCAACCTGAGTTGGGTCTACTTCGGGGAGGGTGGCGACACCGGACTGGCCGCGGGCTACTGGATGTGGGTCGGATCGTTCGTGCTCGTGGGGCTCGGGCTGTTCGGCGGGCGCGGAGGGGACAGCTAGCCGGGCGCGGAACCGTGGCCGAGAACCGCTTCGACGAGCCGATCGCCGGTCGCTACGACGAGCGCACGGCCGACATGGTCCGGCCCGAGGTCCTCGACCCCGCCGTCGACTTCCTCGCGAGGCTCGCCCGCGGCGGCGCCGCACTGGAGTTCGGCATCGGCACGGGGAGGGTCGCGCTCCCGCTCAGCGCGAGAGGCGTGGCGGTGCATGGCATCGACCTCTCCGAAGCGATGCTCGCGCGACTCCGGGACAAGCCCGGCGCGGACCGGATCGCGGTGACCGCGGGCGACTTCGCGGAGACGCGGGTCCCGGGCGACTTCCGTCTCGTCTATCTCGTGTTCAACACGATCACGAACCTGACGACGCAGGAGCGGCAGGTCCAGTGCTTCCGGAACGCCGCCGCCCACCTCGAGCGCGGCGGCTGCTTCGTCGTCGAGGTCTTCGTGCCCGACCTCAGGCGCCTGCCGCCTGGGGAGCGGTACCGCCCGTTCGACGTAGGCCGCGCACACGTCGGCGTCGACGAGTACACGGACCTCGCGGGCCAGATCCTCACGTCGCACCACTACTGGATCGAGGAGGGTCGCGTCGAGACCTTCTCGGCGCCCTTCCGCTACGTCTGGCCTTCCGAACTCGACCTGATGGCCCGCCTCGCCGGGATGACGCTGCGCGAGCGCTGGGCCGGATGGACGCGCGAGCCGTTCACGGGGGAGAGCAGGTCGCACGTTTCGGTGTGGGAGCGGCCTCCGTAGCGAGACAGCGCGGCACGGCCTCCGGTCGATCCGGGCCGCGGGTAGCGGATTTGAGAAGGAACCCAGGAAGGGAGGAACCCATGAGAGCAAGGGGGGTGCATGCCGGCTCTCGGATCGCGCAGTCCGGGGCGCCACAGACCCGAGGCGACGTCGCGGTGGAGCGGTCGTCGGGAAGCGGGGTCAGACGTGCTGGTCGACGAGGATCGTGTTGCCGTCGGGGTCCACGGCCGTGAAGCTCGCGGGACCCTTCGTGCGCTCGTCGGCCTCGGTGGTGAGCTTCACGCCCTCGGCTTTCAGCTTGCGCTGCAGTTCGCGCACGTCCGTGAACTTGGCGAGCTTCTTCGCGCCCTGGTCCCAGCCTGGGTTGAAGGTGAGGATGTTTCGGTCGAACATGCCCTGGAAGAGGCCGATGACGTGGTCGCCGTTCTTCAGGATCACCCAGTTCTGCGCGGGCTCCCCGGCGAACTGCTTGAACCCGAAGTGGCCGTAGAACTTCATCGAAGCGCCGAGGTCCTTGACCGCGAGGCTGACGGAGAAGGCGCCGAGTTGCATGTCATGCTCCTTTGCAGGTGGGGACTTTGGTCGCGGACTTCGTTCCGGCGACCCGGGGCCCCATGCTACCGCGGGCTTGCGCGCCGGCCCCGGCTCTCGCCAGTGTTTGGGCCGCCCTCACCCGCACGCCCGGAAGACGAACCACGAAGCTGCGACGTGGCATTCACTTCAAGCGTTCGAGGCGGCCCTTGCGGCGGACCAGGTTCTTGTAGTCCCACTGGACGTCGCGCGCCTCCGCCAACCAGCGCGCGAGTTTCTTCTTGTCGATCTGGTCGACCGCCGTGTACCGGGCCTCGGCGGCCTTGAAGCTCCCCTCCTTGGCGAGCCCCTCCTCCCCGAAGGACTGGCCGCTCCAGAAGAGCAGCCGGATGCAGCTCTTGAGCTTGCTGTAGCCCACGACGGGATTGCCCTCGAGGAACCAGACGGGATGGGCGTGCCAGATCTTGTTCTCCGCCTCGGGCAGCTTGCGGTCGATCTGCTCGGCGAGCAGTCGGCAGATCGCCCGGTCGCCGGGCGCCTGCGCGTCGTTGTACTTCTGCGTGTCCGGGTGCATGCGGGTCTCCTCCCACGCGGTCGGTTGGCGTCACGGCTCTTTCGGTTCCCACCGGCGGGACACTCGCCAGGATTATCCCGTACTGCGGCTTGGGGCCGGGGTGCGAGAACGACGTCGACACGTGGCGCCAGGCTGGCCGGACGACGAAGTGCATGTGTCCCGGCTCCCAACCCGCGCGCGACCACAAGCACAGGCGCGCCTGATCCGCCCTGGTCGGCTCCTGCACGCGCCGGGCGACCGCGTTAAGCGGCAGGCCGAGTTCCGATCCGATGGCCTGGCCCTCAGCGGCCGGCCGAATGCCCGTCCGTCCGCATCGCCTCCCTGGCCATCTCCTTCTGGGTGCCTGCCGCGTTCTGCACGGCGTGTCGTAGCTCGCTGTACGTGACGGACCCGCCCGACAGGGCCCGGAGCGAGTTCAGCGTAATTGAATGCTGGCTCCGCGTGCGACCGTCTAGCTGCGCGGTCGGGACGACGAAGAAGTCCCACTGCGAGACGTCGAGGGGATTCAGCGTGGACTGCTTCCGGTGCGCAAGCACCGCGAACACGTAGACATCGGCCTGCCGGCGCATCTCCTCACTCTGGCGGTTTGACTCTCGGTCCCACGCGCGAGTCTTCGGGACGCGAAACGCGATCGGCGAGAACCGCCGCTGATGCCAGCTCTGGATGTAGGCCGCCGACTTCACCTCGATCTTGGTTCCGTCCTGGGCGGTGAGGTCGTAGGCGGCCCACTCGTGACGCACGCCCTCGGCCACGCCAAGCGCCTTTGCAACAAGAAACTCGGCAAGGACCCCGCGAGTGGCGTTGCTGACGAGATCGGAGCAGCTCCACTGCCAGAACCCAGCGAGATCGAACCCCAGGTCGCGAACGCCCTCTCGAAACCTCTCGTCGCCTCGGCGCCGGTTCACCTCGATCGGCCCTAGGTCGGGTGCCGGTTCCATGGCTGGCTCGCCCTGTCAGGCTGCCCGATCAGCCGCTCAGCCGCGAACCGCCGTCCGCACGGACGAGATCCGCCGGCTGCCGAGGATCACGGCCACCGCAGTGGTAACCGCAGCAGCCACGGCGGCCGTGCGTCTCGAGCCCGTCCACCAGAACAGGGCGAGCGCGAGCAGCGATGCGAAACCCGCCACGACCGCGACCCACAGCAAGTGCTTCATCCAGAGCGACATCTTCACTCCTTGCCTGCCCACGTCTCGATTTCCCCGTCCAGCGTAACAGGTCGCGCGGCCCCTCTCCGGCGGCAGCGCCCCCGCGCCCCCTACCCATCCCGCCTCTTCAAGAGCCACGCGCCGATGCGCACCATCGCCGCCGGGTCCTCCTCCGGGCCGCGGGGGCAGGCGAGCAGCGTCGCCTCCTCGGCGCCGGAACGAAGCGTGATGTGGTTCTTGGCGAGTTCGTAGGTGCCCGCGACGCGGGTGATGTGCTGTTCGGGGGCGTCGCCGGGCGCGGCGCCGGTCAGCGTCGTCGACTTCTCGAAGGTGCCGTCGCGGCGGAAGGTGAAGACAGTGGCGCTGCTGCGCGTGATGCCGCCCTTCTCCAGCGTGGCGATGTGGGCGGCGTCGGTGGTGACCCAGGTACCGTCGAGGCGGGAGCCGTCGGCGAAGGGCCGCGCGCGGAAGGTCGGCACGCCGTTCAGCTTGATCTGGGTCTCGCTGACGCGCTCGAACGCAAGCGGCTTCCACTCGTCGGCGTCGCCGCCGAGTTCGATGTGCAGTTTGTCGCCGTCGAGGCCGTAGCCGCCGCAGCCGTCGGGCCACTCCTGCTGCATCCGCGCGAAGTCGGGGTCGTCGGGGTTGATGCCGACGCCGAGAAAGAGGCGGCCGTCGGGCATGAAGAGGAAGTGCTGCTCGACCAGCGCCGGCGGCGAGCCGTAGACGCGCCACCAGAGGCCCGAGAGGCCCTTCCCACCCGGCACGGCCGCGGGGTCGACCTTGACGCGCACGGCGCCGCCCGGCGCGCGCACGCGCTCGCGCACCGCCCACTCCTCCATCGTGCCCATGTCGGGGCCCGCGTAGCGGATGAAGAGGCGCTTGCCGTCGCTCTTCTTCACCGTCGCCGGCCACCACTTGCCGTGCCAGAAGACCTCGACCTCCTTGCCGACCATCTGCTCGGGTGCAAGCCCGCCGCCGTCGCCCTCGCGCCCCTTGCGCGGCAGCACCTCCTTCTCCTCCCCCTTGCGCCGGATCCGGTCGCGCGGCAGCCACTCGTCGGACTCGCTGCCATAGCCACGCCAGTGGACGAGGAACTTGCCGTCCTTGACTTCGAGGATGTCGATCTCGTACCAGGACTGGTTCCAGGAGGCCTCGCACCGCTCGCCGACGGCGGGGTCCGTCTGGTCGATGGCGGGGGGGCCCGGGGGGGCGGAGCGCCGTCTCAGCTTGCCCGCCTCGACCCAACTGTCCCAACTGTCGGAGTAGTTGTCGTAGTGGACGAAGAACCCCTTCTCCCCCACCTTCAGCACGACGCCCGGATACCAGACCCCCCCGAACTCGATCTCGACCGCGTCGCCGACCGCGAACGCGTCGCCCGCCCGCGAGAGCGCGGCGGCGAGCATCAGCACGAGCATCATCCGGGCATTCGTCATGCACCCAATGTACCCCCGCGGCGCCCTCTCCCCCGGGCCCCCACACCTCCCGCGTCTGTCCGGGGATTCCGTCCTCCCGGGGCCGCCGCCCGGCCCCACTAAGAGCCTATCCGCGGACGGAATCCGTTACCGCACGCTCACGTCCAGCGAAGTCTCCGCGCGGCGGTCGATGTGCGAGCCGGCGCCCGGCCGCAGCGTCCCGATGACGCCCTCGATCAGCCGCGGGCCCGGCGCGGTCACGCTGTAGGTGCGCCCCACGAACGTGCCGGTGAGCCCGAGAAGCTCCTCGCGGACGCGCGTGAAGCCCGGCGCGGTGTTGGTCCTTACGACGCGGTCGAGCATCAGGTCGAGCGACGACGCGCGCGTGACGAGCATGCCGGTCCGCGTCGCCGCCGTCATGACGCCGCCGCCGAGGAAGTCGAGTTCGAGGCCGCAGAGGGGCTGCGTGCCGGCGAAGGGGACGAGCCCGGCGACCGTGTCGGTGCGCATCAGCGCGTAGGTCGTGCTGAGCGGGCCGGGGTTGGGCCCCATCAGGAAGATCGCGCCGCCGTTGCGCGAGACGATGCCGCAGAGCGGCGAGGTGAAGCCGCCGCCGAAGTCCTGCACCATGTCGATGCACCCCTCGGAGTCGACGACGAAGGTGCCGGGGATGACGTTGGGCCCGGTCGGGAAGTCGGAGAAGAGGTCCTCGCGCACGCTGAACTGCGTGTAGGACATCTGGTAGGTGCCGCTCCCGAAGGCGATGCTGCCCTGCCCCTGCGCGGAGAAGAGGTCGCCCGTCGCGACCTGCGCCTGCGTCAGCAGGAAGCGGAGGTCGTAGTTGCCGGTCACCGGCGGCGCCACGATGCTCTTGCGCACGAGCGCCGCGCACCAGGACTCCTCGATGCCCTCGGCGTTCGTCAGCGTGACGATGTCGCCGCCGGCGGTGATGCCCCCCTTGAAGATGCAGATCGTCTGCGTCCCGAAGGGGCAGGGCACCGCGATCAGCGTGTTCCCGATGAAGGTGTAGGCGAAGCCGCTCAGCGTCGACGGCGTCGCGAGCACGGTGCTGACGTTGCGGCTCTCGTCGCGCGTCACGCGCTTGTCCTTCAGCACGTCGAACTCGAACTTCGTCGCGAGCGCGAAGGGCTCCTCGCAGACGAGCACGACGTCGGCAGGCTTCGGCCGCGCGCAGCCGAGGATCTGCGTGGTGCGCTCGAACGGGTTCGGGCTGCCGTTCGCCGGCGCGGCGAGCTCGATGCCGGTGGCGAGCGTCTTGTAGTCGTCGCGGATGCTCTTCGAGGTGAAATAGGGGGGGATCGGGGCCCAGGCGCCGAAGCCCATGTCGGCGCCGAACGTGAAGTCGTCGTCGACGCCCCAGAAGGGCAGCCCGGGCAGCGAGAGCACGACGCCGCCCTCGGTCAGGAAGCCGATCTTGCGCCCCTTCTTCGACGTGATCACGCCGAAGCTGTCCACGAAGAAGCCGTCCTCGATCAGGAACTCGAACTTCGGCGGCGGGTTCGGGTTCAAGGGGTTGAGCCGGCAGTTCATGTCGCAGCGCCAGCGCTGGTGGAGCCCCTCGCGGTGGCCGACCAGGTGGTTCGCCTTGACGACGTTGACGCCGGGCGCCATCACCTCGAAGGCGCCGCCGCCGAGCCCGATCGCCCCGTGGTCGGCGATGCCCGACGGGCAGCGGCCGAAGAGCAGCGAGTAGATCGTGTCGGCGCCGGCAAGGATCGCCATGCCGTGCGCGCCGTCGGGCGATACGAAGCCGTCGGCGAGCGTGATCCCCGACGAGGGGTCGAACCCCGAGAGCGAGAGGCGGCCGTCGGCGGCGACGGCGAAGTCGACCGCCGCGAGCAGCGGGTTCACCGCGTCCCCCTCGACGTCGCCCGTGGGCGTCGAGATCAGCCCGAGCACGAGGCACTTGCCCCGGGACCGCCGGAAGGAGGCCTTGCCCTGGATCGTCCCGTTGCCCAGGGCGCCCATGCAGAGGCCGACGACGAAGTAGTCGCCGTCGAGCGGCGGCGCCACCGTCGACGTCGGCGTCGCGACGCGCAGGCCGACGCGCCGCGCCCCGCCCCCCGGCAGCACCTCGTCGACGGTCGCGACCTCGAAGGTGGAGCCGTCGTCGAAGAGCACGCGCCGCTCCTCCGCGGTCAGCGTCCCGCTCGTCGCCTCCCCGCTCGCCTGCCCCGTGCCGACGTCGAACTCGGCCTCGCTCCCCGAGTAGGACCCCGTCGCGAAGTTGACGCGAAGGACGCCGCACTGCCCGATCCCGTCGCTGCCGAGGTCTGCGAAGCGCGTCGCGCCGTCCCAGAAGGTCGGGGGTGTCTGCATGCCGGGCATGAACGGATCGCGGTACTGGTAGGCGAGCCCCCCCGCACCCCCCACGATCACCGGCACCGATCCTGCCGCGGCGCCCTCCGGCGCGAATACATAGAGACAGGTGTCGGAGGCGACTCGATAGACCTCCGCGGGCTGGCCGCCGAAGGTCACGGCCGGCGGCGAGCCCATGCGGAAACCCGAGCCGGTCACCTTGACGAGCGTGCCGCCGAGCAGCGGCCCGCTCGGCGGGAAGATGTTCGTGACCGTGATCGGGGCGGCGGCGCTCGTGTAGCGGAAGAGGAAGAGGTCGTAGAGGCCCGTGGACTCCTGCCGGACCTCCACCCACGAATTCCCGGGGGGGGCAGCGGGGACGTCGAGTTCGTACGCGCCGGGCCCGAAGAAGCCCGCGGGGACCGTCGACGTCGTGCCGTCGGCGTGGCGCCAGTGCGTCGTCACGGGGCTCCCGTCGAACTGGCCCGTGATGCGGACCCGGTCGCCGCCCTGTGTCGAGCCGGTGTTCGGGTAGACCGCCTGCGTGACCGGCGGGTCGTCGAGCACGCAGGTGCCGCCGTCGAGGTGATCATTGATCGCGTCGCAGAGCGCCTCGATGAACGGGTCGGTCGACCCGAGGCCCGTCGTGTTGTTCGGGTTGGTCTCAAGGAAGTTCAGCAGGTTGTTCTTGTACTGGATCATCGCGTCGACGGGATAGGTGCCGTTGCTCAACTGGATGCGCTTCCCGCACGCGACGCCGTCGAAGCGGCCGTCCATGCCGTCGACGGCGAACCAGTGCACGAGTTCCGCCGTCGGCACGCCGAGCGCCGCGGCCATCTGCGAGAGCGCGGCCGCGAGCAGCCACGCGCGCAGCGCGTCGCCGAGCGTCGGCGCGGGCACCGGGTTGCCGGCGCCGAAGCCGAGCAGTTCGTACTCCCTGCACGCGAGGTCGTAGGCGTCGCGCGTCGGCAGGCCCGGGCGCGCGGCGAGCAGGAACTGCAGGCGCCAGAAGACGAGCGTGGTCAGCACGGAGACGTTCAGGTCGATGCGGCTCTCCGGCTGCGCGAAGAAGATCGCGAAGAGCGCGAACTGCAGCGCGATGGTCTGGCTGAGGCCGGTCGACTCGTCGGTGAAGCTGCCGCCGAAGACGCGGCAGGTGAACGAGCCGTCGCCGGAGACGCTGCCGCTGAACCGCGAGTCGTTCCCGATCGCGAAGTCGTGCGAGCCGCCGCGCTCGTCGTCGATGCGCAGCGTGCCGCCGTCGAGCGGCCCCTTCGTGGCGGTGCCGTCGAACTGCGTCTCGGCCTGCGGCGCCGCCGCGCGGTTGCCGGAGCTGCATCCGGCGACAAGGAGGAGAGTGACGAAGAGCGACGCGAGCCTGGTCATCATGGGGCCACCTCCAGAATCGGCTCCGATTCTTGCAGGTGGCGCCGCCCCGGCGCAACCTCCAATCGGAAGTGACGCCCCTCACGAACTCACCGGAAGCGGGCCGGCGCGCGCAGGCGTCTCCCGCCGCAGGCGCGCACGTTCGCGGCGAGTGCCCGATCGGCGTGCCTGACGTTCATGCAGCCGATCCCGGGATCGGCGCCGCCTCCCGCACGCCACTGGTCGAGCGCGAAGACCGCCTGCTTCGCTTCGTGGTTGAGGAGTTGCATCGAACCGTAGCCATCGCCGGGCTTAGCGGGCTCGGAGTCGGCGCGCCGGCGCCGTCGTTGCGAGTGGCAGGGGGGGCGCGGGGGGGCGCGGCTGCCCTCGGACGGCTCTTGGTACCGCTTCTGGCGGCGCTGGTACCTACGCAACGGCAGGCAAGTGCTGTTCGTGACCTACAACAGTGGGCTCGAATCCCGAGGCGTGGAGGATGCCGCCGTTCAGGCCATCCTTGCGTCTCTCTGGGCGAGTGGTGATCATGTCGCCGAGCAAACGAGGAATGTCAGCGCGTACCGGGTCGGCGTCGGCTTTGCTGTTTCGGAGTGCCGCGGGCTAGGCATGGTCTCCAAGGCAGAACAGGCAGCCTGTCACTCCCTGCGGTCTGTGTTGGCCACCGTCGGCGTTGGCGACGCGATCGAGGCGTCGGACGAACTTGCCGAGCTCGACTTCGCTCTCGAGGTCTTCCTCCCTGAACTTCTGCGCGAATCCCATCCGTCCGCTTGGCGAGGCGAGTCGTTCGACGGCTTCCGCTGGGCCGTCGCCCGCAAGACCGGTCCGGCGGAAGCAGCCTTCTTTGGGCTGGCCCTGCTCGTTTCCGACCAGACGTGGACGCCCATTCACGTTCGCATCAGGTCCGAGCCTCGGATCGACGCCATCTCGTGGGTCAGTTGCAAGGTCGGCGACGGGGGCGCCGCTGGGAAGAACATGACGCGACTCCCCTACGAGTCCGGGAGGATCAACAGTCTGCTGTTTTCCCTTGGTAAAGACCCTGACTGCGTGGACTGGGCGTTCACGATCGTCCGCGCCGCCCCCGGGCACGCCGTCTAACCCGCCGCCGCAGCCGGCGAGCGGCAGGCGCGTGCACGGCGCCTCACCGCGCCTGAGCCACGAGGGGGTCCAAACCTCGAGGGGTGTTCGGGTTTCTTGGGCGAACGCGCTCGGACGCGCGCGAGGATGTTGCCGCGCGCGCCTTTCAGCGTGCGATGGCACGCCCAATGCCACCGGGAACTGCGCGGTGCGGTCAACCAGAGCCTTCGTCTTGAGCTTGGAAGAAGGAACCCAGGAACCTAGGAAGAGGCGGATTCGACCATCCGAGCCCCGGAGTGCTCCCCTCTGCTCTCATGGGTTCCTCCCTTCCTGGGTTCCTTATCAAATCCGCTACCCCCGATCCGGATCGGCCAAAGGCCGTCGCGAGGGAGCACAGCGCCCGAGGCGTGTACCACTACCCCGCAGACTTCGCGCTCCCTGCGCAGATTCTGGTGCTGCCCTCGTGCGGCGCCCGGAACCGAGCCAAGGCGGCCGCTTCGCAGCAATCCTCTGCGGCGGGGGAGGGACGCACGCAGCCCTCCGTCCCGCGCGCGCCAGCCGGATCGCGCAGCTCCGCACTAGACGCAGACAACCGTCGCACCGAGCAGGCCGAGCTCCGCTCGCAGACTGGCGCCTGCTCTTCCGCCCCGGGGAAGCCCATCGCAAGCATGCCCCGCGAAGGCGCCGTGCCCGCGCGGAACGCGCCGGCGGGGAGGCCCGCCGAATTGACGAGATTCGGCTCGGCGAGCAGTTGCCACGCGAAGCGGACTGCGACCGGGCGACTCACGCCGGGCGCCGAGAGCAGGACCGAGGAGCCCACGATCTCTGCTTCGGCCGCGACGAAGCCGCCCGCGTCGGCGTCGATGATCTCGAAGCCGCGGAGCGGCTTGCCGTCGCGGCTCGCGAGGCCCGTGCCCGCGTTGTCGAATGTGACCCGGAACTTCGCGCCCTCGGCCGCCGCCGAGCGCACGGTCGGGCCGCTGCACAGGACGCTCTTGCCATAGGTTTTCGCGAGCGCCCAGAGCGCAAGCCGCCTCCCGACCTCCTGCTTGTTGGCCGGGTGGATGTCGGCGAGGTCGCCGATGTCGTTCGTGACGACCATGCCGCACTGCGGGATCGCCTGCGCGGCGGCCTGCGCCTCCCAGAAGAGCGGCAGCGCCTGCGGGTCGCCGCCGTACTTGAAGGGCGCGATCTGCACGAAGTAGAACGGGAACTCGCCTTGGCCCCAGATCTCGCGCCACCCGCCGACCAGCGCCTTCATCCGCTCGGTGTAGAGCGCCCCGTCCGCGAGGTTGGACTCGCCCTGGTACCAGATCGCGCCGCGCAGGCCGAAGGGGCGGAGCGGGCGGATCATGCCGTTATGGAGCGCGGTCGCGCCCTGCACGTCCCGCGGCGGGCGCGGCGCCCGCTCGTACTCCCCTTGCAGCGCGGGCAGCGCCGCAAATCCCTCCGGCGGCGTCCACGACTGGATGACCGTGCCGCCCCAGGTCGCATCGATCAGGCCCACAGGCACGCCAAGCGCGTTGTGGATCTCGCGGCCGAAACAGTAGGCGGCCCCCGAGAACCCCCCCCATCCGCCTTCGGCGACGGCCGCAGGCGTGCAAACCCTCCACGCGGCGTCGATGTCAGCCTGTGGCATCGCCGAGAACCGGTTCGGCACCATCAGCAGACGGATGCGCGGATGGTCCGCCGCGGCGATCTCGGCCTTCCCGTCGCGACAGGCGCCGATCCCCATCTCCATGTTCGACTGCCCCGAGCAGAGCCAGACCTCGCCGACCAGCAGGTCCTTGAACGTGAGGCTGCCCGACCCCTCCACCCTCATCTCGAAGGGCCCGCCGGCCTCGAGCGCGGGCAGCGTCGCCTTCCATTCGCCCGCCACGTTCGCGACCGCGCTCGCGCGCGCGCCCGCGACGGTCACCGTCACGGTTGCGCCGCCGCGCGCCCAACCCCACACCGGAAGTTGCATGCCGCGCTGGAGCACCATGTGGTCGGTGAAGACCTTCGGAAGCCGGAGGTCGGAGTCGGCGAAGGCCGGCGACACGACCAGCAGAAAGCAAACAAGCATCGATAGAGGGGGGCGGGGGGGGGACTTCACGCTCCCGCCCATCGTCGCATGCGCACGTGCGCCACGGGACAGGATGATCCCGTAGCCCCTCTTCCGGGTGCCACTACCGCATCGGCAAGACCGACCGAGGGCCGGGGCGGCCGGTGTTGAAGCGCCAGGTGTGCTCGCGCTCCTCGCCGTCGAGCTTGTAGCGGACCTTGACCCAGTAGGTCGCGAGCGGGGCGAGCGGCGTCTTCGGGATCACGCAGATCGTCGAGCGGTTGTCCGCGCGCGTCGGATGGGCGAAGGAGTTCGGCGCGGGCACGATCACCGGCCACGTCCAAGCGCGCCTGTCGCGCCGGGTGAGGCCGTCCACCGCGGCGTAGCGCAACGACGCGCCGACGCCGATCGCCTTCGTGTCGGGATGGATCAGCGGCAGCCGGTGGTAGAAGAAGAGCGACTTCTCGAGCGTGCCCTTGCGCGAGGCCGGCTTCGCCGCCGCCTCGACGCCCGCCGGCAGCGCATGGCCGCGGCCGGGCAGGTAGCCGATCGAGCCGCCCGACAGGCGCACGCGCTCCGGCAGCGCCGCGGGCTCCTCCCCCGCGGCCCCCACCACGACCAGCGCCAGCAGAAGCAGAGCGCGCATCTGGCGGCCCAGTCTACTCCCACTCGCCGCACGCTCGACGCCTCACTTAGGGTAGGGGGTGGCATGAAGCGCTGGCTGCGCCGCATTTTCAAGATCGTCCTGTCGATCGTCGCGACCCTGCTCGTCGTCGCGGTCGGGGGCTATCTGCTCCGGGACCGGCTGCTGGCAAGGCCGCTCGCCCGTCTCGTGGCGGCGGAGATCTCGGGGGCGCTCGGGGGCACCTTCCGCCTCGACCGCGTCGAGGGCGACTGGTTCACCGGCGTGGTCCTGCGCGGACTCGCGACCGAGACGCCGCCGGCGGAGGGCGCGCTCCGGGGCATCGCCTTCACGCGCGCGGGCGCGACCTACCGCCTCAAGGAATTGCTCTTCGGCGACGCGCGCAACGCGATCGATCGCATCGAGGTCGAAGGGCTCGAACTGACCCTCGACCTGACGGTGCCGTCGGCCGATCCCGAAGCTCCAAGTCCCACGGCGAAGGAGATCCTCGACGCGCTGCCGCGGCCGCTCCCGAAGATCCTCGTGGCGGGGAGCGTCACGGTGCGCATGGTCGACGGGACGCTCGCGGCCCGCGAGGTGCGGCTCGACGGCGGCGGCGAGTCGCTCGGACTGCTGCTCGCGGGTCTTGCGTTGCCGGACGCGCTCGGGCCGCCTCCGGCCGCCTTCCGCGCGAGCCTCTCGCGCGAGGGCCGCTACGGGCTTCTTGCGACGGCCGAGGACGGAATCGCGGGGGTGCGCCTGCGCGAGGCGAGGGTCGATCTCGACACCGGTATCGCGGGCGCGCTGCGCCTCGAGATGGCCGGCGGCACCGTCAACGTCGAGGGCACGCCGGAGCGGGCGACCTTCCAGTTGCAACGGATCGACCTCTCGCTCCTCCCCGAGCCCCTCCTGAGAATCGCCTCTGTCGAGGAGGGCGTCGCCGGACTCCTCGACGCCTCCGGCCAGATCGGCTCCTTCGACGATCCCGACATCGACGCGACCGCCACGCTGGAGGGCGCCTCCTACGGGGAGTGGCGGGCGGAGCGCCTCCACGTCGATGGCGCGTGGGCGAAGGGGCGCGGACTGCTGCGCCGCCTCGACGTGGCGACGCCGCGCGGCACCGTGAGCGCGCATGCCGTCGCCGTCGATCCCGCGTTGCCCTATCTGGTGGGCGGCATCGACGATCTCGCCGTGGCGATCCCCGACGCGCAGGCCTTTCTCGCGGGACTGCCGGTGCGCGTCGAGTTGGATCTTCCTGCGGCGCCGGTCTCGATCGATGTCAAGGTCGCCCGAGGCGCGGACGGGGTGGTGCGCATCCACCGCGCGGTGGCCGCGAGCGGCAGGTCGACTGTGACGATCGAAGGCACCGCCCTCTTGCAGGAGCGGCCGGAGGCGTGGCGCGAGAGCGCTGTCGATCTCTCGTTCGACGCCGAGTTGCACGAGATCGACAAGGCGCTGTCCGGCGTGCTGCGCGCGCGCGGCTCGCTGTCGGGCGCGCTCAGCGCGCCGCAGGCGTCGCTTGCCATCGAAGGGCGCGACCTCGTTGTGGAGGGGAGGCGCGTGCGGGAGGTCACGCTCGAGGGCAACCTCGCGGGCGACCGCCTGCGCATCGGGTCGCTGCGGCTCGACGCCGAGCCCGGCTCGCTGACGCTCTCCGGCGACGCGGACCTGAAGGAGCGCTCGCTCTCGGATGCGACGTTCTCGTTCTCGATAGGCGACCTCGCCGGTTTCGCGAGCATGGTCCCCGGCGCGCCCGCGCTGGCGGGGAGCGCGAGCGGCGAGGGGAGCATCGTGCGCGGCACGCTCGACGGCGCGTGGACGGGGGCGGTCCGGTTCGACGCGAGCGACCTCGCGGTGGACGGCTCGCTTCTTGGCGACGCGACCGTGCGCGCCGAGGCGGACGGGCCGCGCATCGCATTGCAACAGTTGTCACTCAAAGGCCCGATCGTCAATGCGGAGCTCGCGGGCACTCTGACGATGGAGGAGGGGACCTTCTTCCCGCTCCGCGCGGAGCGGGAGGGGATCGAACTCGTCTGCGAGGCGCCGCTCACGGTCGCGTGGAGCGAGGAGCGCGTCTCCTTCCGGGGGCTCGTCGCGCGGGTGCTCGGGGGCAGGATCGAGGGGGAGGGCTCGCTCGGCGAGAGAATCGAGCTTCACGTCAGCGGCGAGGGGCTCTCGCGCCCGGAGGGCACGGCGGCGTTCCGTCTCGACGCGTCGGGACCGCGGGACGCGCCGGAGGCGACCCTCCGGCTGAATCTGCCGCGTTTCGCCTACGAGGGAATCGAAGGCAGCGCGGAGTTGACCGCGCGGCAGGGGCCCGGCGGACTGGCCATCGAGAGCCTGAGCGCGACGAGCGGCGCGCGGCGCGTGACGGGCAGCGCGCACCTCCCCTTCGTCGCGGGGCTCTCGGGACTGCGGCGGATCGACGGCGGCGTGCAGCGCGTCTCCCTCGTCGCGGACGCGCCCGATCTTGGCGAGGCGGGGCAGTTCGGCATCTCGGGCCGCGATCTTTCGGTGCGCATCGACGCGGAGGGGGAGCGCATGAACGCCCTCGTGCGCTTCCTCGACCTCTCCTATCGCGATCCCGGAGGCGCCTCCGTCGAGATCGGGGGGGAGACGCGCCTCGAGATCGTCAGCGGCGCGCAGGGGACCTCGCTCACGGCCACGTCGGGGGAGGGGGCGCCGCTCTTCGTGCGCGGCGCGCTCACGAGCGGCGCAACCTTCGCGTGGACCTCGCCGGCAGAGGCGTGGGAGAGACTGCGGAAGGGCGGGGTGGCGGGCTCGCTGACGGCGCACCTTCCCGACCTGTCGGCCTTCGCGCCGCTGCTGCCGATGTTCGTCAGGCTCGGGGGCGAGGCCTCCGTCGAGATCGCCCTCGGCGGCAGCGTCGCCGAGCCGACGTGGAGCGGACTCCTGCGCGTCGCCGCCCCCGCGCTGCGGCTCGCCGGCGACCTGCCGTCGATCCAGGACCTCGAGGCCCGGGTCGCCCTCCGCGGGCGCGAAGCGAGGATCGAGAGCCTGACCGGGATGCTCGGCTACGAGAGCTTCCACGTCGAAGGCGGCGCGCGGCTCCTGCCGGGCGGCGCGCCGGAACTCGACCTGCGCGTCGCCGGCAGGAACCTGCTCCTCGCGCGCACGCCGACGCTTCGCCTGCGCGCCGATCTCGACGTGGCGCTGCGCGGACCCCTCGACTCCCTCGCCGCGACGGGCACCGTCGCCGTGACCGATGCGCTCTACTCGCGCGCGATCAGCCTGCTCTCGGAAGGACGCGCGGCGGCCGACGACAAGCTCCAGCTCTTCGCGATCCGGGAGGGCCCCTTCGCGCGGCTCGCGCTGTCGATCGACGTCAGCGCGGAGGAGACGATCCGGATCGAGAACAACGTCGCGCAGGGGCTGCTCTCCGCGCATCTGCATCTGGGGGGCTCGGGGGCGGTGCCGATCCCGGAGGGGCGGATCGACTTCCGCGACCTCACCGTGCGCATCCCGGTGAGCGGCACGAGGCTCAAGGTGGAGCGCGGCCAGCTCTCCTTCCCGGTGGAGGACCCCTTCACGCCGCGGCTGATGGCGGGCGCGCGCACGCGCATGCAGGGCTACGAGCTCTCGGTGGCGGCCTCGGGCAGCCTCCCCGACCTCGATGTGTTCGTGACCTCGGTGCCGCCGCTGCCGACGGAGGATGCGCTCGTCTTGCTCACGACCGGCACGCTGCCGAAGGACCTCGAGCGCAAGGGCGGCTCCGCGGCCCTCTCGATGGCCGGCACCTATCTCGGCGAGCGCCTGCTGGAACGGCTGTCGGGCCCCTCCGACCCGGACAAGGAGAGCTTCTTCGACCGCTTCAGCGCGGAGGTGGGCCGCGACGTCAGCGTGACGGGGCAGCCGACGGTGGGCGCGGAGTTCCGCATCACCGAGCGCTGGTACCTCGCCGCCGGCCGCGACAAGTATGACGACTACAACGGGGGCATCCTGTTGAGGCTGCGCTTCCGGTGAGGCGGCACGCCGCCCTCGCGCTGCTCCTGCTCGCGGCCTGCGCCGCCCCGCGCCCCGCGGAGGATGCCGCCTCCGTCGAGGTGCATGGGAACAAGGAGGTCCCGACGCGCGACCTGCTCTTCGCCGCCCGCCGCGAGCTGGCGGCCTTCCAGTCGAAGGGGCGGCGCGCCGCCGACCTCTCCGACGCCGCCTACGCGATGGAGCAGCTGCTGCGCCGGGAGGGGTTCGCCCACGCCGAGGTGCGGCTCGACGCGGAGCGCGGCCGCCTCGAGATCGACGAGGGGCCGAAGGCGCTGCTCGGCCCGATCACCTTCAGCGGCGAATTCACGCGCGGCAGGGAGCAGCTCCTCGCCTTCTTCGTCTTCAAGAAGTCCTCGCTGCTCAAGTCCTCCGACCCCGTCTTCGACCTCGCCGCCGTCGAGGAGCGCGTCGGCGACCTCGAGACCTCCTACCTGCGCGAAGGCTACTACCGCGTCGCGGTGGGGCCCGCGAAGGTCTCCTGGAGCGAGGACAAGACGGTGGCGAGCATCGACATCCCGGTCCGGGAGGGCCCGCGCTTCCAGGTGACCGAGGTCGCCATCGAGGGCGTGCCCGACGACGCGCTGCGCGAGGAGCTCGACAGCAAGCTCCGCATGGCCTGGTACAGCGCGCGGCTGCCGGCGGAGGCGGAGGCGCTCGCGGTCGCGCGCCTGCGCGCGCGGGGACACCTCGACGCGACGGCGTCGAGCGGGACGGAGATCGCGGAGGAGGGGGCGACCGTCGCCGTCCGCCTCGTCGTCACGCCGGGGCCGGTGCACCGCATGCGCGGCCTGAAGACCGAGGGGCTCGACCGCACGCGCCCGCGCTTCGTGCGGTCGCGCATGCGCGTCGAGAAGGGGGAGGCGCTCGAACAGGGGAAGATCGACGGGACCATCGACGACCTCTACCGGTCGGGGCTCTTCCGCACGGTGCGCGCGCGGCACGAGCGGGCCGAGGGGGAGGGCACGCCGGTCGATTCCGACCTCGTGATCGCCGTCGAGGAGCTGCTCGCGCGATCGGTCTCGTTCACGGCGGGCTACGGCAGCTACGAACAGCTGCGCGGCGGCGTGCGCTACGAGGACAGAAACCTCTTCGGCCTCGGGCGGCTGCTCGACGTCGAGCTGACGGGCAGCCTCAAGGGGTTCGGCGCGCTCGCGAGGGTCTCCGACAACTACATCTTCGGGCCCGCCAACACGCTCCGCCTCTCGACGTCGTTCCTGACGCGCGAGGAGCCGACCTTTCAGCGCACCGGCACGCGCCTCGACCTCTCGCTCGAGCACCGCTTCGACGGCCCCTTCACGCTCACCGGCGGCTACGTCTTCGACGCGCAGGAGGCGACGGAGGTGACCGGCGGCGTCGCGGGCGCGGAGGAGGAGGGGTTCATCCGGACCGCGGGCCTCTTCGCCGCGCTCGAGCGCGACACGCGCGACAACCGCCTGCTGCCGACGGCGGGCTCGCTCGCGGACGTGGGCCTCTTCTGGTCGGCGCCCTCCTTCGGCGCCGAGCTCGACTTCGTCGAGCTGCGCCTCTCGGCGTCGCGCTACCGCAGGCTCGGCGACCGCACCGTGCTGGCGCTCGGCGCCCGCTTCACGACGCGGGAGATCCTCGACGGCCGCCCCACGCTGCCGGTCGCGCAGCGCCTCTTCCTCGGCGGCGAGTCGTCGGTCCGCTCCTTCTATCAGGACGAACTCGGGCCGAGCAACGCGGCCGGGGAGCCGCTCGGCGGCCTCACGGCGGCCGAGGCGCACGTCGAACTGCGCGTGCGCACGTGGCGCGACCTGCATGTTGCGTTCTTCTACGACATCGGCACCGTCGGCGAGGGCAGCTTCGACCTGCCCGGTCCGCCCGGCCACGCGATCGGCATCGGCCTGCGCTACTACCTGCCCGTCGGCCCGGTGCGCCTCGACTTCGGCTACAACCCCGGCAGCCTGTTCGCCGCCGACGACGAGTTTGCGGTCCACTTCGCGTTCGGCTTCAGTTTCTGAGAGCTTGTCCGGGGCGGGGGGAGGCGTTGTCGCCGCGGGTGTTGGGGATCACGGTCGTGCGGCGGCGACGGTGATGCCGCCACTGGCGACAAGCAGCGGCTCGCCGCCTGCGGCCGGGACCGCGAGGAGGCGCTCCGCGCCGCGCTCGCCGTCGGTGCAGAGGATCCAGTCGCCGCGCGGGCTCCATCCGAGGATGTCGCCGCGACCGGAGACGGTCGCGACGCGGCGGGCGTCGCCTCCGGCCGCCGCGACGACGAGGATCGCGCCGTCGCACTCGAAGCAGATCGACCCTCCATCCGGCGACCACGACGGAGCGCCGACCCAGCGGTCGCCCTCGGCCAGGTAGAGCACGCGCGCCTCGTCACGGTCGGGTTCGAGCAGCAGCAGCGCCCTCTTGCCGCCGCTCGACCCCGCGCACGCGATCGTCGCGCCGCGCGGCGAAAAGGCCGGGGAGCCGGCGAACTCCCGGCGCCGCCTCTCGCCGCTCCCGTCCGCGCCGATGACCACGACCTCCTGCCGCCCCTCGTCGATGTGCTCGAACGCGATGCGACTGCCATCGGGCGACCACGAGGGCGGCGCGTCGCGATGGCCCTTCGACGTCAATACGCGCGCGCCCGACCCGTCGGCCTCCATCACCGAGAGGCCGCCGACGCCGCTCATGAAGGCGATGCGCCTCCCGTCGCGCGACCACGCGGGCACGCGGTTGTCTCCCGGCTCCGTCAGGCGGCGCTGCGACCCCGCGACCGGATCGTAGACCCAGACGTTCCACCCGGCATCGTGGCACGCATAGAGCAGTTGCTTTCCGTCGGGCGACCAGACGAGGTAGCGGTCCCACCCCGGCTCGATCTTCGCGCAGTGGCGCGGCTCCCCGCCCCCCGCCGGGCTCAGGTAGAGGTCGCCCGAGCGCAGCCACGCGATCTCGGGCAGGCGCTGCCGCACCCCCCCGCACCCGGTCTCTCGGGGGGAGCGTCGCTGCGCTCCGCCCCCCCCGCACCCCCCCACGATGAGACAGACGAGCAGCACCGCTCCGCGGATGTCAGCCATTCCGTCCAAAGCATATAGGCTGGTGGCATGGGACGCAGGCTGCTCGCGTTGGCGGTGCTGACGATGATCGCCGCGCTCGCGGCGGCACCGCGCCCGGCGACCGGCCGGGCGACCCGCGGGCGGGAGGGCATCGCGGAGGAGACGCCCGGGATTCGCGGGCCGCTCGCGCCCCTGCTCGCGCAGATCCGCGACCCCGATCCGGACCGGCGCGTCGATGCGGCCGTCGCGCTGCGCGAGGCGGGCGCGGAAGGCGTGGCCGCGCTGGCCGACCTGCTGCGCCACGCCGACGCGGAGACGCGCACGCTCGCCGCCCGCTCCCTCGCGCGCATCGGGGAGGCGGCGCGGCCGGCGCTCGCGGCGCTGATCGCGGCGCTCGGCGACGACGAGGCCGGGGTGCGCCTGCTTGCGATCGACGCGCTCGCGAGACTTCGAGGCGACGAGGCCATCGCCACGCTGCTGCCGATGCTGCGCGCGCCGGAGACCGTGGCCGCCGCCCTCGACGCGCTGCGGGAGATGGGACCCGCCACCGGTGAAGCGGCGCTCGCGATCGCGGCGGTGCTCGACCCCTCGCGCGGCGACGAAGTGGACCGGCGCGCGCTCGCGACGCTCGAGGCGATGGGACCCGCGGCCGCGCCCGCGCTTCCCGCGCTTTTGCGCGCGCTCGCGAACGAGGGGCTGCTCTCCCCCGCGATCGATGCGATCGCCGCGCTCGGACCCGCGGCCCGCGCGGCGGCGCCCGCTCTGGTCGATGTCATCGTCGGGGCGCGCCGTCAGGAGAACGAGGATGTTCTCGCGGCCTTGCACGACCTCGGCTCATTCAGGGTCCACCCCGAGTACGACGCCGAGCGCGCGCTCGTCCTCATCGGCGAGGGAGCGATCGGCCCGGCCGTCTCGATGCTCTCGCACGACGTCGCGGGGGTGCGCCGGGCGGGCCGCGACATCCTCGCGAACCTCGGCGAGGCCGCGCTGCCGCACCTGCTCGCGGCGGCGTGCGACGGCGACCCGCGCGTGCGTGCGGCCTCCGCGCACGCGCTGCGCGAGCATGCGACGCGCCATCCCGAGTTCGTGCCCCTGCTGGCGCGGCTCTCGGCCGATGCCGACCCCGAGGTGCGGGGGGCAGCGGTCGCGTCGCTCGGGGAGTACGGCGAGGCCGCAACGCCCATGCTCGTCGCGGCGCTGCGCGACGGGAGCGCGCGGGTGCTCGAGAACGCGCTCGCATCGCTCGAGCGGATCGCCCCGGAGGATCCCGCCGCGGTCCCCGATCTCGTGCGGCTGCTCGGGCACGAGTGCGCCCCGGTCCGCTGGCAGGCCGCCGAGGCGCTGGCATCGATGGGGGACGCCGCGGCGAAGGGCATCCCCGCGCTCGTCGACTGCCTGCGCGACCCCTGCCCCTTCATGCGCGAGTCTGCCCGCAATGCGCTCGAGACGCTGGGCGCGCGCAGCGTACCCTCCCTCGTCGCGAGCCTGCGCGATGCCCCGCCCGCCGCGCAACTGGAGATCCTCGCACTGCATGGCCGCTGGCCCGAGGAGGCGGCGGCGACATGCAGGGGCCTTCTCGTGGCGCCCGACGAGGGCGCGCGCATGGCGGCGGCAAGCCTGCTCGCGACCCGCGGGGGCGGCGGCGACGCGGCGCTGCCGGTCCTCGCCACAGGGCTCGCGCACGAGTCGAAGGCGCTCCGCGAGGAGGCGGCGCGCGGTCTCGCGGCACTCGGCCCCGCCGCCGCGCCGGCGCTCCCCGAGATCCTGCGCGCCGCGATCCGCGAGGGCGAGCGCAAGGATGGCTGTGTCCACCTGTGGGATGCGCTGGCGGCCGCGGCGCACGAGACTCCGCAGAGGCTGGCCGAGGCGCTCGGCGACCCGTCGTGGAACCTCCGCTACGACGCCCGGGTGGCGCTCAAGCTCATCGGGCGAGCCTCGATCCCATCGCTGACCGCCACCCTCGCGAACGGCCCGCCCGAGGCGCGCATCGAGGCCGCCGCCGTGCTGGGCGAACTCGCGGCGGAGCACCCGTCCGCCCGCGCCGCCCTCGAAGCGTCGCCGACCGGCGACCTCCCGGCGGTCCGCCTTGCCGTGCTGAAGGGGCTGATGCGGGCGCCGCACGACGAGCGCTCCATCGTGCCGGGCCTGCTCACGCTCGCACGCAGTGCCCCGCCGCAGACGAGCCGGACCGCCGCCTACCTGCTGTCGAACTTCGGCGCCCGCGCCGCCTTCGCGGTCAAGGAGATCCGCCTCGCCCACGCGGACGCCACCGACGAGGAGACAAGGCAGGGCCTCGCCTCAACTCTCGAGGCGATCCGGAACAGGTGAGGCGTGGTGCGGCGGCTTCTCGTCCCGGCGCTCTGCGTGTTGGCCCTCGCGATCGCCGCGTGGAACCGGGGGGGCGCGGGGGGGCGAAGCGGAGCGCAGCCCCACCGGACACTCGGCGGCGCGGGGGGGCGAAGCGAAGCGCAGCCCCACCGGACAGGCAAGGGCCCGGGGGGGCACACCACGCGGGATCGCATGGCGGAGCACCACTCCCCGGCCGACGGCGCATCTGCCGAGCGAGCGGAGGCGCCGCCGCTTCCCGCGTTGGAACCGTGCAGCGCCCGGGTCGTGGACGAGGAGGGCTCCCCGATCGCGGGGGCGATACTCTCGGTCTTCGAGGGTTCGGACGGCCCGCCGCGCGCCGTCGTCGAGACGGGGCCGGACGGGTGGGCGAGGTTCGACGCGGGCGAGAACGACGAAGCGCTGGTGGAAGCACGGGGCTACGCCAGCCTCGTCACCGGCGAGTTCGAGGAGCCGATCGTGCTGTCCCAGGGCAGCGCCGTGGCGGGGATCGTCGTCGATGCGCAGGGCAACGCGCTTGCGCAAGCGCTGATTGGGTACGACGCCGGGCGCAAGCTGTTGAGGACGACCGACGAACGGGGCGCCTTCCGCCTCGACGGGCTCGACCTGAACCCACTGGTCTTCGAGGTCTCGGT
Source organism: uncultured Planctomycetaceae bacterium (assembly GCA_964570285.1). Lineage (GTDB taxonomy): Bacteria > Planctomycetota > PLA2 > PLA2 > PLA2 > CAZMXP01. The sequence goes on from CAZMXP010000035.1 coordinate 44,289, forward strand.
GGAGGGCTACGCAACGGCGATCGTCGAAGCCAACCCGGGCGACGAGGACTTGCGCGTCGTGATGCTGCGGCACGGTGCGCTGCGCGGATCGGTGCTGCTCCCGGACGGCACGCCGGCCGCGCGCGCGCGCGTCTGGGACATCGACGCGAACCGCGCGGTCTCCTGCGACGACGCGGGACGCTTCCTGCTCGAAGGGCTGCCCCCGGGCCCCCAGACATTCAACATCACGGCGGAGCACGAACCCGAGGGCTGCGCGCTCCGCTGCGAGGCGACCCTCGATATCGGCGGCGGCGTCACCGCGGAGGAGAGCTTCACTCTCGAGGAGCGGATCTTCTCGCACCTTTGGCTGCGCGTTCTCGAGGGCGACCACCTGCCCGCGAAGCCCTGGACCTGCGAAGCGGTGCTCGGCACGCGACGCTACGCGGGCACAACCGACATGTACGGGGATCTGCTCATCCGTTGCGATGCGCCCCCGGGAGCCGAGGTGACAAGGCTCGTGAGCCGCAGCGCCGATCACGGCATCGCGACATGGCGCGCGCCGCTCGTCACAGTGACCGAGGCCGCTACCCAGCCGCAGCTCGTGCAGCTCGTCGCGGCCCCGACGCTCGAGATCGTCGCGCTGGGGCCGGGTGGCGAGGCGCTCCCCGCCGATCGGCTTGCCACGATCATGGTCGGGGTCGAGCTGAGCCGGGTGTCGGTGTCGCACGACCGCGCGCGTTTCGCGTTCGACCCTTCCGACGTCACGGGCTTCTCGTTCGCGATCGATGCGGCGGGCTACGTGCGCCACTGGGCGCGACTGTCGCGTCCGCCCGTCGCGGGCGAGAGGATCGAGGTCCGGCTCGCGCGCGGCGGCTGTGCGTTCGGACGCGTCGCCCGGGGAGCCGCGAAGGAAGTCGCCGCTGCGGCCATGTGCATCGGCGAGGGGCCCCGCTGGGTGGGCGCTGACGTCACCGGGGACGCCTTCGAGATCGCGGGCATCCCGCCGGGGCCCTTCCTTCTCCATGTGAAGGCGGGGCGGCTGCCGCAGGAGTGCGCGGGCAGGTTCGTGATCCGCGCCGACGAGGGCCTCGATCTGGGAACGGTCGCAGTGCCGCCGCCGCGCTGGGTGGAGGGGCGCGTGCTGCGCGGCGACGGGAGGGGGCTCGGGGGAGCGGAAATCCGTGTGCACGACGGCATCGACGGATCGCCGGAAGAGGGCGAGTCCTACTACTCATCCGCCGACGGGTCGTTCCGCGTGCCGGCTACGTCAACCGGCACGCCGCGGCTCCTCGTGCGGAAGCGCGGGTTCGCGACACGCGGACTCAAGCTCGACAGTGTCGAGCCGCCCATGGTCACGCTCGACGCGGGCACGCGCTTCCTCGTCAGGGTGCTCTGCGCTCCCCTCGAGGATTCCGCCATCACGATCACGGTGGAGGACCCGACGACCGGACTCACATGGCGCCCGCACAGCGAGGGGATCACCCGGCGGGGAGGGACCATCGAGTGGCGGTACGCGGATCTCGGGCCGGGCCCTGTCACGTTCATCGTCTACGTAGGCCGAGAGCGTCACACGATCCCGGCGGAGGTGCTCTCGGACGGCACCGGTTCCGCGACCCTCGATCTGTCGCGGTGACCGCTCGGCAAGGAGAGGCTCTACACTGGTGAGGTGGCGCTGCGTCTTTTCGTTCCGGCGGCATGTGCGCTGCTCGCCCTCGCGGCGTGTGGTCGCGGGGGCGAGAGGGTCGCCGACACGCCGGAGCGCGCGGCGGGAGCGCTCTCCGGCATCGTCATCGACTACCACAACGAGATCCTCGCGGGAGCGCGCATCGAGCTCTGGGAGGCCGACACGCTGCTCGGGAGCACGGAGAGCGACGCGGCCGGGAACTACCGCCTCGAGTTCCCCGGCGGCGGCGCCCGGCGCGTGCGCGCGTCGGCACCGGGCCATGATTCTCACGAGGAGGAGTTGTCGTGCGCCGAGGGGCAGGCACACGAACTGACGATCTGCCTCGTCGCGCGCACGCCGCGGACGGTGACGGTCGTGGACAGGCAGGGATCGCCCATCGCGGGTGCGCGCCTCTCGCTGTTCGGCAAGGAGGACACCGCCGCGCGCCTCGTCGTCGTGACCGATGCCGAAGGCGTGGCCCGGTTCGACGCGAGCGGGGCGGACGCATGGCTGCTCGTCGAGGCCCCAGGCTGCGCCAGCGAGGGCTTCGACCTCAAGGAAGGCGCGCTGTCGGATCCCATCCGGCTCTGCCCGGGGGGCGCCGTGGCCGGTGTCGTCGTCGATGCGGAGGGCCGGCCTCTCCCCGGCGCGCAGATCGAGTACTACGCCGGGCTGGTGCAGTACGCGACGACCGACGGGAAGGGCGCCTTCCGCCTCGAAGCGCTCGAGCTCTGCCCATCGGAATTCACGGTGTGGGCGGACGGGTACGCGTGGACCTCGGTCGAAGCCAACCCCGGCGACGAGGAGGTGCGCGTCGTGCTGGAGCGGCATGGCGCGCTCCGCGGACAGGTCCTGCTCCCCGACGGCGCCCCGGCGTCGTGGGCACGCGTCAGCGTCCCCTACTCCGACGTCGCAGAGATCGTCTGCGACGAGGCGGGGCTGTTCCATCTCGAAGGGCTGCCCCCGCGCCCCCTGAGACTGAGAATACTTGGCGCGCGCCAGCCGGAGGATGGCGCTCTCTCCTGCGAGCAGGAGGTCGCGATCCCCGGGGGCGGGACGGCGGAGGTCGCGTTCACGCTCGGGGAGCGGCGGTACTCCCACCTGAACCTGCAAGTCCTCGACCCGGAGGGCGAGCCCGCCGCCCAGTGGCGCTTCGCGCTGCGACTTGGCACCGAGAAGAGCTGGGGAAAGACCGACGACGACGGGGCCTGCCCGCTGCGTTGCAGCTCCCCGCCGGGAACGGAGGTCACGGCACTCTTCGGCGACGAGCTGCGTCGCGGACTGGCACACTGGCAAACGCCGCTCGTCACCGCGGCCGCGGAGTGGTCTCCGCCGCAGGTCGTGCGGCTCGTCGCGCCGCCGACGTTCGATGTCGTCGCGCGCGGGCCCGGCGGCGAGCCCCTGTCCGCCCAGTTCTACGCCGGCGCCGGCCTCGACCACGTCGCCGACGCGGACGGCCGCGCGCGCTTCGCGTTCGACCCCGCGCGCGCGACGTGCGTCTCGTTCAGCGTGCGTGCGCCCGGATACGCGGGGCACGACGAAGCGCACGACCGTCCGCCCGTCGCGGGAGAGGAGTTTGAGGTCCGGCTGCTGCCGGGCGCGACCGCCTCCGGGCGCGTCGTCGGGACGGAGGGCGAGCTCGCGGCATGGGCCCTCTGCGTCGGCGCCAATCCGCGGTGGATCGACGGCGGGACCTCCGGCGACGCGTTCACGCTCAGTGAACTCCCGCCCGGACCGTTCCTGCTCTTCGTGCAACCCGGAACCGCGCCCCGGGAATGCGTCGGCCGCTTCCGGGTACGCCAAGGCGAACGGCTCGAACTGGGAGAGATCACGACGCCTCGACCGCTGCGGGTGAGCGGGCGAGTCGTGCGCGACGACGGGAGGGGGCTCGGGGGGACCGAGATCAAGGTCGGCGCCTGCTTCGACGGTGAAGCACTCGCCGGCGCATCGCACTTCACATCTGCGGACGGCTCGTTCACGGTGCCGGTGACATCCACCGGCACGCCTCTGCTGCTGTTCAGCAAGCGGGGCTTCGCGACCCATGGGATCAAGGTGGCGGACGGCCGGTCGCCGCTCGTGACGCTGAAGCCCGGCACGAGCTTTCGCCTCAAGGTCTTCTACGACCCCGCCGACGAGTTCGGCGAGGGCACCTTCCGCCTGCACGATCCCGCGACCGGCATTCGCTGGATTCCTCGCGAGGGGGAGCGGAGGGAGCGGAAGGAATCCGTCGAGTGGAGGTATCTCGACCTCCCCACGGGCCCTCTGGCCGCGACCTTCGCGATCGGGGAGCGTTGCCACACGCTCACGGTGGAGGTCCTCCCCGACGGCGCCGGTTCGGCCACGCTTGACCTGTCGCGCTGACCGAGCGCCTCTACACTGGAGGCGTGGCTCTCCGGCTTCTCACTGCTGCGCTCTTCGTCCTGGCTCTCGCGGTCGCCGCGTGGACCTGGGGGGGCGCGGGGGGGCGGAGCGAAGGGCGGCCCCACCGGACGCTCGGGGACGCGGGGGGGCACACCACGCGGGATCGCATGGCGGAGCACCACTCCCCCGCCGACGGCGCAGCGGCCGAGCGAGCGGAGGCGCCGCCGCTCCCAGCGTTGGAACCGTACAGGGCCCGCGTCGTGGACGAGGAGGGCGCCCCGATCGCGGGGGCGATGCTGTCGATCTTCGAGGGGTCGGACGACCCGCCGCGCGCCGTCGTCGTGACGGGGCCGGACGGGTGGGCGCGGTTCGACGCGGCGAAGGGTGACGAACTGCTCGTCGAGGCGCGAAGCTATGCGAGTCGCGTCACCGAAGAGTTCGAAGAGCCGATCGTGCTGTCGCGGGGCGGCGCGGTCGCCGGGGTCGTCGTCGATCCGCGGGACGCGCCGCTGCCGCACGCGCGGATCGAGTACGAGGCGGGGCGCACGCGATGCGTGCCGGCCGACGAGCATGGCGCCTTCCGCCTCGAAGGGCTCGAACTCTACCCGCTGGAGCTCCATGTCTCCGCGGAGGGCTACGCGACCGCCAAGGTCGAAGCCAACCCGGGCGATGAAGAGGTGCGCGTCGTGATGCAGCGGCACGGCGCGCTGCGCGGATCGGTGCTGCTCCCGGACGGCACGCAGGCCGCGCGTGCGCGCGTCTGGGACATCGACGCGAACCGCGTGGTCTCCTGCGATGACGCTGGACGCTTCCTGCTCGAAGGCTTGCCCCCGGGCCCCCAGACATTCAACGTCACGGCGGAGCACGAACCCGAGGGCTGCGCGCTCCGCTGCGAGGCGACCCTCGAGATCGGCGGCGGCGTGACCTCGGAGCAGGACTTCACGCTCGCGGAGCGGCGGTTCTCGCACCTCTGGCTGCGCGTTCTGGACATCGACGGGCAACCCGCCAAGTACTGGTACGCCAACATCGGATTCGGAGCGCGAGGCTTTCCTGTCGCGACCGACGTGAGCGGCGAAGCGGCCCTCGGCTGTGATGTCCCCCCCGGGACGGAAGTGACGGCGCTCGCGACCGCCCGCCCGAGGCGCGGCCTCCCGACGTGGCAGATGCCGCTCGTGACCGCCACCGACGCCCGTTCGAGGCCGCAGATCGTGCGTCTCGTCCCGGCGCCGACGTTCGAGATCGTGGCGCTGGAGCCCGACGGCGGGGCGCTCCCGAGTGGTCGGCACGCCAGCATCTCGGTTGGCGTCAAGTTCAGCAAACTGTCGGAGTCGCACGACCGTGCGCGCTTTGCGTTCGACCCCGCCAGCATCGAGGGCAACTCGCTCTCGATCGATGCGCCGGGTTACGTGCGCCACTGGGAGGAACGCTCCCGCCCGCCCGTCGCCGGGGAGAGGATCGAGGTCCGGCTCGCGCGCGGCGGCAGCGCATTCGGACGCGTCACCCGCGGAGACCGGAACGGACTCACCGTGGCGGCCAGTTGCATCGGCGAGAGGCCTTGCTGGGTACGGGTCGACCCCACCGGGGACGCCTTCGAAATCGCGGGCATCCCGCCGGGGCCCTTCCTGCTCCATGTGAAGGCGGGGCGGCTGCCGCAGGAGTGCGCGGGCAGGTTCGTGATCCGCGCCGACGAGAACCTCGATCTGGGAACGGTCGCAGTGCCATCGCCGCGCTGGGTGGACGGGCGCGTCCTGCGCGGCGACGGGAGGGGGCTCGGGGGAGCGGAGGTCGAGGTGCACGACGGCTTCGAAGGATCGCCGGAGGAGGGCGCCTCCTACTACACTTCCGCGGACGGGTCGTTCCGCGTGCCGGTGACCTCCACGGGCACGCCGCTTCTGCTCGTGCGCAAGAGCGGGTTCGCGACGCGCGGAGTCAGGCTTCGCGGCGACGAGTCGCCAACCGTGACGATGGAGCGCGGTGCGTCCCTCGTCGTCAGGGTCCTCCCGCTGCCCGCGCAGGACTCCGAGATCGCGGTCACCGTGAAGGATGCCGCGACCGGGATCGCATGGTGGCCGCGCAGGGAGGGGCGACCCGGCTGGACCTGCGCCGACCTCGCGCCGGGCCCCGCGACGCTCATCGTCACCGTCCATGGCCGGCAACATGTTGTCACCGCTGATGTGCCCGCCGACGGCAGCGGCGTCGCGACGCTTGACCTCGCGCGCTGAGTCCGGCCCCCGCGCCCCCTCGGGATCGCCCGCCTACCGGTAGCCCGGATGGGCGAACGAGACGTCCACGACGAGGTCGGCCGGATCCCATGCGCCGGACCGGATGTCGGCGTAGTGCAGGAGGGACTGCCCCGCTTCGAGCACGCGCGTGCCCGCGACGCGCGGCGGGCCCGAGGTCGTGGCGTGCACGCGGACGAGGACGTGCGCCTTGCGATGCTCGAAGGTGCCGTCGAAGAGCACGAAGAGTTCCCGATTGATGCCGCCGATGTCCCAGTAGGCGTCGGGGTGGCTGCGGCGCGCGCCGTCGAGGGAGACGAGGCGACCGAGACGCGGATCGATCGTGCCGGCGTCCTGCAGCGACTGTGTCGTGATGCGCCCGGCGTCGCGCGCGCAGCGGAGGTCGGTCACGAAGTGGAGGCCCATCGCGCCCAGCACGGTCGCGGGGAGGAGCATGAGCCCGATCGCGGCGAGCCTCCACGCGACGCGGTCCTCGCCGCGGGGAACAAGGAGCGCGACCGCGCCGGCGGCGAGCGGGATCGCGAGCGCCCAGCCATCGGTCGCGGCCACGAAGACGACGAGCGCCGGGGCGAGCAGCACCGCGATCAGCCAGTTGGCGAGCCACCCGCCGCGCAGCAGGCGGAGCAGCGTCGCGGTGCCGGCGGTGGTCGCGAGCACGGCGGCCAGCATCGCCACGACGAGCATCTCCGTCCCGAGCGGCGCGCCGCCCGCGTGGTGGTGGAACCACCGGAACTGGCGGAAGCCGAGCCATGCCGCCACGAGGCCCGAGGCCGCGGCGATCGCGGCAAGGGTCCGGGGGGCGGAGAGGGGTTGCGAAGCGGTTCCCATCGCGGCGGGGCGCTGCTCTCGCCATGCTACTCGCCTCGGGGGGCCCGCGAGACTAGACTTCGGCCGGCCCATGGCGGATTCCCGGCCCGGCGCGCCGCCCGCGGCGAACAAGTTCGGCACGTTCGCCGGCGTCTTCACGCCCTGCACGCTGACCATCCTCGGCGTCATCATGTTCCTGCGCTTCGGGCAGGTGATGGCGTACAGCGGGCTCTTCTGGGGGCTCGCGATCGTGCTCGCGAGCAAGCTCATCACGACGCTGACGGCGCTCTCGCTCTCGGCGATCGCGACGAACACGCGCGTGCAGGGGGGCGGCGCCTACTTCCTGATCAGCAGGAGCCTCGGCGTCGAGTTCGGCGGCGCGATCGGCATCGTCTTCTTCCTCGCGCAGGCGGTGTCGGTGGCGATGTACGTGATCGGCTTCACGGAGGCGTTCGTCGCGTCGTTCCCGGGCCTCGGACTGCCGCCGCGCGTCGTCGCGACCGTCGTCAACATCGCCACTTTCGCGTGCGTCTACATCGGGGCGGGCTGGACGATCAAGGTGCAGTACGGCATCCTCGCGGCGCTGGGCCTCTCGCTGCTCTCGTTCTTCGCGGGGGCGGCGGGGCATGCGAGCCTCGACCATCTCGCGTCGAACACGGGCGCCGGCTTCGGCGAGAAGCAGAGCCTCTTCACGATGTTCGCGCTCTTCTTCCCCGCCGCCACCGGGATCATGGCGGGCGCGAACATGTCGGGGGACCTGAAGGACCCGGCGCGCGCGATCCCGCGCGGAACGCTGCTCGCGATCGCGGCGACCGGCGCCGTCTATCTCGGCATGGCGGCGATGCTCTGCCTCGCGGCGCCGCGGGAGACGCTGCTCGCCGACAACCTCGTCGTGCGCAGCGTCTCGTGGAGCCCCGCGCTGATCACCGTCGGCATCTTCAGCGCGACCCTGTCCTCGGCGCTCGGCAGCATGATGGGGGCGCCCCGGATCCTGCAGGCGCTCGCCCGCGACGACGTCTTCGAGCGGCTCGGGTACTTCGGCCACGGCAGCGGCGCCGCGCAGGAGCCGCGCCGCGCGACGATCCTCACCTTCGCCATCGCGCAGGCGGGCGTGCTGCTCGGGGACCTCGACCTGATCGCCCCGATCATCACGATGTTCTTCATGATCACCTACGGCTACCTGAACCTCGCGAGCTTCACGGAGGCGATCACGAAGAACCCGAGCTACCGGCCGACCTTCCGCTGGTCGCACTGGTCCACGTCGCTGCTGGGCGCGCTCGGCTGCCTCGGCGCGATGTTCCTGATCGACGCGCTCTGGGCCACCCTCTCCGTTGCCGCGATGTTCGCGCTGCACCGCTACATCGAGCGGCAGGAGATCCTCGCGACCTGGGGCGAGGTGCAGAGCGGCACCGCCTTCGAGCGCGCGCGGAAGAACCTGCTCCGGCTCGAGGACGAGAAGTACCATCCGAAGAACTGGCGCCCGAGCATCCTCGCGCTCTCCGGCGGCGCGTGGAACCGCGTCCACCTCGCGGTCTACGGCTCCTGGCTCACCGGCGGCCGCGGCATCCTCACGCTCGCGCAGGTGATCCCCGGCGACATCGACGCGCACTTCCGGCGCCGCGCGAAGCAGGAGAGCGTGCTGCGCGAATTCATCCGCGCGGAGGGGCTCCGCGCCTTCCCGGCGGTGCTCGTCGCGCCCGGGCTGGTCCCCGGCGTGGAGGCGCTCGCGCAGTGCTACGGCATCGGCGCGCTCAGGCCCAACGTGCTGCTGCTCGGCTGGAGCGCCGACCCGGAGCGGCAGGAGGAGTTCGGCGGCCTGCTGCGCACGCTCTCGGGCCTCGAGAAGAGCGTCGTCGTCATCCGCGGCGGCGAGGAGGAGGGGGAGACGCGCGCGCCCGGCGAGGGGCCCGTGGACGTCTGGTGGCGCGGCAAGGCGAACGGCCAGCTTCTGCTGCTGCTCGCGCACCTGCTGACGCAGAACGAGGTCTGGCGCGGGCGCACGATCCGCCTGCTGCGCGTGATCGCGTCGGAGGCGGGACGCGAGGAGGCGACGCACCACCTCGAGGATCTCATCCGGGGGGCGCGCATCCACGCGGTGGCGATCGTCCTCGTCTCCGACGACCCGGTCGCCGCGATCGGTGGGCAGTCGCGCGATTCCGCCGCCGTCTTCCTCGGCTTCCAGCCGCCGAAGGAGGGCGAGGAGCGGGACTTCGTGCGCGCGATGGGGACCATCACCGAAGGCTTCCGCACCGCGGTGCTCGCGTGGAGCGCGGGCGACATGAAGCTCGAGGCGTAGGGCCGGCGGCGGGGCCGCGGCCCCCCGCGCCCCCCTCCCTTCCTAGTACCTCTGGACCACGAGGAAGCAGGAGTAGCCCATCCCCTCCCGCTTCTCCGGCGCCGGCAGGATCTCGCGGACGCCGTACTGGCCCTTGCCCCACTTCGTGATCAGGTAGGGCATCAGCACGAGTTCGGCGCCGAAGGGGTCGCGCAGCGAGCGGCCGCTGGGCTCGTGGGCGGAGGAGTGCTCGAGGAGGCAGAGGCCGCCGGGGCGCACGCAGGACATCCACGCGTCGAGGCACTTCTCCGGCGCGTAGGTGTGGTCGAAGGCGTTGCTGTAGACGAAGTCGGCGCGGTCGATCCACTCGGGCTTCACCTCGTGGAAGTCCCACTGGATCGTGTTCGGGAACTGCGTCGCGGTGTCGGAGATCTCGGTCCCGAGCACGTCGCAGCCAAGCCGCGCCGAGAACCACGCCTGCTCCTGCCCGCCGCGGGTGCCGTGGCAGAGGCCGAAGCGCGGCTGGCCGAGGCGCTCGCGGAGGTAGCGCGCGAGGAAGTCGATGTCGCCCTCGCGGACCCAGACGCGGTTCAGCTTGCGCCTGTTGCCGCGGCTCTGGATCTCCTTGTACTTCTCGTAGTCGAACGACCCGTCGGGCCTGAGGAACGTGTGCAGCGTGTACCCCTCGCTCGTGTCGGGCTCGGGCGCGTACTTCGCGACCTGGTAGCCGGTGGGGCGCAGCAGGCGGTTCAGGACGCTCCGGAAACTCATCGCGCGGGGACGCGGAGTCTATCAAAGGGTGGGGGCGCGGGGGCCTAACGCCGCCCGAAGAAGAACTGCAGCGGCTGGTGGAGCCGGGCCGACCAGGCGAGTTCGTCGTGGGCGGCGTTCGGGAAGGCGACGTGGCAGAGGTCGGTCCCGTCGGCGTAGCCGCGCTCGCGCAGCAGGTCGCGCATCGCGAGGGTGACCTCGTAGTTGTCGCCGGGCCAGCCGCTGTCGAGGTAGACCCGGAGGTCGCGGCGCGGCTGGGCGGCGATGCGCTCGCGCAGGTCGTCGCGGTAGCCGAAGGTGCTCGACATGCAGCCGACGTGGCCGAAGACGTCGGGATGGCGGAGGCCGAGGTGCAGCGAGACGACGCCGCCCAAGGAGGCGCCGAGCACCGCGGTCTGCTCCCGGTCCGGCAGCGTGCGGTAGTTCGCATCCACCCACGGCTTCACGTCCTCGACGAGGTAGCGGCCGAACGCCTCGTAGCCCGGGTCGGTGTAGTCCGCCATGCGGTCCTCCGGCCAGACGCCGACGACGATCATCCGGCGCACGAGGTTCATCGAGTCGAGCAGCCGCATCGTCTCGTCCACCTTCCACGGCTTGCCGTGGGAGGCCTCCTCGGGGAAGAAGAGGTTATGGCCGTCCTGCATGTAGAGCACCGGGTAGCGGGCGAGGGTGTTCTCGCGGTAGCCGGGCGGCGTGAAGACGCGCAGCCGGTGCGCGCGGTTGCCCTCGCGGCTCGGGCGCCGTTCGAGCCGGCAGATGTTGCATGCGGACTCGTCGAAGAAGTGCGGGAAGATCTCCTTCCCGCCGGGGAGCCCGAGGTAGTTGCCCCCCTGCGCCCACCTCTCGCGCCTCCCCTCGACGAGGACGGGCTTGAAGTAGCAGAAGCGGTCGCCCCGGAGGTCGACGCGATAGTCGAAGCGGCCCTGCCGCCGGTCGCGGGCCACCGCCTCGATGTCGCGCTCCCAGTCGTTGCCGGTGCGGAGGATGATGCGCCCGCTCGAGAGCGGGTAGCGGATCCGGACGTTCACGGTGTCGGGCATTTCGCGCTCTTGGATGCCTTGGTGACCCTCCCGTTTCGGGGCCGGGCGGCCCCGCCCGGCGCGAGCACGACGCGGTCGAGCCGCAGCAGTTCCGCGAGCGACCACGCCTGGAAGGGGCAGCCGCGCGGCGTGTGCGGGGGGTCGCCGTCGGCGATCTCGCTGACGTGGCCGAGGCCCGCCTCGCGCAAATGCGCGAGAAGCGGTGCCAGGTAGCGCCGCCGCGCCTCGCGCTTCACGCGCTCCCCGCCGCCGCGCACGGAGACCCACGCCTCGACGAAGGGGCCGAGCAGCCAGGGCCAGACCGTCCCCTGGTGGTAGGCGCCGTCGCGCTCGGGCACGCCGCCCTCGTAGCGCCCCACATAGCGCGCGTCGTCCGGCGACAGCGAGCGGAGGCCGACCGGCGTCACCAGCCGCTCCTCGACGGCGTCGACGACGGCGCGCGCCCTCTCGCCCCCGAGCAGCGCGAACGGCAGCCCCCCCACCGCGAGGATCTGGTTGGGGCGGAAGCTCTCGTCGTCGGGGTCGACGACGTCGCGCAGGTACCGTCCGTTCCAGAAGCGCTCCTCGAACGCGGCGCGGCCGCGCTGGAAGGGCTCCCTCCACCGCCCGCCGGCCACGGCGAGCGCGTTGAGCCAGAGCGCCTCGATCTCGACCGGCTTGCCCTCCCGCGGCGTGATCACCCTCTCGCCGACCTTCGCGTCCATCCACGTGAGCTGGACGCCCGGCTCGCCGCAGCGAAGCAGCCCGTCGCCGTCCATGCGGATGCCGTGGCGCGTGCCTCGCGCGTAGCCGTCGAGGATCCGCTCGACCGCCTCGCGGAGCGCCGGTTCGCTATCGAGGAACTCCTGCGCCGCGATGACGAACCAGAGCGACGCATCCACCGAGTTGTACTCGGGAAGATCGCCGCGGTCGGGGAAGCGGTTCGGCAGCATCCCCTCGGAGACGGCGCCGGCCCACTCGAGCAGGATCCGGCGCGCCGTCTCGCGCCGGCCGGTCGCGAGGCAGAGCCCCCGCAGCGCGAGGAAGGTGTCGCGCCCCCAGTCGGTGAACCAGGGATACCCCGCGACGACGGTCTCGCCGTCGCCGCGCCTGACGATGTAGGCGTCGGCGGCGCGGTCGAGCGGCGTCCGGAACGCGCCCCGCCGCGCGAGTTCCGCGCTCCTGAGCTCCGCGAACGGGGTCCCGCGCGCGCCCAGGACGAGATGCGCCCGCCCCTCGCCGAGAGTCCACGTGAAGGTGCCCGGCGAGAAGAGGTCCTCGCGCGCGTCGAGTCCGCGCGCGCTCTCCTCGTCGTAGGCGAAGCCGCGATACCAGTGCGGATCGTGGCGGTAGGCGCCGTTCGACGCGGCGACGATCTCGCGGTCGTAGGGGCGCCACGTCACGCGGTCGCCTTCGACGCGCGCGTCGAAGTTGCACTGGCCGTTCTCGTGGTGGAGCGAATGGTAGTCGCGCCCGGAGAGGAAGGGGCGCACGACGAGCCTCGCCCCCCGCGCCCCCCCCGCATCGCCCCAGGAGAGGGAGACCTCCCCCGAGCCGTGCCTCGCGAACACCTCGTGTTCGATCTTCAGGGGTCCGGGGACCTCGAAGCGCCAGCGCGGCCACGGCTCCGTCTCGAACGAGACGATGCGGTGCTCGCCGTCGCCGTCGATCGTGTCGCCGCCGTAGCGCTGCGACGAGAGCGGGAAGCGGCCGTGCGCCGCCTCGATCCAGGCGTCGAAGCCGTTCACGAGCACGACGCGGCCGGTCGGCGGCGTCGTCGCGGGGAGCAGCAGCGCGTGGTAGCGCCTCGTGCGGATGCCGCTGACGGTGCCACTGGCGAAGCCGCCGAGGCCGTCAGGCTCGAGCCATTCGCGCGTTCGTTCGAGCATGGGTGTGTTCCGCGCGGCCGCGCGCGCGGTCCTTCAGGAACCGGATCGCGAGCGCGGTCCACCCGGTCTGGTGGCTCGCGCCGATGCCGGCGCCGGTGTCTCCGTGGAAGTACTCGTGGAAGAGGACGAGGTCCTTGTAGTGCGGGTCGAGGGCGTAGCGCGCGTCGTCGCCGTGGCAGGGCCGGCGCCCGGAGGTGTCGGGCAGGAAGACCGACGCGAGTCGGCGGCTCAGCTCCATCGCGACCTCGCCGAGCGTCAGGTAGCGGCCGGAGCCGGTCGGGCACTCGACCTTCAGGTCGTCGCCGTAGAAGTGGTGGTAGCGCTCGATCGCCTCGACGAGCAGGTAGTTCATCGGGAACCAGATCGGGCCGCGCCAGTTCGAGTTGCCGCCGAAGAGGCCGGTGTTGCTCTCGCCCGGCACGTAGTCGACGCGGTGCTCCTCGCCGTTGACGCGCATCACGAAGGGGCGGTCCCTGTGGATGCGCGACACCGAGCGGATGCCGTGCGGCGAGAGGAACTCGTTCTCGTCGAGCAGCGTGCGCAGCACGCGCAGCAGCCGCTCCTTCGACGGGATCGCGAGCAGGTGGTGGCCGTGGGCGTCCTCGCCGCTCGACTCCATGTAGGAGATGCGGTGGGCGAGGTCCTTTCTGTTCTCGAGGAACCAGCGGAGGCGCTTCTTGAAGCCGGGCAGCCGCTCGATCGTCTCCTCCTCGATGACCTCGGCCGCGAAGAGCGGCGCGAGGCCGACCAGCGAGCGCACCTTCAGCGGCGCGCGGGTGCCGTTCACGTGGAGCTGGTCGTAGTAGAAGCCGTCCTCCTCGTCCCAGAGGCCGTTGCCGCCGAGGCTGTTCATCGCGTCGCAGATCGCGACGAAGTGCTCGAAGAACTTGCTCGCCATGTCCTCGTAGGCGGGGTTGGTCTGCGCGAGCTCGAGCGCCATCGAGAGCATCGTCGCGCCGTAGAAGCCCATCCACGCGGTGCCGTCGGCCTGCTCGAGGTGGCCCCCGGTCGGCAGCGGCCTGCTGCGGTCGAAGACGCCGATGTTGTCGAGGCCGAGGAAGCCGCCGGCGAAGAGGTTCTTGCCCTCCTCGTCCTTGCGGTTGACCCACCAGGTGAAGTTGAGCAGCAGCTTC
>CAZMXP010000036.1:0-56030 GCA_964570285.1 uncultured Planctomycetaceae bacterium
CGACGTGCCTCAGCGGGCAAGAGCGCAGTCAGCACTGCCTGAGCATGAGTCTTGTTGCCCCATGCCAGCGCGGCCCCGATGGCCTTTATCGTCAGTTGCGCGTATTCTGGAACAGCAGCCATTCCAACGGCGTACGGCCTCTGCGCCAACGGATGGTCGCACTGCGAGTCGCCCAAGAGCTCCCACCAATCTCCGGGAGCGAGTCGCGGATTAGCGCCTCGCAGGTGGATCTCCTCTAGCGCGAGGGTGCACTCTTCGTCAATAATGCGTTTCTTCGACGGCATTTGCTGCGAGAGAAATACGGCGTAGGCTGCACGCACATTGAGGCGATTGGCTGGAGCCTCGTCCGGATAACGCTCGCACGCTGCGATCGCCTCTTGGTAATAGCGCTGCGCGATCTCTATGAGCGTGCCACGCTCGCGTTGATTCGCCTTTGCCCACTGTGCTGCCGCGGCGGCCGCATTCCTCAGCCAACTTGGGTGCAACGGCGTGCCCTGTTCCTCGCATCGCTTCAGCAACTCGACGGACAGTAGGAACGCATCCTCCCCTAGTCCTTTGGCCTTCAGTAACCCACCCACGAGCCCCCAGCTTGGCAGGACTGCGTACCTGCTCAGGTTTCCGAGCGACACCGTTGCATCAGTTGCAGTGCTCTCGTCGCCTGAGTCTCGGGCCGTTCTGTTCGCCTTCTTGAAGTAGTACTCGGCCTCGTGAATCCGGAGGGGATCCAGTGCCCTGTCGAGATCAGCTAGGTGCTCCTTCCCACCCGCGACAAGCGGTGCCAGCGCACACCCTGCCCTGTACATGTCGCGAGCCTCGACCTTCAGATCAAGAGCTGCACGTACATGAGCCGGGACATGCCACTGGCCCAGTTGCTCCCTCAGCATCCCACTGCGGGTGAGCACCACCAACTCCCTACGAGTTTGGTCATCGGGGAGCTCCAGCACCGCTTGCGCATCGCGTATAGCGAAGCCCCACTCGAAAGCTGCGAGCCGCCGAATTGCCTCTCTCCCTCTGCCGTCAAGGACGTGGAATCCCTCGCCAGGCCGCACGCTGTCCCGGGCATGCACCCCATGATCATCATGAGGCACCAGAATGATCCGAGTAGCGCCGAGAAGCGACTGCGCGCGCGAGATCGACGTCCGACTCATCTTTCCCCGCTCCGCCAAGGCCTCCAGCATCCTCTGGGTCATGAACGGTCGCGACTCCGGATTGAGGGAGGTGCGAGCATTCTTCGCGATCTGAACGGCACCAATCACGACGAGCACGTCAGGCGCGTGGTGCCCGGGATGCTCCTCATCCGGCGTAAAGCGGCTCATAAGAGCCTCAATCCCCTCCACGGCGCGCTCAAACTCCGCCCTTGCCGCAAAGGCCTCGAACTCAGCGTGAGTTGCGCCGATGATCCGGTGCAACACGCAGCAGAACCGTGTGTCCTGTTCGTTCTCCAACGGGCGAAACACGGCCCACGAGATACCAGTATTCTCCTGCGTCGCCCCAGAGACCTCAGAGTCGATGTGGCGGAGGGCCGACATCACAACCTGTGGAGGCTTGTCAAGCGTGAGAATACACTTTGTGCTATCACGCAGCTGCCCGCGCACTGCGCTAACCTCCAAGTGGTGCGCGGGCAGAAGCCCCGGCCGACCACTCGAGTGCAGCGCCCAGCACAGGTCAGGCGCGCGGACGTACGTATGCTGACGCCAGCTGTCCTGAAGCACATGGTCGCACACATTGAATAGCGTCTCTGCTTCCTGGACGGTTGGCCCGCCCTCGCAGGCCCCTGCTAACGTGGACGACTCGGGGCGTGAGCGCAGGACAACCCGCTCATACGCGTTGCTGGCAATCGCAAACTCAAGTTTTGCTTCCACGCGGCAATCGCCGAGGGCTAGCCTAAGGGGGCGTCTGCGCTCGTCGCCCTCTACATGCCCAACGACAGCACTGCTGAGGAGGTTGCTGCGCCCAATGAACCGCTGGAGCGTCGCAACGGCGAAGTACGCTTCTGCGCTCCGGTCATACAGAGGGATGTTCCTGCCTAGGATCCCCTCGACAACCTGTTCCGCCATCGAAAAATCAAACGTCACATCAGCATCCAACACTCCTGACGTAGTGTTGCGGTCCCGCCCCAACTTCTCTTCGTATAGCCGCTTTGCAATCCTGACGGACCGTTCCAGCATCTGCTGCCAGTCGTCCGTGTCGAGTGTGGCGCCGCTAGACACTACGCGGACCCTGCCCTCTCTATCGCCTAACACTGTGATCACAACAGGGAGAGAGCACGCAGGAGACTCGTACCCGTCGCTCAGCACCAGCAACGGCCAGCAGAACTGCGCCCTCATGATCACATCCTCGACCTGCGCCCACAGGGGTTGTTCCAGTAGTCCGGCAGGAAGGCTGGCGAGTGTTTCGATGCGCCTATGCAAGCGGACTCCCGGGTCGCGCAGAGCTCGGAGGCAGATCCTCACCGTCTCCTCCGCTTCCTCTGTCCGCTCCCGCTCCTTGTCCCACAATGGGAGCACCAACATGCCTCCCTGACTGAGCAGCGACTTACCAAGCCGAAGAACCTGTCTCGGCGACCCCGTGCCATACATTGCATGGAAGGCCCACAGTCTTGCTCGTGCGAGGCCACTGGGCGCCGTGTCGTGTGCAGTTCGCAGCCTCCTTTCCACCGCATGCACAACCGGCGCTAGGGCTCTCAGGTCGCGCGCCACCTTGCCCGAGCTGAGCGTCTGCTTCAGCAACGTGATAGTTGAGGCGGGAAGGCCCTGCAAGCGCGAGGCGCGATCAGCCTCGGGGGCTTCCAGGACGCTCTTGAGGCAGGAGCAAAGCGTTTCGTAGGCTTTGCGGAATGCTCCTGAGAGCACGGGGAGCGCGTGCACGTAGTAGGCGGCGATGCCGGTGCGCTGGCCCGCGACCCACTCTTTAGCGCCGATCATCACCGCGATCCCAAGGGCTCAGCGAGCTCAAGAGTGACGTCCCCCGCGGAGCGGTCTGACCAGACGATCACATGGGGCTTGCGGAACTCCCCTATCCGATCAGGCGGGCGCGCTGGTGAGCCGCCGCTCTTTGCGGCGAGTCCATAGCCCTCTTTCGCTTCACGGCTGTACTCAAACGTGGCGAGATCCAAGGACATGCCCTGTCCACACAGCCGAAGGAGCGTGACACGGGATCCGGCCTTTCCGGCGGCTTCGATCTCATGCAGGAGGTCCGCCACGGGAAGCCCTTCGACCCTCCAGCGGTCAGCTCCCAACAGCGGCGTCACACGAAAGATCGAGCCTCCTACCTCCCACGTATCACGATGGCTGCTGCGACCCTGCGCGCTTGAACTCACCGCATCGATGTGGGCATCCCCCTCAACAACGTGCGTGCGCGCGCACAGGACGATTCCTCCGTCCGCCTCCCGGATTACGTCGATCGTCGTATGTCCGTCTGACACCTGCCCGAGACTCGGCGCACCCCCATGCTCCCCGCGGCGCACACTTGTGGGGCCGCCACGCCGCCGTGCGCTCGCTGCCAGCGCAGCCAGCCACTCTGACAGTGAGGCGTCCACGCGCACGACACCCAGTCGAACCCTCGCAGGCGCCTCCGGGTGCATCGCCACTTCCTTCTTCAAGATTGCGATCAGCTCCAGGTGCGTGATGGCTTGGACTCGGTAGAAGTTCAGACTCTCGTCGTCGTTATCCCCACCATGCGCATCGCAGCCAAGCGGGATCATCGGATACGCTCTCAATCCGACGGTAAATGAGTAATTGAGTACGCTCAATGCGACGTCGACCATCGCCTTGAGGGCGGTACGCTCACTCTCGACCAACTCCCCACAACGCTTGCAGCCCGCCGCGTGTCGCTCGATCGCACCACGTTCACTCTGCGAGAAGGCACCAGAGAGGTAGTAGTCCGCGAGTTGCGCAGTGACATGATGGCCACGTCGCAATGACTCAATGCGCTGAGACTCGTCCGAGTGCTGCTCAGAGTCAGCGTTGACAGTCGACATCAGGCACCTCCATAGTTTGGCAGCAACGCAGAGCCAGCTCGCTCAAGCACTTCATATCATTCCTAATTGTGGATTCAGAGTCCGGGAGTGTCTTAATGATGTCGTTGACACTCACTTCGGCGTTAAGCAGCTTGTACACCTGCAGCACACGCGGGAGCAGCAGGCCCCTGTTGACACACTCCACAACGTACTCTTCCAACTGCCGGGCTAACATGAACTCGGCGATGTGGGCCTCAGCGCCCCTGTCTTCGGCCGGGAGCCGCTCCACCTCATCGCCGAGCTCTTGCTCAACCGCATGTCGCCCTCGCTTCCTGTAGAAATCCGCGATAGTGTGCGAGGCAATCCCATACAGGAATGCTCTGATGTTCCCCTCGCACCGCTCCAGGGCACCTCGGCACACCCTGAGGCAGTATTCTTGCAGTACGTCTTGAACGTCATGATGATTGTGCACGCGTGACCGTATCCAAGGCACTGCCATTCTAAGGATCTCAGAATAGAACCTCTCCCGGAACGCACCGCCCTTGTCCCGCGCCAACCGCATCAACGTATCAATGTCCACGGCGTCGCCTCCACGCGAGCCACGCGCAACTTCGGAAACGCTCACGCGTGACTCGGCTTGAGATCATGGCATCAGATGTCCTGGTCTGCGCACGGCCCCGTGACTTCCTTACTGTTGAGGGAAGCATTCCCTCTCGCGCATTCCCGACGCACCGACAGGAGAAGGCCGGCGGAGTCAATAGGGATAGCTAGCGGAGGAGAGTACCCGTGGCTCGCCCGGATCGCCGCCGCCAGGCGCGCGAGATCTGTCGCGAACTCTGGAACCAGCGCGTCGTGCGCCATGACTAGTGCGCCCTGCGCGAGGCATGGTCCTGCAGCACGAAATGCCTCGGCGTAGGCGGCCTTGCCCGACACCTCGCTATCCAAGTCGAGCAGAAGTGCATCGATAGGGCGGATGAAGGACGAGAGAAAGCGCACGCCGTCAGCTGCAATGTAACGACAATGAGCGGCGAGATCCCATCGCGCCACGTTCTTCGAGGCAACTGCGTTACTAGCCGTGCTGATGTCGAGGCCTATCGCCTCCAGCTTCTGAGACGCTCCCGCCACGCTCAGCGCACCTGCGACCAGCACCGCAAGGGAGAGCCCTCGATGCGAACCCACGACCACGATTCTAGCAGGACTCCGTCTGGCGGCAAGCACGAACAGGAGAAGCGCGCATGCCGGCGTAATCGACGTGCTGCCCACATCGAACGCCTGGAAGACTGGCATCCATCGCGAGAACTCCTGAGTCTCCCCCCGTGACGTGCCGATGAGCCCAGCTGTCGTCAACGCATCAGCAACGCCACCGATAGCACGGACTAGATCGACGTCGGAGGACGGATCGCACCTCCACACGCTCATTCCGCCTCGTCCTCGCGCACGGCAGAGAGGCGTGCGTTGAGCCCGATGCGACGCCCTACGTGTCCAGCCACCTCGCCGATGTAGGCCGGGAGTTTCTCCGGCGGCAGTGGAATCGACGTGCATGCCGCATCAGTACCGCGCGTATCGGTGGGTAGCTCGGCGAGGTCTTCGCACGCCCGCAGGTTGGCCAAGAGGCTGTTTGCGAGTCGTGCGCGCCCGCTTGCCGCTAGCTGGCCCAGCAGGGCGGTCGCGTGCCAAGTTGCACCATCTCGTAGGCACGCTTCCAGGGATAGCCGAAGTCCTCGCCGGAGAGAGTCCTCAACCCTACGGGGGTTCCCGCACTGTTGCTCAAGGAACGCCTCGGCCCGAGCTAGGCGCTCCGCAAACACTGGGAGCAGGGGCTCAACAGTGCGGCGCGCGAGTTCGATGTCGCGGCGCGCACGAGCCCAGTCTCCAAGGCGGAGAGAGAGAACGGCGCAACGGTAGAGGAATGCCGGATGGGAGTGTACGGGGCGGAATGCGCGGACGAGGTGGTCGCGCGCTTGAGCCACTTGTCCCATCAAAGCGAGGAGCACCGTGGCGTTCGCTTGGGTGTTAGCAAGTAGGAGTGTGCCGTTCTCCGGCGAGATCGAGCCCGCTGCTCGCAATCCCTTCTCAAGGCGACGCGCAGCTAGCTCAAGGAGGCCCCGCTTGCGCGTGGCAAGATAGCCCACGACGGCGACCAAGGAGTATGCATTCCAAGCCCACCCGGCTTCATGAATATCGGCCCATGTGCTGCTGCCATCAACGAGTCGCAGAGCCCCACATGCTAGGCGCTCCGCCTCAAGTGCGCCGGCGGGCCCTCCGGTCTTGCACAGGAGAACCGCACGAGCGGTGAGGGCGGCAGCCCGTACGCGCCGACTCGGGTGCCGCGCAGCGCGCCGCAGAAGGCGGTCGGCGATGCTCGGCTCGCCGGCGCGTGCGGCTACAGCTGCTGCCACGTGTTCCCCGTTGGCAGTCCCTCCCCAGTTGGGCGTCGCCAACAATGCCACCATTGCGGGTCCAGGGTCATCGAGCAGCGCGTCTCGCGCGATGGCCCGGGGAGCCGACGGGCACAGAACAGGGGCGTCAGTTGACTTGACGCCGAAGCACTCCCACAACTCGTTCCAGGCGTGCACATGCACGCACTGCGCGGGGCCGTCGAAGGCAGTGGCGAGAGAAGGACGACGCAAGCGCAGCGTCACTTCCACATGGCGCCTGCGAGATGCACGCGCAGCCGCTGTCAACAGCAGGCGTACGCTCGGGACATCGACCCCATACGGCGCTTCGAACGTGATGTCCTGCCTGGGACCGGAGAAGAACTGCTCCACGAGAGAACGGATCGTCATCTCAAGCAGTTCGAGTCTGTCCGCGTTGAATCCAACCATTCGGCGGCAGGCGTCCTCAATATGCATGGCCGAGGCCTCAGCCCCGCGGTGAAGTCGCGCCAAGCGTCTGCACAGATCGCGCGCCGCCGATCCCTCGATGCACAACCGCTCGACAAGCCAAGCGAAGGCGCCTAGCGCGTTCGCCTCGCGTGCGCCAGCCGCCGGGCGGATCTCCACGCACACCTTCAGCCCGGGCGGGCGGAGAATGGTCGGGATCCCCAGCCCTGTGGCATCCCGGATGCCTCTCATGGAGCGCCTAGCGTCTTGAGTGCCCATCTGTTGTGTGGCCTACCATGTCAGCGCGTTCTTGATGGCGTCCCGGCTGGCCGCGAACGAGAGCCGGCTGACCTCGTGCAGGCTTGCAAGCCGCTCAGCAAGCAGCCGCCCCTCGGAAGCGCGGTCGCGGTCGGGCTCAAGGCACGTCTCGGACAGGGAAGTGGCGGATCCGTCGGTCGTCGTCGCAGTCGTGCTCATGGTTAACTCCTAGCCCTCTTCGATCCTCCCGCTACAGGGCTTGACGCAGCGGGGGGGGAATCGCCCACGCGAACGCGGAGCGGCCGCTGGGAAGGCCCCAGCCATGGAGGCATGGGACAGGGTTCCCATGGCGATCGAGTGTCGAACACTGCACGCTGGTAGGCCGTCCTAGACGCGAAGATGCGCTCCAACCACTCCTGGGCGGTCAGCCTTACGCGCCAGAGTAGCGAGCTCATCGATCCGTTCTGCAATCGCTCACCGTGCGAACGAACGAGCGCGATCAACGTGGGCAGGTATCCCTTGACTCGCCTCTCATACTCATCCAGGGCCCGCCCAAGGTCGCCAGCATTCTCGTGCAGCGCGTGCGCCAAGTCGGCACCTTCCCGAATGGCGGTGTTTGCAAGGGATCCGAGGTGGGGGGGCGCTGCAAACGCGGCGTCCCCGACGAGGGCGGTCCGCCCAAAGGTAAGGCGATCGACCTCGACAACACCGAACTGCCGCACGCATGCGCCGACGAGAGCATCCGCGGCGTCGGGTATGAGCTGCAGTACGAGCGGGTGCGCCAAGTCTACCAGGGCCTGCGCCTCCCGTCGCGACTCGAGACGGCGGCGCCCGCAACCGACTGCCGGCGAAGGATGCATTAGCAGTAGGCAAAACGTACCGAGCGTGCCAGGAATGAGGACCGTGAGTGTGGCGCCCCGAGCGGCGAAGTGCATGTGGCTACGTACCAGACCGGCACGGGCCGCTGCGGCAGACTGAACCCGGACTTGGACATAGGCCAGCCGGTCCACGCGCTCCCGCACTCCCGCTACAGCCGCGCGCGCGAGTTCGCCGCGGACACGGCCGTGGCGACCATCCGCACCGATGACGAGCGCCGGCTCGTACACTCGGTACTCGTCGCGCAGCCTCACGGTGGCGCGGCCCAGTGCGGGCTCAAGGGCGACGAGATCCTCTCCCGTGCGGATCTCGACCCCGAGAGTTGTCGCGCGATCCAACAGGCGCGACATGAACTCGGATCGACTCATCGCATAGAATACGTCTCGCTGGTGGATCCCGTAGCGATGTGTCGTCACCCGGCCACGCGCACCGTGAACGACGCGCCCCACAACCGGCTCTACCCTCTCCCAGAGACAGATCCCTACGCTCTCCATCATCTGTACGTTAGTCCGATTCAGGAGAAGGTCTCCCGAATCTTGATTGTCCTCCCCTAGCTGGAGGTGATTCCGCCTCTCGATCAGCGTGACCGGTATCCCCAGCTGCGCGAGGAGGCCGCCCGTCCAGAGCCCGGCGATCCCTGTACCGACGATCAGTGCGCCGGGGAGGCGCTCCACACCCCGGTGGGCGAGTGTCGCCCCGGTCACAGGAAGAGCGCCGATCGCCATCGGGGCTCGGCCCTCCGGGAGCGAGAGCGGGTGGGCGGCTCGAAGCGGATCCATAAGCGGTGACTTGGCCTGCACGTGTAGTCGGAGGGCACCGCCCGTTCCCCAAAGATTCCTGGCGAAATCCTCGCGGAACCATGCAATCGTCCGGCGGCGGCTTCACTCCGCTGGCCCTGATGGCTGAGAGCCACGCGTAGTCCGAACTTGACTGCGTCGAGGCCCGGTAGCGTCGCAACGGTGCGATCGACCTCCGAGCAGCCCGAGAAAGTCCTGCGAGATTCTGCTTCAAGAACGACATACCTGATTGGGGGCACCGCGCGTGCACTCGCCCCCTGGAGAAGAAGATTGGAACTCCTCATTCGCGTACTCATGTTAATCGGCAGTGTCCGCCGCGAATCGCGGTCACGGATTATTGCCGAGAGCGTCGGGGAGGCGCTTAGCGCCCGCGGCGCAGGCGTCGACTTCTATGGCCTAGCGGAATTCGAGCTTCCGATCATGGACCCGATCGACCGTGCCCGCGGTACGAGTGCCTTCCCAGCTGTCCAGGCGCTGCGAGAGAGCGTGCGACGGAGCCACGCGGTCGTGCTCGCTACGCCCTCGTACCACGACGCTCCGAGCGGCGCGATCAAGAACGCCCTCGATCACCTCACCGGCCGCGACCTCGGTGGGCGCGTGTTCGGACTGTTGTGTCATGCAGGGCGCAGGACGACTCAGCCCCTGGCACACCTCCGGATTTCCGTGCGCGCCGTCGGCGGCTTCGCCATCTGTTCGCAGGTCTGCACCGAGGACAACGATCTCGCCTTCGGGCCGAATGGACTCCTGCAGGTGGCCTCACGGGAGCTCGCCGAGCGCATCGCTCGGTTTGCGGATGAACTTGTCGCGGAGACCCGCCTTCGCCATCTCACGTTTGGCGCACATCCATTGGAGACCGCGCCGTGACGGCGTTCGCGGCGGTCGACTGGGACATCGACGGAGCATTGCTGGGCTCAATCCGTAGCGTGCTCGACATCACGGTCGGCGGCGCACATCCGCCCCCGCTGCCGCTCTTTAAGACTCGGTTCGCGCAACTTGCTTCATTCAACGTTTCTCAGACTGGCTTCTCCCCGGCGATGATCTACCTTCTCTGGGATATCGGATGGAGGCTTGCTCCGCGCCGCCTGCTCGGGTGCGGCACTTTCGAGGGGCTTGCGTTCTGTGCGCTGGCTGCGGGAGCGTGCGACAGGGGAGCGCTTTGCGAGGCGACTGCGGTAGAGGGAGGCGCCGCGCCTGTACTAGCGGCACGGCAGAATTCCAGGACGCTGTCACCCCTTGTGCCCGTGAATTGGATCGAGGCCGTTCCGGCGCGCTTTGCCGCGTCCGTGGTCCCGCCCCTCGACGCACTCTTCATTGATGTCCTTGACCCCGTTCGGGAAAAGGCCGACTACGGTTCGATCGTTGAAGGAGTCATGGGAAAACTGGCCCGTGGCGGCGTCATACTGGCGCACGATGCGTGTGTGCCGCGCTGGGATGACGCGATTCGGGGCGTTGAGGCCCTCCTAGCGTCCACGCCCGCCGCGATGGGACGCTGGGAGCACTGGCGCCTGCCAGTCGATGAGGCCGGCATTCTCGTAGCAATTCTCCGGTGATGGACGCCGTGCTCGACGCGTTCGGTGAGTTCCGCCCTGAGGACGTGCCGCCCTCGGGAATCCAAGAGCTGCGCGAGGCCGTAGCTCGACACGCCGGAGTCCTTGCGGACGAGACCGCCGTGACCGCCGGCGGGTCGCTGGCGATTACGACATCGCTGACAGCAACCTGGTGGTTTCACGACGTCAAGTCACAAGCCGCGCTCGTCCCGGTTCCATGCTATCCGCAACACTGGACCGGGCCACTGCTGCGCGGGTTCCGAGTCAGCGGCTACCCGGCCGAGGCCCTACGCGATCCGCACAAAGCGGCAGCGCTCGCCGTCGTGCTCGCCAACGAGTCGCCTCACCTGCTAATCATCAATACTCCCCACAACCCAACCGGCATCGTCGCGAGGCAGGACATCCTTGAGCGGATCGTCCGCACTGCTCTGGCGGCGGGCTGGGCGGTCTTGTTGGACGAGACGTTTGCGGGTCTCGAATTGGCGGTGCCTGGGCCGCCTTTGCCACATCCGCGCTCGCGACTAATGCGCGTGGCAAGCCTCGGCAAACGGTTCCCGGCGTTGGCGGATTCGCGCGTGGGATACCTCATCGCAGATGTCGAGACTGCGCAGCTCGCCGCCACCATTCACCGCTGTTTGGCGGTTGGGCCATCCGTCGCGGCACAGAAGCGGGCATGCGCCGTCCTAGAGAAGTTCTCGCGCGGGGATCTAGCCTCCCTCCGCGGGGAGCTTCGAGCACAACTGGAGTTCGTGGAGGCAAGCCTAGGGGGCGACTCTCGCTTCCGTGTACTAGCTCCGGAAGGAGGCATCTTCGTGCGTGTCATGCTACCGGCACAGACAGACTGCCGGGCGGTGGCTGAGCGTATTCGCGAAGCCACGGGTATCTGGTGCAGTCCCGCGCCGGCCCACCGCGACGGCGGCAACTGGCTCAGACTTCGCATAGGTCAGCCGCGCCGCCAACTGCGCCGCGTTCTTGGTGGATTGCTCCGGCTCGACCTGCTCCGGAGGCACTGAGAGCGCGCATTGCAACGAGGCGCACAGACTCCTGATGGGACCCACCTGCGGTGCGTGCAGCGACCGCCTCGCGGCCCACGCCCGACCACTCCCGAAGGGTGGCGCCGGCAGCCAAACAAGGGGACCCGGAGCTGCGACATGCACTCAACGCGAGGGTAGCCGCCGCGCGCGCACCACAGTCGCGCTTGGGCACTGCGTTCCACGCCCTCCCGGCCCCCCGCGCCCCCCCTACATCACCGCCGTCAGAACCCGCCTCAGGTTCCCGCCGCACACCTTCGCCACATCCGCGTCGGAGTGGCCCTTCTTCGCGAGAGCCTCCGCGAAGCGCGGGAGGTCGCTCGCGGTGCGGATGCCGGTCGGGAGTTCGTCGCGACCGAAGCCGCCGTCGAAGTCGCTGCCGAGGCCGACGCCGTCGATGCCGCAGATCTCGATCATGTGCGCCAGGTGGCGCATCGCGTCGTCGAAGGAGGCGCGCCCCTCGGCGACGAGAAAGCCGCTGTAGAGCACGAGGCAGACGACGCCGCCGCGCTGCGCGATCGCGCGCAGGTGGGCGTCGCCGAGGTTTCGCTTGTGCGGCAGCAGCGCCGCCGTGCCGACGTGGCTTGCGATGACGGGGCCCCTCGCCGTCCCGAGCAGGTCGTCGAGGCTCTCCTCCGACAGGTGCGAGACGTCGTGGACGATGCCGAGGCGGTCCATCCGCTTCACGAGCGCGATGCCGTCGGCGGAGAGGCCCCCCTCCGCCTGGCAGCCGGCGGCGAAGCGGTTCTTCTTGTTCCACGTGAGGCCGACGATCCGGACGCCGCGGCGGTAGAACGCCTCGATCTCGTCCACGTCGCGCAGCATCTCGCACCCTTCGATCAGGCCGGTGAGGCAGACGCGCTGGCCCGGCGAGGTCGTGCCGACGTCCATCGCGTCGGCGGGCCAGACCACCTTGCGCTCGCTGCGCGCCGGCAGCGCGTCGTAGTAGGCGAGCTGCTGCGCCGCGACCTCGGCGGGCGTCTCGTCCTCGCCGTGCAGCGCGCAGAAGAGCGTCGCGCACGCGAGCGTGACGCCGCCCTTCAGGAGGTCGGGCAGGCCGAGCGCCGCGTCGGGGTGGCCGCTGACGAAATCCCTGCCGTTCGAGAGGCTCGACCATGCGATGTCGAGATGGGCGTCGGCGAAGGCGATCATCTGGTCCCGCTGAGCTGGTCCACCGGAGGTAATCGTCCCCAAGTCCTTTGGGCGCATCAGGTTACCGCCCGCGCACGCAACGCGCAAGCCGGGCGGCTTCCTGCTACAGTCGGGCCAAGGTGCCCAGGTGAAAGGCGCGCTCCCGATCGCCCCGGACGACATCGCCGCGGCCCACCGCCGCATCCACGGCGTCTGCCACCGGACGCTGATGTTCACCTGCTCGGCGCTCGACAAGGAGGCGGGCTGCCGCGTCTTCCTGAAGGGGGAGAACTTCCAGCGCGTCGGCGCCTTCAAGCTGAGGGGCGCCTACAACTTCCTCGCGCGGATGGCGCCCGGCGACCGCGCGAAGGGGGTCGTCGCCGCGTCGAGCGGGAACCACGGGCAGGGGGTCGCCCGCGCGGCGAAGCTCTTCCAGTGCCCGGCGACGATCGTCGTCCCCGAGGACATCCTCCCCGGCAAGGCGGAGGCGATCGAGCGCGACGGCGCGCGGCTGATCCGCGCCGGGCTCACGAGCGACGTGCGCCTCGCCGAGGCGGACCGGATCGCCGGCGAGAGCGGCGCGACCTTCGTCCACGCCTTCGACCACCCGTGGATCGTCGCGGGCCAAGGCACCGTCGCGAAGGAGATGCTCGAGGACGCGCGCCACCTGGACGCGATCCTCGTCCCGGTGGGCGGCGGCGGCCTCGTCGCGGGCGTCGCGGTCTGGGCGAAGTCGGTCAACCCGCGCCTGAAGATCTACGGCGTGCAGCCCGAGACCGCCGCGAGCATGGCGCTCTCGCTGAAGCAGGGTCGCCCGACGCGCATCCCCCCGAGCACGAGCATCGCCGACGGCCTCCGCCCCGTGCAGCCCGGCAATCTCCCGTTCCAGCTCTGCGCGGCGCTGCTCGAAGGCGTGCTGACGGTGAGCGACGCCGAGATCGCGGAGGCGGTGCGCTTCCTGCTCGCGCGCGCGAAGGTGCTCGTCGAGCCCAGCGGCGCCGCCGCGCTCGCGGCGCTGCTGCACAAGCGGCTCGCCGACCCGCCCGCGACCGTCGGCGCGGTGCTCACCGGCGGCAACGCAGACTTCGACATCCTCGCGCGTATCCTGAGGCGGGAGATCTGATGCCGATCCGCGAGTACAAGTGCCGAGCGTGCGGCGAGGAGTTCGAGTTCTTCGCCGCGCGCAGCAGCGAGGTGGCGAGTTGCCCCAAGTGCGACGGGAGGGAGCTCGACCTCGCGTTCAGCGTCTTTTCGTCACGCAGTGGGTCAGGGGGGGCGCGGGGGGGCGAAGCGCAGCGGAGTCCCCCCCGAACACTCGGCGCGGCGCCGACGTGAGGCTCCTGCAACTGCGCCCCCGGCGGGTAGGCGCATGAATCTCCGAAGGGACCGCGAAGCGCTCGAGGCGCGCGAGCTGCGCGAACTCGCCCCCTACGCGATGAAGGCGCGCGAGAGCCGCGGAAGGCGCCACGAGGAGAACGAGCACCCCTACCGCACCGCCTACCAGCGCGACAGGGACCGCATCGTCCACAGCGCCGCGTTCAGGAGGCTCGAATACAAGACGCAGGTCTTCGTCAACAGCTTCGGCGACGACTACCGCACGCGGCTCACGCACACGATGGAGGTCGCGCAGATCTCGCGCACCGCCGCCCGCGCGCTCGGCCTCAACGAGGACCTCACCGAGGCGATCGCGCTCGCCCACGACCTCGGCCACGGCCCCTTCGGCCACACCGGCGAGGACGCGCTGCGCGACCTGATGAAGGGCCACGGCGGCTTCGAGCACAACCGCCACGCGCTGCGCATCCTCGACGAGCTCGAACGCAAGTACCCGAACTTCCAGGGGCTCAACCTGACGCAGGAGGTGCGCGAGTCGCTGCTGAAGCACGGCAAGCAGCAGCTCTGCCTCGAAGCGCAGGTGGTGGACGCCTGCGACCGCATCACCTACAACGCCCACGACGTGGACGACGGCCTCGCCGCCGGCATCCTCGACGCGGAGGCGCTGACCGCGACCGCCCTCTGGCGCGAGTCGAGCGAGGTCGTCACCCGCCGCTGGCCCGACCTCGACGCGGGGCGCCGGCGCTACCACGCCGTGCGCACGCTGATCGACGGCGCCGTCACCGACCTGCTCGACGCGTCGTCCGCGAGCATCGCGGAAGTGGCCCCCCGCAACGCCGAGGAGGCGCGCGCCGCTTCGCGACGCCTCGTCGGCCCCTCCCCCGCGATGGAGGTCAAGCAAGCCGAACTCGCCCGCCACCTCCACACGCATCTCTACAACGAATACCGCGTCCAACGCATGCGCCGCAAGGCCGCGCGCTTCGTCGCCGAGATGTGGAAGACGCTCGTCGAGGACAGCGCCCAACTCCCCCCCTCCGCCCGCGCCGGCCTCGAACAGTACGGCCTCGAAACCGCCGTCTGCGACTACCTCGCCGGCATGACCGACCGCGAGGCGCTGCGCGAGTACCGCCGCCTCTTCCTCCCCGGCGACGGGCCGCGGTTCGAGTAGCCGCCGCACGGCCGCCCCCGCTAACATGGGCGGCTGCGGAAGGGAGGCGAACCCGCCTCCCCCACGGCCCCCTCCACATCGTCCCGTTCGAGGCGCTCTGGCCGGACGATGCGCCGCCGACCGCATACGCGGCGTCGGCGTCGGTGCTCGCGTGGCTCCGCTCGCGCGAGCCGCCCGCGCGCGCGGCCCGACCTCGTCGCGGTCGGCGACCCGCGCTTCGGCGATTCGGGCGCGGGGTGGCCGGAGAAGGGGCTCTTCATCCGCGACCTCGCGCCTGACGGGCAGGCGGTCGGGCTCGGCGTGAGGCCGGGGGATGTGCTCGTTGCGTATAGATCACCGATCTCGACAGCCTCAAGCAGGCGATCGCGGGGGTGCCCGAGGGGACTGCGACGCGCTGCATGGGGCACGCAACGCGCTCAGGAAGACGCATCCAGACCCGCACCACTGGGGGGCGTTCGTGTTCGTGGGGGCGCCGTAAGGGGGGGCGCGGGCGTGCCCGCGCGCACGGATCGCCGCGGGACAGCGGCACGCCTGCTCCGCAAGGTCTTGAAGAGCGCCCCCGTCGGTGACTTCGCCTTCGCGCGCCTCCGGAGGCCGCGATGGCCTGCGTGCGGGCGACCCGCTAGAATCGCGGGATGGCGGCAAGATCGTGGGTCCGCGTGTTCGTGCTGGTGCTCGTCGCGTCGCGCGCGATGCCGCAGGGCAGGCCGCCGCCGACGCCGGAGCAGCGCGCGGAGCTCGAGCAGGCCGCCCGGCTCTCTGCCCAGGTCGTGACGCTCTTCAGGGCCGGCCGCTCGCGCGAGGCGTTGCCGCTCGCCGAGCAGGCGTACGAGATCCGCGACCGCATTCTCGGCCCTGACCACCCGGACACCGCGGCGGCGCTCGTCGAGGTCGCGTCGATGCTCGCCGAAGCCGGGGCGTTGGAGAAGTCCATCGAGATGAACCTCCGCGGGCTCGCCCAGCTCGAGAAGGCGTACGGCGCGGACGACCCTCGGCTGACCACCGCGATCACCAACCTGGCCGTGGCGTATCGCTCTCTCGGGCGGCACGAGGAGACGCTTCCGCTGGCCGAGCGCGCGCTCCGGATCCAGGAGAAGGCCCACGGGCACGACAGCCCCGCGATCGTGCTCGCGCTGCAGAACCTGGGCATCGTCCTCGCGGAGGCGCAGCGGTTCGACGAGTCCGCCGGCCTGCTCCGCCGCGCGCTCGCGATCCAGGAGCGAGCGCTCGGCCCGCGGCATCCGGCCGTGGCGCAGGCGCACCAGATGCTGGGGACCGCGTTGCGGCGCAAGGGGGACCTCGAGGAGGCGGGGCACGAACTCGAACGCGCGGTCGAGCTCCTCGAGGCGGCCGTGGGTCGCAACCACGTCGCGCTAACCGACCCCCTGTCGGAGCTCGCCGGGATCTACTCGGACACCCACCGCCTGACCGCGGCGCTCGACACCGGGCGCCGGATCACCGGGCTGCTCGTCGCGGCGGGCCAGGACGCGAGCGAAGCGGGGGCGACGGCGTACCTCAACGTCGGCCGGGCGCTCTTCGGCCTCGGCCGCTACGAGGAAGCCGCAGGCGAGTTCCGGCAGGCGCTGCACTGCGCGAATCGCGCGCCGAGGATCGCGCCGGAAGCCAGGGCCCGCTGCCTCCACCGCCTCGGCGATGTGCTCGCGGAGCTGGAGCAGTACGACGAGGCGATGCGCACCTACGAGGAGGCGGCCGCCCTGCTGGAGCAGGCGTTCGGTCCGGACCACTTCGAGCTCGCCGCGAACCTCAACAACCGCGGGCTCGTGCTGCTCGAGCTCGGCCGGAGGGACGAAGCGCTGGCCCTGCTCGAGCGCGCGCGCAAGATCCTCGCCGCGACGCTCGGGCCCGAGCACCGTGAGGTCGGGGTCTGCACGAACAACATCGCCTCGACGCTCTCGCTGATCGGCCGGATCGACGAGGCGCTCGAGAACATGAAGCGCGCCGTCGCGATCCTGAGGAAGGCGGAGGGACCCGACGATCCCCGCACGCTGCTGGAGGAGGCGAACCTCGCGGCGCTGGAGCTGAAGAAGGGCGACATCCCGACCGCCACGAGGCACCTGGAGACGACGCTCGCCGCGTGCGAGCGGAAGCTCGGCAAGGAGCACCCCGCGCTCGCAGGCCCCTTGCAGACCCTCGCCCGCGCGCGCATCGCGGCGGGCCGTCGCGATGACGCGGTCGCCTTGGCCCGGCGCGGCCTCGCGATCCAGAAGGCGGCGTACGGCGATCAGCGCGACGAGTACGCGCAGGGACTCGGCCATCTCTCCGGAATGCTGTCGCTGGCCGGGCAGCGCGCGGAGGCCGGCGAGGCGGCGCGCGAGGCGCTGGCGATCGCCGAACGGAACCTGCGCTCGCACTTCGCGGGGCTCGACGGCGCTCAGCGCATCCGGCTGGTGAACGGGGTGCGCGGGATCCTCGTGCGCTGGCTGGCCGAGGCGCCGTTCGCGAAGCAGACCGGCTACGACGAGGTGCTGCGCTTCAAGGGGATCGCGGCGCGGGCGATCGCGGCGGAACGGCGGCTCGCGCGCGAGGCGGGCGGCGGCGCGGCCGCGCGCGTCGAGGAGCTGCGGGCCGCGGAGCGCCGGCTCGCGTCGCTGGCGAACTCGATGCCGTTCGGGGGCAAGCAGCGGGGCGCGTGGCAGGAGCGCTACGCGAAGGCGGCGGCGGAGCGCGAACGGCTCGGGGTCGCGCTGGCCCGCGACTTCGCCCCGCTGCGCGCGGGTCTCGAGCGCATGGACATCGGGCTGCCGCGCATCCGGGCCGCGCTCCGTCCGGGCGAGGCGCTCGTCGACTACGTGGTCGCGGGAGACCAGTACCTGGCGTTCGTCGTGCGCGCCGAGGGGGACGTCGCGCGCGTTTCGCTCGGCGACGCGGGGCCGCTCGAGGCCGCCGCGCGGGACTTCGCGGAGCGGGCCGCGGACCGGGGGACCGCCATCGACGACGCGGACTGGCTGGCCGCGGGCCGCCGGCTGCACGACCTCGTCGTCGCGCCCTTGCGCGCCGCGCTCGGCGACGCGAAGGCCCTGTGCGTGTGTCCGGACGCGGCGCTCGCGTCGGTGCCGTTCGCGGCGCTGCCGCTGCCCGGGTCGCCGGAGCGCTTCCTGATCGACGACTACGAGCTGAGCAGCGTGGCGATGGCGCAGGACCTCGTGTCGCAAGCCGACGACGGGTCGACCGGCGCGGGCGCGCTGCTGGTCGGCGGCGTGACGTACGACCGCGCCGGGGCCGTCGCGCCCGGGGAGCGACGCGAGGAGCCGCCCGTCGTGTCGTCGCGCGCGCCGCGCGGGCGCACGTTCACGGCGCTGCCGGGCACGCTCGCCGAGATCGAGTACCTCGCGGGACGGCTCGGGCGCGACGCGCTCGCGCTGAGCGCGGACGACGCCACCGAGGCGCGGCTGCGCGCGACGGTCCGCGGCCGCCGCATCGTGCACGTCGCGACGCACGGGTTCGTGCGCGACGACCTGATGGCGGGCCTGCGCGAGCGGCGCACGGCGGCGGAGTGGCTCGGCGCGAACATGGAGCGCAGCCTCGCGGCGGGCTACGACCCGATGCTGCTCGCCGGCCTCGCGATGGCCGGCGCGAGCGTGGGCGACGGCGGCGATGGCGACGACGGCGTCCTGACCGCGGCCGAGGCGTCGCACCTCGATCTGCGCGGCGTCGAGCTCGTCGTGCTGTCCGCGTGCGAGACGGCGCTGGGCCGCGCCGAGGCGGGCGAGGGCGTGATCGGCCTCGTGCAGGGCTTCCAGATGGCGGGCACGCGCTCGGTGATCGCGAGCCTGTGGCAGGTCGACGACGACGCCACGCGCCTCCTCATGGAGAGGATGTACGAGGGCCTCCTCGACGGCCGCGACCGCCTGCAGCCGGCAGCCGCGTTGCGGCGCGCGGCGCTGAGCGTGCGCGCAGCGAAGGACAAGGCCGGACGCGTGCTGTCCGGCCCATCGGTCTGGGCCGCGTTCGTCGCGTACGGCCGCTAGACGCCGGGCCGCATCGTCCGGCCAGCCGCCGTGGACCCGGCCGACGCCCTGCGCGGCGCGCCCGTCGTCGCGGGCCTCTGGAAGGTGGCCGACGCGAGCACCGCGCTGCTGATGACCGACATGTACAAGCGGATGATGGGGGGGGCGGGGGCGTGTGACGCGCTGCACGAGGCGAGGAGGGCGCTTCGCAAGACGCATCCCGACCCGCACCACCGGGGGGCGTTCGTGTTCGTGGGGGCGCCGTAGCGCGTAGGATGGGGTGAGTGGCCCCTCCCGCGACGACCGGTTCGAGCGTGCATGCGTGGGCTGTCGCCTTCCTGACGCTGCTCGCGGCGGCGGCGGCGGGGGGGGAGGATCCGGCGTTTCTCGCGCGGCATGCGGAACTCGTGCGCGGCGACCTGCCGGCCGCGATCGGGCTCTACCGCAAGGCGCTCGAGGAGACGTCGCGCCCGGAGGGGGAGCAGGCGCTGCTGCACCTCAGGATCGCGCAGTGCCACGACGCGCTCGGGCAGGACCTGCTCGCGCTCGACCACCTCGCGGAGGCGATCTACGGCCGGAAGGGGGTCCCGCCGCAGGCCGCGCGGCGCGCGGCGGACCTGCGCGAGCGCATCCGCGCGCGCCAGCCGCGCCCGGCGGAACACGCGCCGCCCGCGGCGGAGGAGGCGGCGGCGGCGCGCGCGCGCCGGCTCGAGGGCATCGAGGCGCAGGCGAGGCGCCATCTCGAGGAGCGCAACGACGTGCAGGCCTTCCGCCACATCCAGGCGGCGCTCGAACTCGACCCCGACAACGCCGAGGCGCGCGCGCTCGAGGCGCAGTGGGAGACGCTGCTCTCGGGCATGACGCAGCTCCTGCGCGACCCGCTCCGCTTCCTCCGCTCGTGGTCGGAGGCGCAGATCCGCGCGGTGGCGCGGCAGGCGCAGGCGCGCCTGAAGGAGGCGCTCGCCCACGCGAAGGCGGGAGAGCACAACCTCGCCGAGAGCCGCTTCCGCGAGGCGGTCGCGGGCATCGACGCCTGCGAGTTCGCGGCGGAGTCGGAGGAGCTGCGGACGCTGCGCCAGAGCATCCTCGGCCACCGGGCCGAGGCGCACCAGCGCGGCGCGCCGGGCTCGCGCGCGCTCGCGCCGCTGCCGGAGCAGCCGCGCCGCACGACCGTCGCGGGCGACCTGCTGAACCACCTGCAGCGCATGCTCGACATGATCTCGGAGCCGGGGCAGGAGTACCGCATCCTGCCGGTGCCGGCGCGGCGGGGCGACGGCATCGTGCGCTCCCCGCTCTCCAAGCCCCGCCGCTTCCTGCTGCTGCGCGACGAACTCCCGTCGCGCTTCACCGCCGCGTCGTTCGCCCGCGCCTACCTGCCGCTGCGCGTCGAGCCCGCCTCGTGGAGCGCGAAGGGCAACTACCTCGACACCGCGGGCGAGATGCTGATCGCGCGCAACCGTCCCGAGGTCCTCGACGCGCTGCAGGCCGAACTCCGGCGCATGGAGGCGCTGCCGCGGGAGGCGATGCGGTGGCGCTTCCTGTTCGTCTCGGTGCCCCCGGCGTCGCTCGCCTCCTTCGAGCGGCGCTACGGCGCCCTGCAGCGCTCCGACCGCGGCGGCTCGCCGGTGCTGCACGCGGCGATCCCGCCCGCGCACCCCTTCGAGGAGATCTGCGGCATGCTGCGCGACGAGGGGGGGGATGCCGGGCTGCCGGAGGGGCTCTTCGACGTCGAGATCGAGAACGGCGTGCCGCAGACGCTCTTCGCCGCGCTGCCGCTCTCGCGCGCGGCGGCCTACGCGCGGGTGGCGCTCGAGCCCGCCGGCGCGTGGACCTCGCACTACGGCATGCTGCTCGACATGATGCCGCTGCGCGACGGCGTCGGCCGCACCGCGCTGCTGCTGAACGTCGCGGCGCGCCTCCCGCTGCCGCCGGCGCTCGGGGCGGACGGCCGCGCGACGCCGCGCTTCCTCACGCAGGAGGCGGAGGCCTTCGTCGACCTCGCGCCGGGCTCGACGCTCGTGCTCGCGGGCCTCGCCGACCCCTTCGCGGAGCCCCCGGACCCCCCGAGGATCCTCCTGCTGCTGCTGGGCACGGGAGGAAGGGAGGGCGCCTCCCCCGCGCCCGCGGCGAACGCGCAGGCGGAGGTCTCGCTCCACGACCTGCTGCTGCGCGTGCGCGACAACCCGGGGCCGAAGGTGGATCCGCGGCAGGGCTTCGTGCGGCGCGATCCCGTGGAGGTGCTCGAGGCGCGGGCGCGCTTCCTGCGCGAGGCGCTCAGCGACCAGCTCGGCACGCCGGAGGTCGAGGTGGACGTGGACGCGACCGTCGCGCGCGTGCCGCTCGCGCTGCGCGAACGGGCCGCGGCGGCGGTGAACGAGCTGCGGGCGCAGAGCCGCGCGAGCTTCGTCGTGCGCATCCAGGCCTCCGCGCTCCGCACGCCGATCTTCGAGCGGCTGATGGCGCGCGAGAAGCTCGAGCTGCGCGCGTTCGGGCAGGCGTTCGTCGCGATGCTGCAGGGGTCGGCCGCCGAGCTGCTGCCGCGCGACCTGCGCCAGCGCGAGCCGGCGGACGTCTTCGCGCCCGGGCGCGAGGCGGCGGCGCTGACGGCGCTCGGCTTGCAGGCGCAGCACTCGCTCAGCGCGCGCACGCACACCTCCCCCGCCTATGGCACCGAGGAGGACCTCGCGCGCGGGGCGGCGCGCACCGTGACGGAGGGGCTGCGCGTCTCGGTGCGCCCGTGGATCCGGGGCACGAGCCTGCTCGCGTGGGTGGAGGTCGAGACCTGCGGCCTCGACAGCGAGGTCGAGGAGCTCGCGCTCGCGCAGGCGGTCCCCTCCTACCGGACGGAGCTCGCGGGCACGCTCGCGAGCGGCCTCGTCGACTTCGGCAACCCGCTCGCGCCGTCGACGGCGCTCGTCTGCCGGATCCCCCATCCGACCGCGAGCAGCGCCGAGACGCTGACGGAGATCAACGTCGCGATCTCGATCCGCCCCGCGCCGTAGGCCGCGCGCATGGCCGGGTCACTCCGGACGCGGGAGGCGGAGCGGGTCTGGATGCTCCCGGCGACCGCGCCGGATCCGGTGCCTGTAAGGCACTTGGCCCGCTTGCGGGCGCTGCGCACCCTCGCGACGGCCTTCGGCCGATCAGCACCGAGGATCTCGGATTTGACAAGGAACCCAGGAAGGGAGGAACCCACGAGCGCAGGGGGGCCCGGACTTCGATGGATCGAATCCGCCGACTCCTCGGTTCCTAGGTTCCTGGGTTCCTTCTTCCAGGGTCAAGACGAAGGCTGTGGCTGACCGTACCGCGCAGTTCCCGCTGGCCTTGGGCGTGCCCTCGCACCCAGCAAGGCGCGCGCGGCAACATCCTAGCGCGGCAGCGACGCGACCCAGGCGCGGGCCTCGTCCACGGTCGCGAGGGGGCGCTGCGCCCTCAGGCCGAGGGCGTGGAGCGCGTGCGCCCGCACGGGCGGCGTCTCGGCCTCGGCGACGCGCAGCAGCGCCTCGAGCTCGTCCGGCGCGGCGACCGGCGCGATGCCCGAGATCGCGTGGCGGCGGGTCGCCTCGCTCGCCTTGGGGTGCTGCAGGATCTCGAGCAGGTGCGGCGCCGCCGACGGCAGGCCCGAGTCGCGGAGGATCAGCGCGAGGTAGACCGACTGCCGCTCCTCGGAGATGTCGAGCACGCGCCGCATCTCCGGCATGACGCCCGCGGCCTTCGCGGAGCCGAGCGACCGGAGCAGCGCCGTCGCCCCGTCGCTCAGCTTCGCGCGCAGCTCCTTCGCGAACCCGATCAGCCGGTCGAAGCGGTCCGCCTCCTCGCGCACCTGCCGGAACGCGGCGCCCTCCTTCCGCAGCGCCGCCTCGCGCTCCTCGATCTTGGGTCCGACGTCCACGGCGCCCGCCTTCTCGCGCACGCGCAGCACGGTCAGCTCGCGCTCGATGTCCTGCGAGCGGCGGTAGGCCTCGGCGGCGCGCGTCTGCGCCTTCTTGATCTCCGCCTGCAGCCTGTCCTGCGCCGTCAGCGTGTCGACGAGCAGCATCACGAGCGGCATCACCGCCCGCGCGTCCCCGCTCTCCACCATCGCCTCGACCGCGGGATAGACGCGGGACTTCGAGCCGGGGGTGAAGGCGTGCGGCGCGGTGTCCTCGAAGATCTTCAGCGTCGTCTCGAAGGGGTCGTCCGCCCGCGCGAGCAGCGCGAGAAGAAGCAGCGGAAGGAGGGGGCGCATGCCCGTATTATGCCCCGCGCGCGACGGATCGCATGATCGCCCTCGAAACCCGCGAACTCGGCAAGACCTACCGGGGGGGCGTCGTCGGCGTCGAGGCGCTGAGCCTGCGGCTCGCCGCGGGGGAGGTGGCGGGCTTCGTGGGCCCCAACGGCTCGGGCAAGACGACGACGATCCGCCTGCTCCTCGACCTCATCCGGCCCACG
The DNA here is from genome assembly GCA_964570285.1 of uncultured Planctomycetaceae bacterium. Taxonomy (GTDB): domain Bacteria; phylum Planctomycetota; class PLA2; order PLA2; family PLA2; genus CAZMXP01. The sequence goes on from CAZMXP010000036.1 coordinate 23,320, forward strand.
CGCGGGCACGCCACGCTGCTCGGCCTCGACACGAGGCGCGACTCCGTCGAGGTCCGCCGGCAGGTCGGCTTCCTTCCCGGCGACCTCGCCTTCCACGGGGGGCTCGGGGGCCGGGAGACGCTCGACTTCTACGCGTCGCTGCGCCCGGGCCGGCCGCCCCTGCTGCGTCCCGAACTGCTCGACCGCCTCGGCCTCGACGACCGGGTGCTCGCGCGGCGCGTCTCGACCTACTCGACGGGCATGCGGAGAAAGCTCGGCCTCGCGGTCGCGCTGCAGCACGATCCCCCGCTCGCGATCCTCGACGAGCCGACGACCGGGCTCGACCCCCTCGTCCGCCGGCGCTACCACGACGCGATCCGCATGTGGAAGGCGCGCGGCGAGGGGCGGGCGCTCTTCCTCTGCACGCACGACATGCTCGAGGTCGAGGCGCTCTGCGACCGGGTGCTCGTCGTGCGCGAGGGGCGGCTCGTCGCCGACCGGGGCGTCGAGGAGATGAAGCGCTCGACCGACCGCGCCCGCTCCCTCGAGGACGTCATCCTCTCCTACTACGGCACGCCGTGACGATCCTACCGCTGGTCCGCTTCTACCTGCGCCGCTACCGCGCGCTCTTCCTCGCGGTGCTCCTGCTCGCGCTGCTGCACGAGGCGACCTTCCTCTTCCTGTTCCAGTTCTGGAAGAAGCACGCGCAGTTCTCCGACTGGATCGTCAGCATCCTGCCCGGGCGGATCCGCGAGGGCATGGGCATCCCGATCCACGACCTGACCGACCCCCGCACCTACAAGGCGCTCGTGATGATGCGGCCGGACGCGCGCGCGCTGCCGCTCGTCTTCGGCATCGCGCTCGGCACCGACGTGATCGCGGGCGAGTCGGGGCGCGGCACGGCCGACCTGCTCTTCACGCATCCCGTGCGGCGCGCGGCGGCGGTCTTCGCGGGGGCGATCGCGATGCTCGTGCACCTCGCGGCGCTCGGCGCCACGATGCTGCTCGGCTACGCGCTCCTCTCGCGGCTCCTCCCGATGGGCCCGCGGCAGCCGTCGATCGCCGCCGCGGCGCCGAGCATCGCGCTCGCGATGGCCGGGAGCGCCGCGATCGGCGCGACGGCGTTCCTCATGGGATCGCTCTGCGCGCGGCGCGGGCGCGCGATCGGCCTCACCCTCGTGCTCGTGCTCGTGCCGATGGTGCTCGACTTCATGGGCATCTTCACGTCGGCGCTCACGCACGTCGCGCGCCTCTTCCCCGAGCACTACTACCGCCCGCACGCGGTGCTGCTCGGGATGCCGGAGCCCTCGCTCGGCGCCTGCCTCGCACCGCTCGCCGCGATCGGCGTCTCCGCGATCGCGCTCGCGGCCCTCCTCGCCGAGCGCCGCGACCTGTGAAAAGGACGCGCGGCGGGAGGGGATCCTCCCCCGCCCGCCGCGCCGCATCCGCGAGGTCGCCGACTAGAGGTCGACGGGGCGCACGGTCGAGCGCTTGTTGCCCGCGCACCGCGCCATCGCCGAGTCGAGCACGCCGTGCACGCGCATGCTGAGCGCCTCGACGAGGTCGCCCGCGCACTTCATGCCCTTCGACTTGATGTAGCCCTTCACCTTGCTGCCGACGCAGAGGATCTCGCCCCCGCCCCGCTTCTTCCCCCCGGCAGCCTTCGTCTTCGCCTTCTTCTTTGCGGCCATCGAAACATCCTCCGAAACGTGAGATCAGGAATGAACCAGAGCAGAACCGCCCCGAGAGGCCCTGAAACACCTCTTACGGGCGGTTTCTAGCAGAGAGGGCGGACGCAATCCACGCAGGAAACGGCAGGAATCGCCGGATTTCGCCGGATTCACGCCGGGGAGTAGCGCGTCGGATCGGCGACGCCCGCCTGCTCGAATCCCGCGCGGCGGAGCCGGCAGGCGTCGCAGCCCCCGCAGGCGCCCCCCTCCGGACCGGGGTCGTAGCAGGAGAGCGTCTCCGCGAACGGGACCCGCAGGCGCATCCCGAGGGTCACGATCCCCGCCTTGCCGAGGTCGAGGAGGGGGGCGAGCAGCGCGGGCGCCCTGCCCTCGACGCCGGCCTTGGTCGCGACGCGCGCGAGCGCGCGGAAGGCGGCGAGGAACTCGGGACGGCAGTCGGGGTAGCCGGAGTAGTCGACGCGGTTGACGCCGATCACGATCGACGAGGCGCCGCGAGCCTCGGCGAGCCCCAGCGCGAGGGCGAGCAGCAGCGTGTTGCGCGCGGGCACGTAGGTGGCCGGGATCCCGCCCGCCGGGCCCGTTTTCGGCACTTCGACGTCTCCGGTGAGGGCGGACCCCCCCACCGCGCGGAGGTCCACCGCGAGCACCACGTGCTCGACCGCCCCGGCCCAGCGCGCGATGCGCCCGGCCGCCTCGACCTCGCCCCGGTGGCGCTGGCCGTAGTCCACCGTGAGGCCGATGACCCCCAGGCGCTGCTCCCGGGTCCACGCGGCGGCCACGGCGGAGTCCATGCCGCCCGAGAGCAGGACGACGGCCGACCCCCCCACGCTACTCCAGCGTGGCGAGGATGCGCGCGGCCTGCTCGCGCAACTCCTGCCCCTCCGCGCGCGCGGCCTCCAGCGCGCGGCGCCGGTTCTCGAAGAAGTCGTGGAAGGGCGCGAAAGCATCGAGGACGGCGGCCGAGGCGCGGTCGGCCTCCGTCGCGATGCTCTCCCGCAGCGACGCGAGGACGGCCTCCCGCACCGACCTCACCCCCGCCTCGAACCCCTCGATCGCCCGCTGCCTCCGCGCGGGGAGCAGGAAGAACCCGCCCACGGCGACGGCCGCGGCGAGCGCGATGCCGACGCCGCCGAGCACGGTGGGCATCAGCGTCGCCATGAGCGTCCCCGCGAGCCCCGCGGCGAGCACCTCGGTGCCCAGCAGCCGCGCGAGGCTCCGGCCCGCGAGTTCGCGCACGCGCGCGCACTCCCCCTCCACGCTCCAGGAGGAGAGGTTCCTGCGCGCGTCGGCGATGAGGCGCTCCAGCGTCTCCGCCCGCGTCTCGCGGAAGCGCGGGCCCTCGCCGGCGGCGATCTCCTCCCGGTAGGCGCGCAGCGGCACCGTCTCCTGGAAGTGGGCGAGCGAGCGCTCCCAGAGGGCGCGCGTCTCCTCGCCGAGCCAGCGGGCGGCCTCCTCGACCTTCCCCTCGACCTCGGCGGCGGCGCCGCGCACGACCTCGCGCTCGAAGGCCTCGCGGAAGCGGGCGGCGTCGCCGACAAGGCGCAGGTTCCTCAGGCGCACCGTCTCCCGCAGGAAGCGCCGCCCCCGCGCCTCGAGGTTCTCGAAGGAGATCGAGACCGGCGCGATGTGGCGCTCGGAGCGCTCCTTCAGCGACGTGGCGGCGAACGTCGCCTGCTCCTTGACCGCGCTCCATCCCGCGAAGTCGCGCTCGAGGGTGGCGAGGCGGGCGGCGCACGCCCCCTCGATGCGCGTGAGCACGTCGGCCACCGCGCCGATCGGGCTCTTGAGCTTGAGCAGGAGCCGCTGCGCCTCGCCGAGGTTCTCGACGACGTAGCGCTCCACCGCGGGGAGCCCGCTCTTCCCGAGCAGGGCCTCGTCGCCGGAGGCGCGCGCCTCCCTCGCCCATTTCGAGGAGACCGCGAAGAGGTCGGGGCGGAAGCCGAGATGCTCGCGGAAGGCGCCGTCGAGGTACTCGAGGACGATCGCCCTGTCGCGCTCGGGATGCATGTCCACCTTCGCGAGGATGCAGGCGACCTCCTTGCGCCAGCGGCGCCGGATCTCGCCGAGGAGCTGGATCTCCGTCTGCGTCAGCGGGCAGTCGATCGACGTGACGAAGAAGACGATGTCGGCGCGCGGCAGGAAGGACTCGGTGATCTCCTGGTGGCGCCGGAGCGGGCTGTTGGTGCCCGGCGTGTCGACGACGCTCATGTGCCGGAGCGCCTCGACGGGCACCGTGCGGCGGAGCACGTGGGGCTCGCTCGCGCTCTCCGACGCGAGGGGCCCGTACCCGAGCACGTGCACCTTGTCGGTCAGCGGCAGCGGCCCCTCGGGGCAGACGTCGCTGCGCAGCAGCGCGTTGATGAACGCCGACTTCCCGGCCTTCACCTCCCCGACGACGACGAGGAGGAACATGTCGTCGAGGTGCGCGATCAGGTCGGCGACGCGGCGCGCCTCGGCGGAGCCGCGCTCGAAGCGGTCGGCGAACGCGTGCACGCGCGCGAGGAGCGCACGCTCCCGCTCGACCGCTTCGAGAGCCTCGGCGGGGAGGATCTGGCGCAGCAAGGCGCGCGGAGTCTAGCACACGCGGGCTCGGTCACCGCTCCGCCGACGCCAGCGCCGCGAGCACCTCCGCCTCGCGGCCCTCGGGCACGCCGTCGGCGACGAGCACGAGCGTGCCGCGCACCTCGACGCGCACCTCCCCCTCGGCGGTGGCGACGGCCCAGCCGCCCGGCGCCATGCGGCGGGGCGCCTTCGCCCCGTCCCGGCGTGCCGCCCACTCGGCCCACGCCCCCGCGAACTCCCACGCGTCCTGCTCGCTGTCCCAGGCGCTGACGAGCCCGAAGAAGGGCGCGGCCCCGTCGCGGAGGCAGAGGTGGTAGCGGGCGCCGTCCCATCCCGCCGCCGCGCGCACCGCGCGCTCGCGTCCGAGCAGCGGCGTCAGGTGCACGCGGAGCTCAAGCTCGCCGACGGTGTCGGAGTAGCCGGCCGTCCACCCCCCGCCGAGCGCCGCGGAGGGATCGCCGCCCCCGAACGCGACCGGCTCGTCGGGCCTCGCGGCGAGGTACTTCTCCGGGTGCAGCACCTGCTCGGTGGAGCGCGGCGGGTCGTCGAAGGCGCGCCGCAGCGCCGCGGCCCCGCCGGCGCGGTAGAGCGCCGCCGCGAAGACCTCCCCGTCGGTGTAGGGGGCGATCAGCATCTCGCGCAGCGCGGCGGGGAACTCGCGCAGTCCGGGACCGTTCATGCTCTCGCGGAACTCGCGCGCGTTGCGCTCCGCGTTCCTCGCGACCAGCTCGAGGACCTGCGGCGTCGCGCTCGACGAGAGGTGCGCGACGCCGAACGCGTTGCCGAGCAGCGTCGCGTCCCCCTCGACGAGGCAGCGCAGCGCGAGCGCCGCGTCGGCGTTCGTCGGCGCGAGGCGGAGGATGCGCGCCCAGAAGTCGGTGTGGCCGTCGCGGTGCGCATGGACGAGCTCGTGCGCCGCGGTGATCGCGAACTCGCGCAGGTCGCCCTCCGCCATCCCCTCGACGACGAAGAAGCGGTCCTCCTCGCAGTCGTAGAGCCCGGCGACCATCCTCCGGAAGAGGTCGAGCTGCCGCTCGAGGATGTCGTAGCCCTTCGGGACCAGGTGCAGGCGCTCGGCGAGCACCTGCATCATCGCGAGCGTCCGCGCGGGGGTGAGCCGCCGCTCCGTCTCGCCGACAAGCCCGGTGAGCCAGTCGCGGCCGACGACGCGCACCGGGATCCCCCTCCCGAAGCCCACCCCCATCCACTCCTCGATCCGGCCCGTGAGCTCGGCGCAGAGCTCCTCGAGGCGCTGCTGCTCCGTCGCTTGACCCTCGTCGCCCGGGCAGCAGAGCGCGAGGAGCAGGAGCAGGGCCGGGGCGCGCAGGCCCGCATTGTGCCAGACGGCCCCGATATGCTTGGGCATCTTGCGCGACCTCCTCGAGTACGCGGGCTACCGGCTGCTCGGCGCCGTCGTGCCGCGCCTGCCGCGCGGCGTGGCGGTCTGGCTGGGGCGGCGGCTGGGGGGCCTCGTCTACTGGCTCGACGCGCGCGCGCGCGCCACCGGCCTCGAGAACCTCGCGCTCGCGCTGCCCGGCCGCGCCGACCACCGCCGCCTGTTGCGCGCGTCGCTGCGCACGCAGGGCGTCGCGCTGCTCGACGCGCTCTGGTCGCGCCGGCTCTCGCCGGGCGAGGCCTCGCGCCACCTCGAGATCGACGCGGAAGGCGCCCTGCTGCTCGGGCGGCTGCTCGCCGGGCAGCGGGGGCTCGTCGTCGCGACCGCCCACTTCGGCTCGTGGGAGATGTTCAACCTCGGCACCGGCGCGATGGGGCTGCCGCGCTGCACCTTCATCGCGCGGCCGGTGCGCAACGCGCGCATCGACGCGCACCTGCGCCGCTGCCGCGAGGCGACCGGCAACCGCCTCGTCTACCGGGAGGGGGCGCTGCTCGCCTGCCTCGCGGCGCTGCGCAAGGGGGAGATCGTCTGCTCGGTGATCGACATGGCGGTCGCCCCCGCGGAGGGCGGCCTCTTCGTCGACTTCTTCGGCCTGCCCGCGCTCACGTCCGGCGCCCTCGCGCTGCTCGCGCACCGCCGCGGCGCGCCGCTTCTCTTCGTGCTCTGCCATCCCGTCGACGGCGGCAGGCGCTACCGGCTCCGGGGCAAGCTCGTGCCGGTGGACGCCTCGGCCCCGCGCGAGGAGGAGGTGCCCCGCGTCACGCGGGAGCTGAACCGCGAACTCGAGGAGGGCATCCGCGCGCAGCCCGAGGCGTGGATCTGGACCTACAAGCGGTGGAAGTCGCGCCCGTGGGAGGAGCCCTCGGTCTACCCCTCCTATTCGCTCTGGGCGCACCCGCACTGGTAGCTCAGGAGAGCGGGAACGCGCGCACGGTGCCCTGGTCGAGGCGGGTGCCCGCCTCGGCAAACGCGCTCTTGACGTAGGCGAGCGCGAGGGAGCCCGAGGGGGTGGTCACCCGGCCCACCTCCTCGCCGTCGCGCGTCAGCGGCGCCCCCTGCGCCGCCGGCGCGTCGAGCCGGATCCCGACGAGGCGCCGCTGCACCTTCTCGTAGGTGTTCAGGCGCGCGATGATCTCCTGCCCGACGTAGCAGCCCTTCTGGAGCGAGATCGCCCCGGCGAGGCCGGCCTCCCACGGGTTGTGCTCCTCGTTGATCTCGCTGGGCACCGCCGGGATGCCCGCCCGCACGCGCAGCGCGTCGACCGCCGCGGGGTCGAGCGCCTCGCCGCGCTCGGCGAGCAGCCGCCGCAGCGCCACCGCGTCGGGGGCGAGCACGACGTAGGCGTCCCCGAGCAGCGGCTCGATGCGCACGATCTCGACCTGCACCCCCGCGAGCCCCCTCCCGGCGAGACACCAGGGCTCGATCTCGACGCCGAGGAACGCCTTCGCGCCCGGCCCGCAGACGACGATCTCGATCGCCATGTAGTTCCGCACCGTCACGTCCTCGGTGATCGTGTACTGCTGGATGTGTCCCGCGAGCCGTTCCGGGTTCCCCGAGAGCAGGAGCAGGTCGTCGCCGCGGTCGAGCACGACGGTCCAGTCGATGAGCCGCCCCTTGGGGGTCGTGAAGCAGGCGGGCACGCCGTTGCCCTTCTCGAGGCCCGCGACGGCGTTCGTGCAGAGGCGGTGGAGCAGGTCCTTCCTGTCCCTCCCCGTGACGATGAGCCGGCCGCGCGCGGTCCGGTCGTAGAATGCGAGATCCATCAGGCCCCCATCATAAGGCGAGGCGCCTGCCTCCCCGCACGCGCGGGCGGAGATAGAGGTGCGCGTCGCACGCCTCGCCGAGCGCGTGCAGCGACGCCTCGGCGCGCCGGCGCGCCTCCTCGAGGTCGCCGGAGACGTCGAGGGGGCCGTCGGAGAAGAGCGCCACGTGGGCGGCCGGCAGCGGGATCGCCATGCGGAACCACGTGTGTGGCAGGAGGACCTGCGGCCTCGCCCACGCGCGCGCGACGAAGAGCGGCAGGCCCGTCTCCCGGGCGACGTGCAGCGGCCCCGGGCGCATCACCTGCGCGGGGGGCAGCGGCCCGTCGGCGACGAGCACGACGCTCTCGCCCCGGCGCGCCGCGCGCAGGAGCCCGCGCAGCGCGCTCGCGCCCCCCTCCTTGCCGAACGAGCCGCGGGAGAACGAGAACCCCCACGGGCGCATCACGCGCTCGGTGATCTCGCCGTCGAAGGAGCGGCTGCTGAGCATCGCGAAGCGGCGCCCGTGCTCGAGGCGGCCGCGCGCGGCGAGGTAGTGGAAGAGCGTCAGCACGTCCTGGTGCCAGAGCGCGAGCAGCAGCGGCCGGCCCGAGGCGATCTCGCCGTCCAGCGGCCCCCTGAAGTGGAAGCGGCAGCGGAGGCGCATGTGGCGCGTCGTGAAGCCGAAGACGAGGCGGCTCGCCGCCTCGGCGAGCGGCGCCGCGGCGCGCAGCACGAGCGGGTGGGCCAAGCCCGCGAGTATACTCGCGCCGTGCTGCGCACCCTGCTCGCCGCGCTCGCGGTCGCGGTCGCGGCCTGGCTCCTCGTCGACGCGCTCGTGACGTCGGACCGGGAGGAGGTCGAGCGCCTCGTCGGGAGGCTGGTCGCCGCCGCGCGGCGGGGCGGCGACGCGGCGGTGGACGAGATCCTCGCGGCGCTCGCGGACGACTACCGCGGCGAGGGCCCCTTCGCGCGCGACGCGATGGAGCGGCGCCTGCGCGCCCACCTCGGCGGCGACGCGCGCCTCGCGGAACTCTCGACGGGGGACTACCGCGCGCTCTGGAAGGGCGACGAGATGTTCGTGCCGATCCTGTCGGTCCGGGCGGCCGCGCAGGGCTCCCCGCAGCGCTTCGTGCTGAGCCTCTGGTTCGCCGAGCGCGACGGCGCATGGAGGATCACCGACATCACCCGCGTGCAGTGGGGACAATGAGGTCCTCGACCCCCTTCACCCCCTCGCAGGCGCGCGCGAGCAGCGCCGCGCGCCGCTTCGCGGCAAGCCGGTCCACCTCCCCCTCCAGCGTGACGATTCCCGACCGGCAGCGCACGCGGATGCCGGGATAGGCGGCCGTCTCCGGGTCGCGCGCGAGCGCCATCCTCACGCGGCTCTCGGTGTTCCGGTCCTCGATGTCGAGCCGCATCGGCTCGCTCTCCGCGGGCGCGCGGTATCGCGCGCCGCACGCGGCGAGCAGGACGAGCCAGCGCGCCGCCCTCACCTGCCCTCCCTGCCCGCGCGCACGCGCTCGCGGAAGAGGCGGTCGAAGGGCACCGTGAGCCCGGACAGGGGAAGCACGCGCACCGAAGGATCCTCGATCGGCCCGCTCACCGCCAGCGTCGTGCCGCCGTGCCTCATCTCGAGGTCGGCCTCGCCGGTGAAGGCGAGGATGCCGCGGCCCTCGAGCGCGTAGTCGCCGCCGCGCACCTTCACCTCCTCGAGATGGCAGAGCCCCTCCTCGACGGAGAAGGCGATCTCCCCCCCGTGGATCCAGGATTCGTCGAGCACGGGCAGCCCGAGCACGAGGAAGATCTTGAAGCTGACCGGCGAGTAGAAGCGTCCGCGCTCGAGCCGGAGCGACCCCTTGGCCTTCAGCGCCCGGAGCGCGGGCCGGCCCGCCTCGAAGACGACGCTCCCGGAGAGGTCGCCGCGCCGCTTCTCGGCGAACGGCAGCCCGAACGTGCGCCAGATCTCCTCGATCTCGACGAACCTCCACTCGACCTCCCCGTTGAAGGCGCCCGCGTCCCTCGCGTCGATGTCGAGATAGCCGCGCGCGATGCCGTTGAGCGCGCGCACCTTCAGGTCGTCCACGAGCAGGCGCCCGCCCCGCGGCAGGAGGCGCGCGGTCAGCCTCTCGTAGGGCAGCGGCAGCAGCGTCCCGTCGGCGGCGGCGATCCGGAAGAGGCTCTCGCCCGCCTGCGTGACGTCCACGCGCGCGCCCGTGAACAGCGTGCGCGTCTCGCCGCCCCGGCGCGCGAGTTCGACCGTGACGCCGTCGAAGCGGAGCGGCGGGATGCGCGCCGGGGCGCCGGGCGCGCCTCCGCCCCCCCCGCCCTCCGCCGCCCGGAAGATGCGCGCGTCGGAGTCCTCCTCGAACCGGGCCGAGAGGCCGCGCACGGAGACCGCGTTCACGGGCCGCGCGCCGAGCAGGCCCAGCGGGCGCGTATCGACGTGGGCGAGCGGCGCGGAGAGCGCATGGTGGCCGGCCTTCACCGAGAGCCCGAACGCGGTCACGTCGAGGTGGGGCCAGACGATCGCGAACGCGACGCTCGTCTCGCCCTCGAAGGTCTCCGACAGGAAGCGCGCGAGGCGCGGCCGCACGACAAGCCCGCAGAGGAGGAGCCAGCACGGAAGGGCGACCAGCAGCGCGCGCCGGAGCCGCCGCTTCCACGGAACGCGGGGGGGTGCGGGGGCCGGGCGCTTCTTCACGGCGGGATCCACACCTCCCTTTTCGGCCCGCGGGCTAGGCGGGGAGCAGTTCGCGGATCTTTCCGATCGCCTCCTCGACGGTGGCGACGGCCACGACCGATCCGAGGGCGCGGTCGACGACGGCCGCCGTGCCGCCGGTCTCGCGGAAGGTGAGGACCGGGCGGCCGATCTTGCTCGCGAGCGCCACCTCCGAGAGCGCGCCGGTGGCGCCGCCGATGCAGACGACCACCTCGGCGCCGGCCGCGACGAGCGCGTTGCGCGCGTGGCCGAGGCCGGTCGGGAGCACGAGGTCGAGATACGCGTTGCCCTCGGCGTGCGCGTAGGAGGGCAGGAGGCCGATCACCGGCGGATGCGGCGACTTGCCGCGCGCGCGCACCGCCCCGCGCGCGACCGCCTCCATGACCCCCCCGCGCCCCCCCGTGAGAATGGCGTAGCCGGCCTGGGCGAGCGCGGCGCCGAGGCTCTCCGCCAGCTTGCCGACCTCGGCCTGGAGGGGCCGGCCGGAGCCGACGACGGCGATGATCCTGGTCCTCATGCCACGAGGTTAACCTAGGAGGGGATGGTGAGAGTGCTCGTCTCCGCCTGCATGGTCGGCCGGCCCTGCCGCTTCGACGGCAGGGACAGGCGGATCGGGCGGCTGGCCGAGGCGCTCGACCGCGAGGGGGTCGAGGTCGTCGCCTTCTGCCCCGAGGAGGCGGGCGGGCTCGGCACGCCGCGGCCGGCGGCGCATCTCGTGGGCGGGGACGGGCACGCGGTCGCCGACGGCCACGCGCGCGTCGTCACCGTCGAGGGCGCCGATGTGACCGAGGCCTTCCTGCGCGGGGCGCGGCTCGCGGTCGAGCGCGCGCGGGAGACCGGGTGCGCGGTCGCCTACCTGAAGGAGCGCTCGCCCTCGTGCGGCTGCGGGGAGGTGCACGCCGCGCAGGGCGTCGTGCGGGGCGCGGGCGTCGCGGCCGCGCTGCTGCAGCGCGCGGGCATCGCGACGGTCTCGGTGGACGGATGAGGCGGCTCACGGTCGTGATCAAGCCGTTCAAGGTCGAGGCGGTCGCGAAGGCGCTGCTCGATAAGGGCGCCCGCTCGCTGACGCTCAGCGAGGCGCGCGGCTACGGGCGGCAGAAGGGCCATCTCGAGCTCTACCGCGGGCGGTCCGCGGAGGTCGTCTTCCTGCCGAAGGTGCGGCTCGAGTGCGCGCTCGACGAGGCCGACCTCGAGCCGGCGATCGCGGCGATCATCGCCGCGGCGCGCACGGGTCGCATCGGCGACGGCAAGATCTGGATCGAGGAGCTGGCGTGAGCCTCTATGGGGAACTGGCGCGCCGGGCGGGGGCGGGCGAGGACTGCGCGCTCGCGACGGTGGTCGCGACGGAGGGCTCCGCGCCCGCGGAGGCGGCGATGAAGATGCTCGTCGGCGCCGGGGGCCGGCTCGCGGGGAGCGTCGGCGGCGGGCGGGTCGAAGGCGCAGTGATCGACGCCGCGCTCGCGACGCTCTCCGGCGGCCCGGCGCGCGTGCTCTCGTTCACCCTCGAGGACTCGCTCGCCGACGAGGGCGGCATGATCTGCGGCGGGACGGTGCGCATCCTCGTCGAGCGGGTCGCGGGAGGCGCGACGTGGCCCGCGGACGTGGCGCGGGCGCTGCGCACGGGGCGGCGCTCCGCGCTGCTCGCGCGCATCGGCGACAGCGTGGAGCGCGCGCTCGTCGCGGGCGACGCGGCCGCCCCGCACCTCGCGCGCGAGGCGCCGCGCCTCGAGGGCGACCTCTTCGTCGAGCCGCTGCTCCGGCCGCGCTGCATCATCCTCGGCGCGGGACATGTCGGCAGCGCCGTCGCCAGGGTCGCGGCCGTCGCGGACTTCGCGGTCGCCGTCGTCGAGGACCGGCCCGAGCACGCGGCGCGCGTCGAGGCCGACGAGGTCGTCTGCGCGGGGCTCGTCGAGGGGTTCGAGCGCCTGGTCCCGTCGCCCGACGACTACGTCGTCGTGCTGACGCGCGGCCACGGCCTCGACCTCGAATGCTGCCGCGCCGCGATCGCCTCTCCCGCGCGCTACGTCGGCATGCTCGCGTCGCGCAAGAAGGCGGCGGCGATCACGGAGGCGCTCTCGCGCGGGGGGCCCCTGCCGAAGTGGCTCCACGCCCCTGTCGGGTTGGATCTCGGGGCCACCTCCGCAGGGGAGATCGCCGTCTCGATCGTCGCCCAACTGATCAAGGTAAGGAGAACGGGGCGTGGAGACCGTTGATCCTTGCCGACCCCCGTCCCTTACCCAACCGCGTCGGCGCCCCCATCATCGGCGGCGCGCGGGCGACGCTTGAGCGGGGCTGCGCCGCCACGCCCCCCGAGGCCGCCCCCCCCCGCGCCCCCCCGTTCGCCGCCGGTGGGCAGGCCTGCGGCGGGCCGCTACAATGCGCGGTCCAGGCCTCGCACAGAAAGAGAAGACGCATGGACCGCCTCACGCTACGGATGACCCTCGCGCTCGCGCTCGCCGCGTCGGGCGCCTTCGCCGACGCGCTGCTCGTGCGCGCGAAGGGCGGCAAGCTCGCGGTCGAGGGCATGCCCGACAAGATCGAGGAGGAGCCGGTCACGATCGCCAACTGGAAGGTCTACGTGAACCAGAGCACCGGCGTCATCGGGCGCGACGGGTACGACGGCGTCGAGTTGCTCAGGAAGGCGGGGGACAAGAAGGGGACCTTCTTCCCGGCCGAGCAGATCGTCGAAAAGATCTTCACGACGCAGCCCGAGAGCCTGCTCGACGCCTACGACGTCTTCGCGCGCGGCAACTTCAGCCAGGCGATCGCCGCCTACCGCGCCGTCGCGGACGCGACCGACGTGTCCGAGGTCTACCGCCTCGAGGCGCTCTTCAACGTGGGCATCTGCTACCTGCAGATGGGCAACGTCAAGGCGGCGCAGGCGCACTACGCGAAGTGGACCGGCCAGAACTCGACCTACACGCCCGAGGTGCACCGCATCCTCGCGGAGATCCACACCGACCAGAAGGCGTTCGACAAGGCGCGCGAGGCCTACGGGCAGATCGGCGCGCTCCCCGACCTGCCCAAGTACTGGAAGTTCAAGGCGCGGCTCGGCCCCGTGAAGGTCGACATCGCCGAGCGCAAGTTCGACCAGGCGGAGGCGACCGCGAAGTCGATCGCGGGCGAGATCGGCATGGACGAGAGCCTCGTCGACGCGCGCGCGCTCGCGCTCCTGCTGCAGGCGCAGGCGATCTTCGAGAGCGGGAACAAGGCGCGCTTCCCCGAGGCGCAGAAGATCCTCGAGGGGGCCTCCGACCTCGCGGGCGTCGCCGCCGACAACCGCGCCGCGATCCTCGCGAACCTCGGCCACGCGATCTACGCGCAGGGAAAGCCCGAGGAGGCGATCTTCCCCTACATGCGCGTCGTCTGCCTCTATCCGGGAGAGGCCGGGCAGGTCGCCGGCGCGCTCCAGAACGCGGGCCAGTGCTTCCTCGACATGGCCGGCCGCGTCAAGAACGACCAGGCGGCGAGCGACGCGCATCTGGTCAACGGCATGAAGCTGCTCGCCGAGTGCGCGACCCGCTACAAGGGCACCGCCGCCGCCGCCGCCGCCGGCAGCTCCTACATGAAGAGCAAGGGGGCCTACGAGGAGGCGCTCGCGCGCCGCGGCGGCGACGAGTCCGGCGGCGCGGAGGGCAAGGGCGGCGAGAGCGGGAAGTAGCGCCGAATTCGGAAGGTCCTCCTCCAGCTCTTCCTGAACGCGCAGGCGCTCGTCGTCGCGCCGATCCTGCTCGCGCTGCTGCGCGTGCGCGTCTCCGGCCGCTGCCCGCGGCCGGGCGCGCGGGGGATCATCCTCGCGCCCAACCACCAGTCCTGGCTCGACCCGCTGATGGTGCAGTACGCGGTGCTGCCGCAGCGCATCACCTTCCTGATGACCGAGCGCTTCTTCGACCTGCCGGTCGCGGGGCTCTACTTCCGCGCGACCGGCGCGCGGCCGATCCGCGAGCGCGGCCCCTCCGTCGCGGGGCTGCGCGCCGCGTTCGAGGCGCTCGAACAGGGGGAGGTGATCTGCCTCTTCCCCGAGGGGGAGATCACGTCGACCGGGGCGATGGGAGGGGGGCGGCGGGGGGTGGCGCGGCTGGCGCGCCGCACCGGGGCGCTCGTCGTCCCCGTCACCGTCGACGGCACGCTGCGCATCTTCTCGAAGGTGCAGCGCCGCCCGCGCCGCGGCAGCGTGCGGATCACGATCGGCACGCCGCGCCGCTACGAGGGGAGCGAGGACCGCGACGGCGAGCGCGACTTCACCGACCGGCTGATGGCCGACATCGCCGGCCCCCTGCGGGCCTAGGAGCTTGTCCGGGTCCGGCTGGCCCCGAAGCGTGGCTGAAGGCCATGACCCGGACAAGCTCCTAGGGCATCCGGTCGAGCCGCGCGAGGGCGGCCTCGCGCCTGAGGCGGTAGCGGAGGTAGCCGAGCGCCACCGCGAGCGCGCCCGCGCAGAGAAGCGCCAGCTCGAGGTTCTCGAGCAGCAGGAAGAGCCAGAAGGGCAGCGAGGGCGTGATGCGCGCGCGCCACTCCCGCTCGAAGAGCGCGAGCGGCACGCCCGTCGCCGCGAGGAACGCATGCTCGAAGCGCCGGCCCTCCGCGACCTCGCGCAGCAGGTACTTGAGCGCCTCCTCCCCGAAGCGCGAGAGGAAGGCGGCGACGACCTCCTGCCCGAAGCGGTACCCGATCGAGGCCTTGCGCCCGTCGCCCGCGAACAGGTCCCCCGCCTCCGCGAAGGTCGGGAGGTTCCCCGCCGCCGCGAGCCGCTCGAGGCGCGTGTCGGGTTCGAAGTAGGCCACGCCCGCGAAGTGCACGCAGAGCCCCTCCTCGAACCAGCGCGGCAGCGGGAAGCCGCCGAGATGCGCCAGAACCTGGTGCACGGACTCGTGGGCGGCGACGTGGGGCACCGAGGTGCCGGGCGTGCCGCCCAGCAGGTCGAGCCTGAAGAAGAGCCGGTCGTCGCGACGCGCGATGGCGACCGCCCACTCCGGCGCCCCCGCCCCCCCGCGATCGGCCATCTCCCTGTGGTCGCGCACCAGCGTGAGGACCGGCCGGCCCGCCGGCTCCACGCCGAGCCAGCGCGAGGCGGCGGCGCGGAAGGGGGGGAAGACCCTGAGCAGTTCCTCCGCCTCGCCGCGCGCGCGGGCCGGGAAGCGCACCTCGATGCCGTCGGCGGCCAGCGTCTCCTCGGCGGCGGCCGTGGCGGCCGCGAGAAGCAGCGTCAGCGCAGCGAGCGCCCGATGAGGTAGGCGCCGGCCGCGAAGGCGAGCAGCGCGAGGATCAGCTCGCCGAGGAGTTTGAGGATCACGAACGCGCACGCGACCACCACGAGCAGCAGGCCGGCCCACGCCTGCATCCGCTGCGGGCGGGGGCCCCTGCGCAGGACCTGGAGGATGCGGAAGAGGAGGGGCATCGGGCCGGTTCCCGGTTGCCGGGGCGCCGGCCCCGCAGGCGTCGTATTCTATAGAGACGCCGCATGTTCCGTCTCACGATTCAGGGCCCGCTCGGGACGCGACGCTTCGCGTCCGACAAGTCCGAGATCCTGCTCGGGCGCCGCGAGGGGGTGGACCTGCTGACGGAGGAGCGCGCCGCCTCGCGCAACCACTGCATGCTGCGCATCGAGACGGGGCGCGTCCACCTGATCGACCTCGGATCGGCCAACGGCACGCTGATCGACGGCAGGAAGGTCGAGCGGGGCGAGCTCCGCATCGGCCAGAGCTTCCGGATCGGCGCCACCGAGTTCCGCATCGACGACTTCGCGGGCGCGTCCGGACTGAGCCTCGACGATCCCGCGCCCGCGCCCCCCGTGCTCGCGGCGGCGCCGCGCGCGGCGGCGGTTTCCGCGGGCGCGCCTGCGGCCGCCCTGGCCGCCGCGCCCCCCTCACCCCCCTCACCCCCCGCGCCCCCCCCGCCTCCCGAGCCGCCGCGGGTGGCGCTCGACTTCTCGCGCGAACTCCGCGCGGTCATCGCGAAGACGCCGTGGTACCTGCTCTCCCTGCTCGCGCACGCGCTGATCCTCTTCCTGCTCAGCGTGCTGACCTCGCCCGTGCAGCGCACATCGCTGCGCGGGGTCTTCGAGTCGGGCAGGGCGGAGGAGACCGCGCCGGTGGACTCCTCCGCGCTGGATGCGACGACCGAGCCCGAGGTCGAGCCGACGAAGCTCGAGGAGGACGTGCTGATCCCCGACGAGCCGGCGAGCCCGTCGCAGAAGCGCGGCGAGCCCGACCCGCTGCCGGACGACGCGCCCCCGCTCGAGCCGGAGAGCACGCTCGGCACGGGCAGGGGCCTCGTGACGCCGATCAAGCCGCTCAAGATCGCCGCCGTCGTGAAGGAGGGGGGCAAGGCCCTCGACAAGGGCGACCTCGCCGGCGAGGCGGAGCGCGCGAGGGAGACGGTCTCGCGGGGGCTCGGCGACGGCCTCGAGCGTCTCGGGGGCCTCGCGGCGGACCAGATCGTCGTCGTCGAGGGCGAGTACGACAAGATGGAACTCGTCCTCGACCTCTACAAGATCCCGCACACGACCGTGAGGCGCGCGGAGGTGCTCGTGAACGCGTTCCCGCGCGCGAAGGTCCTCTGCTTCAACTGCTCGCGGAAACCCGAGGACGAGAACCGCCGCAAGTACTCGGAGAAGGTCCGCGAGTTCGTCGCGCGCGGCGGCTGGGTGGTCACGAGCGACTGGGCCGTCGACCCCTTCCTGACGCAGACGTGGCCCGACCACGTGCAGGCGGTGGAGACGAAGAAGAGGCAGCCCGACACGACGATCGCCGTGCACCCCGCGCACGCCGACAGCCCGCTGCTGCGCGGCGTGTTCGCGGCGCGGGAGAGCGCGCGCTGGTGGATCGAGGAGACGAGCACGCTCGTGCAGGTGGATCCGCGCAGGGTCGACGTGCTCGTCACGAGCGACGACATGCTGCAGCGCTTCGGCTCCGCGGTCGTCGTCTTCGAGTTCCACCCCGCCAAGCGGAGCGGCAAGGTGCTCCACCTGCTCGGCCACTTCTACCAGAAGGACGGCAACCGCGTGGGGCTCGTCGCGATGCACCGCCTCATCCTCAACTTCCTCCGGGAACGGTTCGAAGGGTAGGGGGCGCGGGGGAAGGGGGGCGCGGGACGCGCCCGAAGCGCCCGGCCGCGCCTATAATTCGCGCCCCGTGCGCATCGCCCCCCTCTGGCGCTTCCTCAGGCCCGCGACGCTTCCCGCGCCGCTCGCGGGCGTCCTCGGCGGCGCCGTGGCGGCCTCCGGCGGCTGGCCCGCAGACGGGCTCCGCCTCGGCGCCGCCCTGCTGAGCGCGCTGCTGCTGACCGGCGCGAGCAACGGCATCAACCAGATCGCCGACCTCGAGACCGACCTCATCAACCGGCCGGAGCGCCCGCTGCCTTCGGGCGCGCTCACCCGGCGGCAGGCCTGGCTCGCCTTCTGGCTCCTCTCGGCGCTCGCCTTCGCCTTCGCGGCCATGGTCAACGGCGCCTACCTCGCCTGCGTCGCGATCACGCTCCCGGTCACCTGCGCCTACTCCGTCGAGCCCTTCCGCACCAAGCGCATCCCCTTCCTCGCCAACGCCACGATCGCGACACCGCGCGGCCTCCTGCTCGTGCTCGCCGGGTGGGCCGTCGGCGGCGGCGCGATGCGCACGGAGGCCTGGGTGCTGGGCTTGCTGATGTGGGTCTACATCTTCGGCGCCGCGACGACGAAGGATTTCGCCGACACGGAGGGCGACAGGGCGACGGGATGCGTCACGTTGCCGATCCTGTGGGGACCGCGCGCGGCCGCGCGGTTCGTCTCCCCCTTCCTGGTCGTGCCGTTCGCGCTCTATCCGGCCGCGGCGGCGCTCGGGTGGCTGCCTGGAGGCGTGCTGCGCTGGGGGATCCTCGGCGGGCTGCTCGGCGGCCTCGGCCTCGCCGCGGCGCGCCACCTCCTCAGGGATCCGCAGCCTCCGGCGGACGGCGCGCCCCACCGCGCCTGGGGCCTCATGTACCTTCAGCTCACGGCGGCCCATCTCGGCTCGGGCCTCCTGCTCGCGACGCTGCCGTAGCGGCCCCCGGCGTGAAAACGCCCCATGGGCCGGACGCCGTCTCCGGCATCCGGCCCATCACCGGCCGGGCGGGGGGGTCCCCGGCCCGCGCTACTGGATGTCGAGCGAGGTCAGGGTCTGCGCCGACGCCGTGACGCTCGCCACCGGGCCGCCCATCTGGTAGTCGTCGAGGCTCCCGCGGACCATGTTCGTCACGAGATCGCGGACCTCGATGTCGCAATACCAGTCGACGCCGGAGCGCCAGGCCGACACCGTGACGCGGTGGGAGTTCATCGGGATGCAGGCACCCACGATCTGCCCGTTGATCGAGAGCGCGCCGCCGCTGCCGATGCCGATGCTCCACTCCCAGGTGTCGTCGCCGCCGGTGCCGATTCCGGGCCCGAAGGCTTCCGCCCCCTCCGAACCCGAGGTGAGGACGGCCGTCGCGGTCCAGCTGTCCCCGGCGGGGACTGCCACCGTCATCGTCTGCATCGCCCAGACGAGTCCGGCGCTGCAAAGAAGGGCAACCAAGGCGGCAGGGACCCTGCCACGGAGCGGGCTAGAGAGGTCGAATCGCATGTTCCCGTATCCTTTCGAAGGTTCAGGAGAAGAGCATCACTCTGGACCTGCCTAGGCAAATCCGGTGACATGCGATTTGTCCCGGAGCGGGACCCGGACCGTAACTGGCTGAGGGAGCCTTGGTTACGTCTCCGCACGGATCCATGCGGCTAGCGGCGATTAGTGGCATTTACTCCCATTGGTCTCATATCCCGACAACGCTCCTCGCGACTTCGCGCAGCTTTGATCCCACGACATAGAGGACTGAACGGGTTTTCCCCCGCTTCTCCAGAAGGCTGTGCGCACAAAGATCCTCGAGATCCCGCGCGGCGGTGGACCTGGATACACGGAAGAGCTGCGTGTACTCGGCGAAGGAGAATTTTCCTCTCGTCAGCACCCGGTTGACCGCGGTCTGCTGGCGCGGGGATAGGGCGATGCGGAGCTGGGCCACCGCCTCGAGCACGCGGTCGGCCTGGGCGTTGTCGAATCCGGCGAAGGCGGAGGCGGCCCTCGCGTCGAAGACGACGTCGTCGGGGCGGATCGCATCCCCCGTCGCGGTCACCGCCGCACGCATGACGACGTTCCTGAGCTCGCGCACGTTGCCGGGCCAGGAGAAGGACTCCAGCTTCGCGATCGCGTCGTTCGAGATCGAGAGCGCCGGGCGGCCCTCGCTGCGTGCCGCCTCCTCGACGAACCGCCGCGCGAGCGGCTCGATGTCGTCCATGCGGTCGCGCAGCGGGGGGATCCGGACCATGTAGCCCACCAGCCGGTAGTAGAGGTCCTCGCGGAAGCTGCCCGCGCGGATCAGGTCCTCGATGTCGACGTTGGTCGCCGAGATCACGCGGACGTCGACGGTGCGCGCCTCGGAGTCGCCGACCCGGCGGATCTCGCCCGTCTCGATCGAGCGCAGCAGCCTCACCTGCATCGGCAGCGCCATGTCGCCGATCTCGTCGAGGAAGATCGTGCCCCCGTTGGCCTCCTCGAAGAGCCCCCGCCGGTCGCTGTCGGCCCCGGTGAAGGAGCCGCGCACGTGGCCGAAGAGCTCCGCCTCGAGCAGCGCCTCCGGGAAGGAGGCGCAGTTGACCGCGACGAACGGCATCGTGTCGCGCCGGCTGGCGCAATGGATCGCCCGCGCCAGGACCTCCTTCCCGGTCCCGCTCTCCCCGCCGATCAGCACGGGGATCGCGGAGGCGGCTACGCGCCTCGCCTCGCGCACGACCCCCTGCATCGCCGCGCTCTGCGCGACCATCTGGTCGAAGCCCCAGCCTCGCGCCTTGCGGTGCCGGTCGAGCTCCTTGCGCGCCCGGCCGAGATCGCGCCCCTGCCGCTTCATCTCGCGCAGCTGCTGCCGCGACTGCTCCTCGAGCGCCTTCGTCTTCGCGGCGAGCTCCGCCACCATCTCCGACTTCTCGATCGCCGCGACCGCCTGGTCCGCGAAGAGCTCGAGCAGCCGCTCCTCTCGGTCGGTGAAGTTGCCCGCCCGGAAGCGGTTGTCGAGGTAGAGCGCGCCGATCGTGCGGCCGCGCGAGCGGAAGGGCACGGCGATGATCGAGCGGAGCTTGAGCTGGCGGACCGAGAGGGACTCCTCGAAGCGGGGGTCGTGCTCGGCGTCGCGGCTGACGACGACGCGCCCCGTCTCGAACACCTGCGCGAGGATGCGCGAGGAGACCTTCTGCTCGGGGTCGGAGACCGTCTCGCGGTCGATGTTGCGCGCGAGGTGCATCTCCCCGCGCCCCTCGCGCAGCAGGACCACAAAGCCGCGCTCCGCCTGCGTCAGCTCGATCGCGCGGTCGAGGATGAGCCCGAGCAGGCGGTCGAGGTCGAATTCCCGGTTCATCTCCCGCACGATGTGCAGGATCTTCGCGAGGCCCTCGGCCTCGGGCCCGTCGGCGCCGGCGAGGGCGCCGCGCGGAAGCTCGGCGAGATGGAGGTCGACTTTGCGCAGCATGGTTTCGTTCCCGTAGCGTACCCAGATGTCGCGCGCGCCCTCCAGCAGGGCGGCGCTCGCCGACGCCGTCGGCTGGCGGAGGTAGCGCTGGATGTCGGGCTCCTCGAGGAGCGACGCGACTCCGGCGTAGATCTCGGCGCGCAGCGGCAGCAGCTGCGTGCGGTTCGCGACCGCGACCGCCTCCTCCGCGAGGCGGGCGGCGGTGCCGGGCTCGCCCCCACGCAGCGCGCACGTCGCGCGGACGAGGAGGGCCCGCGCGCGGGCGGGCGTGCGGAACTGGAGCGACGGGCGGCCGGGAGGATGCAGCAGGTGCGCCGCGAGGCGGGCCGCGCCGCGCGCGAGCGCGCACGCCGCGAGTCCGACCCTCACGTCCGCCAGCGCGGCGCGGGACCCCTCGTCCCGCGCCCGCGGGATCACCCGGCGCCACGCCTCCTCCGCCGCCTCGGCATCGCTGGTCGCGGCGGTGATGCGGGCGAGCAGCACCGCGAGCCAGACGGTCTCGCCGCTGCGCTGCTCCCTCAGGAGCGCCTCGCACCGCTCCGCAGCCTCGCGGGGTCGGCCCCCGAGCCAGTCGAGCAGGGCTCGCACTTCCGCGGTGCGCGCCTTCCCCTGGATCGTCGCGCCGGGCAGCGAGCCCGCGCGCAGCAGGCGCGACTGCGCCTCGACCGGGCGGCCCGCGAGCAGCATCGCATGCGCCTCCACGAGGAGCGCGAGAGCGGTCAGCCTCGGATTCGCGGAGCCTTCGTGGATCTCGCGCGCCCGCACGGCGCGGCTCAGCGCGGTGGCCGGCCGCCCGAGGCGCAGCAACTGGTTCGCCGTGCCGAGCAGCGCGTTCGCCTCGAGGCTGCGCCGCCCGAGATCGCGCGCGATCCGGGCCGCCCGCCGACGGACGCGGAGCGACGCGATCGGGCGGTCCGCGAGCTCGTGCGAGACGCCCAGGTTGGCCAGCGCGGTGGCGCGGGCGCGATCGGTGGCCTCGCCTTCCGTCGCGTCCGCGATGCGCTCCTCGAGGGCGCGGGCCTGCGAGAAGCGGCGCGTCTCCTTCAGGATCACGGCCCGGGCGAGGGCGATGTTCCCGCCGAGCCCGAACGGGGACCCCGCCGCCGCGGCGGCGTGGTCCGTCTCGGCGAGCGCCTCGGCGAACCTCTGCTGGTCGAGGAGGATCGAGGCCCTTGCGTTCGCGACGCGCGCGACCATCGCCGGGTCGGCGGCGCGGTCGATCCTCGCGAGCACTTCTCCCGCCCGCGCCGGCAACGCGGCCTCCCGCAGCGCTCCCCCGACCAGGAGAATCAGATCCCCGTCCGCGGCACCGTGCCGCCCGAGCAGCCTCTCGCCCGCCTCCCCGGCCTCGAGCGCGCGGCCCGCTTCGTAGAGCGCGCGCACGGCGATCCTGCCGCAGTCGAGGTCGGGGGGATCCCCCCCGATCTGCGTGGCCAGCGCGAGCGCGTCCTCGAGGCGTCGCGCGGCGAGAAGGGCTTCCGCGGCGGGCACCCCGATCGCGCGCGCCCGCGCCCTCTCGCCCGCCTCGGCGAGGAGGAGGGCCGCCGCCGCCGCGTCCTCCGCCTCGAGGAGGCTCGCCGTCGCGACGAGCGCTTCCCGCCGCTCCCTCCCGTCGAGCTGGTCCGCCCCCCGGCGCGCGAGCTCATGCGGGAACTCGATTCGCCCCCGGTCGAGACGCAGGAAGCCCTCCGCGAGCAGCCCGGCAACATGCGTCCCCGCGACCGCGCGCGCGGCGGCGGCCGAGAGCGGCCGGTCGATCAGCGCGAGGCGGTGCAGCGCGGCGCGCGCCTCCGGGGGCAGCGTGCCGGCGCGGGCGCGGCTCGCGTCGAGCAGGCTCGCCGGCAGCGGAACCTTGCGGAGCTTCTCGGCGCGCAGCACCGGCAGGTCGCCTTCGAGGTCGATGATGCCGCGCGCCACGAGCAGCCGGAGCTGCTCGGCGAGGAGGCGCGGGTTGCCGCCGCAGGCTCGCCGGATCTGCTGCGCGAACGGCGCGGGTACGCGGGAGGTGCCGAGCACGGCCTCGAGCGCGAGCGAGATGTCGCCGACGCTGAGCGGCGCGAGGTCGCGCAGCTCGGCGGGCACGGCGCCGCCGGCGGTCCTCAGGATCTCCGCCCCCGGACCCTCCGCGTCGCGGCGCCCGCCGAGCACGAGCAGCGCGCGCGACGCCCGCCCCTGCCCCTCGAGCGAGACGATCCACGCGCGCAGCGCCGCCGCACCCTCCGGTCCGAGCAGGTGGACGTCGTCGAGCAGCAGCACCGCGCGCGTGTCGTGCGGTGCCGCGTGGAGCATCGCGTCGCAGCGGAAGAACGAGGCCGCGGCCCCCTCCCCGCGCTCGGGGGCGCCCGGCCCCCTCCCGAGCGCCGGGTGCGCCGCGACCTCGCGCGCGAGATCGAACGGCCCGCTGCCCAGCACGACGTGGCGCCCGGCCGCGGCCAAGTGGTTCCTCGCCGTGGCGAGCAGGCGCGAGACGCCCGACCCCGCGGCCCCCGCGACGACCGCGATCGGGTCGAGGAGGTCGCCCTCGACCAGCGCCTCCGCCCGGCGCAGCAGCACGTCCAGCGCCCCCTTCCGGCCGACCAGCGGCGGCTCGATCGCGAACGGCCGCCGCTGTACCGCCACGGCGCCGCCGCCGAACTCGCCGCCGAAGATGCGCGCGAGATCCCCCAGCGCGGCCCCGGCCGAGGGATAGCGGCGCGCGGGCACCGGATCGAGCAGCCGGAGGACGATCTCGTCGAAGCCCTTCGGGACAGGCCCCCGCGCGCGCTGCCGGAAGAGGCGCCGCAGGCGGTCGGGGGCGAGCGCCGTCTGCGGCTCCCGCAACTGCTCGTCCCGGGTCGCCGGAAGGCCGCCGACACCCGTCTCGAAGAGCACCATGCCGAGGGAGAAGAGGTCGGCGCGCGGCTCCCCCGTCGCCCCCGCCAGAACCTCGGGCGCGATGTAGGGAAGCGTGCCGGTCGCCTCCCCCGCGCGAGCCGCCCCGGCCATCACGGCGAGGCCGAAGTCCACGAGCACCGGGCGGAGGCGGCCGTCGCCGCGCCGCATCAGGATGTTCTCGGGCTTGATGTCGCGATGCAGGATCCCGCGCGCGTGGACGGTGGCGAGCGCGCCGAGCATGTGGCAGGCGAGGTCGATGTACTCCACGCCCTCGAGCCTGTCCTCCTCGACGAAGGCCCGGCCGTTCTCCCCCGGCAAGAAGTCCATCGTGAAGTAGGGCTCCCCCGACTCGAGCACCCCGAACTCGCGCACGTGCACGATCGACTCGTGGCGCAGATCCGAGAGCAGCAGGAACTCGGAGCGGAAGAGGTCGGCGAGGCCCGGATCGCTGACCCGCGGCCTCAGGATCTTGAGCGCGCACGTCGTGAGGCCCGCCCGCCGGTCGCGGACGAGGAAGAGTTCGCCCGCCCCGCCCGCCCCGAGGCTCCGGACGACCTCGTACCGCCCGACCAGGACCTTGGAGTGCACCGGGGTCGATTATCGCCCGCCACGAGACAAATGGGGCGAGATGCGACTAATCGGGGGGGGGCGCGGGGGGGGCGCGCTCCGGCGACGCCGGGCTACGGGAAGGTGCCGCGCAGGCGGCGCCGCGCGTTGACGATCTTGCGGCCGTTCCGCGTCTTCATGCGGGCGCGGAAGCCGAGGCGCTTGCGCTTCACGCGGGAGTTGCGGACGTTGGTCTTCATCGCAGACCCGCCCTTTTACCCCCGCCGGGGCCCTCCGTCAATTCCGGGGCCCTTCGCCTCGAACCCCACGAGTCCCGCGTCGCGGACCGCCTTGCCGCGCCGCTCGGTGCGGATGCGCACCCATCCGAGGCCGTCGGCGAACCAGTAGAGATCGCGCAGCGGCGGCCGGTCGACCGCGACGACGAGCGCGCGCCGGGACTCCCCGAGCACCGTGAGCCGGTCGTAGCCGAAGAGCGTCGCGAGACCGTCCGACCCCCCCGACCCCCAATGATCCCCCATCCGCCCCTCGAGCTTGAGGATGCGATCCACCGTCTCGCCCCCGGCGCGGATCTCGACAAAACCCGCCTCGAACCGCAGCTCGGCTTCCCCCTCCCTGGTCCCGGTGAGCCGGAACGCCCCCCCTTCGCGCCGCATCGCGAGCACGAGGTCGGGCGACCCTGGGTCGATCCGGTCGCGGAAGACCCAGCGCGCCACCTCGAAGCGGGGGAAGAGGTCGCCTTCGACCGGTGCCCCCGGGAACCCCTCGAGGCGGAAGGGATGCACGGGCCGCTCCGTCGCGCAGGCGGCGAGCAGGATGGCGAGCAGCAGGGGCCGCGTCACGGGCCCACCCGCCCGAACCGCTCCCCCGGGGCGATCCGGTAGCCGTTGCGGAAGGCCCGGGCGTCCATCGCGCGCCGGCCCGCGGGCAGGAGTTCGCCGATCCGCAGCAGGCCCTCGCCGGTGCCGACGGCGATCCACTCCTCCCCCGCCTCCGCAACCTCGCCGCGGGGCGCGCTCCCGGCCGCCGCCTCCGCGCGGAGGATCTTCACCTCGAGGGGCGTCTCGCGCAGCAGCGCCGTGCGCGCGAGCGGCCTCGGCCTCAGCGCGCGCACCTGCCTCGCAAGCCGCTCCGCCGGCAGGCCCCAGTCGAGCCACGCGTCCTCGGGCGAGAGGCGGCGGCAGCGCGTCGCGAGCGACTCGTCCTGTTCGCGCGCCGCGGGCGGCTCGCCGCGCGCGAACGCCTCTACGACCTCCACGAGCAGCGCCGCGCCCAGCGCGGAGAGGCGCTCCGTGAGCGTGCCCGCGTCGTCGTCGGGCGCGACCGGCTCGCGCCTCGCCGCGAGCACCGGCCCCGCGTCGAGGCGCAGCACGACGCGCTGCACGCTCACCCCGGTCTCGGCATCGCCCGCGAGCAGCGCGGCGACGACGGGGGCGGCCCCCCGGTGGCGCGGCAGCAGCGAGGAGTGGAGGTTGATCGAGCCCAGCGCGGGGATCGCGAGCAGCGGCGCCCTGAGCATCTGGCCGAACTCGGCGACGACGAAGAGGTCGGCCCCCGTCGCGCGGAGCCGCGCGAGGGAGGCGGCGTCGTTGACGTCCTCCGCGCCGAGCACGTCGAGCGAGCGCGCGAGCGCCTCGAGGTGCACCGGCGTCGGCTCGTCGGGGCCGCCCCTGCGCCGCCGCCGCGGCGGCTGCGTGACCACGAGGCGCGGCGCGTGGCCCGCGTCCGCGAGCGCGGCGAGCGCCCGCACGCCGAATCCGCCCGGGCCGCCGATGCCGCCGGAACCGAAGAAGACGAGCTTCACGGCAGGCGGTTCTGCGGCGCGGCGGGGGGCTCGCGGAGGGCGATCGCCAGGTCCACGATGTTCTCGCCCTCCTCCACCGCGATGCGCCGCGCGCGCAGCATCTCGAGCAGCGACACGAAGACCGAGACGATGTAGAAGCGGTCGCGGCGCTCGAGGAAGAGGTCGCGGAAGAGGATGCGGCCGCCCGCCTCCCCGAGGCGCCGCATCACCTCGGCCTGCACGTCGCGCATCGGGAGCGTCTCGCCGAAGATGCGGTGGTCCACCTCGGCGAGCGTCTCGCGCATCATCCGCTCGTACGCGAGGAAGAGGTCGTTGACGCCCAGGTCCGCCAGCATGCGCCCCGCGTCGGGCGCGTCGGGCGCGGGCGGCAGGATCCCGCTCTCGAAGCGCCGCGCGCGCACCGCCTCCGACTCGCCGAGGCCGCGCGAGACGTCGCGGAAGCGCTTGTACTCGAGCAGCTGGCGCACGAGGTCGGTGCGCGGGTCGAGGTCCTCCTCCGCGTCGTCCTCCTGCTCCTCCGGGCGCGGCAGCAGCATGCGGCTCTTGATCAGCATCAGCGTCGCGGCCATCAGCAGGAAGTCGCCGGCGAGGTCGATGTCGATGCGCTTGACGACCTCGAGGTGCGCGAGGAACTGCTCGGTGATCTCGGCGATGCGGATGTCGTGGATGTCCATCTCCCGCTCGCGGATCAGGTAGAGCAGCAGGTCGAGCGGGCCGCGGTACACCGAGAGATCGACGCGGTAGTCCGCTTCGGGGGCCATCGGGGCAGTATACGCCGGGAACGGGACCG
Source organism: uncultured Planctomycetaceae bacterium (assembly GCA_964570285.1). Lineage (GTDB taxonomy): Bacteria > Planctomycetota > PLA2 > PLA2 > PLA2 > CAZMXP01. Next base: position 49,938 of record CAZMXP010000036.1, read on the forward strand.
GGGCGCCGGCGGCGGCGATACTGGGGCGATGCCCCGCCGCTACCTGATCGGACGGCTCTTCGGCACCGACATCTTCGTCACCGCGGACTTCTTCCTGCTGCTCGCGTTCTACTTCCTCGTCGGCCGCGCCGACGCGGGCCGCATGGCGCTCTTCTGCCTCGCGCTGATCGTCTCGCTGCTCGTCCACGAGTTCGGCCACGTGCTGGCGGTGCGCCGGCTGCTGAAGGCCCCGAGCGCGATCATCCTCTGGGGGCTCGGGGGGCTCTGCGTCTATCCCGCGATCCCGACGACCCCGGGCAGGAAGATCGGCATCTCGCTGATGGGGCCGCTGCTCGAGGCGGTCCTCGGCGCGCTCTGCCTCGCGCTGCTGAAGGGCCTCGACCCCGAGCCGGGGGCCCTCCGGGAGTTCCTCGTGATCATGGTGTGGGTCAACCTCTTCTGGGTCGCCGCGAACCTGCTCCCGATCCTGCCCCTCGACGGCGGCCAGGCCCTCCGGGCGGGGCTCGAGTACCGGATGGCGCCGGAGCGGGCGGCCCTCGCGGCGCGCCGGGTCTCCGTCGTGACGGCGATCCTCGCCGGGGGCGCCGCGGCGAGCCTCGGCCTCCCCTTCGCCGCGATCCTGTGCGCCTTCCTGATGCTCCAGAACCTCCGGCCGGCGGCGTGAACCGCCGCCTCGCGCCCCCCCGTCTATGATGGGTCCACGCCATGAGCGAGGATGTCGAGTACGGCCGGGAGGTGCTGCGGCTCGAAGCCGAGGCGGTGGCCGCGCTCGCGCGCTCCCTCGGGGGGAGCTTCGACCGCGCCGTCGCCATGGTGCTCTCCTGCGCCGGCCACGTGATCGCGACCGGCATGGGCAAGTCGGGCATCATCGCGCAGAAGATCAGCGCGACGCTCGCCTCCACCGGCACGCCCTCCTTCTTCCTCCACCCCGCCGAGGCGAGCCACGGCGATCTCGGGCGCGTCGGCGAGCGCGACCTCGTCCTCGCCCTCTCGAACTCCGGCGCGAACGAGGAGATCCGCCGCCTCATCCCGGGCGTCAAGCGCATCGGCGCGAAGCTGCTCGCGATCACCGCGGGCACGGAGTCGCCGCTCGCGCGCCACAGCGACTGCGTGCTCGCGCTCCCGCCGGCGCCGGAGGCGTGCCCGGTCGGGCTCGCGCCGACCACCTCGACCACGGCGCAGCTCGCGCTCGGCGACGCGCTCGCGATGACGGTCGCGAAGCGCCGCAACTTCACGCGCGAGGACTACGCGCTCTTCCATCCCGGCGGCGCGCTCGGCCGCAAGCGGCTGCGCGTGGAGGACCTGATGCGCGGCCCCGGGACCGCCGCCGCCGCGCGCGTCGGCCAGCCCACGCGCGCGGCGCTGCTCGGCGCGGGCGGCCTCGGCCGGCGCCCGGGCGCGCTCCCCGTCGTCGACGGGACGGGCGTGCTCCGCGGCCTGCTGACCGACGGCGACATCCGCCGCCACCTGCTCCGCGACCCGTCGTTCATCGAGCGGCCCATCGAGGAGGCGATGACCTCCGATCCCCTCGTCGCGCGCGCCGAGGACCTCGCGGCGAGCGCGTGGCACGCGATGAAGCAGCGCAACTTCGACGAGCTGCCGGTCGTGGACCGCGAGGGCCGCTACATCGGCCTGCTCGACGTGCAGGACCTGCTGCAGGCGGGCTTCGCCGAGGGCGACGGCGCGTGAAGGCGCTGTTGATCTTCGTGCTCTGCCTGCTCCCGCTCGCGACCGGACTCTGGGCGATCGCCGGCGGCCGCCCCCCCGCCCCCGACCTTCCGAGGCGCGAGGGCCTCGGCGAGACGCCCGCGGTGCTCCTCGGCAGCGACCTCGCCGACGCCCACGGCGCCTCCCCCTTCCGCGGCGAACTGCGGCGCCTCGAGGGGATGGTGGTGCAGCTCGTCGGCAGGGGCAAGGAGGCCGCGGAGGGGGGCGTCGAGTACGTGCGCTTCTACCTCGCCGCCAAGCGCCTCGCCCGCATCGAGGGGCGGCCGCGCTTCGAGGAGGTCCTCATCGCCTCGTTCGATCCGCCCCAGGACGGGCGCGCCCGCCTCCGGTTCACGCTCGAGTGCCCGCACGCGGAGGCCGAGGGCGCGCTGCTCGCCGGCGCGCCGCGCGAGGGCCCGCGCGCCGTGCGCATCGGCGGCGGCGTCGTCGCGCGCGACGACCAGGGCCGCGCGGTCGCGGAGATCGACTCGCTGCTGCTCGACACCGAGGAGGAGCGCGTGACCTCGGACGACGCCGTCGTGCTGCGCTGGCCCGGGCTCCGCGCGACGGCGCGCGGGACGGGCGTGGACGCGAGCATGCGCGAACGCACGGTGACGATCGCGGGCGACGTCGAGGCGATCGTCGCGCTCTCCGACGGGGGCGCCGCGGCGACCTTCCGCTGCCGCGGGCCCGCCACGGTCAGCGCGAGCGAGGACCGCTCCCGGGTCACGGTCGCGCTGTCGGGGGACGCGACCGTGATCCACCCGCTCGGCACCGCGCGCGCGCCCCGCATCGACGCGGTGATCGCGAAGCGGGAGGGCGAGTGGCGGCTCGTCGCCGCGCGCCTCTCCGGGGGCGTCCGCCTCGATCCGGACCCGGCGGCGGCGGGCGGGCTCGTGGACATCACCGCCTCGGCGATGGAGATCGAGGGCGAGGAGCGCCTCCGCCTGCACGGCCCGGTCCGGGCGACCCGCGTGGGGCCGGTACACGAGGAGTTCGGCCTCGGCGACCGCCACCTCGACATCACGGCCGACGATCTCGTGCTGCGCACGCGGGGACGCGAACTCGTCGAGGCGCGCTTCGAGCGGGGCGTCGCCGCGGTCGACCGGGAGGGCGCGGGGCGCCTCGTGGCCGGCGCGCTCCTCTACGATGCGGCCGCGCGCACCCTCGGCGCGTGGGGCGGCGTCGAGGTGCGCATGCCGCGCGGGCTCCTGCGCAGCGACCGCCTGCGCGTCTCCGGGGAGGGCTCGCCCGCGCGCCTCGACCTCCGCCTCGAAGGGGCAAAGCACGTCGAGGTCGACGTCGAGGGGCGGCTCGGCCCGCACGCGAGGGGGCTCGAGGGGCGGCTCCAGCTCACCTGCGACGGGCCGCTCACCTTCGCGCGCCGCGGGCCGCGGGCCGCGCTCGAGGCGGAGGGCGCGGCCCGGGTCACGCTCGGCGACGCGTCGATCCTCTGCGACGCGCTCTCCGTCGCGGTGGAGGGGCAGCGCGTCGGGGAGGTCTCCGCGCGCGGGTCGGTGCGGATGTGCGAGGGGGCGCGGGGGCGCGAACTCCTCGGGGAGAGCTTCCGCTTCGACGGGTCGGTCGCGCGCCTCTCCGGCACGCCGGCGGTGGCGAGGGAGGGGGAGTCCAGGGTCGTGCGCGCGCTCGAACTCGTGCTTCTCGACGGCGGCGTCTTCCGCGCGGAGGGCGCGGTCCGGCTGTCGGCGCCGTTCGGCTCCTCGTCCGCCCGCGGGCCCTGGCAGGTCTCGTGCGACTTCGCGACCGGGCGGGTGTCGGCGGAGCAGGGCCCGGCATGCGTCCTTGCGCGGGGCGCCGTCGTCGCCGAGGGGCCCGAGGGCGAGCGCATCGAGGGGGACTCCTTCGGCTACGACGGCGTCGAGGGGCGCGCCGTGCTGCTCGGGAGCCCGGCGCGGGTCGAGCGCGGCAGCGGGCTCAAGGTCGTCTCGGAGGGATTCGACGTGCGCATCCTCGACGGCCGGCCTGTCTCGGCGAGGACCCACGGCCCCGCGACCCTCGACTTCGTGCCCGAAAAGGGCAAGCCGCTCCCGATCGCGGGGAAGATCCAGCCCTCGTTCTCCCGGTGGCACGCGGTCATCCAGGGCCCCTGCGAGGTCGGGGGCGAGGTCGTGCGCATCCCCGCCGGGGCGCGGCTCACGGCGTTCGGCGCCTCGGGCGAGGAGGCGGTGTCGGCGCGCGCCCGCTCCGTCGTGCTGACGCTGCGGCGGACCCCCGAGGGGCTGGTCCCGCTGCGCATCGAAGGGGGCCGGGGGGTCGAGATGATCCGCGGAGGCAGGAAGCCGGCCACGGTCCGCGCCCAGCGCTTCCGGTACGAGGCGGGATCGAGGGAGATCGACCTGCTCGGGAACGGGTCCGTCGACGGCGAGGGCTGGGCCTCGGGCGTCACCTACGAGCGCCTCGTCTTCGTCCTCCACGAGGAGGGTGTAGACTTGAAACGGGCGAGCCGCGTCGCGGTGGATACGACGCGCTGAGCCCGCCACGGCAGGATCGGTCGATGCCCTTCAACCTCAGCTTCGGGGAGCTGGCGATGGTTCTCGTCGTCGCCATCGTCGTCTTCGGCGGCAGGCTTCCCGAGGTCGCGCGGAAGATGGGCCGGTCGCTCTCGGAGTTCAAGCGCGGCATGAACGACGAGCTGCGCAAGATCGACATCGCGTCCGAGGAGGCCTCCCGCGCGCCGCGCCCCGACCCCGCCCCTCCTCCCCCCGCGCCCCCTCCTGCGAACGAGTAGAGGCCCTTCCGGCCGCCCGCTAGTCGTCGGGGAGCTCGGAGAGCACCGACTGGTTGGCGTTGTCGAAGATGTTCTTCCAGCCGCCGTCCGTCTCCATGTTGCCGAAGGGGATGGGGGCCCCCTTCGCCGCGGCGACCGCGGTGTCGGCCGCGAACGCGTCGGCCTCGAGCGGCGCCAGTTCGTGCAGCAGGCGGCGCACCTCGAGGGAGAGGGCGACGAAGAGGTGCACCGGTCCCCTCCCCACCTGCTTCAGCTTGTTGACGACCCCCTCGCCGGGGATCTCCTGGCAGGCGAAGCAGGTCTGCTGGCCGAACCGGTCGAGGGGCACGACCGCCGCGCTGTGCAGCAGGCGCGCCGGATAGGCCTCGATGAGGTCCTTGTGGGTGCTGTAGCGCGAGAGGTCGATGAAGGGGAGCTGGTACTGCTCGACGAGCACCCGGGCGAGGTCCCACTCCGTCAGCGCCTGCGCGTCGAGCAGGATGTCCGAGAGCAGGTGCAGCGTCTGCTTCTGCTCCTTCAGCGCCGCGATGACCGCCTCCTGCGAGGCGACCCCCTCGCTGACGAGGATGTCCCCGAGACGCTTGCGCTTGAACCGGTCGTACTGGGTCATGGGGCCTGCTTCACCATCGGCACGCGAGCCCCCCGAATTGAGCCCCGTGCCGCGGCCCCCCCGCACCCCCCCGGCCGGCGCCCCTAGACGTCGAGGTCGCGCACCTCGAGGGCGTGCTTCTCGATGAACGCGCGCCGGTCCTCGACGCTGCTTCCCATCAGGATCGAGAACATCTCGTCGGCCCTCACCGCGTCCTCCTGGCGCACGCGCAGCAGCGTCCGCGCGCCGGGCTCCATGGTCGTCTCCCAGAGCTGGCTCGCGTTCATCTCGCCGAGGCCCTTGTAGCGCTGGAGCGTGAGCCCCTCCTGCCCCGCGGCGCGCACCGCGCCGAGCACCTCCCGGAGGCAGCCGAGCGCCGTCTCGCCGCCCTCGCGGGCGAGGGTGAACCCCCCGTGCCCCCCCGCGAGGTAATGCGCGGGGTCCACGCCCATCGCCATCAGCCGCCGCGCGTGGCGCGACGCCTCGCGGCCCTCGGGCAGCTCCTGCACGAAGAGGTCGCACTTGCCTACGGACTCGTCCCCCTCGCTGTCGAAGGCGATCACCGCCTCGCGGCCGAGCCGGCGCGAGACCTCCCGCTCGTACTCCGCGAACCGGTCCCGCTGCCCCTCGGGCCACCAGCGCTCCTCCTCGCCGAAGCGCGAGCGCGTCACGGGGAGCGCGCCGCTCGCCGGGTCTCGGCGGGCAAAGAAGCCCTGGAGGTCGATGCCGCGCCGCTCGAGCGCGCGCGCCGCCGCGTCGAGCGCGACGAGCGACTCGAGCAGCGAGGCGAGCGCGTCCCCCTCGATGCGGGGCCGCCCGTTGGCCCCCCCGCCCGCCGGCAGGAGCGCGCTGCCGTCGACGCCCAGCCGCGTGAGGCGCGCCGCGAGCGAAGCCTCGTCGAAGATGTACTCGCCCGACTTGCCCTTCTGCAGGCGGTAGAGCGGCGGCTGCGCGACGTAGATGTGCCCCGCCTCGATCAGCGGCGACATGTGGCGGAAGAAGAACGTGAGCAGCAGCGTGCGGATGTGGCTGCCGTCGACGTCGGCGT
>CAZMXP010000037.1:0-53718 GCA_964570285.1 uncultured Planctomycetaceae bacterium
CTCAACGGATAAAAGGTACTCCGGGGATAACAGGCTGATTCCTCCCAAGAGTTCACATCGACGGGGAGGTTTGGCACCTCGATGTCGGCTCATCACATCCTGGGGCTGAAGGAGGTCCCAAGGGTTTGGCTGTTCGCCAATTAAAGTGATACGCGAGCTGGGTTCAGACCGGCGTGAGCCAGGTCGGTCCCTATCTCCCGTGGGCGTAGGAAATTTGAGAAGGTTTACCCCTAGTACGAGAGGATTGGGGTGGACGAACCTCTGGTGTACCTGTTGTCACGCTAGTGGCATCGCAGGGTAGCTATGTTCGGACCGGATAAGCGCTGAAAGCATATAAGCGCGAAGCCATCTTCAAGACTAGATTTCCCATGAGGTCCGTCCAAGACTAGGACGTGGATAGGCCGGGCGTGGAAGCGCAGCAATGCGCGGAGCGGACCGGTACTAATCGACCGATTGGCTTGACCACTTTTCTTCCCACCCCTTCGCCGCTGTGCGCGGTCGCGGGGGTAAGGTCGAAGAGTGTCAGAACGATGTCGCGATACGAAACTGATGGGTGCCACCAAGGGATCATCCCTCGGGGCTGCTCTACCTCTGTTCACTTGATCAACGCGTGGTGGTCACAGCGTCGGGGTCACACCCGTTCCCATTTCGAACACGGTCGTTAAGCCCGGCGCGCCGATGATACTGCCAAAAGCGGGAAAGTAGGTCGCTGCCACGTTATAACCAAGGGCCCGTCGCGAAAGCGGCGGGCCCGTTCCATGTCCCGATCACGCGCGCGTAGCTCAGGGGTTAGAGCACCCGTCTGATAAGCGGGAGGTCGGTGGTTCGATTCCACCCGCGCGCACCACGACCCTCGGCTGGCTGTTTCGCGGCCCGGTCGTTGGCCTGCCCGGGCGCGAGGCGGGCCCCGGAGGGCCCGCATGGTTGGTGGAGACGAGGGGGATCGAACCCCTGACCTCCGGCTTGCAAAGCCGGCGCTCTCCCAGCTGAGCTACGTCCCCGTCCGGGTGACGGCAGGCGGATGAGCCTAACCGCTGCACGCACCCGGCGCTGCTTCTTGTGCCATCCTCGCTTACGATGGGCGATCACGGGGCGCGCGAGTCGGGGCGCCCGAAGGAGAAACGTATGAAGCAGGGTGCGTGGAACGCTCTCCTCTCGCTGACGGCCCTGGTCGGCGTGGGCCTTGTCTACTACCGCCTGGACACCCTTGACGCCGAGGTCCGGCTGCTGACGCATTCCCGGTCGGCGGCATCGCGGACCGTCGTCGAAGCGCCTCCCGCCTATGGCGAGGGGAGCGCGCGGGAAGTGGCCGATCGCGCGGCACCCGCGGGGGTGGAGGCGGGCGGTGCCGCCGCGGGGCGGCGCGCCGCCGCCGACAGCGCATCTGCTCCGGCGCGCAGCCGTTCCGTCGAGGAGCGCCTCGCCCAACTCGAACAGGAGAGTGCGGCCCGGTCGGCGCGCTCCGGTCCAGCCGTCTCCTGGGCGCAACCCGCGTCGCGCTTCGTCCGGTCGGTAGACGACCTGGCCGAGGCGCTCAAGCTCAGCAACACCCAGAAAGACCGCGTGAACGCGTGCGTGGAGCGCGGCCGCCGCCGCATCGAGGATCTGCTGAAGCTTCCCGACGCCGAGGGGCGCAGCCCGTGGGAGAGGCGCGAGGAGCAGCGGCGAAAGCTCGAGGAGGCGCTGAAGGCCGGCAAGCCCGACGATCTGCCCGGGGCCGTGCTGCACGCCGGGCTCGGGGGCGGTCGCGGATACCGCAACAACCGGATTCCCGGCCGCAACGCCACCTACGGCGAGGAGATCGACCGCATCAAGAAGGAGACGCGCTCGGAGATCGAGGCCGATCTGGATCAGCCGCAGCGCGAGGCCTTCCAGAAGACGCACACCGATGCGCTACTCGGCGAGGGCGGCGGGATGGCGCTGTCGGTGTTCACCAGCGCAGGCGGAGACGGCGCCGCCATCGCCTTCGAGGCGATCGAGGAGGTGGCGGTGGAGGCGCCGCCCCCCGCGGGGAAGTAGGATCGGTGCCGGCCTGAGGGACGCACGCAGGACCACCGGGGGAGACGGCTACACTGGGATCGAGCCATGAGAGCCCGCCCGAGTTCCCCGCCGTGCCCCGGCGTGCCCCGGAGCCCCTCCCTACCTTGACCGTCTCCGTCGGCTCGGAGGGCCGCTACCTCCTCGACTTCGACACGCGCGACCTCCCTTCGATGAACACGCAGGTGCTCGTCGTCGGTGGAGGGGTGGCGGGCCTCTGTGCCGCACTCGCGGCGGCGCAGACCTGCGAGGTGCTCCTCGTCCTGAAGGACGAGGAGGGCCAAAGCAACACCGCCTGGGCGCAGGGCGGCATCGCCGCCGCGGTCGCTCGCGGGGACACGGTCGCGGAGCATGTCGCGGATACCCTCGCCGTGGGCGGCGAGCTCTGCGATCCCGCGGTCGTCCGCTTCGTCGCCGGCGCGGCCCCCGAGGCGATCGACAGGCTGGTCCGCCAAGGGGCACGCTTCGACCTCGAGGGGGGAGAGTTCGCGCTGGGGCGCGAGGGCGGTCACGGCCAACGGCGCATCCTCCACAGGGGGGATGCGACCGGGGAGGAGTGCGATCGCGTGCTCTGGCGCGCGGCCCACGCGCTTCCTTCGCTGCGCATCCTCCAGCCGATGCTGATGGTCGACCTGCTCACCCACGGCGACCGATGCGTCGGTGTCTTGGCGCTGGGACCGCACCGCGAGCCCTGCGCGATCTACGCGAACGCCGTCATTCTCGCGGCGGGGGGCGCGGGGCGCCTCTTCCGGGAGACGACCAACGTCCGCGGGGCGACCGGGGACGGGATCGCGGCGGCCTACCGCGCGGGCGCGGTCGTGAGCGACGTGGAGTTCGTGCAGTTCCACCCGACCACGCTCTACCTGGCCGGCAGCGAACGCGTGCTCGTGACCGAGGCGGTGCGGGGGGACGGCGCGCTGCTCGTCGACAACCTCGGCGAGAGATTCCTGCTCGACCTCCATCCCGCCGCGGAACTCGCCCCTCGGGATGTCGTGGCGCGCGCGATCGTCGAGCGCCTCGCGGTGCGCGGCGTCACCGACGTCTACCTCGACATGCGGGGCTGGCCCCGCGGGCATGCGGCGCGCCGCTTTCCCGGTCTCGTCGCGACCTGCGCCCGCTACCGCCTCGACCCGGAGCGCGACCTGATCCCGGTGCGCCCGGCGGCCCACTACTTCATCGGCGGGGTGCGCGCCGACCTCGACGGTCGCACTTCGCTCCGGGGCCTCTTCGCGTGCGGCGAGGCCGCGCGCAGCGGCCTCCACGGCGCCAATCGCCTCGCCTCCAACTCGCTGCTCGAGGGGCTCGTGCTCGGGGACCGCACCGGGCGCGCTGCCACCGCGGCGGTCTCCGAACCGGGTGGCGAACCCGCCGCTGCCGCCGCACGCATCGTCCACCGCACCGCGCGCGCGAGGGATGCGGCGGGCATCGACCTGGAGGACCTGCGCAAGTCGCTCGCGAGCAGGATGTGGCGCGCCTCCGGCGTGCTGCGCGAGGGGCCCCCCCTCGAGGCCGCCCTCGACGCGATCCGCCAGTGGCGTCACTTCAGTGCCCGCATCCCCTTCTCCGGCCGAGCCGGCGTCGAACTCGAGAATCTGCTGCTGCTAGGGGAACTCGTCACCGCCGCGGCCCTGGCGCGCGAGGAGAGCCGCGGAGCCCACGCCCGCAGCGACTTCCCGCGCCCGGACGGCGCCCGCTTCCGCGGCCGGCTCGACTGGCGCGACGGCCTAGGGGCCACGTTCCATCCGGTGGAGGCCGTCCCGGTTGCTTGACCCCTCGCTGCGCGCGACGACCGCGCGCCCCAGGGAGCGGGCCATCCTCGTGGGCGTGCTCTTTCCCGACACCCCTGCGCTCGCCGAGGATCCCCTCGACGAACTCTCCCGCCTGGCCGCCACGGCGGGAGCGCAGGAGGTCGGCCGCGTGATCCAGCGGCGCCAGCGCCCCAGCGCCTCGACCTTCCTCGGGCGGGGCAAGGCCGAGGAGATCGCCGCGCTCGCCCGCGAACGCGAGGCCGACGTCATCCTCGCGGATCGCGACCTCTCCCCCGCGCAGATACGGAATCTCGAGCGCATCTTCAACTGCCGCGTCGTGGACCGGACGGAGCTGATCCTCGACATCTTCGCGCAGCACGCCCGCTCGCACCAGGCCCGCCTGCAGGTGGAACTCGCGCAGACGCAGTACGTCCTGCCCCGCCTGAAGCGCATGTGGACGCACCTGAGCCGCGAGGTCGGAGGCGGGCAGGGCCCAGGTGCCGGGGGGGGGGCCGCGGGGGGGGGCGGTCCGGGGGGGGCCGGGCAGGGCATCGGCACCCGCGGACCCGGCGAGAAGCAGATCGAGATCGACCGTCGGCTGCTGCGCCGGCGCATCACGGAGCTCAAGCGGGAGCTTCGCGACATCGCGGCGCGCCGCGAGCGCATGGCGCAGAGTCGCGAGCGCTTCTTCACGGTGAGCCTCGTCGGCTACACGAACGCGGGGAAGTCGACGCTGCAGCGCACGCTCACGGGGAGCGACGCGTATGTCGCCGACCAGCTCTTCGCGACGCTCGATACGCAGACGCGCGCGTGGGAGCTGCCGCAGGGCAAGCGGGTCTTCCTCTCCGACACCGTCGGCTTCATCCGCGACCTGCCGCACCACCTGATCGCGTCGTTCTATGCGACCCTCGAGGAGGTGCGGACCGCCGACCTCGTGCTGCACATCGTCGACGGGTCGCACGCCGATGCGCGGCTGCAACTCGAGGCGGTCGAAGGGGTCCTCGCCGGGATCGGCGCGGAGCAGACCCCACGCATCCTCGTGCTCAACAAGTCCGACCGTGTGCCCGACCCGCTCGACTTGCGGCTGCTGGCCGCCGGGCGCGACCCGTGGATCGCCGTCAGCGCGGTCACGGGGGAGGGACTGCCGCGCCTCCAGGAACTCGTCGTGGGCCACATCCGGGAGCGCCAGACGCGCGCGGAGTTCCTCGTCCCCGCCGGGGCGGGCCGCCTGCTGGCCTTCCTCGCGGAGCGGGGCACGATCCTCGAGCGCCGCTACGAGGGCAACATGGTCGCGCTCACGGTGCTGCTCAGCGCCGCCGACTACGGGCGGGCGGGCCGCATGCTCGCGGAGCAGGGCGGCGGGTAGCAGCCAAGGCGCCCCGCGGCGCCCGGCGCTAACCGGGCCCGCGCGCACGGCCGCGCCGGCCCCCGATCCCCCCGACGCTACTTCGGCGGCAGCCGGATCTCGCTCCCGACCGCGACATCCGCGCTGAACAGGTTGTTGAGACTCATGATCTCCGCGACGCGGGCGCCCTCGCCCCCGGCGCCGTAGTAGCGGCGGCAGATCGCGTAGAGGTCACCGTCGCCGGCGCGCACGACGTGCCTCGACGGGAGTTTGGCCGGCGGCGTCGCCGTGGGCTTGACCGCCTCCGTGACGGAGCGGGCCGGAATCACGAGGCGAGTGTTGGCGTGGATGCGGTTCGGGTCGCGGATCGCATTGGCATTGACGATCCATGCGATGCCGTCGCGGGTCTGGTAGTACTGCATGGCGATCGCCTCCAGCGTCTCGCCCGAGCGGACGACGTGGAAGCGATCCGGCGTCTTCGTCTTCGGCGGCTCCGGCGGCGCGACGGGCTCCGGCTTCACCGTCGGCGGGGGCGGTAGCGGCGCGGGCGGGGAGACGACCGGTTCGGGGTCGGCGGGCGGACTCGGCGGGGTTTGCGGCTGGATCGGGGGCTCGCCCGCGCCGTGCTTCACGATGAGCGGGTCGGGCTTGGGCCCGACAAACGCCTCGCCCCGGTTGGCTTCCGACTCGCGGCGGGCGGTCTCCTTGCCCTCGCCGTCGGAGTTCCAACTGTCGTACGCGCGGTCGTAGGCGATGACGCCCGCGACGACGAGGAAGAGCAACCCGAGCATGAAGTACTTGACCCGATCAGCCATCGCGACCTCCGCACCGCCGATATGCAGCGGACCAATCCATGATAGGGTCCCACATCTTGTGGGTCAAGGGGCACGATCCACCCGGCAGGGCAACCGTCCTCCCGGGGGACGCCCGGCGCAGGGGCGCGGGATCCCGCCGCAACCGGGGGAGGCTGCGCCTGCCTCGCTCGGACGGGCACGCGGACGGGGCGGCCCGAGGCCGCCCCGTCCCCTGCGCATCGTCCGGGGCCCGCGCGCCGCGCCGGATCCGCCCAAGTACTACAGCGCTACATCCGCCGTGAAGGACCGAGGCCGAGCGAGGCGGCGCGGCGAAGCCGGGCGGTCGCGGAGCCGGCCGAATCCAGGTGCATGTAGCCCTGTAGTACTAGGTGGAAGCGGTGAGGGAGCCGTCGCGGTCGCCGTTGACGAAGCGCACGAGCTGGGCGAGGAAGTAGGCCAGCACGCCGGCCGGGGCCGCCATGACGATGTCGAAGAATCCGGTGCGGCTCCAGTCCCCGGTCAGGTTTCCCCGCAGGCCGTCGACCAGAAGCAGCAGGGCGGCGCAACCGATGCACCACGGCAGGCAGCGCATCAGGAAGGTGCGCGTGTTGCTGCCGCACTGCTTCCACAGCCACGGCAGGAAGACGAGGATCGGGCTCGCGACGAAGATCGTCGAGTAGCTGCCGATGACGATGCCGAGCGTCAGCACGAAGGCGAACCCCTCCAGCGAGGATCCCGCCCCGTAGTTCATCACGAACATCACGACGACGGCGAGCAGCGTGGCCACCGAGGTCCGGATCGTGCGCGCGAGCGTCTGGTTCACGGACCGGTCGATCACGTCGGCGACCCGCGTCAGGTGGCTCGTCCGGTTCTCGCGGATGCGGTCGAAGATGACGATCGTGTCGTTGATCGAGTAGCCGATCAGCGTCAGGAAGGCGGCCACGGTCACGAGGTTCAATCGCGCGTCGACGAGGCCGGCCCAGTTCGCCAGCGTGACGAGACCGAGGCAGACGATGACGTCGTGGATGAGCGCGATCACCGCCGCGAACCCGTAGGCCCAGGAGCGGAAGCGGAACGCCACGTAGAGGATGATGCCGGCGATGGAGAAGGCGATCGCCCGCACGGCGTCGTCGCGGTGCTCCCGCGCCGTGAAGGGGTCGATGCGGTCCGCGAACGGGAGCGGGTCGCACTGCACCAGCGCGGCGCCGTCAGCGAGATCGGTCGCCTTCCCGAGGAGCTCGAGCTGTTCCGCGGCCCGCTGCTTGACCGCCGGCGTGCTGTCCACGCTGGCCGCGACCTCTTCGAGGCGCTTCTGGGCGCCGGCGCGGTCGAACGCCTCGAGCGCGCGCCGGACGGTCACGGCGATCTCGTCCTCGTCGACCGCCGCCGCCTCGAAGGAGAGGCGGAAGGCGGACCCGGCCCCGGGCACCGCCGGGAGCAGTTCCACCTTCGTGTCGCGGAGCAGCGTCACGCCGCGGCTCTCCGCCTGCGCGAACGCGTCCTCGAGCACGATGGCCGGGATGCCGGCCTTCCGGAAGTAGATCTCGCCGGCGGAGCCGCCGCCCTCGACGCGGCGGAGCGTCGCGCGGAAGGGGCCGGGCAGCAGGTCGGCGGCGAAGGCCTCCCGCAGCGCCACGACGAAGGCGTCGATCTCGTCCTCCGTCGCGATCCCCTGCGAGCGCAGTTCGAAGCTGCTGCCCTCGCCGGAGCGGATCTGCGTCCCGATCCCCTCGGCGGAGACGCGCGACGTCACGCCCTTCCACGTGGCGTTCTTCTCCCCGAGGGCGTCCAGCCGCCGGCGCACGTCCTCCAGCTTGAGATCGCGATGGCACCGCATCACCAGCCGCGACCCCTGCGTGAACTCGAGATCGTACTTCTGCGGATCGGGCACGATCTCGAAGACCACGATGCCCGCGGCCATCGCGATGACCGAGCCGAGCACCGCCGGCCGCTTGATCTGCATCCATCGGTACGCGGGCGGCGAGAATTCGCCCCGCATCTTGGCCTGCGTCACCCAGCCGCGGCGCAGCCCGTGCATGTAGAGCGTCCGCGTGACATAGAGGGCGGTGAACATCGACGCGATGATGCCGATCGCCAGCGTGACGCCGAACCCCTTCACCGGGCCGGAACCGATCTGGAAGAGGAAGTACGCCGTGATCAGCGTCGTCAGGTTGGAGTCGATGATCGTCACGAGCGCGCGGTCGTACCCGCTCTCGATCGCCTGCGCGACGGTGCGCCCGCGCGACTTCTCCTCCTTGACGCGCTCGAGGACGAGGATGTTGGCATCCACGGCCATGCCGACGGTGAGCACGACGCCGGCGATGCCCGGCAGCGTCATCACGGCGCCGAACCAGGTGAGCACGCCGACCAGCAGCACGAGGTTGAGCACGAGCGCGAGATTCGCGATGAGGCCCGACCCGTAGTAGAGCCAGACCATGAAGACCAGCACGAGGGCGAGACCGAGGAAGACCGAGAGCACCCCGGTCGTGCGCGCGCTGCCCGCGAGCTCCGCCGCGACCGTGTTTTCCGAGATGAGTTGCGGCTTCTCGCGCAGCGCTCCCGCCTGAAGCACCGCGGCGAGCTGCCTCGCCTCGTCCCGGGTGAAGCTCCCGCTGATCTCCCCGCTGTCGGAGAGGGAGGAGTTCAGCACCGGCGCGGAGTCCACCTGCTCGTTCAGGATGATCGCCATGTAGCGCGTCCCCTTCTCGAGGCTCGTCAGCGACTGCAGGCTCGACTGCCACTCGCGCTTGACGCCGAAGGTCACGACCCAGCCGCCGCCCCCCCGGCGTTCCGTATCGAGCCGGTGGTTGACCGCCGTGAGCGCCGAGCCGGTGATGTCGTGCGCGTCGATCTCGCAGAGAACCCAGGGCTCGGTCCGGCCCGCCTCGTCGCGCGGCAGCCGCGAAGGCTGGTAGTCCCGCTCGCCGTCCGCGCTGAGCCTGTACCACTTGAGCCCGAGCGGGAAGCTGTCCCCCGGGACCACGTCCGCGGGGCGGATGAGGCGCGCCTCCTCGATGTCCACCCCCGCCTTGACCTTGTCCTGGAACTGCTTCCAGTAGCGCGTGTAGTTGGTCTGCGTCGGCTCGACCGTGATGCGGAACTCGAGAAGGCCGAGCACCGTGATCAGCCCCTTGATCGCCTCGACCTCGCTCTTCTTCTCCGCGCTCACCTGCACCGAGAAGCGGTCGTCCCCGATCGGCGTGATCACGAGTTCCTTCAGCCCGAAGCCGTCGATGCGCTGGCGGATGATGCCGATCGCCTGGGAGAGCAGCTCGCTGTGCGAGCCTTCGCCCGTCTGCTTGAAGTCGAATTTGAAGACCAGCTCGGAGCCGCCCTTGAGATCGGTCCCGAGCTGGAGATCGCCGCCCCAGAGGCCGCGATAGCTGAGATAGGCGCTGGCGCCGAGGACGAGGGCGATGAGCGTGTAGCGGAAGGAGAGCGTCTGATTCATGGAAAACCCCTGCAGGACCCGCGGTTCCGCGGGAGGCGGCCCCGGCGCGCGCCGGTCGAACCGCCTCCGCGGCGATCAGGCGGGCGGTGGGGGAGTGGCCAGAAGCTCCACCCGCACCTCCGGAAGGGAGGAGCAGGGGGGGGGCGCGGGGGGGGCCGGCGCGCGGAACCTTCTCGGGTGCGCCATGGCGCACGGTCCCGGAAGCGCGGCCGGCGGCGCGCCTTCGAAGTCGAGCCCCCTCACGGGAGCGTCGAAGGCGCGCAGGAAGAGCTGGCTCGGGGCCTGGGCCGGCTCGGAGTCGGTGGCCTCCTCCGCTCCGGTGCGGGAGGAGTGCGCCGAGAGCATGAGGCCGAGCCCGAGCCCGGCGGCGACCGAGAGAGCCAGCGTGCCTCGGCCGATCACCCCTTGACCCCCGCCTTGCGCTCAGGCTCGGCGGCCGCCTTCGCGGCCTCGACCGGGTTCTCGATGTCGAAGACCGACGAGCGCTTGAAGCGCAGCCGCACGTCCTTCGCGACCTCCAGCGTGACGGTCGCCTCGTCGAAGCTCATCACGGTGCCGTAGATGCCGCCGGTCGTGACGACCTGGTCGTGCTTCTTCAGATCCTTGATCCTGAGCCGGCGCTGCTTGTCCTTCTTCCCGGTCAGCATCGGCATCAGCACCATCACGACGATGAGGCCGATGATCAGCGTCCACATTCCGCCCCCGGCGGACGGGGTTCCCGCCCCTCCGCCGGGCGTCTCGTCCGGGGCGGGGAGGGCGAGGATGAGGGTCTTCATGGCCTGGCGAGTTCCAAGGGAAACCCGGGATTATAATCCCCTCCGCCAGCCCCTCCCCTTCCTGCCGCCACTCCCGTGAGGATTTTTGCAGCCCTCTCCGGCGGGGTCGACTCCGCCGTCGCCGCCCTCCTCCTCCAGCGCGAGGGGCACGAGGTCGTGGGCATCCACCTGCGCACCGGGGTGGCCGCCTCCCCCGCCGCCCCCGGCGCGAGGCCCCGTTGCTGCGGCAGCGACGAGGCGGAGGACGCCCGGCGGGTCTGCGCCCTCCTGGGCATCCCGTTCTATGTGCAGAACACCGCGCGGGAGTTCGAGGGGCTGATCGCCGACTTCGCGGATGCCTATGCCGCCGGTGAGACGCCAAACCCCTGCGTCGCCTGCAACCGCGAGATCAAGTTCGGGGCGCTGCTGGGCCGGGCCCGCGCCCTCGGCGCCGACGCCGTCGCGACGGGCCATTACGCGCGCACGGTCGAGCGCGCGGGGCGCGCCGCACTCGCACGCGCGGCGGATCGAGAGAAGGACCAGTCCTATGTGCTCTACGGCCTCGGGCCTCGGGAACTCGCGCTGGCGCGCTTCCCTCTCGGCGCGCTCAGGAAGCGCGAGGTCCGGGCCCTCGCCCGCGAGGCGGGACTGCCGGTGGCCGACAAGGCCGAGAGCCAGGAGATCTGCTTTGTGCCGTCGGGCGACTATCGCGATCTGGTGCGCGCGAGGAGGCCCGAGGCGTTCGCGGGAGGCGAGATCGTGGACGAGAGCGGCGCGCGGCTCGGAAGCCACGAGGGCGTCGGCGCATTCACGGTCGGGCAGCGGAAAGGTCTCGGCATCGCCGCCGCAGAACCGCTCTTCGTGCTGCGCATCGACCACGCGACGCGGCAGGTCACCGTCGGGCCTCGCGCCTCTCTCGGGTGCACGGGCGCGCTGCTCGCCGACGTGCGCTGGACCGGTGCGGCACGGCCCGAGCGCCCCCTCGAGGTCGACGCGGTGCTGCGCTACCGGGCGCGTCCAATTCCCGCCGTCGTGGAGTCGACCGGCGAAGAGACCGCGCGGATCCGCTTCCACGCGCCCGCCTGGCCCGTGACTCCGGGGCAGGCGGCGGTCTTCTACGAGGGCGATGTGGTGCTGGGCGGCGGACGGATCAGACGCTGTTCTTCAGATCCTGGCCCGGCTTGAAGCCGACGGTGGTGCTGGCCGGAATGCGCATCGGCTCCTTGGTCTGGGGGTTTCGGCCCATGCGCTCCTTGCGGGACTTGACCATGAAGGTCCCAAAGCCCTGGATCTGCACCTTGCCATCGCGGGCGAGCCCCTCCCCGATCTTGGCCAGCACAGACTCGATCGTCTTCTGGGCGTCGACCTTGGAGAGACTGAGTTCCTGAGCGACCATATCCACGAGATCCGTCTTGGTCACACCCGCCTCCTTCCGTGAGCACACAAACGCGGTCGCTGCGCAGACTAGCAACGGCTTGGGGGCGCGTCAATGAAGCGGGCCGCGCCGATCCGCGCCTCTCCGGGCCTGCTGGCGCTGCTCCTGTCGATCCTCGGGGCGGCGGGTTGGGGTATCGGTCGGGGGGGCGCGGGGGCCAGCGTCGTCTCGCTCGTCGACCTCTCGCCCTCCTGCGTCGCGCCCGCGGCGCTCCCCAGGGACGCGCTCACGTTCGACGACACTCGCATCGGGCCCGCTCTCTCGAGGGCGGCCGCGCGCGCACCGCTCTCGCGCATCCATCTGTGGACGGACGCGGTGTTCGAGATGCCGCCGCTCCCCGGCGTGCCCGTCGATGTCGTCCTCCTCCCGCGCCGGGACCGGGTCTCCTGCCTCGCGCTGCGCATGCCGCCGCGCATCGCGCCGGGGGTCGAGTTCACGGTGGAGGTCGAGGTCGGCCGGACCGGCGGCGCCCCCTCCCCCCCGTTGGCCTGCGCGGTGCGCATCGAGCGCGACGGCGAGCGGATCGGGGCGCCCGCCTACCGGCTGCTGCTCTCCCGCGGCGAGAGGCGCATCGTGCGGTTGCGCGATCGGGTCGATGCGCCCGGTCTCGTCCGCTACCGTGCCTCCGTCTCGGGTCCGCCAGCCGATCGGGTCGGATCGAGCCTCGAGACGGCGATGCGCGTCGGCGAGGGTCTGTTCGCGCTGGCGATCGGCCCCGCGCCGCGGTCGCTGCCTGGGTTCGAGGTGGTGACCGTCGCGCCCGAGCAGGTGGCGACCCGCCTTGCCGACCCGCGCGTGCGCGAGACTCTCGATGCGCTGCTGGTGGAGGGGCCTTGGCCCGACGCAACAGGGCAGGAGCGGATCGCCGCCTGCGTGCAGGGCGGCGCGGGTCTCCTCGCGGTCGGCGGGCGGGGCGCGGAGGGAGCGCCGCTCGGGGCCCTGTTGCCGCTCACCGATCAGCCTCCCGGGGGGAGGGCGACGCTGCTTCTCGTCGATCTGAGCGGCAGCATGGAGCCGCGACGCGACGCACTTGTCGCGGGGATCGAACGCCTCCGGACGGCCCTTGCGGCGGAGGACCGGATCGCCGTCGTGCTCTTCCGGCAGGAGGTCGTCGGCGGCCAGCGGTGGCATCGCGCCGCGGAGGCGCGCTGGGACTTCGGGGCGCTGCGTCCGCAGGGGGGCACGCTGCTCCTGCCCGCGCTGCGCGCGGCGCGGGACCTTCTCCGCGAGGCGGCGGGCTCAAGCCGCCGCCTGCTCGTGCTCAGTGACGGGGAGTGGGGGGACCGCTCCCACCCGGATGTCGCAGCCGCGGTCGAGAGCCTCGCGCAGGAGGGGGTCGCCACCGCGGCCCTGTTCGTGCGCGGCGACCCGCCGGAGGAGGCGACAAGCCTCTTTCCCTCGCACGCGCGCGCCGGCGAGGACCTGCCCGCATCGCTGCTGCGTCTCGACGAGTTTTCGGCCGATCGCGTGATCGCGGGCCCGCTCGCCGTGCGCGGCGGCGACGCTCCGGCGTGGCTGAACGAGGCGCTCCCGCCGCAGGCCGCGATCCGCGACCTGTGGCGCCTCTACCCGAAAGGTCGAGGAGAGCGGATCGCGCAGCGCGCGGGCGACTTCCCGCTTCTCGCCGCTGGCGAGCCCGCAGGTCGCGTCGTGCAACTTGCCGCCCCCGCGGACGATCGGAACCCGCACCTCGACCTCGCGCTCGGCGCGCTCCTGCACGCCGTGGCGAGGCGCGTACCCGAGACGACGATCCACGCCTGGCGCGAAGCCTCGGATCTCCACGTCGAGGTGCGCGGTCCGGAGCAGGTGCCGCTCTTCGCGGGCGAGGCGCTCGTGGAGACGCGCCTCGCCGCCCCCGGGCGGCGCCGCGCGCGGCTCCGGTTCTCTCCCCCGGGCCCCCTCTCCATCACCTGCGGCGATGCGATCCTGCTCGTGCCTCCGCAGTCGTCGGCGGAAGAAGAGGGCCTCTACCCGCGGCGCGACATCGCGGAGGCGATCGCCCGGCGGTCGGGCGGGCGCCTCTACGAGGGCGGCGCCCTTCCTGCCGGACCCGCCACGCCCCCCGCCGTGCACCGGACGCTTCTCGCTGCCGCGCTGCTCGCCTTCGCTTCGGCGCTGCTGCGGCGTGGGCCGTCCTAAGTGCCGGGAGGAGCTTGCGTTGCGTCGTTCCAGAGGGCCTGCCTCGCGGGGGGGTGTCGAAGAATGTGGACGAGGCCTTCAAGCCGGGGCGCTCTCCGGTCGATAGGACGCACCGGGTAGGGCGCAGGGGCCCTGCCGCGGAGGGTCTATCCATGTCGAGTCGAGTTCTTCTCTCTTGCATCGCCTGCTTTGCACTGCTGCTGCCCGCCTGCTCCTCCTCGAAGGGCCGGGTCGATCCGCAGGACAGCTCGGACTATGCCGAGCTCAGCAGCCCGGTCGCGAAGGCGAAGCTGCAAGCGCGCATCGACAACATCAAGTATCAGCGCGGCGTGACGCTGATCACGAACCTCGAGAAGATCGCGAGCTATGGCGAGGCGGCGGTGCAGCCCTGCCTCGACGGGCTCCAGGGCCCGGACGCGATGACGCGCATGGGCTGTGCGTGGGTGCTCGGGCGCATCGGCGACTCGCGCACGATCCCGGCCCTCACCGAGGCGCTCGGCGACGAGGTCGCGTTCGTCCGCTACGAGGTCGCCTCGCAGCTCGGCAACATGGGTTCGAAGGCGGGTTACCCGACGCTCGTGCAGGGGCTCAGCGACGAGCGCGTGGAGTACCGCTACAAGTGCTTCGAGGCTCTGCGCGAGCTGACCGGGCAGGAGTTCGGCTACAGCCACAACGCCTCGCCCGAGGTACGCAAGGTGGCCGTCGAGCAGTGGGACGCGTGGCTCACGCGGCTCGCTGCCGAGGAGTTCTAGGGTACGCGCCGCGCGTGCGGCGGTGGGAACGACGCGGGCCGCCCCCCGGGGTGGCCCGCGCATTTTCCCTCCGCGCCCCGGCTCACTCGCGCTTCGCGGCGCGCCGCGCGACGCCCTGCTCCCACGGGTCCCAGCGGGGGTCGGAGCGGAGCGCGTCGAGGTCGCGGTCCTTCCGCGCGAGCACGAGATCGCAGAAGCCGAGGCGGAGCGCCTGGTCGAGGCAGGCGAACGCCTCGTCCACCATGCCGTTCAGCGCGAGGGAGCAGGCGAGGTTGTAGCGCACCCGCGCGTCGCGGGGCAGGATCGTCGCGAGCCGGCGGTCGGCCTCGAGGCCGTCGGCCTTGCGCCCGAGAACCGCATAGGCGTGGGCGAGGTACCGCAGGGCCTCGCTGTCGTCGGGGCGCCGCCGCAGCGCCTCCTCGAAGATGGCGACCTGGAAGCGGATGCCCGCCAGTTCGATCGCACCCTGTTCCTCGCGCACCATCGGCGGATTGTAAGCGGAGGTGCGTAGGATGGGCGGCCGATGCGCGCGCGCGGTCTCCTGATCACGCTGGCGGCGGCCTGCGCCACTCCGCCGGAATCCGACTACGTGCCCGGGGGGCAGGGCCTCCCCGTCGCCACGCGCGCCGCCTACCGGCTCGCGCTCGAGCGCGAGAGGAACGGCGATCTCGCCGGAGCGCTCGAGGTCTTCGCGCGACTCTGCGCGGAGCATCCGCTCCGCATCGCCTTCCACCTGCGCCGCGTGCGGCTGGCGCGGGCCCACGGCGGGTCCGAGGCGGCGGCCGCGCTCTACGAGCCCCCGCCCCCGGGCGTGGACGCGGAACGCGCGGGCGTGTTCGCGCAGTTCGCGCGCATCGGCGAGGAGGATCTCGCCGGGCGGAAGACGCTGCTCGAGTTCGCGGCCGAGCGGGAGCCCCGCGAGTCCTACTGGCGCCTCGCGATGGCGGACGTCGAGGTCACCGCGCACCAGGAGCTGCTCGAGCGGGCGCGCACCGAACGCGGCCTCGGCCGCGCGCAGTCCGCCGCCGAGACCGACGCGGAGGCGGGGGCGGTCCTCGAACGCGCGAGGGGGCACGCCGAGGCGGCGCTCGCGCTGGATGCGGGACTCGCGGAAGCGCACGTGCTGCTCGGCTACATCGCGACGGCCCGCGCGGACCTGCAGCCGGAGATCGAGCAGCGCGACCACTGGCGCGCGCTGGCGGACGGCCACTACACCGATGCGCTGGGCCTCGATCCGGGCTCGCTCCCCGCGCTGCTGAACCGAGCCGAGAACCACCTCTACTTCGATCGCTATGCCGAGGCCGCGAAGGACCTGCGCCGGGCCGCGGAGCTCGCGCCGGGGCAGCCGCTCGTCTGGACCAACCTCGGCTACACCTACTACGCGCTGGGTCAGCTCTCCCTCGCGGTCGCGAGCTACCGGGAGGCGCTGCGGCTCGTGCCCGGGAACGCGCGCGCGCGCGCCGCGCTCTCGGACTGCCTGCGCCGGCAGGGCGAGACCGAGCCGGCCGTCGAGGAGCTGGAGCGGGCGGAGCGGGACGCCGGCGAAGACCGGCCGCTGCGGGCGGAGATCGCCTTCAAGCTCGCGGCGATCCACGAGCACGAGAAGCGCTACCGCGAGGCGGTGCAGTACTACAAGGAGCACATCGATCTCGGCGGCCGCGACGCCGCGAAGGCGCGCTCGCGCATCCGCCACATCTACGAGTCCGCGTACGAGTGAGCCCCCCGGGGGGGCGCGTCGGCGGGGTGGCGGCGTTCCCCGCGCGGCGGCGCGCACGCGGGGGATCGCGGTTCCGCCCGGGGCGATTCAGGGCCGGTAGATGGCGCCGCGGCGGCGGCCGATGCGGCGCAGCAGCCCGCGGTCCACGAGCACCTGCAACTCGCGCAGCGCTGTCCGGGCGCTCACCTCCTCGCTCTCCACGACATCGCCGTTGGAGACCCCTCCCTCCTGGCGAGCGCGCGCCAGGATGCGTTCCTGCCGCGGCGTGAGGCCGCCGGGGTGGGGGGCCGCGGGGGGAGGCACGCTTTCGGTCGCCTCCGGGAGCGCCAGGTGCGAGCGCGCGACGGTCTCGCTGCCCGCGAGCAGCATCGCCCGCTCGACGACGTTGCGCAGCTCCCGGACATTGCCCGGCCAGGGGTGGCGGTAGAGGGCGTCGAGCGCGTCGGGGGCGAACGACGCCACCTGGAGCGAGTGGCGAGCGTTGAAACGCTTGCGGAAGTGGTCGAGCAGGATCGGGATCTCCTCCCGGCGCTCGCGCAGCGGGGGCACGCGCAGCTCGATCACGTGGAGCCGGTGGAAGAGATCCTCGCGGAAGCGCCCCTCGACCGTGGCCTGGCGGAGGTCGCGGTTGCTCGCGGCGAGGATGCGGACGTCGACGGCGGTGGGGGCGACGCCCCCCACCCGCGTGATGCTGCGCTCCTGCAGGACCCGCAGCAGCTTCGCCTGCATGGCCAGCGGGAGTTCCCCGATCTCGTCGAGGAAGAGCGTGCCGGTATGGGCCTCCTCGAAGCGCCCGATGCGCTGGCGCTCGGCGCCCGTGAAGGCGCCCTTCTCGTGGCCGAAGAGTTCGGTCTCGACGAGGTTCTCGGGGATCGCGGCGCAGTTGACCTTCACGAAGGGCCGGTCGCGTCGGCGGCTGTTGGCGCGGATGAGGTCCGCCATGACCTCCTTGCCGACGCCGGTCTCTCCCGTGATCAGGACGGTCGCGTTGGTGGGTGCCACGCGCGCGACCACATCCAGCGCGGCGCGCGACGGCGCGCTGCGGCCGAGCAGGATGCCGGGCGCGTCGGGGATCAGCAGCGCGGGGGCGGACTCCTCCGGCGCATGGGCCGCGACCTCGTCCGCATGCAACAGCGCCTCCAGCAGGATGTCCGCGCCTGCGCCGTCGCGCGGGTAGGTGACGCGGCGGTAGCCGATCTTCGGCCGGGGCTCGCCCCCCAGCGCCGCGAACTCGTGGCGCTCGAGGGCCGACGCGACGCCGACGACGAGCCGCTCCCCCTCCGCCTCGTCGCACTCGACCAGCAGCGCGATCAGCTCGCCCGTCTCGCGCGACGCGAGCATGTTGCGGCGGGAGAGCGCGTCCTGCGCGACGTGGGCCACCTCGGCCATCAGCCTCCCGACCGCCGCCGGGCCGAGCCGCTGCGCGACCGAGGGGACATCGTGCAGGGCGATGCGCAGCAGCGAGAGCGGCCGCCCGGTCGCGGAGGCGCGATCCACCTCCTCCTTCAGGCGCCTCACGAGGAACGCCTGCGTATAGAGGCCCGAGCGCTCGTCGGTGACGGCCGCGCGGTAGAGGCGCGCGTTCTCGATGGCGATGCCGATCTGGCGTCCGCTCGCGTCGAGGAAGCGCCGGTCGAGGCTCCCGGCCTCGCCGACGGGGGAGCAGAAGGCGAGTCCCACGAGTCGTCCGGCCGCGACGAGGGGGAGGAAGACCGCCCCCTCCGCGAAGACCGGGGCGAGCGAGTCGGCCGCGCGCCGCGCGGGTCCGGACTCGGGCAGGCGGCTGCCGAGCGGGGCCCCGTCCCCGAGCCGGTGCACGGTCTCCAGCGACTCCGTACGCGGGTCGAAGGTCGCGAGCACGACGTGCGTCGCGCCGCTCGCGCGCGCGAGCAGCCCGGCGGCCGCGCGGGCCACCTCCGTGGCGTCGAGCGCGGCCGTCAACTCCTGGAGCCCCGCGTGCAGTTCGGTGACCTGCCCGATCCGCGCCCCCAGCGCGTCCGCCATCTGGTTGAAGGAGCGGGCGAGGCGGCCCACTTCGTCTTCCGCCTCGACGGGAATCCGGATCGTGAGATCGCCGCCCGCGATCGTCCGCGCGGCACGGGTCACGCGCTGCAGGCGGTCCGTCACCCGGTCCACCAGCGTGCTCCCGGCCACGACGACGAGCAGCAGGCCCGCCAGTCCGGAGAGGAGCAGCGTGCGCAGCATGCCGATCTTCTTCGCCTCGGTCGCGGCGCGTGCCCGGTAGACGCCCACGAAGCCGAGCAGGATCCCCTCCTCCTCGATCGGGGCATGGGCCGAGGCGGCCGTCTGGCCCCGCAACGAGGTGCGTGCCTCGTAGACGGCATGCGTTTCGGCGTCCATCTCGCCTCCGACCGCCCGTACCCGAGCGCGAGCCTCCGTCCCGCGCAGCGCGTCGGGAATGCCGTGGGTGGCGGCCAGCGGCTCTCCGTCCGGCCCGTAGAGCAGCAGCTCCACGTCGGCGGCCGGAGGGGCGCCGAGCAGCGCCTCGTTGCGCAGGCCGACCATCGTGCGCTTCTGGTCCGCCCCCCGCGCGAGGCCGAGGGCGATGAGACCGTCCCAGGGGGAGAAGTAGAGGCCGGCCCGCGAGATCGTGTCGAGATAGGCGGTGTTGCCAAGCGGGGAGGGCGCTGTCGGCACCTCCTCGGGGAGCCGCAGGAAGGCGCCCTGCGCGGCGATCTCCTCGCGGACGCGGCGCACCTGGTGGGAGAGCGCCTCCTCCCCCTGCGGCGCCACCAGGTCGAGCGTGTCGCGCACGCGCGAGGCGAGCGCCCGGGCGCGCGCGCGCGCGCCGCTGATCCGCTCGACGATGCCGCGCAACTCGGAAAGCGTGCCCTCCCGCAACTCCTCCTCGGCCTGCCGGTCGAGGATCGTCGTCAATCCCACGACGAGCACGATGAGCGGCAGCAGCGTGGCCGTCCCGAGCGCGACGAGCATCTTGACCCGGAGCTGGCGCGCCCGCTGGAGCAGTCTCGAACCCGCGAGGACGGTGGCGAAGGCGGCCAGCAGCGTCGCGACCCCGAAGATGATGCCGCGCATGCGCGCGATGAGCGAAGCCCACGCCGAGTGGGGGATGCGGACTTCGATGTCGGCCCCGCGACTCTCCTCCGCGGGGATCGGGACGCGCAGGACGATTTCGTGGTCGTCGGGATCGTCCGGCGTGTCGCTGCGCGCGAGCCGGTAGAGGAAGGGGCGCCACGCGGCGCGGGTCGGCTCGTCGATCTCCACGCGATTCCCGCGCAGGATCAGGCCCGAGTCGCCCGGGGGCGCCACAGCCCCCCGGACCCCCAACGTGGCCGCCGCCACGACGCAGCTCGACAGCACCTTCAGGTTCCGGATCTCGATGCGCTCCACGGGACGGGCGGGATCGGTCTCGATCTCGTGCAGCGAGTAGTGCACCGGCAGGCGGATCTGGTTCTCCCACTCGAGCGCGATGCTCGACTCGTCGCGTCCGGCGTGCCGGTAGGCGAGTTGATGATCCTGGATGTCGATGCCGTTGCGCAGCGTCAACTCCGGGCCCGGCTGTCCGTCGTGATAGGTGACGGCGATCTGCGCGACCTCGGCCCCGTAGCGCGAGTGGGGATAGGCGCCGGCGGCCCCCAGCGCGACCCAGAGGCGGTGGGCGGCGATGCCCACCGGCGCGATCACATGGCGGTCGCCTGCGGCGAGCGCGACGGTGTGCGTCGCCGGCGTGCCGTGCCAGACGTCGAGGGGGACGCCGGCGGCGGTCCGCGCCGCGAGGGGAAGCGGCCGGAGACCGCCGGTCTCCCGCTCGCCGTAGACCGCGTCGAGGACGACCGTCTGGAACGCGAGTTCGTTCCGGATCGTGAGCGATCGCAGCGGCATCCCCGTCCTGGAGCCGAGCGGCAGCAGCAAGGGCCCCTCGACGAGGCGCGGCAGATCCTCGCTGAGGGGAGGCCCCTCCTCGAAATCGAAGCGTACGCTGGCGGCGCGGCTCTCGCCCGCACCGCGATCCCCCGGGCCGGGCACGGCGAGGTCGAGGCGCACGCGGGGCGGGGCCGGAAGCCCCTCGAGAGGGAACTCCCGCGTCTCGCTCGGCGCGAGTGCGATCCCATAGAGGACCGGTCCCGGGCCGAGGGGGGTCGTCGGCCCCTTGGTCGCGCGGGCGGACACCGGGAGGAAGTGGTAGCGGTAGCCCGGCTGGATCCGCGTCTGGCGGTCGCGGAGCAGGGCGAGAAGGCGGTCGGGCTTCTGGGAGGGGGGCCGGTCGTCGAGGGCCATGTAGGCGCGGGCCATGCGCCCGATCGCCTCCAGCGACGCGGCGTGGCGCGTCGCGGCGAGCCGCGTGTCGAGCCAGGGCGCGACGAAAGGGACCGCCCCGACAGCGCACGCGGCAAGACCGAACCCGAGCATCATCGGCCGCAGGCGCGCGGCACGCGCCTCCTCGCCGCCGCGCACCGCCCGTCGCAGCAGAAAGGCGACCAGAGCCACCGACGCCGCGCCGCCGAACAGCAGCAGCAGATCCGAGAGCGGGGGGGCGGTGCGAAGGCGCTCCGGCGGCGGCGGCACGAAGGGAGGCGTGCCGATTCGAAGTTGCGCGAAATTGGCGGGCGTGCTGAAGAGATCCTGCCGCCCGGAAAGCGTCATGTAGGTCTCGGTGGCGGCGCGTCCGGTGCCGTCCACATCGTTGATCGCGAGATCGAACCCGATGCGACCCTGCGCGTCGGGCCGCAGCGGCTCGAGATTCGAGAGCGGGATGCGCGCCTCGACGGTGTAGCCCTCTTCGCGCGTCGTGACCGCGACCTCGATGCCGCGCAAGCCTCCGTCCGGATAGGGTGCCCCCGGGCCTCGGCCCACGACGCCCCAGCGGAGTCCTGGGTGGAAGGGCAGCAGGAAGATCTGGTGGTCGTCGTCGGAGTAGCCCTTGGGGTCGTCGGGGCTCGTGCGATCGGTGTCCAAGAAGACCTCGATCGAGTCGCCGACCCACCACGCCTTCCCGCTTTCGTGCAGCAGCACATCGTCGGTGACCTCGATCCCGAGATAGAGGTCCGCCCCGACGAGCAGCACGCGGACGCGCGCCGACAGGTCGCGCGGTCCCCTCCACTCGGCGAGGTAGTTGGGGTGGATCTGCCTCGCCTCCTGGAGCAGCGAGGCAGGGCTCTGCGACCACGCCTCCTCGCCGAGGCTTCCATCCACGCGGATCGCGCCGGATACGCGCGGGCAGGCGACTTCGGGTCCCGCATCCCCCTGTGCCCACGCAGTGGCGAGTAGCAGGAGAATTGCGCCAGCGGTACGCACTCCGGGAGTGCAAGTATCGGCCACGCAGGCGGATAACACAAGCGGCGGAATGTGGCGGAATGCGGGGGCTGGTTGCCTCCGGTCGATCTCTTGCAGCGGTCCCCGGCAGGCGTAGCATTGGACCGATGAGATCGCTTGCCAGGGGATTGCAGCTCATCGGGCTCGCGCTGCCCCTTGCGGGGATCCTCCTCGCCGAGGGCGGGTCGCACCCGGGCAACGCGATGACCTTCGAGGTGCTCTTTCTCGTTGCGGGCGCCGGCGTCTTCTATGTGGGATGGCGCCTGCAGCGGCGTTGAGGCCTGCCTGAAAGCCCGTCCGGATTGGGTTGGCTGCGGCCTCGGCCGGAGGCGGCCCGCAATTCGCCGGGCCTCGTCCTCGCTGGGCCCCGAGCCTTGACGCCGGGTATTCAGCCAACACCTAGGAGTTTGTCCGACTGTTCGTCGGACAAACTCTTGAGTGAGAGGGGGTTGGCTGCCCGCGCCCGGCCGACAGGCGCCGGACCACCGCACGATCAGCGACTTCCGGAAGCGGAGGCGAGACCCGAGGCGGAGCGCCGCCCCTCGCGCAAGAGCCCCCCTCGATCGCGGCGATGGCTCATGGGGACCTAGGGCTCGCGTCGCGTCGAGTTAGGAGCTTGTCCGGGTCCGGTCGGCCCGGAAGCGTGGCTGAAGGCCATCACCCGGACAAGCTCCTAGGCCCCGACCGGCTGCAGTTGGCTCGTCTTCGCGGGCTCGACGACGTGCAGTTCGATGGCGTCCTTGATGCAGACGCTCGTGCACAGGTGGTCGCATCCCATGCACTTGTCCTGATCGACGACCGCCACCATGTTCACGCCCGGCACGCTGTCGTAATCCACCATCTGCAGCGCGTCATAGGGGCAGACGTCCACGCAGAAGACGCAACCGGTGCAGAGATCGGGGTCCACCTTCGCCTTCGGGGTCTCCTTCGGCTTGAGGCGGGTCGCCAGCGCGCCCGTGTCATCGAGAATCGCGTTCACCGGGCAGACATAGCCGCAGAGGCCGCAGTCGACGCAGAGCGTCGGGTCGATGACGTGGAGCTCCTTGCGCGTGCCCGCGATGCACTCCACCGGGCACTTCTTCGCGCAGGCGGTGCACCCGATGCAGGTGTCGATGATTACGTAGGCCATGGCGGTTGGGGGGGGCTTCGATGGTGTCTCTGCCGCCCATCGACTATAAGATATCGGCGCGACGACGGCTGCAAGTTTCGCTGCTGAAAGGCTTTCCAGAGATCCCCCGTGTCCCAGTCCGGCGCCTCCCTCATCCTCGTGTTCATCCTGCTCGGCATGGCCCTCTTCCTGCTGATCAGCCCTCCCCCGGGCTTCGAGCAGGCCATGCTCTACCGCCTCGCGCTGCCGTTCGTGCTCGTGGCGACGGCGATCGGCGTCGTGGAGAACCTGCGCACGCGCAGCCACATGGCGCAACTCATCGGCGCGATCCGGGCGCAGGCGGGAAAGCGGGGCACGCCGCCCAGCCCCGAGGTCGTGCGGGAGGCGGTGGAGATCCTCATCCACTCGCTGCGGAGCAGCGAGGCGCACGTGCGCGAGACGGCGGCCCGGGAGTTGCGCAAGCTCACCGGGCAGGAGTTCGGGCCCGATCACGAATCGTGGGTTCTCTGGTGGGCGGCGAACAAGGAGCGGTTCGGGAATCCTGCGCCGTGAGGGCGATCGCGTTCGTCGGCTGGTCCGGCTCGGGCAAGACGACGCTGATCCTGCGCCTCCTCGCGCTGCTGCGCGAGCGCCCCTGCCGCGTGGGCTACCTCAAGAGCGATGTGCACGGCTTCGACATGGACCGGGAGGGCAAGGACACGTGGAGGGCCTTCGAGGGCGGGGCCGAGCGGGTCGGGATCGTCTCCTCCGCCGAGGGGGCGATCCGCTTCCGGCCCCGGGCACAGGGCCTCCGCGACATTCTCGAGGAGCACTTCCGGGGCTGCGACCTCGTGCTCGTCGAGGGATTCAAGAGTTCCGACCTGCCGAAGATCGAGATCGTCTCCGGCGAGCGGGTGCTGCCTGCGGCCGACCCTCACCTGAAGGCGATCGTCTCCGATCTGCCCGACCCCCGCCCGGTGCCGCGCTTCGCCCGCGACGACGCCGCGGGCATCGCGCGCTTTGTCGAGGCGACCCTCCTCGGTACGATGGAGCAGCCCCGATGACGATCCGCACCGCGCCCCCGCTCGAAGCGCTGCTGTCGCCCGTGCGCGAGGACCTCGCGCGGGTCGAGGCGGAGATCGCGCGCATGACGACGACGACGGCGGCGCCCCTGGGCCGCCTGATCGACCACATCGCGCGCTTCTCCGGCAAGCGGCTCCGCCCCGCGCTGACGCTCATCGCCGCGCGCCTCTTCGGCGCGGTGCGGCCCGACCACGCCACCGTCGCCGCAATCATCGAGCTGATCCACACGGCGACGCTCGTCCACGACGACATCCTCGACGAATCCGCGATGCGGCGCCGGGTCGAGACGGTCAACCGCCTCGTCGGCAACGAAACCGCGGTGCTGCTCGGCGACTACCTCTTCGCGACCTGCTTCAAGGAGGCGGCGGCGCTCGAGGACCGCTTCGCAAGCCGCTACCTCTCCGAAATCGTCGCGATCGTCTGCCGCGGCGAGATCCTGCAGACGCACCATCGCAACGACTTCGACCTGACCGAGGAGACCTACTTCCGGATCATCGAGGACAAGACGGCGGCCCTCTATGCGGCCGCGCTCCGCTGCGGGGCCGTTCTCGCGGGGGGCTCGGGGGCCGAGTGCGACGCCGCCAGCGCCTTCGGCCTCAAGATCGGCTGCGCCTTCCAGATCGTCGACGACATCCTCGACCTGACGGGCGAGGAGGATGCGGTCGGCAAGTCCCTCGGGACCGACCTCGACAAGGCGAAGATGACGCTTCCGCTGCTGCGACTGCGCGAGCGCGCCCGCGGCGCCGATCTCGACCGCTTCCGCCGCGCGCTGCAGAGCGGCGACCCGGCGGAGCGGCGCGCCATCCTCCCGCTGCTCGGCGAGTACGGCGCCATCGAGTCGGCGCGACGCACCGCGGAGACGCTCGTCGAGGAGGCGCGCCTCGAGCTGAAGAAGCTCCCGAACCGGCCGGAACGCGGCCTGCTTCTCCAGTGCGCCGCCTACGTCATGCACCGCGACCGCTGAGCCACGAGGGGATCGGAATCTCGAACGGGGTTCGGGGTTCAGCGGCGAAGCGCGTTCAGGAAGCACGAGGACGTTGCCGTGCGAGGCTTGCACGTTGCCATGACACGCCCATGCCCGAGGGATCCGCAGTGCGGTGGACCAGGGCCTTCGTCGTGAGGGTGGGAAGAAGGAACCCAGGAACTTAGGAACCGAGGAAGGGGCGGAGGCGATCCATCCGACTCCCGGGATGCTCCCCCTTGCGCTCATGGAGTTTGTCCGACTATTCGTCGGACAAACTCTTAAGTGAAAGGGGGTTCGCTATCGGCGCCCGGCCGTAGGTTGCGCGCATGGCCAAGACAGCGGGCGTGGCCGAGAGGTTCTGGTGGAGCAGGTCTGGATGCTCCCGGCGACCGTGCTGGATCTGGTGCCCGAGGGCCACCTAGCGCACTTCGTACGGGACACCGTGCGGCACGACCTCGATCTCTCGGCCTCCTCGCGTGCACCGGACACAACCTCCTGAAGCTGGCAGCCGCGAGGGCGTGACGCGGAGCGCCGCACCTCGCGCAAGAGCCCCCCTCGATCGCGGCGCTGGCTCGTGGAGACCCACGACTCGCGTCGCGTCGAATTAGGAGCTTGTCCGGGTCCGGTTGGCCCCGAAGCGTGGCTGAAGGCCATTACCCGGACAAGCTCCATGGGTTCCTCCCTTCCTGGGTTCCTTATCCAATCCGCTACCTCGATCCGGATCGGCCAAGGGCCGTCGCGAGGGCGCGCAGCGCCCCGAACCAAGCCACTGTGCGTGAAGCGCGGCCGTCCTCGGCGGCGGAGGGGAGACGAACGCAGCCCGGTGCCCCGCGCGCGTCACCCGGATCCCGAACCTCCTCAGCAGGCGCGGCGCGCCTTCGGCCGACGCTCACCTAGTTGCGGCGTGGAGCCGCGCTGCGGCGGCGCGTGCGCCCCGTCGCCAGCGGTGCGCCGGCGGCGGTCCACCCCTTCGGCGGAGCAGCGCCCTCCATCTCGAAGAGGAATCGCGACCGCATGCAGGGTGCCCGTTTGCCCCGCTTCGCCCTCTCCTTGCAGTGCGTGATCGTCAGGTAGCGCCGCGCGCGGGTGATGCCGACGTACATGAGGCGCCGCTCCTCCTCGATGCCGTCCTCCGCGACGGATCGCTCGTGGGGGAGGATCCCCTCCTCGAGGCCGACGAGATAGATCCACGGGAACTCGAGCCCCTTCGCCGCGTGCAGCGTCATCAGCGTGACCGCGTCCCGGCGCCCCTCGTCGGCCGGCGTCGGGTCGTCGTTCGCCGTCAGCGCGAGGGTCTCGAGAAAGCCCGTCAGCGTGCCGCGCCGGTGGCGCCGCGCGTAGTTCTCGGCGAGGCTCTTGATCTCCTGCACGCCGGCCCAGCGCTGCTCGCGGACCTCCGCGTCCGGGTAGCAGCGATCCACCTCGGCGCGGTAGTCCACCGCCTCGATCAGGTCGCCGACGAGGCCGACGAGGTCGCGCCGCTTCGCCACCTGTTGCAGCGTCGCGCGCAACTTCACCGCGGCCTCCGCCGCCGGCCCCGGAAGCCCCTCGATTTCCGCCGCGCGGTCGAGCGCCGCACCCACCGGCACCCCCTCCCGCGACGCGAAGGCGAGCATCTTGTCCACGGAGGACTTGCCGATAGCGCGGGGCGGGCAGTTGATGATGCGGAGCAGCGAGATCTCGTCGCCCGGCTGCGCGACGAGTTTCAGGTAGGCGAGCAGGTCGCGCACCTCCTTGCGGTCGAAGAAGGACATCCCGCCGACGAGCACGTAGGGCACCTGCCGCTCGCGCAGCACCGCCTCGAAGGGCCGCGGCTGCATCTGGGTCCGCACGAGGATCGCGACGTCGCCGAAGCGCGCCTCCCCCTGCCGCACGCGCTTCAGGATGTCGCCGACGACGCCGCGCGCCTCGCGCTCCTCGTCCTCGGTCTCGATGACGCGCACGCTGCCGCCGGGGCCGGCAGCGGAGCGGAGCGCCTTCTCGTGGCGCGCGGTGTTGTGCGCGATGACCGCGTTCGCCGCGTCGAGGATCGGCTGCGTCGAGCGGTAGTTCGTCTCGAGCCGGATGACCGCCGCGCCGGGGAAGTCGCGCTGGAAGCCGAGGATCTTCTTCACGTCGGCCCCGCGCCAGCCGTAGATCGACTGGTCGTCGTCGCCGACGACGCAGAGGTTCCTGCGCTCGCCGGCGAGCGCGCGGACGATCTCGTACTGCGGCGCGTTGGTGTCCTGGTACTCGTCCACCATCAGGTAGCGGTGGCGGTCGCGCAGCGTCGCGAGCGTCTCCGCATCGCCGCGCATCAGGTCGAGGGTGCGCACGAGCAGGTCGTCGAAGTCGAGCGTGTGGGCGCGCCGCAGCGCCTCGTCGTAGCGCGCGTAGGCGAGGCCGAGCAGGTCCTCGTCGGGGCGCTCCAGCCGGTTCTTCCGCAGCGAGACCTGCGAAAGGAGTGCGCGCGGGTGGAGCCGCCCCTCCGGGACGCTGAGGTCGCGGAGCACCTGCTTCGCTGTCGCGAGCTGGTCGTGCTCGTCGGCGATCGCGAACTCCTTCGGCACCCCGATCCGGTCCCCGAACTCGCGCAGCGTCCGGGCGCAGAAGGCGTGGAAGGTGCCCGCGGTGATCTCCGCCGCCCGTTCCGCGCCGACGATTTGGGCCGCGCGGTCGCGCATCTCCCGCGCCGCCTTGTTCGTGAAGGTCACCGCGAAGACCCTCCGCGCCGCCACGCGCTTGGAGAGCAGGTAGGCGATCCGCACCGTGATGACGCGCGTCTTGCCGGTGCCCGCCCCGGCCAGCACGAGGACCGGCCCCTCGGTCGTGGTCACCGCGCGCCGCTGTTCGGCGTTGAGGCTCTCGAGAATCCCTTGCACGTGGGCCGGGAAGTGTAGGGGGTGCGGGGGACGGGGCCGTGCGCTCAGCCGGCCCGCCTTCGAAAGTCGGCGCGTTCGGCACGGAAGAGATCGAGGCTTGCCGCTCGGTGCGCCGCCGCCCCGACGTGGGCAAGGAGGGGACGACGTTTGGAGCTACCGGGGGCTGTCGATCGTCGTGCCGGTGACGACGTCCATCAGTTCGAGCATCGTGCGGCCGTGGACCAGGTGGCGGCCGCCGTCGACGAGGGTCAGCCGCTCTTCCGGACCGTCGTCGAAGGTCACGTGGATGCCCGAGCCGACGACGGTGTAGCCGCCGAAGCGGGGCGGCGCGGCGGCGGCCTGCGGCGTGCTGGCGACGACAGAGAAGCGGCCGCCGCGGCCGAAGGTCCACTGCAGGGTCCGCTGGACCGGCACCGCGGTGGTGGCAGCGAGGCCGGCCGGCCTTGCCTCCGCGGGGCCCGCGGCGACCTCCACCCATGTCGCCGCACGCCGGAAGACGAACGCGCCCGG
Source organism: uncultured Planctomycetaceae bacterium (assembly GCA_964570285.1). Taxonomy (GTDB): domain Bacteria; phylum Planctomycetota; class PLA2; order PLA2; family PLA2; genus CAZMXP01. The sequence goes on from CAZMXP010000037.1 coordinate 27,974, forward strand.
CGGCACGCGATCCGGGTGCGGATCGACCTGGCCGGGTGAGGTCTCGCGGTCGGGCGCTACCAGATTCGGGAGGGCCGCCGGGGCGAGCGCCTCCTCCCACGTCAGCACGTCGTGGCCGAACCGGGCGTCGGCGACCGCCGCGCGCCGACGGACCTCGTCGGCGCCGGAGACACGGTCGAAGGTGATCTCGGCTCCGCCGCTCTCCTGGCGAAGGTGCAGGCAGCCCTCGAGGTCGATGCGCACGACCCACGTCTCCTCGGCGAGGGCGGCGGTGGTGAGTCTCAGGATGTCGCCCAAGGAGCCGCGGGCGGTCGTGAACGTGCCCGGCTCGAGCGGCGCACCGCCGGCTGCAGCGCGACGCCGTTCGAAGCGGCCGTCGGGGAGGAGGGTCAGCGACGTTGCCGGCGCGGAGTCACGCCGCCGCCAGCGCCCGACGAGGGGGCCGTCGTAGGCCGTCCCGGTCGCCGGGTAGGGACGCCGGGCGAAGATCGGAGCGTATTCACGGAGCTGCCCCTGCGTCGCGTTCACGAAGCGCGCGCAGGGCCTACCCTCGGCGTCGGGCTCGCGCACGATGTCGAGGGGTGGGATCGGGGCGGCGGCGCCGGGGTTGTCGAGCAGCAGGCGTCCCTCCTTCACCGACCAGCGCACCGGCACGGTCTTCGCGATCTTAGGGTCGGTGTCGACGACCAGTCCGTCGCCGCCGGGGAGCAGCACGTAGCGCCTCTTGGACAGGGCGGCGCGGGTGGTCCAGGTACCGGCGAGCCACGCCGGCTGCTCCTCCTCGGCCTGCACGGCGTCCTTGGTCCACGTGACCACGTTCGTCTCGTCGTCGCCCTCCATCAGGAACCGGGCTTGTGCCCGGCCCCCGGCATCGGCGAGCCGCTCGGCGCGCATCGTCACGGTCTCGCCGTCGATGCGGATCGTCAGCGTCGCACCCGTGATCTCCCACGTTCCCTTGAGATCCACGCGGCCTTCGCCGGTCGCCTCGATCTCCAGGCTGACCTTGCCGCCGGCCTCGAACTCGAAGCGGCCGTGCCCCTCCGCGTTGGCGTAGGTCCACCGTCCCACGAGCCACGAGGCCGCGCCGTCGCCAGCCGCCGGATCCTCACCCCGAGCGGCCGCGCCGAGGGTCAGCCCCGCCGCCAGCAACATCATCCATCGGCCGCGCGGTGACCCGGAGGTCGAGCATCGGTTTCGCATGCCGGAGACTATCGCACCACGACCCCGTCCCTCCCCAGAATCCCTCCGGATCCCGAACCTGCCGAAGTCCGCCGCGATGCGATAGGACTCAGGCGATGACGGCGATCCGCCTCGAAGAGGTCCACAAGTCGTTCCGCGAGCACAAGGCGGTGGCAGGCCTTTCGCTCGCGGTGCCGCGCGGCTCGATCTACGGCTTCATCGGCCCGAACGGCTCGGGCAAGACGACCACGCTGCGGATGATCCTGCACATCCTGCACGCCGACCGCGGGACGATCGAGGTGCTGGGCGAGCGGGGGCGGCGCGCGGCCAACGACCGCATCGGCTACCTGCCGGAGGAGCGCGGCCTCTACCGGAAGATGACGGTCCGTCGCGTGCTCGCCTACTACGGCGCGCTCAAGGGCATGGGTGCGCGTGCCGCCCGCGCGGAGAGCGACGCGTGGCTGGAGCGCCTCGGCCTGAGCGCATGGACGTCGAAGAAGGTCGAGACGCTCTCGAAGGGCATGAGCCAGAAGGTGCAGTTCATCGCTTCGGTGATGTCACGCCCGGAACTCGTCATCCTGGACGAGCCCTTCTCCGGCCTCGACCCCGTCAATCTTGAAGTACTGCGCGCGGCGATCCTGGAGCTGCGCGCGCAGGGCACGACGGTGCTCTTCAGCACGCACGACATGGCCAAGGCCGAGGAGATGTGCGACTTCGTCTGCATGATCTTCCGGGGGGCCAAGGTGCTGGACGGCACCCTGGACGAGATCAAGAGCAGGTATGGCGTCGACACGATCCGGGTCCGGACCGATGCGCCGCTTGACGGAATGGTGGGGGTCCGGGGGGTGCGCGTCCTCGGTGAGCTGAAGGAGGTGCGCCTCGACGGCGACCCGCAGGCGCTGCTGCGGGAACTCGTGAAACGAGGGCGTGTGGACCACTTCGAGGTGACGCGGCCGTCGCTGCACGACATCTTCCTGCGGATCGCGGGACCGGAGGCTTCCCTTGTCTAAGGTGATGCGCGTCGCGCGGAACGAGTTCCTGAACCTGATCCGGACCAAGGCGTTCATCCTCAGCGTCGTGCTGATGCCGGTGTTCATGGGCGGCGCAATCCTCGTGCAGGTCTTCCTGCGGGACAAGGTGGACGCGGCGGAGCGGCGCTTCGCCGTGGTCGACCGGAGCGGCCGATTCGCGGCAGGCATCGCGGAGGCGGCGGCCACGCGCAATGCCAGCCAGATCTTCAACGAGGAGGGCAAGCAGACTCGCCCGCGCTTCCTGCCCGAAACGACGGAGGAGGACACGAGGGTCCTGTCGGACCGCGTGCGGAGCGGCGAGCTGTTCGCCTACCTCGTCATCGGGCGGGACGCCCTGGAGGGCGGGGAGGACGAGGCCGTCTCCTACCACTCGCAGTCGCCGACCTACCAGGACCTGCCGGACTGGCTCGCGGTCGTGGTGAACCGGACGGTGCGGCAGCACGCGATCGAGGCGGCGAACCTCTCGCCGGCGCAGGTGCAGGCGCTGCACCGGAGCGTCGCGGTGCGGAGCTACGGCCTCGTGACCGTGAGCGAGAGCGGCGAGGTCGAGCAGGCGAAGAAGGTGGACAAGATCACGACCTTTGCGGTGCCGGTCGTCGCGATGATCCTGCTCTTCATGCTCGTGATGATGGCGGCGCCGGTGCTGCTGAACAACGTGCTGGAAGAGAAGATCCAGCGCATCGCGAAGATCCTGGTCTCCTCCGTGAGCGCCTTCGAGCTCTTCCTGGGCAAGCTGATCGGCATCGTCTTCGTTTCGTGGACGCTCGCCGCGCTCTACCTCGGCGGCGTCTGGTGCGTGGCCTACCGCTACGGCATCTCCGCCGCCATCCCCACGTCGATCTTCGTCTGGTTCCTTCTCTTCCAGCTGCTGGCGCTCCTGATCTACGGGTCGATCTTCTCGGCGCTGGGTGCTGCCTGCTCGGAGCTGAGGGATGCCCAGACGATGATGATGCCGGCCATGCTCATCGTCATGATCCCGATGTTTGTCTGGAGCGCGGTGCTGAAGGACCCCAACAGCACCTTCTCGACGGTGGCGAGCCTCTTCCCGCCCGCGACGCCCTTCCTCATGCTCGTGCGCGTCTCGGTGCCGCCGGGCCCTGCCGCCTGGGAACTCGCGTCGGGCCTCGTGCTCACGATCGGTTTCACCTTGCTCTGCGTTTGGGCGGGAGCCAAGATCTTCCGCATCGGCATCCTCTCGCAGGGCCAGACGCCGAGCTTCCGACAGCTGTTCACCTGGCTGTTTCGAAGGTAGGCGTCCGGGGCGCGCGGTTCGGCGCACGCACTTGGCCCAAGAGTTTGTCCGACTATTCGTCGGACAAACTCCAAGGCGCAGCGCGACTTCACGGACCCGGAGAGCCGGATCGTGAAGGGACCCGACGGCTTCGTGCAGGCGTACAACGGATCGGCAACGTGAAGGGGCGAGCATTTCGCGAGTTCCTGTTGCGAGGTTTGGCGAAGGTCGCGGGCCTTCAGCTTGGCGTGCACGGGACACAACCTCCTGAAGCTGGCAGCCGCGAGGGCGAGACGCGGGGCGCCGCGCCTCGCGCAAGAGCCCCCCTCGATCGCGGCGATGGCTCATGGAGACCCACGGCTTGCGTCGCGTCGAGTTAGGAGCTTGTCCGGGTCCGGTCGGCCCCGAATCGTGGCTAAAGGCCGTTACCCGGACAAGCTCCTAGCGCAACGCGCTTCTGAGCGTGTTGCGGATCAGCATCGCGATCGTCATCGGGCCGACGCCGCCGGGGACGGGCGTGATCGCCCCCGCGACCTCCCGCGCCGCCTCGTAGTCGACATCGCCGACGAGGCGCTTGCTGCCGGGCTTTCTCGCGTCGTCGATCATGTTGGTGCCGACGTCGATCACCGTGGCGCCGGGCTTGATCATCGACGCCTTGACGAAGTGCGCCTTGCCGATCGCGGCGACGAGGATGTCGGCGTTGCGCGTGAACGAGGCGACGTCTTTCGTCCGCGAGTGGCAGACGGTGACGGTCGCGTTCTCGCCGATCAGCAGCAGCGCGACCGGCATGCCGACGATGTTCGAGCGGCCGAGCACGACGGCGTTCGAGCCGGCGATCGGTGTGTCGCTGCGCTTGAGCAGCTCGATCACGCCGTGGGGGGTGCAGGGGATGAAGTCGGGCTCGCGCCCCTTCATCGCGAGCGCCCCGATGTTGAGCGGATGGAAGCCGTCCACGTCCTTCTTCAGCGGGACCGCGTCGAGGATCTCCGCCTCGCGGCACTGCTTCGGCAGCGGGAGCTGCACGAGGATGCCGTGCACCTTCGGATCGGCGCCGAGCTTGCGCACGTGGGCGAGGACCTCCTCGTGCGTCGCCGTCGCCGGGAACTCCCTGTGGAAGCTCGTGATGCCCGCCTCCTCGCACGCCTTCCGCTTCATGCCGACATACTTCGCGGAGGCGGGGTCGTCGCCCACGAGCACCGTCGCGAGGCCGGGCACGATCCCCCGCGCCCCCTTCAATTGAGCGACGGCGACCTTGACCTCGTCCCGGATCTCCTGCGCGATCCGCTTGCCGTCGATCACCCTACCCATGCGAGATCAGGCCCGGCAAGAGCCGGCTCCGGAGCTGTTCGCGCGCGCCGGTGAGGCGGTCGGCCATGATGACCGTCAGCGCGCGCAGGATGGCGACGCCCTCGACCGGGTGCGTCTCGCAGACCCGGAAGAGCGCCTTGCCGTCGATCTCGAGCACCTCGCACGGCTCGATGCAGATCGCCGTCAGGGAGTAGGTGGCCTCGGTGCGGATCAGCGCCGAGATGCCGAAGACCTCGCCGACATCGGCCAGCGTGCCGATCGTGACCTCGTTGCCCGGGCCCTTCTGCCGCTGGCGGAAGGAGACGAACCCCTTCGCGAGCACGTACATCCGGGGGGCCGCCTCCCCCTCCTGGAAGATCGTCGACTTCGCGGCGAACTTGCGGTGGGTCGCGATGTCCGCGACCAGCTCGCGCGCCTTGCCGGGCAGATCCCGGAAGAAGCGGAGGGACTCGACCGACTTCGCGGTGACCATGTCGCGCCTCCCGGGCTCAGAAGAGCCCCTTCACCCTCCCCGTCTCGAAATCGATGTCCACGCTCTCGAACGCCGGGCGGGAGGGAAGGCCCGGCATCGTCCTCATGTCACCACAGAGCGGGTACAGGAATCCCGCCCCGGCGCTGGCGCGGATGTCGCGCACCGGCAGCCGGAAGTTCTTCGGCACCCCCTTCCACGAGGGCTCGTGCGAGATCGACAGGTGCGTCTTTGCCATGCAGATGGGCAGCTTGTCGAGGCCCCACTGCGTGTAGAGCGCCATCTTCTTCTCGGCCGCCGGGTGGAAGTCCACGCCGTCGGCGCCGTAGACCTTCGTCGCGATCACCTCGATCTTGTCGCGGATCGGCATCTCCAGCGAGTAGAGGAAGCGGAACTGCTTCGGCTTCTCGCACGCCGCGAGCACCGCCTTCGCGAGGTCGGTCGCGCCGGCACCGCCGCGCGCCCAGTGGTCCGACATCACGGCGGCTTCCGCGCCCGCCTCGACGGCGACCTTCTCGAGCAGCCGCGTCTCCCGGTCGGTGTCGGCGGAGAAGCGGTTGACCGCGACGACCACGGGCACGCCGAAGAGGCGCGCGGTGGCGATGTGCGCCGCGAGGTTCTCCGCCCCCTTGCGCAGCGCGTCGAGGTTCTCCTCGACCAGCTCCTTCGGCAGCGGCTTGCCGGCCACGACGCGGCCGGCGCCGCCGTGCATCTTCAGCGCGCGGATCGTCGCGACGATGACGACGCAGTCGGGCGAAAGGCCGCTCGCCCGGCACTTGATGTCCATGAACTTCTCCATGCCGATGTCGGCGCCGAAGCCCGATTCGGTCACGACGAAGTCCCCGAGCCGCAGCGCGATCTGGTCGGCGACGACGCTGCTGTTGCCGTGGGCGATGTTCGCGAAGGGCCCCGCGTGGACCAGCGCCGGCGTGTGCTCGAGCGTCTGCAGGAGCGTCGGGTTGATCGCGTCCTTGAGCAGCACCGTCATCGCGCCGGCCACCTTCAGGTCCTCGGCCGTGACCGGCTTGCCCTCGTGGGTCGTGCCGACGATGATGCGGCCGAGCCGCGCGCGCAGGTCGCGCAGGCCTGTCGTCAGCGCGAGGATCGCCATCACCTCGGAGGCCACCGCGATGTCGAAGCCCGATTCGCGCGGCGCGCCGTTCTCCTTGCCGCCGAGCCCGATGACCGCCTGCCGCAGCGAGCGGTCGTTCAGGTCGAGCACGCGCGGCCACATGATCGCGAACGGGTTCAGCCCGAGTTCGTTGCCGTGGTAGAGGTGGTTGTCGATCGCCGCGGCGAGCAGGTTGTGCGCCGCGCTCACCGCGTGGATGTCGCCGGTGAGATGGAGGTTGAAATCCTCCATCGGGATCACCTGGCTGTAGCCCCCCCCGGCCGCACCGCCCTTGATCCCGAAGGTCGGTCCCATGCTCGGCTGCCGGATGCAGGTGAAGACCTTCTTGCCGAGCCGGCCGAGCCCCTGCGAGAGGCCGATCGTCGTCGTCGTCTTCCCCTCGCCGAGCGGCGTCGGCGTGATGGCGGTCACGTCGATGTACTTGCCGAGGGGACGGCTCTGCAGGCGCTCGCGCACCTCGAGGCGCACCTTCGCCTTGTACTTGCCATAGAGTTCGAGGTCGTCGGCCTTGAGGCCGACGCGTTCGGCGACGGCCAGAATCGGGTCGATCGCGGCTTCCTGCGCGATGTCGAGATCGCTCGGCACGGGCTGCTTCGGCACGGGGTAGTCGGCGCTCATCGTCTCCCTCCCGGGGAGCGCAGAGTCTACCCGGACCGGTATACTCCCGCCATGGCGGCGGTCACCTGCCTGCTCTCCGCGCCGGAGATCGCCGCGCGCGTGGAAGCCCTCGGGGGCGAGATCCGGGCGCGGCTGGGGCCCGGCGCGCTGACGCTGCTCGGCGTCCTGAAGGGGGCCGCGCTCTTCACCGCCGACCTCGCGCGCGCGCTCGGCGGCGAGACCGATCTCGCGTTCGTCCGCGCGCGCTCGTACGGCGCGGGCCGGACGCCCGCCGCTCCGGTCGCGGTCGGGGAGATCGATCGGGACGATGTCGCCGGCCGGCGGGTCGTCGTCGTGGACGCGATCCTCGACACCGGGCGCACGCTGCGGGCCGTGGTGGATCGTCTGGGGGGCGCGGGGGCGGCGGAGGTCTTCACCTGCGTGCTGCTCGACAAGCCCGCCCGCCGAAGCGCCCCGATCTCCGCCGACTGGATCGGCTTCACGGTGCCCGACCGCTTCGTCGTCGGGTATGGTCTCGACCTCGCGGGGACCTATCGCGCCCTGCCCTACCTCGGCACCGTCGATGAGTGATCGCGACTACCTCCGGGCGGACTGGCAGGGGGGCCCCCGCTGGGGGAGCTTCTGGGCGACGATCCCGGCGACGAAGGCGATCCTCGTCGGGCTGGTCGCGATCCACCTGCTGCTGCAGATCGTGCGCGCCGCCTCGCTGGGGACCTGGCGCTGGCTCTGGGACGTGTTGAGCCTCTCGCCGCAGCTCGTGCTGCAGGAGTTCCACGTCTGGCAGCTCGTCACCGCGGCGCTGCTGCACGATCCCGACGGGCTCACGCACATCCTCTTCAACGGGCTGATGATCTACTTCTTCGGCCGCATGGTCGAGATGCGCCTCGGTCCGCGGCGCTATCTCCTCTTCTGTCTCGGCGCCGCGGTGAGCGCGTCGGTCGGCTACCTGCTCTTCGCGGTGCTCGGCTCGAACGTGGCACCGATGGTAGGCGCCAGCGGCGCCGCGATGGGGCTGCTCGCGGTCGTCGCGATCTGGTATCCGCAGACGATCGTGCTCGTCTTCTTCGTGATCCCGGCGCCGCTCTGGATCGTCGCGCTGCTGCTGATCGCCGTCGACCTGATGGGCGTGCTCTCCGTGGACAGCAACATCGCCCACGCGGCGCACCTCGGCGGCGCGCTCTACGGGCTGCTCTACCACCGCTACGGAGACAGGATGCGCGGGCTGCTCGACGCGGTGGACCGGATGGCCGAGGCGCGCAAGCGGACGGGCGAGCGCAAGCGTGCCGCCGAGGAGGCGGAGCTTCGGATCGAGCTCGACCGCATCCTCGACAAGGTCGGCCGCGAGGGCATGCCCTCCCTGAGCGACGAGGAGCGCCGTTTCCTGAAGGAGGCGAGCGAGCGGCTCCGGCGATGAGGCGCGGCGCGCTGAAGGCGCTTCTCGTCGCCGCCCCCTTCCTGCTGGTCCTGCTCGGCCTGCGCGCCTGCTCCGCCAGCGAGGGCAAGCGCTGGCTCGCGAGGATCCGGGAGGTCGACCCCGAGGCGCAACTGCTCCTCGACGATGGCGCGACGATCCTGATCGCGCCTTCAGAGGCCTGGGCCGACCATGCGGGCGCCGAGGCCGCCCGCTTCCGCGACGGATTGATCGACCGCTACGGCGACCTCGTCGGCGAGGGCAAGGAGCAGCGGCTCGTCATCGTCGTCTTCTCGACGGTGGAGCGCCTGCAGGCCCACTTCGGCGCGCGCAGGCCCGAGCGGGACGCGAGGTTCGTGCACGGCTACACGCGCAGCGACCAGGGGGCGATCTTCCTGCCGCCGGATGCGGACTTCGACACGCTGCGCCACGAGTGCGTGCACCTCGTCGTCGGACAGGGGCTGCAGGGGGGGCCCGGCTACAGCCCGTGGGTCAGCGAGGGGCTGGCGCAACTCTTCGAGCGGGGGCTCGACGACCCGGGGCTCGGGCCCGGGGACCTCGCCGGCCACCCGATGTCGCCCGGCGCGGATGTCACGCGCGTGCTCTCCATCGAGGAGTACGGCGAGTTCACCGGGGCGCAGGTGTTCCGCAACTACCTCGACGCGCGCGTGCTCATGTCCTTCCTCTTCCGGGAGCGGCCCCGCGAGTTGCTGCAGCGCTATCTCGAGGGGGAGCGGACGAGGGCGAGCGGTCGCGCGGAACTCTTCCGGCGCCTCTACCGCCAAGGCGAGGAGCCCTTCGACTCCGACCTGCGCGCGTTCGTCGAGAGGCTGCGTCAGCCGGGGTAGACCCGCGATTCGCGGATGAGGCCGTCGCGCACGAGAAAGACCTCGGCGACGCGCGTCGCAGGCTCGCCGGGCAGCAGCCGGTCGTACTCGAGGAAGACGCGGTCGCCGGCCGCGGTCACGTGGCGCTCCTCGTAGCGCAGCCCCGGAAGGCGCCCGAGCGCCTCGCCCCACCATCGGCGCAGCGCCGCCTTGCCGCGCAGTTCGCCGCCGGTCTCCGGATGGAGCGCGCGGATGCGCGGGCTCGTGTGGACCGCGTCGTCGCCGTAGAGCGAGAGCAGGCGGTCGAGATCGCCCGCGTTGAACGCATGGAGCCACGCGCGCGCGGTCGCCCGCAGCGGGTCGCCGCCGCCGTGGAGCGCCATCAGCCCCATCTGGCGCACGTTCAGCGCGTACGGCGTGTCGCCGAAGTGGTGCACCCACCGGTACTCGCTGAACTCCGAGTTCGGCGTCACGTCCGCGTTCCCGACGTCGAAGACGAAGACGAAGTTCATGTGCAGCCCCTTGCTGCCCGCCTCGTGCTCCTCGTAGCCCAGGAGGCCGGGTGGCGTGCCCTCCACGCCGGCGGACGGCGCGGGCAGCCCCCGGACCCCCGTCTCCTCCCGCAGCTCCCTGTGCGCCGCCTCGAGCGGGGTCTCGCCCTCCTCGATCTCCCCTCCGGGAGGGAGCCACTCCTGCAGGCGGCGGTGCCAGATGAGCAGGACGCGCCCCTGATGGCGCGGGAAGACCGAGACGGAGAAGGCGCGGCGCATCGCCGCATGATGCCACGCGAAGTTCGCGCGCGCCTATATCGTGGTGCGCTTGGACGAGCCGAAGAGGCGCCCCCCGCTGCGCTCGGTCTTGCGCGAGGCGCGCGACCTGGTCGCGCAGCACCGCTCGCGGCTGCTGGTCGGCCTCGCGCTGATGCTGATCAGCCGTCTCGCGGGCATCGTGCTGCCCGCGACGTCGAAGTTCCTGATCGACGACGTCATCGGCAAGGGGAAGACCGACCTTCTCGTGCCGCTCGCGGTCGCGGGCGGCGTCGCGACGCTGGTGCAGGCGGTGCTCGGCTTCCTGCTCGCGATGATCCTCGGCGTCGCGGCGCAGCGCGCGATCAACGACATGAGGAAGAGCGTGCAGGCGCACGTGACGCGGCTGCCGGTGCGCTTCTTCGACGGCACGAAGACCGGCGCGCTGATCTCGCGCATCATGACGGATGCCGAGGGCATCCGGAACCTCGTCGGCAACGGTCTGGTCGAGCTGGTCGGGGGCGTGATCACGGCGGGTCTCGCGCTCGGCGTGCTCTTCTACCTGAACGCCAACCTGACCTTCGTGCTGCTGCTCGTCCTCGCGGTCAGCGGCGTCGGCATGGTCTGGCTCTTCAAGTACCTGCGGCCGATCTTCCGCGAGCGCGGCAAGATCAACGCGGAGGTGACCGGCCGCCTCACCGAGTCCCTCGGGGGCATCCGCGTCGTGAAGGCCTATGTCGCCGAGGAGCACGAGCAGGGCGTCTTCCGGGCCGGCGTCGACCGCTACTTCGAGAACATCCGAAGGTCCATCCGGGGGGTCGCGGGGGCCGGAGCCGGATCGACGGTCGTGCTCGGCGTCGTCGGCGTGCTCGCGCTGCTGCTCGGCGGGCGCGCGATCCTCGATGGCGAGATGACGCTCGGGGACCTGACCGCGTACATCTTCTTCGCGGGGCTGCTCGCGGCGCCCGTCGTGCAGATGGCGTCGATCGGCACGCAGATCACGGATGCCTTCGCGGGCATGGACCGCATCCGCGAACTGCGCGCGAACGCGACGGAGGACGCCGACGACGCGGAGCGCGAGCCCTGCCCCTCGGTCGAGGGCCACATCCGTTTCGAAGGGGTCTGGTTCGAGTACGACGCGGGCCGGCCGGTGCTGAAGGGCATCGACCTCGATGCGCCTCCCGGCTCGACCACCGCGCTCGTCGGCTCGAGCGGCTCGGGCAAGACCACGCTGACCGGCCTCGTGATGGGGTTCCACCGCCCGACGCGGGGACGCGTGCTCGTGGACGGAAGGGACCTCTCCCGCCTGCGCCTCTTCGACTTCCGCGAGCACCTGGGCGTGGTCCTCCAGGACGACTTCCTCTTCGACGGCACGATCGCCGAAAACGTGGCCTTCAGTCGCCCCGGCGCCAGCCGGGTGGAGATCGAGGAGGTCTGCCGTATCGCCCACGCCGACGGGTTCATCCGCGCGTTCGAGAAGGGCTATGACAGCATCGTCGGGGAGCGCGGCATCAAGGTGAGCGGCGGCCAGCGCCAGCGGCTGACGATCGCCCGCGCGCTGCTCGCGAACCCGAGGATCCTGATCCTCGACGAGGCCACGAGCAGCCTCGACAGCGAGAGCGAAGCGCAGATCCAGTCGGGCCTGCGCACGCTGCGCCGGAGCCGCACCACGTTCGTGATCGCCCACCGCCTCTCGACGATCCGCAGCGCCGACCAGATCCTCGTGCTCGAGGCCGGCGTCATCGTCGAACGGGGCACCCACGCCGAGCTCCACGCGAGGGGCGGCCGCTACCGCGAACTGCACGACCGCCAGTACGCCTTCGAGCACGAGCGGTTCGTCAACCCGGGGGAGGAGTTGGGGTAGGGGGCGGTCCTCCTCCGCCAGGCGGAGCGAACGAGAGACACGAAGACACGGAGGCACGAAGCCGGACCGGAGGGAGGGGAGTGGATGGGGGGGCGGCCAGGCGCGGGAGGTGTGGTTGTCTGGCGCGCGGGTCGACGGGCGGTCGCTGCCGGCCGATAGGCAGTCGGGTTGCCCGGGGGGCTCCGCGGCGCCGAGCCACCGATGCGCCCCCCGAACCCCCCCGGGCCTTGCCACCAACTGCGGGGCGGCCCTGCGCCCCGCAGTTGGTGGGCGCTGAGGGACTCGAACCCCCGACCTCACGGGTGTGATCCGTGCGCTCTAACCAGCTGAGCTAAGCGCCCTTGTGGGTGAGGGGATTCTAGAGCGAATGCCCGCCGAGGCAAGCCTGCGTCACGGGAGGCGCCCCCCCCAGCCCGCTTTCGCGAGGTGCTTGCGCGCCTCCGCGACAAACCTCGCGGTGCGCTCCGGCGACCGGTCGAGGGCGTGCTCGTAGGCGTGATGGTTGCGGAAGCGCGCGAACAGCGTCGAAAGCGCCGTCTCTCGCGCCGGACGCGGATTCACGAGCCCCGCGTAGTGCATCATCACCTGCTCCCGCTCGCCGATCCCCGCGCGCCGCTTCGCGACGAGCAGCCCCATGTACGCGCTCTTGCCGGCCTCGACCGTCACCTCCGTGGCCCGGATGCACTCCTCGGGCAGGTAGGTGAAGTCCGTCTTGCCCTCCACGAGTTCGCCTACGGCCACGGCCGCGTAGCGGCCCGGAGGCGCGTTCAGCAGGTAGACGGTGTGGCCGCGCGTGTAGCTCGACTCGAGCACCGCCGGCGCCTCGACCCCGGACTCCATCCGCGCGAACCAGACCTGGTCGGGGTAGTAGGTCGTACCGGTCTCGAAGCTGGTGAGCCGCACCTGGATGCCGACGACGGCGTTCTCCGGGGCGGACGGCGCCGGGACCGGGACGCCGGCGCAGGCGCCGAGGACGCACAGGAGGAGCACTCTTGCGGGGAGGTTCACGGCATGAGGATACCCTCGCGTCCCGACTTACAATCGCCGCGGCATGTACACGACGAGCGACCTGAAGCGGGGGCTGATCATCGAGACCGACGGGGGGCCGCACCTCGTCGAGGGGGTCACCGCCAACGCGCCGACGGCCCGCGGCGCGAGCATGATCTACAAGGTTCGCATGCGCAACCTGCGCACGAAGGTGAAGGTGGACAAGGTCTACCGCGGCGGCGAGACCTTCGGCATCCCCGACGTGGATCGCCGCCCGGTCCAATTCCTCTACAGCGACGCGACCGCCTACCACTTCATGGACCAGAAGACCTACGAGCAGTTCGCGCTGCAGGCCTCCGATCTGGAGTGGGAGCGCCAGTTCCTCGTGGACGACATGGAGGGGATCGTCGCCTTCTACTACAACGAGGCGCCTCTGGCCCTCGAGCTCCCCAACAGCGTGCCGCTGGAGATCACCGAGACGGCGCCGGCGGTCAAGGGCAACTCCGCGACCGGCCGCACGAAGCCCGCGACCCTCGAGACCGGCCTCGTCGTGCAGGTGCCCGAGCACATCACGCAGGGCACGCGGGTGCTCGTCGACACGCGCACCGGCGAGTTCGGCGGCCGCGCGTAGCCGCGCTACGCGCAGTGGCTCGTGTCGTTGAGCAGCGTCAGCTTGGGACGCCCGCTTCCGAACTCGACGATCGACAAGCTGGCGTTGCCGCGCAGCGAGAGGTTCTCGATGTTCTCCGGCGGCAGCCCGATCAGGCTCGCGATCAGCGCGCGCAGCGTGCCCCCGTGGCCGACCAGCAGCACATGCTGCCCCGCGTGCTGCTCGCACAGCGTCCGGTAGCCCGCCTCCAGCCGCGCGCGCACGGTCTCGTAGTTCTCGCCGCCGGTCTCGTGCGCGTGGCGGACCATCTCGGTGAACGAGGTCGGGTCCGAGCGCCCCTCATGGGTTCCGAAGGAGATCTCGCGCCAGTTCGCGGAAAGACGCGCCTCGTGGCCGGTGGCGGCGCCGAGGATGGCCGCCGTTTCGGCCGCGCGACGCAGGTCGCTCGCATGCAGCGCGTCGATGGGCCACCCCTCGAGGCGCTTCGCGAGGGCGATCGCCTGCCTCCGGCCCGTGTCGTTGAGCGGCACGTCGCTGTGGCCCTGGATCCGCCGGTCGCGGTTCCAGTCGGTCTCACCGTGACGGACGAGGAGCAGGCGTTCGGGTTGCATCGGGAAGCAGATCATCCATCCGGGCGGCGACGAGGCGGCGCGCGCCGGGCAGGAGCGGGAGGATCGTGGGGGGCAGCGGGGGGAGGCCGACCCGCTGCGCGACGCGCGAGAGGCGCGCGAAGAGCCCGGCGTCGTCGACATACCCGTAGAGATAGCGACTGCGGCGGAACCCCTCGATATGGAGTTCCAACCCCGCCGGCACGCACGTCGCCCACCGCCCGGCCGCGGCGACGACCCTCTGCACATCGACCGCGTCCAGCGCGCGATAGTAATCGTCGAGGCGGCTCTGCGCCTCGACGATGACCTGCGCATCGAGCAGCATTTCGACAAGCACATGGCCGAGGAACCATGCGCGAAGGCGCGGGTGGTGGGGGTGGGCGTGGCGGATCCGGGCGGTCACGTCCGCCTCGAGGCTCTGGAACGCCTCGCTGCCGTGGAAGCGCGCGTCCTCCTCCCAGTGCTGCTCGACGCCGGCCCGCAGCGCGGGGAAGGAGTCGTCGAGCCGCTCGCGGCGCAGGCGCGCGCGACGGTCGCACGCGGCGATCCAGTCGGGCAGCGCGGTGCCGGCGACGCGGTCGGGATCGTCGACAACGCGGAATCCGTGCGCAAGATAGTTCATGTGGACGAAGCCGAGTCGATCGACGCCTTCCTCGCCGGGGAGCCGTTCGCCGTCGCCGGCGCGTCGCGGGACCGCGCCAAGTACGGCAACAAGGTGCTGCGCTGCTACCTCCAGAGTAAGCGCCGCGTCCATGCGCTGAACCCGCGCGAGCGGGAGATCGAGGGGGTCGCCTGCTACCCCGACGTCGCGTCGCTGCCGGAGCGCGTGCACGGCCTCTCGATCATCACGCCGCCGCCGGTGACGGAGCGCCTCGTCGAGGAGGCGATCGCCGCCGGGATCGGCCACCTCTGGATGCAGCCCGGCGCCGAGAGCGCCGCGGCCGTCCGGCGGGCGCGGGAAGCGGGGCTCGTCGTGGTCTCGGGCGGCCCCTGCCTGCTTGTCGTGCTCGGCTACCGCGAGTAGGCTTCGCGCCCATGAGCGAACTCGGCGCGCTTCGCAACGTCCCCTACATGGGTGTCATCTTCGTCGTCGCGGAGGCGATGAAGCGCGGCTTCACGAACGGCCACCCCGACTGGTGCAACCTCGGGCAGGGCCAGCCCGAGGTCGGCGACATGGAGGGGGCGCCGCCGCGCGTGCGCAGCGTCGAGATCCGGCCGGAGGACCACGCCTACGGCCCGCTCGAGGGGACCGATGCGCTGCGCGAGCGCGTCGCCGAGACGTACAACCGCCTCTACCGCGTCGGCAAGCGGTCGCAGTACGGCGCGCGCAACGTCGCCATCGCGCAGGGGGGCCGCCTCGCGCTCACGCGCACGATGGCGGCCCTCGACGCCGTCAACGTCGGCTACCAGCTCCCCGACTACACCGCCTACGAGGACATGTTCAACCTCCATCTGGCGCGCCTCTCCCCGCTGCCGGTGCGCACGCGGGAGGAGGACGGCTTCGTGCTGACGCCGGAGGGGTTCGAGCGGGCGGTCGAGGAGTTCGGGCTCACGGCGTTCGTCGTCAGCAACCCCTGCAACCCGACCGGCCATGTCATCGCGGGCGAGCCGCTTCGGCGGATCCTCGAGGGGGCGCGGGGGCGCGGCGTGACGCTTCTCCTCGACGAGTTCTACAGCCACTTCATCTACACGCAGGATGCGCCCGTGAGCGGCGCGGCCTATGTCGACGACGTGGACAGGGATCCGGTGCTGCTCTTCGACGGCCTGACGAAGAGCCACCGCTATCCGGGATGGCGGGTCGGCTGGGTCGTCGGCCCCCCGGCGATGGTCGAGAGCGTCGCGCGCACCGCGAGCGCGATCGACGGCGGCCCGTCGCGCATCGCGCAGCGGGCGGCGCTGGAGGCGCTCGAGCCGGCCCGGGCGGACCAGGAGACGCGGGCGCTGCGCAGGGTCTTCCGGGCGAAGCGCGACCTGATGATCGCGCGCCTGAAGCGGATGGGCGTCACCTTCGCCGCGGAGAGCACGAGCACCTTCTACTGCTGGGGCTGCCTGCGCGCTCTCCCCGCGCCCCTCTCGGATTCGATGGCCTTCTTCTGGAAGGCGCTCGAGAGCAAGGTGATGACCGTCCCCGGTCCCTTCTTCGACGTGAACCCCGGCGGCCGCCGGAAGGCGGAGTCCCCCTACCGCCAATGGATGCGCTTCTCGTTCGGGCCGCCGATGGACAACCTCAGGATGGGGCTCGACCGGCTGGACGTTATGCTCAGGGGATGATCCTCAGGAACTTCCTCCGCGGCCTGCTCTTCGTCGTCCCCGTCGCCGCGACCGTCTACCTGCTCCAGTGGGCGTTCGTGACGATCGACAACATGGTCGATCCGGAGCGCTGGTTCGGCATCAAGGTACCCGGCCTCGGCGTCGCGCTCGCGGTGGTCGTGATCACGGCGATCGGCGTGCTGACGTCGAACATCCTGACGCGCTGGATCGTGCAGCTCGTGGACCGCTTCTTCCAGCGCATGCCGCTGACGAAGATGATCTACGGCGCGATCAAGGACCTGCTGGATGCGTTCGTCGGCGAGAAGAAGAAGTTCGACCGGCCGGTGATCGTCGGCCTCGGCGCGGTGGACGCCGAGGTGCTCGGCTTCATCACGCGCGACGAACTCGCGTGGCTAGGGCGCCCCGGCTCCGTCGCGGTCTACTTCCCGCAGTCCTACAACTTCGCCGGCAGCGTCGTGCTCTTCCCGAGGGAGCGCGTCAAGGTGCTCGACGCGGTGCCGTCCGAGGTGATGCAGTTCATCGTCTCCGGCGGCGTCTCGGGCCGTCACTAGCGGGACAACGGGGTCTGACCCTTTTGTCCCGCTAGACGACGATGCCGCGGATGCGGGTGTAGCGGGCGGCGGCGGCGTCCACGTTCGGGTCCTTCGCGCAGTCGCCGCCGCAGGGCGGGAGCGGCGTGCTCCCCTCCTTGATCTCGAAGCGCCAGTTGCAGGTGAGGCAGCGCCAGACACCGCTCCCGGGGCGGTCGCCGACGGCGATGGGGGGCTGGACGATGTACATCGCCGCCGATTCTACCGGCGGGTCCAGATCGGACGGCAGCCTGCCGAAAGGAGGCTGTCGATGCGTCTCATTGCGGGACTCCTGCTGCTCGCCGCCGCCGCCTCCTCGCAGGAGGAGAAGCGCGTCGTGATCGCCCTCTTCGACGGCGCGGCGCACAGGCTGAACTTCGACTTCGACGACCCGGTCCACCAGGTGCTCGAGATGCCTCTGAACCACCTCGGCATGGTGGTGCGCCGGCACGACATCCGCCAGGGCCCGCCCCCCGACGCGTGGCTTGCCGACGCCCGGGCGGTGCTGACGCTCTTCACCGGTGTCGGTGGCGCGCCGGACTGGCTCTGGCCCTACCTCCGGTCGAAGCCGGAGGGGTTGCGCATCGTGCATGTCGGCGACGTCGGCCCCCTGCTGCGCCCCGAGGGCGGGCCGCACGATCCCGCCCCCCTCACCCGATGGCTCGAGGCCTTCGGCCTCGCCTACGACGACCGCTACCGCGAGGGGCCCGTCGGCGTCGAGGTCGCCTACCGGTCCAAGGAACTCTGCGCGCTCGAGGCCGACCCGAGGGGGCTCGCCCTCCATCGCGGGCCGCGCAACCTCTCGACCTCCAACCGCGCCTGGGTGACGACGAGGAACCTCCTCGCGGCCGGCGAGGAGCGCACCCCGGTCGTCACCGGCCCGTGGGGCGGCCTCGCGCTCGACCCGTGGGTCGTCTCGATGGGCGACGACAACGAGGAGCGGCGCTGGCACCTCGACCCGTTCGAGTTCTTCCGGGCCGCCCTCGGCCTCGAGGGGGTTCCCTCCCCGGACCCCTCCCTCCTGCACGGGCGGCGGATGCTCGTGCTGCACATCGACGGCGACGGGTTCGAAAGCGCGTCGACGGTGCGCCCCGGCCAGTCCAACGCGCGCGTCGTCCTCGACGAGCTTCTGCTGCCGCACCCGTTGCCGTGGACCGTCAGCGTGATCATCCGCAGCGTGACCACCGACTACAACGTCGCGGAGCCGACCCCGGAGATGCTGCTCGCGCGCGAGATCTTCGCCTTGCCGCACATCGAGCCCGCGAGCCACGGCGTCTTGCATCCGCTCCGTTGGGATGCGCCGCTGAACGACCGCACGCCTCCGCGCACCGCGGTCTGGTATCCGGCGCTCCGCAACTACACATACAACGCCACGAACGAGGTCACGGAGTCGATCCGCTTTGTCAATGAGAGGCTGCTCCCCGAGGGGCGCACCTGCCGGATGATGCTCTGGACCGGCTCGACGAACGCGCCGCGGGAGGCGGTGGCCGCCTGCGCGGAACTCGGCTGCGGCAACCTCAACGGCGGCGTCTTCCGCTGGGACCCCTGGTTCGACTCGATGGCCTTCGTCTCGCCGTGGGCGAGGATGCTCGGCGACGCGGTGCAGGTCTACGCCGGCGCCGCGAACGAGAACGACTTCGAGGGGTTCTTCGACACCTGCCCGGGCGCCTTCGGCCACGTCGACACGACGATCGAGCGCACCGGAACGCCGCGCATCCTGAAGCCCGCCAACATCTACTTCCACTTCTACAGCGCCGAGCGCCCGGCCCGCCTCGCCGCGCTGAAGAGGCTCGTCCAGCGCTGGGCCTACGAGGAGGAGACGATCCCGGTCCATGCCAGCGTCTATGCCAACGCCGTGACCTCGGCGATCGCGGGCTGCCGCGTCGAGCGCACACCCGTAGGGTGGAATCTCAGGGGGTTTGGGGGATGTCGCACCGCCCGCATCGACGGCGAGGCCCGCGAGATCGACTGGGTGCGCAGCCGAGGGTTGCTCGGGGGGCGCCGCATCGGGTCTTCGCTCTACCTCGATCTCGCGGGGCCGGCCGCCGACGTCGTCTTCGGGGATGGCCGCTCCCCCCACGTGGAGCACTCCGACCATCCGCTGACCGCGGGTCACCTGCTGCCCGGCGGCCTCATGCTGGTGTCGGAGGGGCTGCGGGAGCGGCGCCTCGTGCTCGCGGGGCTGCGTCCCGGACAGCCCGCCGTCATCTCGGGGACGCCGTCCCGGGCGGACCCGACCGGGCGGCTGGTGCTCCGCCTGCCTCCGGGGAGGCAGGTGGTCGCCCTCGACGAGCGCGCTACTCCGGCGCGTAGCGACTGACGCGCGCTTTCGTCGCCTCGTCCATCGCGAGGATCGGCGGGTAGTCGCGTACGGGTTCTCCGTTGCGTTCGTCGCCCTGCATCTTGCGGGTCGCGTCGAAGCCGATCGCCTTGCCCTTGCGGAAGAGGTCGCGGCCCGGGTCGGTGTTGGCGCACCAGCGGAAGAGCACCGCGTCGCTGTCGGAGAGGTCGGTGTCGCCGTCCACCGCGATGACGAAGTCGGCCTGATCGAGCAGCGCCTCGACGGCGCGGGCGCCGTCGCCCGCCGCGCGCTTGTCGACGCCGACGAAGGCGCACCGGCCGCGGCCCCAGGCGGGCCACGTCACGCCGGGGCCCGCGGGCGCCTGGCGCATCGGCAGCGCGCCGCCGAGCGGGATCCCGCCGACCTCCTCGCCCCGGACCTTGCGCGTCGCATCGAAGCCGATCTTCGTGCCGGCGCCGAGGCGCGGCGCCGCATGGTCGAGGATGTCGAGGGGGCCGTGCACCGTCTCGATGTCGCGGGCGAAGTCGGCGTGCTCGAAGAGGGCGCGCCAGACGGCGGGCTCGTCGTGCACGTCCACCTCCTCGTCGACGACGACGATGACCTTCGTCCACGCCATCTGCCCGGCCCCCCAGACCGCATGCATGACGCGGCGCGCCTGCAGCGGATAGGCCTTCCGGATCTTCAGGAAGGCGCAGTTGTGGAAGCAGCCGAACTGCGGCAGGTGGTAGTCGACGAGGTCGTGCAGGATCGTCCGCAGCAGGGGGAGGAAGATGCGCTCCGTCGCCTTGCCGAGGTAGTAGTCCTCCTGCGGCGGCCGGCCCACGATCGTCGTCGGGTAGATCGCGTCGTGGCGGTGGGTGATCGCGGTCACCTCGACGACCGGGTAGCGGTCGGGCAGCGAGTAGTAGCCGGTGTGGTCGCCGAAGGGTCCTTCGAAGACGGCGCCGGGGCCGAGCGGCTCGCCCGTCCGCGGGTCGTAGCCGATCAGGCCGCACTCGGTGCTGACCATGCCCTCGATGACGATCTCGCTGTTCGCGGGCACGCGCAGCGGCACCGTTTTCGCGGCGACCATCGGGATGCCGCGGCCGTTCAGGAAGCCGGCCATCAGCAGTTCGCTCATGCCCGGCGGCAGCGGGGCCGTCGCCGCGTAGGGCAGGACCGCCTCGCCGCCGAGGCAGATCGCGACCGGCATCGGCTTGCCGCGCCGCTTCCACGAGCGCCAGTGCGCGGCGCCGTCGTGGTGCATGTGCCAGTGCATGACGAGCCGCCCCGCATCGACGAGTTGCAGGCGGTACATGCCGATGTTGTGGCTCGCGGGACGGCGCTCCCCCTCGTCGTCGGCGTGGATCGTATGCACGCCGCCGAAGGTGAGATAGCGCCCCTGCCCCTCCGGCGCCGAGTCGCACGGGTAGCCGACGGCGCGAGGGTCGCCGTCGAGCGGCCAGCACTTGATCAGCGGCAGCCGCCGCAGGTCGATCTCGCCCTGCGACGCAAGACGCACGACCTGCTGGCACGCCCCCTCGCGCACGCGCCGCGGCGGGATCCGCAGCAGCGGCAGCAGCTCCCACGCCTTCCTCCAGAGTTCGCCGAAGGAGCGGGGGGGCGCGGGCTTCGTCAGCGACGCGATGCGCGCCGCGATCCGCTCGAAGTCGCCGCCGAGCGCGATCTCCGTCCGCCGGTAGGAACCGTACGCGTTGATCAGGAGCGGGAAGTCGCACCCCTCGATCCGCTCGAAGAGCAGCGCCTTGCCCCCGCGGTCGCAGTGGCCCGGGTCGAACCTCCTCGCCGCGTCGCTGACCGCCGGGCACGCGCTCTTGCTCTCCCGGTCGGCCATCGCCGAGACCTCGAGCAGCGGCGACACCGCTTCGCGAATCCGTCTCAGCTCCCCGGCCGCCTCGAGCGCCGCGACGAACTCCCGGACGGAGGCGTACATGGCCGGAAGATAACAGACCCCCCGCGCCCCCCGACATTCCGTAAAATCCCCTCATGCCCCTCCGCCTGCTGCTTTCTGCCCTCCTCCTCGCGACCGCCGCCCACGCCGAAAAGGTGCTGCGCGTGCCGATGGAGACCGACGGGCCGAAATCCCTCGACCCGGTCCGCGGCTCGACGACCTACGAATCGATCGTCTGCGACCAGATCTACGACTGCCTGCTGCGCTACCGCTACCCGAGCGAGCCGCCCACGCTCGAGCCGAACCTGCTCGAGGCGATGCCGTCGGTCAGCGACGACGGCCTCACCTACCGCTTCAGGCTGAAGCCCGGCGTGCGCTTCTGCGACGATCCGTGCTTCCCGGGCGGCAAGGGGCGCGAACTCGTCGCGGGCGACGTCTTCTACTCGTGGAAGCGGATGGCGGACGACGACAACCAGCCGCAGAGCTGGTGGCTGCTCGAGGGCACGATCGTCGGCTTCGACGCCTACCGGAAGGCGCAGAACGCCGCGGCGAACTTCGACTACGACGCGCCGGTCGAGGGCATGCGGCTGCTGTCGGACCACGAGTTCGAGATCGTGCTCGAGAACCCGTCGCCGATCTTCCTCTACGTGCTCGCGATGTTCCAGACCGCGGTCGTGCCGCGCGAGGCGGCGACGACCTACGGCACGCGCTTCTCGCGCCATCCGGTCGGCAGCGGGCCCTTCCGCCTCGCGAAGGAGGAGGACTGGGTCGCGGGCAAGAGCATCTCGCTCGTGAAGAACCCTTCGTTTCGCGATGAAATGTGGGGGGGCGCGGGGGGGCGGAGCGGAGCGGAGTCCCCCCCGAAGGAAGCAGCGGGTCCCGGGGGGGAGCCGCTGAAAGTCCCCTTCGTCGACCGCATGCAGATCACCTTCTTCGTCGAGGACCAGCCGCGCTGGCTCGAGTTCCAGGCGGGCAACCTCGACTACGTGACGGTGCCCGCCGAGTACTTCCCGCAGGCGTTCAACAAGAGGTCGCGCAAGCTGCGCGCGGAGTACGTCGACAAGGGCATCAAGGACCACGCGGTGCCGCTGCTCGACCTGATCTTCCGCGCCTTCAACATGGACGATCCGCTGCTCGGCGGCTACACCGAGGAGAGAAAGGCGCTGCGGCGCGCGATCCACCTCGCGACCGACCTCGAGGAGTTCAACGACGCCTTCTACAACAACGTCTGCATCGTCTACGACGGGCCGATCCCGCCGACGCTCGACGGCCACCCGGGAAAGCGCCTGCTCGGCAAGCCGCGCAGCAACCAGGGGCCCGATCTCGACCGCGCGCGGGCTGAGCTCGCGAAGGCGGGCTATCCCGGCGGGGAGGGGCTTCCGCCCCTCGAGTACTGGACGAGCCAGGGGGGCAACAGCAAGGAGCAGACCGAGCTCTTCCAGCGGCAGCTCGCGAAGATCGGCGTGAAGCTGAACGTGCGGCTCGTCGATTTCAGCCAGCTCTCGGAGGCGACGCACAAGAAGAAGGCGCCCTTCTTCTCGTTCGCCTGGGGCACCGACTACCCCGACGCGGAGAACAACCTCGCGATCTTCTACGGGCCCAACGAGTCGCCCGGTTCGAACTTCAGCAACTACAAGAACCCGCGCTACGACGAGCTCTACCGGCAGATCAAGCGCATGGCGCCCTCGCCGGAGCGCACGAAGATCCTCGAGGAGATGCGCGACATGCTGCTCGAGGACGTGCCCTACATCGGGTCGATGGCGCGCACGCGCTACTACCTGCAGAGCCCCGCGGTGCGCAACTTCTTCCCCACCGAGACCTACTGGACGTGGATGCGCTATCTCGACGTCAGCCGGTAGGCCATGCTCGCGTACGTCACCCGGAAGCTGCTCTACAACATCCCCGTCTTCCTCGGCATCATCGCGGTGCTGATGGTGGCGTTGCGGGTGAACGACCCGGTCTGGGGCAAGCTCGGCAAGCACGCGTCGCAGGAGAAGCACGACGAGGAGGAGCGCCGCCTCGGTCTCGCGGACCCCTTCTACGTGCAGTACGCGCGCTTCCTCTGGGGCTTCGGGCTCGCGGCCGAGAGCTGGGACAAGCCGGGACGCACCGTCGGCGAGGAACTCGGCGACGCGATCGGGCCGAGCCTCGCGATCACCGTGCCCGCGCTCGTCCTGACGACGATCCTCGGCCTCGGCATCGGCATCCTCAGCGCCTACCGCCGCGGGCGGCTGCTCGACCGGTCGCTGATGGGGCTCGCCGTCGTCGGCATGAGCATCAGCTTCCTCGTCTACATCATCTTCGGGCAGTACTTCGGCGCCTTCAAGCTGAACCAGTGGCGCGAGACGCCCCTCTTCGCGATCCAGGGCTACGACGCGACGCAGCCGCTCTGGTGGATCTCCTACTGCCTGCTTCCGGTGCTGATCAGCACGATCGTCGCGCTCGGCTACGACTCGCGCTTCTACCGCGCGCTCGCGGTCGAGGAGATCAACCGCGACTACATCCGCACCGCGCGCTCGAAGGGGCTCTCTGAGCGCAGCGTGCTCTTCAAGCACCTGCTCAAGAACGCGATGCTGACGGTCATCACGCACGTGATGATCACGCTGCCCTTCCTCGTCGAGGGGTCGCTGCTGCTCGAGGTCTTCTTCAACATCCCCGGCATGGGCAAGGTGCTGATCACCGCGATCAACGCGAAGGACTTCCCGGTCATCCAGGGGTTCACCGCGATCTTCGCGGCGCTCTTCATCGCGAGCAACATCCTCACCGACGTGCTCTACGCGGCCGTCGATCCCCGCGTGAGGCTCTCGTGATCCGGCGCCTTTTCGCCTCCCGGGCCTTCCGCAAGTTCTGCCGGAGCCGCCTCGCGGTCGTCTCGGCGGTCATCATCGCGGTCTATGCCGTCGCCGGCGCCGCGATCCTCTTCTTCGGGCTCGTCAGCCTGCGCGACACCACCGACCGCTACGCGCCGAACTCGATCCCGGGCTGGGGGGGCAGCCAGAAGGCCGAGAAGCGGCTCGAGGACGCGGAGTTCCTCTTCAAAGAGGTCGAGCGCGCGCTGAAGCGGGGCGACCCGGCGGAGGCGCTCGCGACGGTCCGCATGGGACGCCAGCGCGCGTCGAGCCGTCCGGTGGAGCAGGTCCGCGCCGACCTCGACGAGGCGGGCGAACTGCTGGACATGCTCTTCGACGTGGAGCGCTGGAGCGAGGCGAAGCCCGAGCACCACGCGGCGCTCGCGAAGGTCGAGGCGGTCGTCGCCCGGCTCTACGATCCCCTCGACGGCGCCGACGCGCGCTGGCAGGCCTTCGCGCTCTGCTGCGGCACCGACCGGCAGGGGCGGTCGATCGCGCTGCGCGCCGTCTACGCGATCAAGGTCGCGCTGCAGATCGGCACGATCACCGCGATCGTCTCCGTGCTGCTCGGCGGCCTGCTCGGCGCGATGGCCGCCTACTACGGCGGCTGGGTGGACCACCTGATCCAGTGGCTCTACTCGACGCTCTCGGCGGTCCCCTACATCGTGCTGCTCGCGGTGCTCGTCTTCATGTTCAGCGGCAGCGCGCTCGAGCAGACGCTGATCCCCGTCTACGCCGCCTTCTGCCTGACGTTCTGGATCGGCACCTGCCGCGTCGTCCGCGGCGAGGTCATGCGCCTCAAGGAACTCGACTACGTGCAGGCGGCCGTCAGCGTCGGGCAGGGGCGCTTCCGGATCCTCGTCCGCCACATCCTGCCGAATGTCAGCCACCTGCTCTTCATCAACTTCTCGCTGCTCTTCATCGCGGCGATCAAGAGCGAGGTCATCCTGACTTTCCTCGGGCTCGGCGTGAAGAACGAGCCCAGTTGGGGCACGATGATCAGCCAGAGCAAGCCCGAGGTCATCAACGACTTCTTCTGGCAAGTCGGCGCCGCGACGACGCTGATGTTCGTGCTCGTGCTCGCCTTCAACATCTTCACCGACGCGCTGCAGGACGCGCTCGACCCGAAGCACGTCGGGTAGTCACTCCGCCGCGAGGCAGCGCAGCTCCTCGACGGGGGAGGTCTCGCCGGGGGCCACGGGGGCGGAGCGCGAGAGGTTCCACTGGTCGACCTTGTCGCGCCACTTCGCGGCGCCGCCGGTGAGGCCGACGACGTAGCCGCGGTTGTCGTGGTGGTCCTCGCTGTCGTCGCAGACGAGCACCGCCCCCGGGCCCCCTTTCGACAGGCGGCAGCCTTCGACGGCCATCGCGCGGCCGGCGTAGCTTGTCAGCCTTCCGAGATCGCCGCCCAGGTCGTTGTAGACGTCGACGCCGCCGGCCTGCGCGAGGCTCTCGTGGACGTCGCCGGGGCAGAAGAGCGTGCCGAGGCCGTCCTCGCCCTGGATCTGGCCCTTCTTGACGAGGTAGAGGATCAGTGCGGGCCCGCCGTCGGTGGGGTAGCGCACCTGCCCCTCGAGCAGGCCGACGATGTTGCGCACGTTGTTGATGCAGGCGAGCTTGTTCTGCTCGTGCTGGCCGGTGGTGATGAGCGGCACGACGAGGCCGGCCAGCACCCCGAGGATTGCAATGACGACGAGAATCTCGATCAGCGTGAAACCCTTGCGATTCATGAGCGCCTCCTTCCGGGGGGCGCTCATGCACCGGCCGTGCCGCGTACCGGGAGGAGTGGACAAGTGGCACAGAGACACAGGGACACAGAGACGCGAGGGATGGGGGGGGGCA
>CAZMXP010000038.1:0-46737 GCA_964570285.1 uncultured Planctomycetaceae bacterium
GGAGAAGCTGCTGCACGCGATCTTCGGCCGCGCCGGCGAGGACGTGAAGAACGACTCGCTCGACGTGCCGAGCGGCGTCGAGGGGATCGTCATCGACGCGCAGAAGTTCAGCCGCAAGGTGAACCTCACCGAGGAGGAACGGCAGCGGAACCTCCAGGAGATCAAGCGCCTCGAGAGGGAGTTCCTGACGCGGTACCAGGAGGTGCTCGAGGACTGCATCCGGCAGATGGAGTCCGGCAGCGAGAAGCCCCTCAAGGACCCGGAGACGAAAAAGCCCTTCTCGGTGGGGGCCGTCCTCAGCGGGACCGAGTTCAAGAAGATCCGGGACCGCCTGCGGGCGGAGGTGATCCAGGAGGAGAAGACCCGGGCACGCGAGAAGAGGCTCAAGACGCTCCGGGACGCCTTCCAGCGCATCGACGTCCACGAGGCGGAGAAGAACAAGCGGGTGAACCGGCTCAGCCGGGGGGACGAGCTGCCGACGGGCGTCCTGGAGATGGTGAAGGTCTATGTCGCCACGAAGCGCAAGATCTCCGTGGGAGACAAGATCGCGGGGCGCCACGGGAACAAGGGGGTGATCAGCCGCATCCTCCCGGTGGAGGACATGCCGTTCCTCGAGGACGGCACTCCGGTGCAGATGGTCCTCAATCCGCTGGGCGTGCCGAGCCGCATGAACGTGGGCCAGATCCTCGAGACGCACCTCGGCCTCGCCGCGCGCGCGCTCGGCTACCAGGTCGTGACGCCCGTGTTCGACGGCTGCCAGGAGGCGGATGTCGAGGCCCTGCTCGAGCGGGCCAACCTGCCGAAGGACGGGAAGTCCGTGCTCTACGACGGGCGCACCGGCGACGCCTTCGAGCAGAAGGTGACCGTCGGGTACATGTACATGCTCAAGCTGCACCACCTCGTCGATGACAAGGTGCATGCGCGCGCCACGGGGCCCTACTCGCTGATCACCCAGCAGCCGCTGGGCGGGAAGGCGCGCTTCGGCGGGCAGCGGTTCGGGGAGATGGAGGTGTGGGCGCTCGAGGCCTACGGCGCGGCGAACATCCTCCAGGAGCTCCTGACCGTCAAGTCCGACGACGTGGACGGCCGGATGAAGATCTACGAGGCGATGGTGAAGGGCGAGAACATCCTCGAGGCCGGCACGCCGGTCTCCTTCGAGGTCCTGACGAACGAGATCAAGGGGCTGGCCCTCAATCTCGAGCTCGTCAAGCAGGCGTTCTAGGGGGCACCGATGGTCGACACGCTCTACAACCGCATCAACGACTACAGCGCGGTCAAGATCCGCCTCGCCTCACCCGAGGACATCCGCTCCTGGTCCTACGGCGAGGTCAAGAAGCCGGAGACGATCAACTACCGCACCTACCGCTCGGAGAAGGACGGCCTGTTCTGCGAGCGCATCTTCGGGCCCGAACGGGACTGGGAGTGCGCGTGCGGCAAGTACAAGGGGATCAAGCACAAGGGGATCATCTGCGACCGCTGCGGCGTCAAGGTGACGCACTCCCGCGTGCGCCGCAAGCGGATGGGGCACATCGCCCTCGCGGCGCCGGTCGTGCACATCTGGTTCTTCAAGGCGATGCCGTCGCGGCTGGGCACGCTGCTCGGCATGAAGACGAACGCCCTCGAACGGGTCGTCTACTTCCAGGACTACGTGGTCACCGAGATCGGGGACACGCCGCTGAAGCAGTTCCAGCTTCTCACGGAAGAGCAGTACCGGGAGTGCCGCCTCAAGTACGGCGACAGCTTCAAGGCGAGCATGGGGGCGGAGGCGATCCGCGACCTGCTGAAGACGCTGAATCTCGACGAGATCTCCGAGGAGCTGAAGCAGGAGCTCACCACGACGAAATCCCGCCAGCGCCAGAAGGACATCATCAAGCGCCTCAAGCTGGTGGACGCGCTCCGCGAGTCGGACAACAAGGCGGAGTGGCTCGTGCTGGACGTGATCCCGGTGATCCCCCCCGACCTGCGCCCGCTCGTCCTCCTCGAGAGCGGCAACTTCGCCACCTCCGACCTGAACGATCTCTACCGGCGGCTCATCAACCGCAACAACCGGCTCAAGAAGCTGCTCGACCTGAACGCGCCGGAGGTGATCATCCGGAACGAGAAGCGGATGCTGCAGCAGTCCGTGGACGCCCTGTTCGACAACAACCGCTGCCTGCGCGCCGTGCTCGGATCGTCGAACCGGCCGCTGAAGTCCCTCACGGACATGATCAAGGGCAAGCAGGGCCGCTTCCGCGAGAACCTGCTCGGCAAGCGTGTCGACTACAGCGCGCGCTCGGTGATCGTCGTCGGTCCCGATCTCAAGCTCCACCAGTGCGGCCTCCCGAAGAAGATCGCGCTGGAGCTCTACCAGCCGTTCATCATCCGGCGCCTGAAGGAGATGGGGCTCGCGGACACGATCAAGAGCGCGAAGAAGATGCTCGAGCGCCGGGACGAGGAGGTCTGGGACATCCTCGAGGAGGTGATCCAGAACCACCCGGTCCTGCTCAACCGCGCCCCGACGCTGCACCGCGTCGGCATCCAGGCCTTCCAGCCGGTGCTGGTGGAAGGCAACGCGATCAAGATCCACCCCCTCGTCTGCACGGGCTTCAACGCGGACTTCGACGGCGACCAGATGGCGGTCCACCTGCCCCTCTCGTACGAGGCGCAGATCGAGGCCTCCACGCTGATGCTCTCCCCCAACAACATCTTCTCGCCCGCCCACGGCAAGCCGATCATCGCCCCGAGCCAGGACATCGTCCTCGGGCTCGGCTACCTGACGGCGAGCCACGACCTGCAGGAAGGCGATCCGATCGCGGTGAGCACCGTCAACGAGGCGTTCCTCGCGTACGGGACGGGTCGGCTCCGCACGCACAGCCGCGTGAAGATGCGCGTGGCCGCGGGCCGGATGATGAAGACGAGTTCGAAGGAGGACGCGGTCCTCCCGATCGGCCTGATCGAGACGACGATGGGGCGGATCGTCTTCAACGACATCCTGCCTGCGGGGATGCCCTTCTACAACTACGCGCTGACGAAGAAGGGGATCCAGGACGTCATCTCGGATTGCCACAAGATCCTCGGCCGCGAGGCGACGATCCGACTGCTCGACGACATCAAGGACCTCGGGTTCAAGTCGGCGACGCGGGCGGGGGTGTCGTTCGCGAAGGACGACATGCGCACGCCGGCGGCGAAGGACCGGATCATGCGCGTCACGCAGGACGAGGTGGACGGCATCGAACGCAACTACCGGCAGGGCGTGATCACCGAGGGCGAGCGCTACAACCAGATCATCGACTGCTGGACGGCGGCGCGGGAGCAGATCGGCCAGGAGATGATGACCGAGCTGAAGGCCGACGTCCGCGACGGCAAGCCCTACCTCAACCCGATCTACCTGATGGCCGACACGGGCGCTCGCGGCTCGGTGGAACAGATCCGCCAGCTGGCCGGCATGCGCGGCCTGATGGCCAAGCCCTCGGGCAAGATCATCGAGACGCCGATCAAGGCGAACTTCCGCGAGGGCCTGAAGGTGCTCGAGTACTTCTCGAGCACGCACGGCGCGCGCAAGGGCCTCGCCGACACGGCGCTGAAGACGGCGGACTCGGGCTACCTGACGCGCAAGCTCGCGGACGTGGCCCAGAACGTGGTCGTCACGATGCAGGACTGCGGCACCCTGAACGGGATCTCGAAGGGCACCGTCTACAAGGGCGACAAGGTCGAGGTCTCGCTCGCGCAGAACATCACCGGCCGCATCGCCCGCGACCGCATCGTCGACGTCATCACGGAGACGGTCGTGATCGAGGAGAACGAGGTCATCACCGCGGAGGTGGCGCGCAGCATCGAGGCGATGGGATACGAGAAGATCCGCGTCCGGAGCCCGCTGACGTGCGAGTCGCCGCTGGGGATCTGCGCCCGCTGCTATGGCATGGACCTGTCGCGCGGCAAGCTGGTGGAGCGGGGGCTCGCGGTGGGCATCATCGCGGCGCAATCGATCGGCGAGCCGGGCACCCAGCTCACGATGCGCACCTTCCACATCGGCGGTACGGCGCACAAGACCGTGGAAGAGGCGGAGTACCGCACGCGCTACAAGGGCATCGTGCGATTCGCGAATCTCAAGGCCGTCCGCAACGAGAAGGGCGAGAACGTCGTCCTCACGCGGAACGGCGAGATCATCGTCGAGGACGACCAGGGGCGCGAGGTGGACCGCCATCTCGTGCCGGCGGGAGCCCTCATCCTGGTGACGGAGGGGCAGGAGATCAAGGAGAAGCAGGTGCTCTGCCGCTGGGACCCGCACCACGTGCCGATCCTCTGCGAGCGCGAGGGCTTTGTCCGCTACGACGAGATCGTCGAGGGCAAGACGATGCGCGAGGAGAAGGACGAGGCGAGCGGCGTGCGGCGCAAGCAGATCATCGAACACAAGGGGGACCTGCACCCCCAGGTCGTGATCGTGGACGGCGACGGTCACCCGCTCGCGCTCTACCCGATCCCGGAGCGCGCCTACCTCGAAGTGGAGAACGGGAAGAAGATCAAGGCGGGGACGCTGATCGCGAAGACGCCCCGCGAAATCACCGGCACGCAGGACATCACGGGCGGCCTGCCGCGCGTGACCGAGCTCTTCGAGGCCCGCAAGCCGAAGGAGCCTGCCGTCATGTCGGAGATCGACGGCATCGTCGAGCTGGGCGAGAAGAAGCGCGGCAAGCGGATCCTGCGCGTGCGGAGCGAGCAGGGCATCGAGAAGGAGCACCTGATCCCCCAGGGCAAGCACCTCCTCGTCCACAACGGCGACCGCGTCCGCGCGGGGGATCCTCTCACCGAGGGCCCGCTCGTGCCCCACGACATCCTGCGGATCACGGGCGAGGAGAACGTGCAGAACTACCTGCAGCGCGAGGTGCAGAACGTCTACCGGTCGCAGAACGTCGGGATCGACGACAAGCACATCGAGATCATCGTCGGGCAGATGATGCGCAAGGTCCGCATCGAGGATCCGGGCGACACGCAGTTCCTGCCCGGGTCGGTCGCGGACAAGCACCGGTTCCGGGAGGCCAACAAGACGGTCATCGAGGAGAACGGGCGCCCGGCCCGGGCCACGCCGCTGCTGCTCGGCATCACGAAGGCCTCGCTGCAGAGCGACTCCTTCATCTCCGCCGCCTCCTTCCAGGAGACGACCAAGGTCCTCACCGAGGCGGCCCTCGCCGGTCGCACGGACAACCTCCTCGGCCTGAAGGAAAACGTGATCCTGGGCCACCTGATCCCGGCGGGCACGGGGTTCCGCTGGTACGCGAGCGCGCGGCTCAAGCGGACGCTCACCATCGAGGAGGGCATGACCGAGTTCGAGGGCCCCTTCATGCCCCAGCCGGAGCCCGCCGCCTAGCAACCCGAGGAACCTTCCCCCCGCGCCCGTCCGGTTCTTGTCGTGCCGGGCGTCGCGGGGGTATAGTGCTGGATTCACCTATGCCTACGATCAATCAGCTCATCCGCCACGGGCGCGGGGCGAGGATCTACCGGAGCAAGTCCCCGGCCCTCGAACGCTGCCCGGCCAAGCGCGGCGTCTGCCTGCAAGTGAAGACGATGACGCCGAAGAAGCCCAACTCGGCGCTGCGCAAGATCGCCCGCGTGCGGCTCTCGAACGGCAAGGAGGTGACGGCCTACATCCCCGGCGAGGGCCACAATCTCCAGGAACACAGCATCGTCCTCGTCCGCGGCGGGCGCGTCCGGGACCTTCCCGGCGTCCGCTACCACATCATCCGCGGCACGCTGGACACCGCCGGCGTCGAGGACCGCAAGCAGGGGCGCTCGAAGTACGGCGCGAAGAGGCCCAAGTAATGCCGCGCAAGTACCAGAGCACCGAGCACCTGCTCAAGGGCGACCCTCGGTTCAACAACAAGCTGGTCGCGAAGTTCATCAACTCCGTGATGCTCGCGGGGAAGAAGTCGACGGCCCAGCGCCTGGTCTACAGCGCCTTCGACATCGTCGCGGAGCGGATGAAGGACAAGGACCCCGTGGAGGTCTTCTCGCAGGCGGTCAGCAACGTGCGGCCGCTGATCCAGGTCAAGAGCAAGCGCGTCGGCGGCGCGACCTACCAGGTGCCCACGGAAGTGAGCCGCAAGCGGGCGCACATGCTCGCGATCCGCTGGATCCTCGAGGCCGCGCGCGGGAAGAAGGGTCGGCCGGTGTCGCGCTCGCTGGCGGACGAACTGATCGCGGCCTACAACGGCGAAGGCGGCGCCATGACGACCCGCGAGAACGTCCACAAGATGGCGGAGGCCAACAAGGCCTTCAGCCATTTCGCGTGGTAGTCGCGTCGGCGCGCGGGAGTCGCTCGCGGCGCGGGGCGGGATAGAGGCCGTCCATGTCGGACCTCCACCATGTCCGGAACCTGGGCATCATCGCCCACATCGACGCCGGCAAGACCACGGTCACCGAGCGCATCCTCTTCTATACCGGCAAGGAGCACCGGATCGGCGAGGTGCACGAGGGCGCCGCCAAGATGGACTGGATGGTCGAGGAGCAGGAGCGCGGCATCACGATCACCGCCGCCGCGACGGTCATCCTCTGGCGCGACCACCGCATCAACCTCATCGATACCCCGGGTCACGTCGACTTCACGGCGGAGGTCGAGCGCAGCCTTCGCGTGCTGGACGGCGCGGTCGTCGTCTTCGACGGCGTGCACGGCGTCGAGGCCCAGAGCGAGACGGTCTGGCGGCAGGCGGAGCGCTACCGCGTCCCGCGCCTCTGCTTCATCAACAAGCTCGACCGCGCGGGCGCGTCGTTCGACCGCTCGCTCCAGTCGATCCAGCGCCGCCTGGGCAAGCGGACGCTCGTGTGCCAGATCCCGATCGGCAGCGAGCGCGGATTCCGCGGAGTCGTCGACCTCGTCGGGCTGCGCGCGTTCCTCTGGGAGGACGAGTCCGACCCCCATCGCTTCGCCGAGGCGGAGATCCCCGCCGACCTTCGGGAGCTGGCGGACCTGCAGCGGGAGGAACTCGTGGACGCGGTCGCCGACCTCGACGACGGCGTCGCGGACCTCTACCTCGCCGAAGAGGAGGTCCCGGCGGAGGCGCTCCGGGCGGCGATCCGCCGCATCACGATCGCGAACCGCGCGACGCCCGTGCTCTGCGGCGCGGCCCTGCGGAACCGGGGCATCCAGCCCCTGCTCGATGCGGTCGTGGACTATCTCCCCTCGCCCCTCGAGACCGAGATGCCGCATGGCGCCCACCCGGAGACGGGCGAGGCCGAGACGCGGCCGTGCGACGCCGACGCGCCGCTGAGCGCGCTCGTGTTCAAGAGCTTCTCGGACCGCCACGGCGAACTCGTCTATCTCCGCATCTACAGCGGGACCCTGGCCGAGGGCGGGCACGTCTACAACCCCCGCGTGCGCAAGGGCGAGCGCATCCAGCAGATCTTCCGCATGCACGCGAGCGACCGCGAGCGCATCAAGGAGGCGCAGGCGGGCGACATCGTCGCGACGGTCGGGCTCAAGTACGCCGTGACGGGCGACACGCTCTGCGCGAAGACCGAGCCCATCCTCTACGAGCCGGCGCGGTTCCCGGAGACGGTCCTCTCCATGGCCATCGAGCCGAAGAGCAGCGCGGAGCGCGAGCGCCTCGTGGAGGTGTTGGCGCGCCTGAAGCGCGACGACCCGACCTTCGACGTGCACGAGGATGCCGAGACGGGCCAGACGATCATCAGCGGGATGGGGGAGTTGCACCTCGAGGTGCTCAAGAACCGCATGCTGCGCGACTTCCAGGTGGAGGCGAATGTCGGCGAGCCCCGCGTCTCCTTCCGCCAGACAGTGCGGGGCCCCGGTACGGGCGAGGGCGTCTTCGACCAGGAGACCGCCAACAAGCGCCAGTTCGGGAAGGTGCGCGTCGCCGTCGCGCCGGCGCAGAAGCCGGAGGCGGTGGAGGTGCGCTTCGAGCCGTCGGTCCTCTTCCAGGTCCCCAAGCTCTTCCATGCGGCGATCGAGCGGGCCCTGCTCGACGAGGCCAGAGGGGGCGCGGGGGAGGGATACCCGTTCATCGGCATCTCGATCGTCGTGCAGGGGGGCGAGTCGAGCGAGACCGATTCGACCGAGCTTGCGTTCGAGGTCGCCGCCGCGCGGGCGCTGCAGGACGGGGTCGCGCGCAGCGGCCGCGTGCTGCTCGAGCCTGTGATGCGCGTGGAGATCCGCACTCCCAACGACTACGTGGGCGAGGTGCTGGGCGATCTCAACCGCCGTCGCGCGACCGTCCTCGGCACCTCCCCGGAAGATGCGCAGAGCACCCTGCTCGTGGCCGCCGTCCCGCTTCGCGAGATGTTCGGCTACGTCGGCACCCTGCGCAGCCTCAGCCAGGGACGCGCTTCGCACGCGATGGAGCCGACGGGCTACCAGGAAGTGCCGCCCGATCTGACCTCCAAGCTGCTCTTCTGAGGCGCCGCGCCCCTGCGTTCCGGGCGCGGCCGGCGCCGCCGCGGCCAGCGAGGTCTCTCCTCCCCCGGACCCCCTCCGGATGAATTCTTGCCCTGTGGGACGAGCGTGTAGACTGACGGGCTCGCCGGGGTTTCTCCCGGAGTGCCAGCGAGTCCCCTCGACGGGGGCGCAGAGCGGCAAGTCGGCCCCCGCGCCGTGGCGCGGTGGGGCCGTGCCCTCTTCGTCGCCGCCCCGGGTTCGTTGACACCCGGAGATGGCACCGGTAGCATCAAAGGCTTCGCCCGAGGCGAGGGCGAAACGCATTTCAGGTAGCCGAGGACGAACGAGACCCTCCCGCGGCCGCGGGTCCGGGAGGGGCGAGGCGGGCGAATGGACGAGATCAAGATCCGGATGGAGGCCTACGACCACGAGTCGCTGGACACCTCCGCCATGGAGATCGTGGACACGGCGAAGCGCAGCGGCGCGCGCGTCGCGGGTCCCGTGCCCCTGCCCACGCGCATCGAGCGCTACACGGTGCTCCGCTCGCCGCACATCGACAAGAAGTCGCGGGAGCAGTTCGAGATCCGCACGCACAAGCGCATCATCTACATCACGGAACCCACCCCGAAGACCGTGGATGCGTTGAGCAAGCTCAACATGCCCGCGGGCGTGGACATCCGGATCAAGGTCTGACGATGAGCGTCTCCGTCCCCCGCCTCGATCGCTCCGGCAAGGTCGCCGACCGCGCCGTGGACGACACGACCTTCCGCCGGCGCGGTCGCAAGGTCCTGCTGCGCGAGATCGTCGTGATGGCCGAGGCGCGCAAGCGCGTCGGCACGCACGCCGGCCGTTCCAGGGGCGAGGTGCAGGGATCGACGAAGAAGATGTACCGCCAGAAGGGCACCGGCAACGCCCGGCACGGGAACTTCAAGGCGCCCCAGTTGCGTGGCGGCGGCATGGCGTTCGCCAAGAAGCCGCGCGACTACAGCTATGCCCTGCCGAAGAAGGCGAGGCGGGCGGCGCTGGAGGCGGTCATCCGGGGCAAGCTCGAGGACGGCGAGGTGCGCCTCGTGGCGGGCTTCGGCATCGAGAAGCCGCGGACGAAGGAGATGCTCGACGTGCTCAGGCGGCTCGGCATCGACGGGTCGTTCCTGATCGTGCCCGGGGCCCACAGCGAGGCGGTCCGGCGCTCCTGCCGGAACCTGCCCGGGTCCGGCTACCGGGTGGTCGCGGACCTGAGCGCCTACGAAGTCCTGCGCAAGAAGTACCTCGTCCTCGACGATGCAGCCCTGAAGGTGCTGGAGGAGCGGTTCGGCGATGCCTAAGCAAGCGGGAGCGGGCCCCGAGATGCACTACCGGATCATCCTGCGTCCGAGGGTGACGGAGAAGGGGCTGAAGGCGGTGGAGCGGGCGCGGGGCTACGCCTTCGAGGTCGCGCCGACGGCCAACAAGGTCGAGATCCGCCGCGCGGTGGAGGCCCTCTTCAAGGTGAAGGTCGAGGCGGTCCGGACGATGAACGTCGTCGGCAAGCTCAAGCGCATGGGTCGGAGCTTCGGCCGGCGGCCCGCGTGGAAGAAAGCGATCGTGAAGCTCCGGGAGGGGCACACGATCGAGAACTTCTACTAGTAGCCGGCGGAGACGGAGACGATGGGCCTCAAGAAATTCAACCCCACGAGCCCCGGCCGGCGTGCCGGTTCGGTCTCGGACTTCGCGGACATCACGAAGACGAAGCCCGAGCGCTCGCTGCTGGAGCCGCTGCGCAAGACCGGGGGCCGCAACAACACGGGTCGCATGACGCAGCGCCGCCGCGGGGGCGGTCACAAGCGGATGTACCGCGTGATCGATTTCCGGCGCCGCAAGGACGGCATCGCGGGGCGCGTGCACTCGATCGAGTACGACCCGAACCGCTCCTGCCGCATCGCGCTCCTCCACTACGCGGACGGCGAGAAGCGCTACATCCTCGCCCCGCAGGGCCTCAAGGTCGGCGCGGTCCTGATGAATGGCAAGGGAGCGGAGCCCACGCTCGGGAACTGCAAGGAATTGAAGAACATCCCCGTGGGCCTGCAGATCCACAACATCGAGCTGGTGCCGGGGCGTGGCGGCCAGCTGGTCCGGGCGGCGGGCGGCACGGCGCAACTCCAGGCCAAGGACGGCATGTGGGCCATCGTGCAGCTCCCCAGCGGGGCGGTCATGAAGATCCACGAGCGGTGCCGGGCGACGATCGGCCAGCTCGGCAACATCGACAACAACCTCGTCTCCATCGGCAAGGCGGGCCGTACGCGCTGGCGCGGTCGCCGGTCGAAGGTGCGCGGCAGCGCGATGAACCCCGTCGCGCATCCGATGGGGGGCGGCGAGGGACGCCGCTCGGGCGGCCGCGACCCGATGAGCCACACGGGCGTCCTGTCGAAGGGCGGCAAGACGCGCAACAAGCGCAAGAACAGCAACCGGCGCATCCTGCGCCATCGCAAGCGGGGCAAGCACCAGCGCTAGGCGCGCCGGGCAGGGACGACGGGCATGAGAAACGCAGCGAGGCGACGGACGGCGGCGGAGGCCGGGCCGGGCTCGGCGAGGGAAGGGACAAGCAAGCGGAGGACGGCATGAGTCGAAGCCTGAAGAAGGGTCCCTTCCTCGCGGAACACCTGCTCGAGAAGCTCGAGCGGCTGGGCAACCGCAAGGAGCCCATCAAGACGTGGTCGCGTGCGAGCACGATCGTGCCCGAGTTCATCGGGCACACGTTTCTCGTCCACAACGGCAACAAGTTCCTGAAGGTGTTCGTGACCGAGGACATGGTGGGCCACAAGCTCGGGGAGTTCGCCCCCACGCGCACCTTCCGCGGCCACACGAACAAGAAGGAATCCGCGAAGGCGGCGCCGGCATGAGCGACGCCGGCAAGACCTTCCACGCGGTCCACCGGTGGGCGCGCATCGCCCCCCGCAAGGCGCGCCTCGTGGCGGACGTCGTGCGCGGGCTCGCGGTCAACGACGCGATCGCCGTGCTGGACCAGAGCCCCAAGCGCGCGGCTCGTCTCGTGCGGAAGGTGCTCCGTTCGGCGATGGCGAACGCGAGCCAGCACGTCGAGGTCGACCTCAACGCGCTCGTCGTGCGGGAGTCCCGCGTCGACGCCGGCCCCCTGCTCGGGGGACGCGCGCGCTGGCAGCCGCGGGCGCAGGGGCGCGCATGCCCGATCCACAAGCGCACGAGCCACATCCACATCCGCCTCGGGGAGTCGGCCGAGCCGGGCCGCCGCGGGAAGCGGGGGAAGCCTGCGGCCGTGGAGCCGCAGGGCACGGAGGCGGCCGGCGAGGCCGGGGAGTAGCCATGGGCCAGAAGACTCATCCCATCGGGTTCCGCGTCGGGATCACCCGTCGCCACGACTCGCGGTGGTACGCGCACAAGAAGGAATTCCCCCAGCTGCTGCAGCAGGACTTCCGGATCCGCCAGTTCATCAAGGAGCAGTTCTACGGCGCGCAGATCCCGCGCATCGAGATCGACCGCACGCGCGAGCAGATCCGCATCCTCGTCCATTGCGCCAAGCCCGGCGTGCTGATCGGGCGCAAGGGCGCGAAGGTCGAGCAGCTCCGCCAGGATCTCGCGAAGCTCGCGGGCAACAAGATCCAGCTCGACATCCTCGAGATCAGCAAGCCCGAGCTCGAGGGGCAGATCGTCGCCGAACAGGTCGCGGACCAGCTCATGCGGCGCATGCCCTTCCGGCGCACGCTCAAGAAGATGCTGGAGCTGTGCCGCGAGCGCGGCGCGCTCGGCGTGAAGCTGCAGGTGAGCGGTCGGCTTGGCGGCGCGGAGATCGCGCGCACCGAGAAGCAGGGCTGGGGCCAGATCCCGCTGCAGACGCTGCGTGCGGACATCCGCTACGGCTACGCGATCGCGAAGACCACCTACGGCACGATCGGGTGCAAGGCCTGGATCTACCGGGGCCTGTTCGGGGACGTCAAGGACGACAGCGTGATGCGAAAGGAGCGACGCAATGTCCCTGATGCCTAAGCGCGTCACGTGGCGGAAACAGCAGCGCGGCAACGTGCGGGGACATGCGACCCGCGGCCACTACGTCGCCTTCGGCGATTACGGCGTGCAGGCGCTGCGCGCCGGCTGGCTGACCGCGCAGCAGCTCGAGGCGGCCCGCGTCGCGGGGACGCGCGCGCTCGGGACCTCGGGGGGACGGCTCTTCATCCGCGTCTTCCCGCACAAGCCGATCACCTCGATGCCCGAGGAGACCCGCATGGGCAAGGGCAAGGGCGACGTCGCCTACTGGGCCGCCGTCGTCAAGCCCGGGACCGTCATCTTCGAGGTCGGCGGGGCGCCGGAAGAACTCGCGAAGAAGGCGCTGAACCGCATCTCCCACAAGCTTCCCGTCCGCGTGAAGCTGCTGCGCCGGAGGCACGCGGTATGAGCCGCAGCGAGTATCGCGACAAGGCCGACATCGAGCTCCGCGAGCAGCTCGCGGACTACCGGGAGCAGCTCTTCCAGAGCCGCTTCCGCTCCGGGCAGGACGAAGTCGAGGAGCGCGGCAAGTTCCGGAAGCTGCGCCGCGAGGTCGCCCGCATCCTGACGCTGCTTCGCGAGAGGCAGCTCGGGGTGCGCGGCCAGGTGCCCGCCGCCGGAGCGCGGGCGGAGGAGAAGTAGTCGTGCGGGTGCGCAACCGGAAGACGCTCACGGGCACGGTCCTGAGCGACAAGATGCAGAAGACGATCACGGTGCAGGTCGAGCGGCGCTACCAGCATCCGAAGTACGGGAAGTACGTGCTCCGCACGCGGCGCTACGCCGCGCACGACGAGGGGCGCGAGGCCCACGAGGGCGACCGCGTGGAGATCGCGGAGACCCGGCCGCTCTCGCGCACGAAGCGCTGGCGGCTGGTCCGCGTCATCGAGCGGGCGCCGAGCCGCGAGGGGAGTGCGTCGTGATCCAGATGCAGACCTACCTCGAGGTCGCGGACAACACCGGGGCCAAGAGCGTGATGTGCATCCGCGTGCTCGGGGGCACCCGGCGGCGGTACGCCCGCATCGGCGACATCATCGTCGCCTCGGTGAAGAAGGCGCTGCCGACGAGCGAGGTCAAGCAGGGGACGGTCGTGCGCGGGGTCGTCGTGCGCCAGAAGGCGAACCTGCGCCGCGACGACGGCTCCTACGTCCGGTTCGACACCAACGCCCTCGTGATCGTGGACGAGGAGGGCAACCCGAAGGGGACCCGCATCTTCGGCGCGGTGGCGCGCGAACTGCGCCAGAAGAACTTCATGAAGATCGTCTCGCTGGCGCCGGAGGTCGTGTGATGGCGCGCATCCGCAAGAACGACATGGTCGAGGTGATCGCCGGGAACGACCGGGGGAAGCGGGGGCGCGTGCTGCGCCTGATCGTCCATCGCGACCGCCTCGTCGTCGAGGGGATCAACCTGCGCTGGAAGCACATGCGCAAGAGCCAGCAGATGCCGCAGGGCGGCCGGGTGCGGCGCGAGATTCCGATCCATCGGAGCAACGTGATGCTCTTCGACGAGGCCTCCGGCGCGCGGACGCGCGTCGCCTTCCGCATGGAGGGCGGCAAGAAGGTGCGCATCGCGCGCGCCACCGGCGCCGTCCTCGGCGCGGCCCCCGAGCCCCCCCGCAAGCAGGCCAAGGCCGCGAAGGGCGCGGCCCCGGCGGAAGCGCCTGCCAAGCGGCCCGCGAAGGCCGCACCCAAGGGCAAGACGAAGGGCGGGAAGGAGTAGCCGATGTCGCGTCTGCTCGAACGATACCGCGCGGAGATCCGCCCGAAACTGATGACGGAGTTCGGCTACAAGAACCCGAACGCGTTCCCGCGCCTCACCAAGATCACCGTGAACATGGGGATCGGCAAGGCGCGCGAGAACCCGAAGCACCTCGAGGAGGCCGTCAAGGATCTCGCGACGATCACCGGCCAGAAGCCGATCATCACGCGGTCGCGGAAGTCGATCGCGGCGTTCCACCTGCGCGAGGGATACCCCGTCGGGTGCTGCGTCACGCTGCGCGGGCGCCGCATGTACGAGTTCCTCGACCGGCTGATCTCCGTGACGATCCCCCGCATCCGCGACTTCCGGGGCCTGCCGGATCGCCTGGACGGCGGGGGCAACTACTCGCTCGGGCTCCAGGACCAGGTGGCCTTCCCGGAGATCGATGCGGACAAGGTCGAGCATGTGCAGGGCATGAACATCACCGTGCGGATCAGCGGGGGACGCGACGACGTGAGCCGGCGCCTCCTCGACGAGTTCGGGATGCCGTTCCGCAGGCCGGAAGAGAAGGAAGGACGCTAGCGACGTGGCAAAGAAGAGCTGGATCGCGAAGAGCGCGCGTACCCCCAAGTACAAGACGCGGGCCTACACGCGCTGCAACCTCTGCGGGCGTTCGCGCGCCTATTACCGGCGCTTCGGGCTCTGCCGCATCTGTTTCCGGAACCTCGCGCTCCAGGGTCTCATTCCCGGCGTGACGAAGGCAAGCTGGTAGGGGGACGCCATGTCGATGACGGATCCGATCGCCGACCTCTTCACCCGGCTGCGCAATGCCGGGGACGCGGGCCGCAAGAACGTGGACATCCCGCACAGCAATCTCAAGGAGTCGATCCTGCAGCTCCTCGTGCGCGAGGGGTTCATCACGGAGTCACGGACCACGGAAGTGGAGGGCCGCAAGCGCA
The DNA here is from genome assembly GCA_964570285.1 of uncultured Planctomycetaceae bacterium. GTDB lineage: Bacteria > Planctomycetota > PLA2 > PLA2 > PLA2 > CAZMXP01. The sequence continues at coordinate 15,013 of CAZMXP010000038.1, forward strand.
TCCGCGCCTACCTCAAGCTGGATCCGGACGGCCGCACGGTCATCAGCCGCATCGAGCGGATGAGCAAGCCGGGCCGTCGCGTCTACCTGGCCAATCGCGACATGCCGCGCGTGCTGCGGGGCCTCGGCATCGGCATCTACAGCACGAACCGCGGCGTCCTGACCGACCGCGAGTGCCGCGAGGGTCGCATCGGCGGCGAGTATCTCGGGAGGGTCTGGTAGCCATGTCTCGGCTCGGGAAGAAGGCCATCGCGATCCCGGCGGGGGTCGAGGTGAAAATCGACGGGCCCTCGATCAGCGTGAAGGGCAAGCTCGGGACGCTCGTCGAACGCTGCCCGCCGGGCATCTCGGCCCGCGTGGAGGGCAAGATGATCCACCTCGCCCGCTCGGGAGACGACAAGACCTCGAAGGCCCTGCACGGCCTCGCCCGCGCACTGGTCCAGAATCACGTCACGGGCGTCTCGGAGGGGTACCGGATCGATCTCGAGATCGTCGGCGTCTCCTATCAGGCGAGCCTGGGGCCGAAGGCGCTCAAGCTGAAGGTCGGGTACGCGAACGAGATCGAGGTGCCCATCCCGGCGGGCGTCAAGGTCGAGGTTCCCAACCCCACCTACGTGACCGTCTTCGGCGCCGACAAGCAGAAGGTGGGGCAGTTCGCCGCCCAGGTGCGCTCGTGGCGCAAGCCGGAACCCTACAAGGGCAAGGGTGTCCGCTACCGCGGCGAGCACATCGTGCGCAAGAGCGGCAAGTCATTCGTCGGGAGCGAGTAGGCCACCATGAACCGCGAGAAGAGGATCAACGCGACGCGCGAACGCCGGAAGCACCGCGTGCGCAACCGCGTGCGGGGCGATGCCGCGCGCCCGCGCCTGACCGTGTTCCGCAGCAACCGGCACATCTATGCGCAGATCATCGACGACGACCAGGGCAGGACGCTGTGCGCCTCCTCGAGCCGCGTCGTCTGCGGCGCGTACGGAGGGACGACCGCCCACGCGAAGCTGGTCGGGGCCGACCTGGCCGCGAAGGCCCTGGGGCTCGAGATCAAGGCGATCCGCTTCGACCGGGGTCCGTACAAGTTCCACGGCCGTATTCGTGCGCTCGCGGACGCCGCGCGTGAGAAAGGACTGGTGTTCTAGATGGCGCGTCACGAGTTCCGCGATCTGGTCAGCCCCGAGGGGCTGACGCTGACGGAGACCGTCGTCAAGATCAACCGATGCGCCGCTGTCGTCAAGGGTGGACGGCGCTTCTCCTTCAGTGCACTGGTGACCGTCGGCGACCAGGCGGGCGTCGTCGGTTTCGGGTTCGGCAAGGCGAAGCAGGTGCCCAACGCCGTCGAGAAGAGCGTCAAGGATGCGCGCAAGCGCCTCGTCCGCATCCCGATGGTCGGCACCTCCGTGCCGCACGAGGTCATGGGCAAGTACAGCGCGAGCCGGGTCATGCTCATCCCGGCCGCGCCCGGCACGGGTGTGATCGCGGGCAGCGCCGTGCGCGCCGTCCTCGAGGCGGCTGGGATCCGCGACATCCTCACGAAGGCCTACGGGTCGAGCAATCCGGTCAATCTCGTGAAGGCGACCTTCGACGGCCTCGCGCAGCTGCGTACGCGACGCCAGACGGAGAAGCTCAGGGGGGTGAAGATCCGATGAACCTCGCGGACGTCCGCAAGGCGCACATCCCGCGCAAGAAGCGCAAGCGCGTGGGGAGGGGCGTCGGCTCCGGCCAGGGCGAGACCGCCGGCCGCGGCACGAAAGGCCAGCAGGCCCGGAGCGGGGGCTCGTTGCGCCCCGGTTTCGAGGGCGGCCAGATGCCGCTCTACCGCCGCCTGCCCAAGCGCGGTTTCAACAACGCGATCTTCAGGACCGTCTACGCGATCGTGAACCTCGGCCAGATCGACGCCGCGTTCGAGCCGGGCGCCGCCGTGGACGCGGCGGCGATCCGCAAGGCTCGCCTCGTGAACGCGCGGACCGGGCCGATCAAGGTCCTCGGCGGCGGGGAGTTGACCAAGAAACTGACGATCACGGCGGACCGCTTCAGCCAGTCCGCGAAGACCAAGATCGAGGCCGCCGGCGGCTCGGCAATCACCGCGTAATGCTGCGTCACTTCGCCAACCTCTTCCGGATCCCCGAACTGCGGCAGCGGATCCTGCTGACGTTCTCCTTCCTGGTCGTCTACCGGGTCGGCTGGAACATCCCGCTTCCGGGGATCGACCCGGAGAAGGTGGCCAAGCTCCTCGACAAGGAAGACCCCAACGCGCTGGTCAACTTCCTCAACATCATCAGCGGAGGGGGGCTGGAGCACGCGTCGCTCTTCAGCCTCGGGATCATGCCCTACATCAGCGCGAGCATCATCTTCTCGCTGCTCGTGAAGGTGATCCCGGCCCTCGAGAAGCTCTCGAAGGAGGGCAGCGCGGGCCAGCGCAAGATCATGCAGTGGACCCGGTACGCGACGGTCCCGATCTGCCTTGTCCAGGCGGTGTTCGCCGCGCGCCCCTACACGATCCCGGAGCCGCATCTCGCCAAGTTCTACGGGGTCGCCGTTCCCCTCACGTTCGAGCATGACCCGGGGTTCTGGTGGATCACGGGGGCGATGCTCGCGCTGACCGCCGGCACGATCTTCATGATGTGGATCGGCGAGCAGATCACCGAGAAGGGCGTCGGGAACGGCATCTCGATCCTGATCATGGCGGGGATCGTCGCGCGCCTCCCGCAGGAGATCATGGGGTCCAACCTCTCCCCGGCGCAGAGCTTCCTGATCGTGAGCCTGTTCATCCTCGTGACGCTCGGCGTCGTGGCCATCACGAAGGGGCAGCGGAAGATCCCGGTCCAGTACGCGAAGCTGACGCGCGGACGCCGCGTGTACGGCGGGCAACGGCACTACATGCCGCTGCGCGTCAACATGGCCGGGGTCATGCCGGTGATCTTCGCGTCCGCGCTGCTGGCGTTCCCGCCGCTGATCCTCGATGCGGTGGGCCTGACCCGCCTCTCGAGCGCGCTCCACTATGGCAAGTACCTCTGGTCGATCCTGTACATCGCGCTGACCTTCTTCTTCGCCTTCTTCTGGACCGCGCTGATGTTCAATCCGGTGGAGATGAGCAAGAACATGAAGGAGTACGGCTCCTTCATCCCCGGCATCCGGCCCGGCCGGCCGACCGCGGAGCATCTCGAGAAGATCATGAACCGTATCACGCTCGCCGGGGCCACCTTCCTCGCGCTGATCGCCGTGCTGCCCGTGGTCTTCTCGGACCTGCTCGAACTCCCGACGATCCTGACGCACTACCTGGGCGGGACGACGATCCTGATCGTCGTGTCGGTCGCCCTCGACGTGGTGGACAAGCTCAACTCGTACCTGGTCATGCGGAGCTACGAAGGCTTCCTTCGCGGCGGGAAGCGCGGGGGGAGCTAGCGCCGATGCGCCTCGTCTTCCTCGGGCCTCCCGGCGCAGGAAAGGGCACGCAGGCGAAGCTGCTCGCCCAGGCCGAGGGATGGCTCCATCTCTCGACGGGCGACCTCCTGCGTTCCGCGATCGCCCGTGGGACGCCGACCGGCCTGCAGGCGAAGTCGCACATGGAGCGTGGGGGACTGGTCCCCGACGAGGTCGTGGATGCGCTCATCGAGGAGCGTCTCCGCGAGCCCGATGCGCGGGCAGGCTTCATCCTCGATGGCTATCCGCGCACGCTGGCCCAGGCGACGGCGCTGGCGCGCATGCTCGCGGCGGCGAAGACCCCGCTCTCGAGGGTCCTCCTCCTCGAGGTGAAGGACGAGCGCCTGGTGGCGCGCAGCAGCGGGCGGCGGAACTGCGTCTCCTGCGGGGCGATCTACCACATCGTCTCCAAGCCCCCCGGCCGGGAGGGGGTCTGCGACGCGTGCGGCGGAAGACTCGAGCAGCGCGCCGACGACCGCGAGGAGGTCCTGCGCGAGCGCCTGCGGGTCTACCGCGAGCAGACGGCCCCGCTGGTCGCCCACTACGGCGCCCAGGGGCTGCTGGCACGAGTGGACGGCGATCTGCCGATCGCGGAGGTGACGCGGGCCGTGCGCGCCGCCTCCCGGGGTGCCGCCGCGTGATGGTCCTGAAGACCGATCGCGAGATCGCGCTCCTGCGCGAGGCCGGTCGCATCGCCGCGCTCGCCCTCGCGTGGGCCGGCCGGAACGCCGTCCCGGGCCGCACCACCGCGGAGCTGGACGCGGGCGTCGAGAGCATCCTGCGCGACCATGGCGCGGAGCCTGTGTTCAAGGGCTACCACGGCTTCCCCGCCTCGATCTGCGCCTCCGTCAACGAGGAGGTCGTGCACGGCATCCCCGGGCCGCGAACGCTGCGGGAGGGGGACATCATCGCCGTGGACGTGGGCGCCCGGCACAAGGGGTTCGTAGGCGACACCGCCTGGAGCTTCGGCGTCGGAACGATCGGCGCGGAGGCGCAGCGCCTGCTCGCCGCGACCGAGGAGGCGCTCTTCGCGGCGATCCGCGCGGCGCGTGTGGGGGGCAAGCTGAGCGATATCTCGCGCGCGGTGCAGACCGTCGCCGAGAAGCGCGGGTACAGCCTCGTCCGGGAGTATGCCGGCCACGGGGTCGGGCGCAACATGCACGAGGATCCGCAGGTGCCCAACTACGTGGATGAGGACCTGCTTCGCCGCGACGTCCGCCTCGAGGAGGGGCTCGTCCTCGCCATCGAGCCGATGCTCTGCATCGGAAGCGGCCGGACCGAGGTCGCCGAGGACGATTGGACCGTCCGCACCGTGGACCGGGGGCTCTCGGCCCACTTCGAGCATTCCATCGCCTTCACCCGCCGCGGCGTCGAGATCCTGACGCTTCCGGGCCAGGAGGCGGTACGATGAGCCCGGGGGGCGTCGTACCCGCGATCGTGCGGCAGGCGCTTCCGAACGCGCGTTTCCTGTGCGAGGCCGAGGAAGGCCCCGCGGTGACGTGCCATGTCGCGGGAGAGATGCGGATGAAAGTCGTGCGCATCCTTCCCGGCGACGGTGTCCGGATCGAGCGATCGCCCCTCGATCCCAGCAAGGGACGGATCGTGGGCAAGGCCGGGAGGCAGGACCAATGAAGGTGCGGGCGTCCGTTCGCCGCATGTGCGAGAACTGCAAGATCATCCGCCGCAAGGGTGTGGTGAGGGTGATCTGCTCCGACAAGCGCCACAAGCAGAGACAGGGGTAGATTCATGCCGCGTATCCTTGGTGTCGACATCCCTCCGCAGAAGCCGACCTGGATCTCGATCACCTACATCTATGGGGTGGGCCGGTTCCAGTCCGCCCGCATCCTCGAGGCGTGCGGCATCGACGGCCGGCGCCGCGCGCGCGACCTCTCCGAGGACGAGGTGGCTCGTATCGCAGGCGAGATCGAGAAGAACCACGTGGTCGAGGGCCAGCTCAAGCGGCAGGTCCAGGCCAACATCCAGCGGCTGAAGGACATCGCCTGCTATCGCGGCATCCGCCATCGCCGCTCGCTCCCGGTGCGGGGGCAGCGCACGCGGACCAACGCGCGCACGCGCAAGGGACCGCGCAAGACCGTGGCGGGCAAGAAGGGCGTCAAGGCCAAGTAGGGAGCAACCATGGCGGTCGGAAAGAAGAAGAAGATCAAGCGGAACATCCCCAAGGCGATCGCGTTCGTGCACGCCTCGTTCAACAACACGATCGTGACGATCACGGACCCGAACGGGGACGCGGTCTGCTGGGCCTCCGCCGGCACGATCGGGTTCAAGGGGTCCCGCAAGTCCACCCCCTTCGCGGCGCAGCGGGCGTCGGAGAAGTGCGCCGACGCGGCGATCAAGATGGGGGTCAAGGAGATCGACGTCCGGGTGAAGGGGCCGGGAGCGGGCCGCGAGTCCGCGATCCGCTCGCTCCAGGCGCGGGGGCTGAAGGTCCGCACGATCGAGGACGTGACCCCGCTGCCGCACAACGGGTGCCGGCCGCGCAAGCGGCGCCGAGTCTAGACGGAGGGTCTTGGGGTGACTATACTACAGGGCTTCGCCTTCCAGAGAAGGGTCCATGGCACGTACCTATAAGTCGTTCTGCAAGCTGTGCCGGCGGGAGGGGGTCTCCCTCCACATCAAGGGCGCGCTGAGCTTCAACACGAAGTGCGCCGTGAAGCGGCGGGAGTATCCGCCCGGCCAGCACGTCTACCGCCGCCAGAAGGTCTCGGACTACGGCCTCAAGCTGCGCGAGACCCAGAAGCTCAAGCGTGCCTACGGCCTCTCCGACCGCCAGTTCCGCCGCATCTTCGATGTGGCGCGCAACATGCCGGGCAACACCGGCGAGAGCCTGCTCCAGCTCCTGGAGCGCCGCCTCATGAGCGTCGTCGCGACCCTCGGATTCGCCCCCTCCTGCAACGGGGCGCGCCAGATGATCGCGCATGGCCACGTGCTCGTGAACGGGCGTCGGATGTCGGTCCCGTCCTACATCGTGCAGCTCGGCGATGTCGTGAAGGTCCACGGCAGGGAACGCAGCCAGGCGCTGGCGAAGCGGAGTATCGACATCGGCCTGCAGGGCCGGACGCCCGCCTGGCTCGAGCGCGGCGAGGAGCCCCCCACCGGGAAGGTGGTCGGCATGCCGACCCGGGAGGACGTCTCCCTCCCCGTGAACGAGAACCTGGTCGTCGAGTACTGCTCGCGCTAGTCCGAGAAACCGGAGGAGAGATCGCAGATGCGCATCCGCTGGAGGAACCTCGAGCTTCCGACCCGTGTCGTCGCCGAGGAACTCACGCCCACCTACGGGCGGTTTGCCGCCGAGCCGTTCGAGCGGGGATTCGGGACGACGGTCGGAAACGGCCTTCGTCGCGTGCTGCTCTCGTCGATCGAGGGGTCCGCCGTCACGACGGTGAAGATCCGCGGGGTCCGCCACGAGTTCACGGCGCTGCCGTCGATGGTGGAGGACATCACCGACGTCATGCTAAACATCAAGAAGCTGCTCGTGCGGCTCCACGAGGGCAGCCACGCGACGCTGCGGATCGACCGCAACACCAAGGGGGCGGTGACCGGGGCGGACATCATCTGCGATCCCGGGGCCGAGGTGATCAACCCCGAGCTCCACCTGTGCACGCTGGTCGAGGACACGGAGTTCGTCTGCGAGATGACCGCGCGCAAGGGGCGCGGCTACGTGTCGGCGGAGGAGAACAGCGGCACCGACGAGGAGATCGGCGTCGTTCCGGTGGACTCCATCTTCTCCCCCGTGCACCGCGTCCGCTACCGGATCGAGAACACGCGCGTGGGCAAGCTCACGAACTACGACAAGCTGATCCTCGAGATCTGGACGGACGGCACCGTCTCGCCCGACGACGCGCTCGTCGAGGCGAGCAAGATCTTCCGCAAGCACCTCAACCCCTTCGTCCAGTACGGTTTCGCGGGCGCGGAGCTGCCCGCCGAGCGGGCCATGCCGGAGGTGACCCTTCCCGAGCCGGTGGCGGCGGGCGGGGAGAAGCTCCAGCTGCGCGAGCGCCTCGCGCTCCCGATTTCCGACCTCGACCTCTCGGTGCGGGCCAGCAACTGCCTCGAGCAGGAGAACATCAAGACGATCGGGGACCTCGTCCGCCTCAGCGAGGTGGACCTGCTGACGATGAAGAACTTCGGGAAGACGTCGCTGCGCGAGGTGAAGGTCAAGCTCGCCAACGTCGGTCTCTCCCTCGAAATGGATCTCGACGCCCTCGCGGGCGGCTAGGGGGCAGGAGCAGGCGATGCGCCACCGCAAGCGGCCCGGAAAGCTCAACGTCTCGTCCGCGCACCATCGCGCGCTCCGGCGCAACATCGTGGCGGCGCTGTTCGAGCACGGCAGGATCGAGACGACGATGGCGAAGGCGAAGGCCTTCCGTCCCGTCGCGGAGAAACTGATCACGTTGGCGCGCCGGGGCCTGCAGGCCAAGAGCGCCGGCACGCCGCAGGGGGCGGCCGCGCACCTGCACGCCATCCGGCGTGCGGCGGCGATCCTCCCGAACAAGCCGGCCGTGCGTCGCCTCTTCCGCGACGTGGCCCCGGCCACGGGCACGCGGCCCGGCGGCTTCACCCGCATCGTGCGCCTCGGCACCCGGCGCCTCGGCGACAACTCGCCTCTGGCGCTGCTCATGCTCGTGGATGCGCCGGCCGCTGGGGCCGGCGGGGCCCCGACCGAGGATGCCGCTCCGGCCGACGGGGAGGAGCAGGGGTCCTAGGGGACGACCGTGCGGCTCGCCCTCGGACTTCTCCTCTACGTGGCCTCCTTCCTCCTGCTGCTCCACCTCGTGGACCGCCTCGCCACGCGCGAACCGCCGGGCGGGGGACGAACGGACGGCGAGGCCTAGATGGCGATGCGGGGCCGCCAGCGAGAGGCGCGCCGCGGGTTGCCTTGGGCGGTCATCGAGCACCACTACGGGAGCCGCAACAAGTTCCTCGCGATCTTCCGCGCCTACGAGGCGCGTGTCGCGGGACTCGTCGCGTCCCGCGGCGTGCCGCGCGAGCAGATCCAGCTCACCGCGGCCGAGACCGTCGAGCTCTTCGACATGCCCCGGCTTCAGGCGCTGCTGCGCGAGGAGGTGCTGCCGCTCCGCGATGCGGCGCACTCGCTCTTCCGCGACCACAACATCGACGAGCCCTACGACTCGAGGGTCTCGCGCATCTACCACGAACTCTCGATCCTGAAGGAGGAGCACCTCTCGGTGACGAACTTCCCGCGCGAGGGCAGTGCCCGGGAGTTCGCGCGCCTCTTCGAGGAGGTCTCCACCTACTACCCCGAGCGCCTCCGCCGCGTGCGCGACCTCTTCAACGTGGCCCAGAGGCGCCTCGATCGCCTCCTGCCGCGGTTCCAGGCCGATCCCATCGTGCTCCGCTCCGCCTATCTCTTCCGGGACAGGCTCTGGCCGGAGGGGCCGCTCCGCGGCCTCACGCGCTTCCTGCGGCGCATGTTCCCCGAGGAGGGGGCCGCCCGCGGCCTGCTCCGCATCGGGAAGTCCTTCCTCAGGGCCGGCTTCTACGACCAGGCGGAGCAGTGCGCGCTGCTCGGGTTGGATCGCGAGGCGCCTGCGGCGATCGAAGGGGGTGCGGGGGACGATGCCCGCGAGGAGTTCGAAAAGCTGAAGACCAAGGCCGGCGCGGAGAGGCGGGCGCTCGAGGAGATGCAGGCGGGATGAAGCGGCTGCACATGATCAGCTTCGGCTGCCAGATGAACGTCTACGACGGCGAGCTGATGGTCTCCGCGTTCCGGCGCGCGGGCTACGATCGCGCCGCGGAACCGTCGGAGGCGGACGTGATCCTCGTGAACACCTGCGCGGTCCGGGAGCACGCCGAGGAGAAGGTCTTCTCCTGTCTCGGCGAGCTTGCGCGCCACAAGCGCCGCCGGGAGGGCGTGCTGATCGGCGTGACGGGCTGCATGGCGGAGCGGATGGGCGGCGAGATCGCCCGGCGCGCCCCCTATGTGGACATCATCGCGGGGGCGAGGTCGTTCGGCGACATCCTCGACCTCGCCGCCGCCGCACGGGAGGGCACGGGTGCCGTCATCTCCGTCGGGCACGACCGCCCCCCTCCCGACCGGGACGTGAGCGTGCGCAGCGACCGCTACCGCGCCTTCCTCGCCGTCTCGCGCGGCTGCGACCACCACTGCACCTTCTGTGTCGTCCCCGCCACGCGCGGCCGCGAGAAGGGCCGCCCGATGGCCGAGATCGTCCGCGAGGTCGAGGCGCTCGTCGCCGACGGGGTCGTGGAGGTGACGCTCCTCGGCCAGAACATCGACTCCTACGGCAAGGACCGTCCCGAGGGGGAGGATCTCCACCACCTGCTGCACGCCTGCCACCGCGTCCCGGGCCTCAAGCGGCTCCGCTTCGTGACGTCGCACCCCGAGGACATGGAGGAGCGCATCTTCGACGACATGGCGAACCTGCCGAAGCTCTGCGGCGCGCTGCACATCCCCCCGCAGTCGGGCAGCAACGCGGTGCTCAAGCGCATGGCCCGCGGCTACACGCGCGAGCGCTACCTCGAGATCGTGCACGCGTTCCGCCGCCGCTTCCCGGAGGGGGAGGTCGCCGCGGACTTCATCGTCGGCTTCCCCGGCGAGAGCGAGGCGGACTTCGAGCAGAGCGTCTCGCTGCTGCGGGAGGTCGGCTTCCAGCAGAGCTTCATCTTCCGGTACTCGCCGCGCCCGGGAACCCCGAGCGCCGGACACTTCGAGGACGACGTGCCGCTCGCGGCCAAGGCCGCCCGCAACCTGCGCCTGCTGAAGGCGCAGGAGGGCGTGAGCCGCGCGAAGCACGCGGCGATGGTGGGGCGCACGTTCGAGCTCCTCGTCGAGGGCGTGTCGAAGAAGGACGACGCGATGCTCACCGGCCGCACGCGCGGCGGCCACATCGTCCACTTCGCCGGGGAGAGTTCGCTCGCGGGGGAACTCGTCCCCGTGCGGATCGAGGACTACAGCCCGGTAAGCCTCCGTGGCGTCCTCGCCGGCTAGCCTCCACCTCAGGCGCGCGGCGGAACTGGCCCTGCGCGGGCGGCTCCGCGTCGAGCCCAACCCCGTCGTCGGCTGCGTGCTCGTGCGCGCGGGCCGCGTCGTCGGCGAGGGCTGGCACGGGGAGTGGGGTGGCGCCCATGCCGAGGTGAACGCGATCCGCGCGGCGGGACGCCGCGCCAAGGGCGCGACGGCCTATGTGACGCTCGAACCCTGCGGCCATCACGGCAAGACCCCGCCCTGCACGGAGGCGCTGCTGGCCGCAGGCATCCGGGCCGTCGTCTACGCCCACCCGGATCCGAATCCGCAGACGGCCGGGCGCGGGCCCGCGCGGCTGCGGGCCGCCGGCGTCGGCGTGCGCCGTCTCCGGCCCGTGGCGCTCATCCGGGAGCAGCTCGAACCCTATCTCGCGCACCGGCGGCGGCGCCGGCCCTGGGTGATCGCCAAGTGGGCGATGACGCTCGACGGACGCACCGCCGCGGCGTCGGGGGACTCCCGCTGGATCAGCGGCCACGAGGCCCGCGCCCTCGCCCATGCGCGCTTCCGCGCGTCGGTGGACGCGATCCTGATCGGGGCGGGGACGCTTCGCGCCGACGACCCCGCGTTGACGAACCGCTCCGGAACCGGAGGCCGGCCGCTGCGTGTCGTCGTCGGGGGCGCCCGACCGCTCCCGTCGCGCGCGCGACTCTTCCGCGACGGCGGACCCACGCTGCTCGTGCTGCCGCCGGGGCGGCCCCCGCCGCGTGGCGTCCCGCACCTGGTCTGCGGCCGGGAGGGGCGCGTGGACCTGCCCCGCCTTCTCCGGGAACTCCGCCGCCGCGGCGTCGAACGCCTGCTGGTCGAGGGAGGCGGGGCCCTGCTCGGCAGCCTCTTCGACGCGCGCCTCGTCGACCAGGTGGCGGCGACCGTCTCCCCGAGGATCGTGGGCGGCCAGCATGCGCCGGGACCCGTGGGGGGGCGCGGGGGCCGCAGGATGGCGGACGCACTCGCGCTTCGGGACCTGGTGGTCGCGTCGGTCGGGAAAGACCTGATCGTCGAGGGGCTCATCCCCCGGTGACGCGGGGGCGCGCGTTCGTGATGTCGCTGGCCTTGAAGTGGATGCGGTTCTTCTCGATCTCCGCCTTCATCTCCAGCGCCTCCTCGTGGATCGGGTCGTAGTAGAGGATCTTGCGCACGGAATCGACGGCCGACTTGTAGTTGCGGTCCCGCATCAGCTGGCGCGCGACGCCGAGATAGCACTCGACCAGCTTCTTCTCGGTCGCGTCGTACTCCGCCTGCAGGTCCTCCCGCGAGACGACCGTGAAGCGGGGATCGGCGGTGGCGATCGCGCGCAGGAAGGTGCGGGCGCGCTTCAGGTACTTCTCCGCCCCCTGCGGCTCGACGAGGCACTTCTTGATGCGGGAGATGACGCGCTTCTCCACGGCTTCGGCGCTCTCCGTCATCAGGGCGTCGGCCCGGGCGAGCGCCTCGGCCTTCTTCTTCTGGAGCTTCTCGACCTCCCCCCGGAGCTTCTCCGCGGCGGCGTCCTTCCCGCTCTCGTCCGCGAGGTCCTGCTTGCCCTGCATCTCCTTCGCGATGGCCTCCACGAGTTCCTGCACGCGGGGTTCGTAGAGGCTGTTGTTGGAGTCGTCGGGGTAGCGCTCCTTGAGCCGCTTGATCGCGCCCAGGCACTCCGTCGGATGCGCCCTTGTCGCGAGCAGGGCGTCGATGCGCTCCTTCAGCCACGCGACCTCCTCCGCGGCGAGCGTTTCCGAGCGCTGCTCGAAGGCCGCCTCGTCGAGTCCGTCGAGAGCCAACGCGATCTCGAGCTGCTCCTGGGCCTCCGGGTAGAGGCGGAGGGCGGCGGCGAACTCGGCCAGGGCGAGGCGTGCCGGACCGTCGTCGAACGACGTGAAGGACTTCCGGACCGCGTACGCGCTCCCGGGCGCCAGGGCGTGCCACTCGATGCGGCTCACCCCGCCGCCTTCGCGCACGGTGACCCCCCCCGCATCGCAGGACTCGACCGACATCGTCTTCTTCTTCCCGTCCGCGAAGTGAAGCGTATGCGACTCCGCCGCAGCCGCGCCGGCGGCAAGGCCGAGCAGCATCGGGAGGATCCGGGAGATCGTGCGGGCCATCCTGGGGACTCCAAGTATAAGAAACGGCTGCCGGCCCGGGTTTTCCGATGATCCCCCTCCTCCTCTCGCTTCTCGCGTCCTGGCCGGTGACCCTCGGCGAAGCTCTGCTCCGCGAGTGGCACTCCTACGACCTGCTCTCCTGCGACGTCGTCGCGACGCCGAGGCCGGAAGGGCTCGAGGTCTCGTGCACGCTGACGCTCCGTGTCGAGCGGCCGGGGCCGTGGCGCTTCCTGCTCTCGTCGAGCGTCTCGGGCCTGCGCGCGACGCGCGAGGGCCAGGCGGTGCCGCTCCGGTCGGGGGGGGACGGCCTCGCCCGTCTCGTCCGCGTCGCGGCGCCCGCGGCCACCGACATCCCGGCCCTGCTGACCCTCTCCCCCGAGCCCCCTCCCCTTCCCGGCGAGACGGTGCGGATCCTCGTCGAGTACCTCTGGCATCCCGCCGGCGACGGACTCTGCTACGCGGGGCCCGAGGGCGTCGACACGCACCTCGCCGGCTTCTGGCTTCCGACCATGGCGGACGAGAGCTTCGACGCGACGGTGGACTGGCGCGGCCCGATGCCGGCGGCCTCGCTGGCAGGCCGCCGCGAGGGAGGGGTCTTCTCGACCGTGGGGCCGGTGCAGGTCGTCGCGCTCGTCGCCGGCGACTTCGAGAGCCATCGACGCGGGGCGTTCGAACTCCTGCTGCCGCCGGGAGTCGAGGCCGATCCGGCGGCGCTGCTCTCCGACCTCGCGGAGGTGACCGCGCTCCTCGCGCGGTGGTTTGGTCCCTGCGGCGACGAGCGCTTCACGCTGGTCGTGTCGCCGCGGAAGCGTCCCGTCCCTTCGTACTGCGCGGGTGCGTTCGCCGTCGTGCATGCCTCCCTGCTGCCGGGCGCCGCGGGCCGCCTGCGCTGGATCGACCACCTCGCGCACGAGTGCAGCCACCGGTGGTGGGGCCATGCGGTCCCGATGCCGCTTCTCGGCGGCGGCGGCACATGGCTGCGCGAGGGGCTTGCGCAGTGGAGCGGCATCCGGGTCGCGGGGGAGATGCTGGGGGTTCGCGCGGCGCTCTACCGTGCGCACGTGCGCGCCTATCTCGGCCGGCTGGACCTCCGCCGGTCGGCGGGCCGCGATGCCTTCCTGTTCGCGAACGAGGCCTCGCTGCTCGACGCCACCTATCTGGACGACCCCTCGGTGGCCTACATGCGCGGCGCGCTGGTCCATCGGCTGCTCGAGTCGCTCGCGGGAGAGGAGCGATTCCTGTCGCTGTTGCGTACGTGGCCGGGCAAGGGCCCGAAGGGCGCGAACGACTACGCCGGGGCCCTGGGGCTCTCCGCAGTCGTCGACTATTACGCGGGCACGACGCGGCTCCCCGATTTCGTGCTGGAGCAGGTCGAGACGGGACCCGGCTTCGCGCGGGCGAGCGTGCGCTGCCTCGATGCCCTCTGGCCGGCCCTGCCCGTGCCCTGCGTCGTCGAGGCGGACTCGACCGCGACCGTGCTCGTCGAGATGCGCGACGGGCGGGGGACCCTCGACTGGCGCGGCCCCGGCACCCCCCGCCGCATCGAGATCGACCCGGAACGCCTGCTCCTCGACCCGATCGGCTCGAACGGCATCTGGGTCCGCTGATCGACCTCCCGGCGCAAGCGGCGACCCCGCACGCGCGAGGACGGCCGCACCTACCCCCCGGCAGGCTTGGCGCCCGCCTCCTGCTCCTCGACCAGCTTCTTGTACCGCTGGATCTGGCGGTTGATCTTGACGAGCTTCTCGGTCAACTGGCCCAGATCCTGCCGGTTCCTGTAGGCCTCCATGTCGGCGAGCGCCATGCGGTAGTTGGGCGGCGAGAGCAGTTCGTAGGCGCGCGCGCGCAGGTAGAGCGCCTCGCTCTCGCTCGCATCGAGGGAGAGGATCGAGTTGCACTCCTCGATCGCCTCGGGGTAGCGGTTGAGGAAGAGGTAGGTGTCGACCAGCGCCCGGCGGACCGCGACCTCCTCGATGATCGTGCGCACGATCCTCTCCTCGTACCGCTGGCGCTGCGCGTCGTCGAGGACGCCCTGGCCCGCGAGGCCCAGTTCCGCCTCGCGCATCGGGTCGGTCACGAGCAGCGCCTCGCGGCGCTGCTCCCAGAAGCGGCGGGCGGTCGAGGCCATCTTCGCGTACTCGCGGATGTGCACGATGGCGCGTTCGATGTGCTCGGGCGACTCGCGCCCGCCGAGCACGATCTCGCAGTGGGCGATGCCGACGTGCGCATCGGGTTTCAGCGAGGCGCTCACGCGGTTCACCGCGCTGACCTGCCGGGAGGCGAGCAGGTCGTCGATCGCGAGCACCTTCTCGAAGTCGCGGATGCCGTCGCGGGCGTAGGAGCGCGCGGCGGCCTCGTCCTCCTCCGCCGGCTTGAGCCGTCCCGCGTCGCGCTGGATGCCCGCGCGGCGGTAGTAGAGCACCGCGAGCGTCCGGTAGGTGAGCGCGAGTCCGTAGATGCGCTTCACCTCGTCCTTCTCGTCGCGCAGCTTGCCGATCCCCTCGAACTCCTGCTTCGCGAGCATCAGGTTGGTCGGCAGGCTCGTGTACATGAGGCTGTAGGCGTAGCCGAGCCGCGTCGGGATGTGGTCCTTGCGGAGGTCGAGGGCCTTCTTGTACTGGGCCGCGGCACGGTAGTAGTCCTTGCCGTCGTAGAAGGTCGCGGCCCGCTCCCGCGCCTGGGCGAAGGAGTTCAGGTCCTTGTCCGCCTGGGTCGTGCGCCCGCCGAGGAAGCCGTGGCAACCCCCGAAGGCCGCGAGGAGGAGGCAGAGAGAGACCCTGCGCATGCAGGGACTCTCGCCGCGACCTGTCACCGGAGCGTCACTCCGTCTCGCCGACGCTCATCAGCAGGCGGGCGAGCCTGTCGGGCTCGCGTCGCAGGCGGAGTACGCGTTCGTGGGTCACCGCGACAAGCCCGGGCTTGGCCCCCTTCGGCTTGCTCACGTGCCGCCGCGGGGTCCACGTGATCTCGGCGCGGTCGGCGCGGCGATTCCGGCTGTAGTGCAGCGCCAGCGTCGCGGCGTCGAGGAGCGTCTGCTCCCCGATCTCCTCCCCGCGTTCGAGGGGCACGATCACGTGCGCCCCCGGGGTGCCGCGCACGTGCAGGAAGATGTCGTGCGGCCCCGCCACCCGCAGGGTCGTCTCGTCGTTGTCCCTTCCCCCCTTGCCGACGAGGATGCGACGCCCCTCGACGCTCCGGAAGACCCGATAGGGCAGGCGAGGGGCCGGCTTCTCGCCGCGGCGCCCCTGCAGCGCCACCGCCGGCGGCAGATCCCCCGCCTCGGCCCGCGCGATCATCGCGTCGACTTCGGCAGCACGCCGCTCGAGCGCCGGGCGGGCCCTCTCCGCCTTGCGCGCGCGCTCGAAGACGCGGTCCACATTCTCGTGCGGCTCCAGCCCGGGATCGATCGCCACCCCTTCGAAGTTCGCCGTCCCCTTCCGCAGCCGGTCGAACCCTGCCAGCAGGATCCTCCCCTGCTCCCGCAGGCGATCGGGATCCTCGACCTCCCGCAGATCCCGAGAGAGGTTCTCCCGCATCTTCCGCAGACGCGCGATCACCCTCTCGCTGTCGCGCGACTCCTCCGGAACTGCCGGCTCCCGGAACAGGCGGTCGATCTCATGGTTGAGGGGGAACTCGCCGCCGCGCGCGTTCCCCCCGAGGGACTCCTCCGGCGGAAGGGTGGGGGCCGGGGGGAGGGAGTAGGGGCTGCCGACGGGGTGGTTGCGCCTGCGTGCCGCCTCGCCGTCGAGCGTGCGCTCGACGCGCCCCTCCGCGTCGAGCAGCAGCAGGTTCGGGAAGCGCGGGAAGAGTTCGAGCACGAGGCGGTAGCGCCCCCGCGCCCCCGAGACATCGAGGAAGACCACCCGGTCCTCCGCCGGCAGGAAGATCGCTTCGATGAGTCCGCCCCGCAGCGCGGTGCGGAGGATCGCCGCCAGCACCGGGGGGGTCTCCGGCAGCGCCGGCGGCGCATCGGTCAGCACGCACCGCGCCCGTCCGGGCGTGAGGTCGCAGACCAGCATGCGCTTGCCCGGGTCGATGCGAAGCACGAAGAGGCGCGGCTCGCACTGGAAGACATTGTCGATGCGTCCGCCGACCAGGGCCTGCTGCTCCCCGATCACGCCCTTGAGGTCGCGGAGCGGAAGCCGCGGCACGTCAGTGGGGATCGTCTTCGGAGAAGAGCCAGGCGTCGAGGGCGCGCTCGTACCCGGCGATCTCGCCGTCGCGGAAGAAGAGCGCGATCTCCCTCGCGGCGCTCTCGGGGCTGTCGGAGCCGTGGATCAGGTTGAAGGCGGTGGAGCAGCCGAAGTCGCCGCGGATGGTGCCCGGCTCCGCCTTCCAGCCAAAGGTCGCCCCCATGAGTTTGCGCGAGATCTCGACGACGCGCGGCCCCTCGACGACGACCGCGACGACCGGGGAACTCGTCATGTAGCGGACGAGGCCCGGGTAGAAGGGCCTTTCCACGTGGGGGGCGTAGTGCTTCGCGGCCAACTCCGGGGAGATCCGCATGACCTTCAGGGCGGCGATCCTGAGCCCCTTCTCCTCGAATCGCGTCAGGATGCGGCCGATGAGGCCGCGCTGGACCCCGTCGGGCTTGACGAGCAGGAGCGTGCGTTCCATGGGGGGGCGATTGTCGCCCCGGGGGGGCTGAATTCCAGAAACGCCGGCAGCCCTTTTCGCGTGGACAGGCCGCGCCGACGGGGCACAATCCAGCGATCGTGCGACGCGCCCTGGGGCTGCTCCCGCTTCTCGTGGCCTGCGCCGCCCCGGCCGGGCGGACGGATCTCGACCGCGAGGTGCTTGCGTTCAAGGCGGAGAACGAGAGGATCCGCGCCGAGGATCTCGGGCGGGAGTACGAGGACCAGAAGCGCAAGGCGGACGCGCTCGCCGCGCAACTGATCGGCGTCCAGCGCGAGCGCGAACGCCTCTACGGCGAGTACGACGCGTTGCGCGGCGAACTCGCGACGCTGCGGCGGCAGCGGGCCGCCCTCGCGGCGGAGGTCGAGGCCGCGAAGGCGGCCCTCGCCGCGCTGGAGGCGGAGGCGCAGCAACTTGCCACGGCCCTCGAGCAGGGGAAGATCGCAGCCGAACGGCTGCGCGCGCGTGCGCTGGAGGCGCAGGGCGGGCGGGCCCCCGGCTGACGCCGGAAGGGAACGGAGCGTATCGAACCATGGCAGACGATCTGACGCCGCGGCAGGTGGTGGCCTATCTCGACCGCTTCGTCGTGGGGCAGGGGCGAGCCAAGCGCGCGGTCGCCGTCGCGTTGCGCAACCGCATCCGGCGCCAGAGGCTCGACCCCGCGCTCGCGCGCGACGTGCTGCCTAAGAACATCATCCTCGCGGGTCCCACCGGTGTCGGGAAGACCGAGATCGCGCGGAGGATGGCCGGGCTGCTCGACGCGCCCTTCCTGAAGGTCGAGGCGACCAAGTACACCGAGGTGGGCTACTGGGGCAAGGACGTCGAGACGATCGCCCGCGACCTCGTCGAGGTCGGCGTCGCGCTCGTGCGCGCGGAGGAGGTCGTGCGCGTGCAGGAGCGCGCGAGGACCGGGGCCGAGGAGCGCCTGCTCGACGCGATGCTCGGGACCGAGCCCTTCAGCCTCGACGAGGAGGAGCGGCGCGAGCGCAAGGAGCGCCGCGAGCAGGCGCGCGCGAGGCTGCGCGCGGGCGAACTCGAAGGCGAGCGCATCACGCTCGCCCTCGAGGACCGCGGGAACACGTCGATGGAGGTCTTTTCCGCGATGGGGGTCGAGCAGATGGGGGTGGACATGCAGTCCTTCCTCGACCGCGTCGCGCCGCCCAGGCTGATCAGCCGCACCGTGACGATCGCCCGCGCCCGGGAGGCGCTCGTGCAGAAGGAGGCCGATGCGCTGCTCGACCGCGACGCGATCATCCGCGAGGCGATCCGCCGGGTCGAGGAGAGCGGGATCGTCTTTCTCGACGAACTCGACAAGGTGGTGGGGGCCGGGGGAGGCCAGGGCCCCGACGTCTCGCGGGGCGGCGTGCAGCGCGACCTCCTGCCGCTCGTCGAAGGCTGCACGATCCAGACGCGCCACGGCCCGGTGCGGACCGACCATGTGCTGTTCATCGCGGCGGGGGCGTTCCACAAGGCGAAGCCCGAGGACCTGATGCCCGAACTGCAGGGGCGCTTCCCGCTCCGGGTGACGCTGGACGCGCTCGGGGCGGAGGACTTCGTCCGGATCCTGACGGAGCCGGAGCACTCGCTCGTGCGGCAGTACCAGGCGCTGCTCGCCACCGACGGCGTCGAACTCCGGGTGCTGCCGGAGGGGGTCGAGGAGATCGCCGCCCTGGCGCACAAGCTCAACAAGGAGCTCGCCGACATCGGCGCGCGCCGCCTGCACATGGTGCTGGAGCGGCTGCTCGAGTCGGTCGCCTTCGACGCGCCGGAGGAGGCCGGAAAGGTGACCGTGGATGCCGCGTATGTGTTGCGCCGCGTCGAGGCGCTGCGCTGAATTTGCCCTCCCCCCGGGGGGGAGGTAACTTTCCCCCTTTCCGAACCGGCGCCCCGCGCGCCGGTTGGAACCCTCCGTGTACGAGACCTCCTACCGCTCCCACACCTGCGGCCATCTTCGGGCGACCGACGAGGGGAAGCGCGTGGCGCTGGCCGGGTGGGTGCATCGCCGGCGCGACCAGGGCGGCCTCGTCTTCGTGGATCTGCGGGACCGGTACGGCCTCACGCAGGTGAGCGTCTCCGAAGAGGCGGGGTCGGAGGCGCACGGGATCGCGCGCACGCTGCGACCTGAGTTCACGGTGCGCATCGAAGGGGTCGTCCGCCTTCGGCCGGAGAGCGCGCGCAATCCGCGCCTGCCCACCGGGGAGATCGAAGTCGCGGCGACGTCGATCCGCGTGCTCTCGACCTCGCCGACACCGCCCTTCGAGGTCGGCGCCTCCGAGGAGGTCTCGGGCGAACTCCGCCTCAAGTACCGGCCGCTGGACCTGCGCGGCAGCGAGATGCAGAAGAAGCTGCTGCTCCGCCACCGGATGAACCGCGTGCTGCGCGCCTTCTTCGACGAGCGCGACTTCGTCGAGATCGAGACCCCGATCCTCGCGAAGCCGACGCCCGAGGGGGCGCGCGACTACCTCGTGCCGAGCCGGCTCCACCACGGCACCTTCTATGCGCTCCCGCAGTCGCCGCAGGTCTACAAGCAGATCCTGATGTGCGCCGGCTTCGACCGCTACTACCAGATCGCGCGCTGCTTCAGGGACGAGGATCTGCGGGCGCACCGGCAACCGGAGTTCACGCAGCTTGACGTCGAGATGTCCTTCGTCGACCAGGAGGAGATCCTCCGGCTGATGGAGGGGCTGATCGTGCGCCTTCTCGCGGAGGCCGCGAGCGAGCCGATCCGGCTCACGCTGCCGCTCCCGCGCCTCACCTACGACGAGGCGATGCTGCGCTACGGCAGCGACAAGCCCGACCTGCGCTTCGGGCTCGAGATCTGCGACGTGACCGACCTCGCGAAGGCGAGCGAATTCCGCGTCTTCCGCGAGATCGCCGACGGCGGCGGCGCGGTGAGGGCACTCACGCTGCCGAAGGGGGCGGAGCTGAGCCGCGCGGCGGTCGATGCGCTCGCGCCCGTCGCGGCGGAGTTCGGCGCGAAGGGGGTGGCTTGGCTCAAGCTCGGGGCGGGCGGCCCCCAAGGCCCCCTCGCAAGACACTTCTCGAGCGAAGCGTTCACCCGCCGCGTCGGCGCCGCCCCCGGCGACCTCGTGCTCGCCGTGGCCGACCCCGACCCGGCCGTGGCCGCCAAGGGGCTCGGCGCCGTGCGCCTGCATCTCGCCCACACGCAGGGCTTGATCGAGCCCCACCGCCACGTGGCCCTGCTCGTGACGGATTTTCCGCTCTTCGAGCGCGGCGAGACCCCGGGGAGCTGGATCTGCACGCGCCACCCGTTCACGGCGCTGCGGGACGGGGACCTGCTCCACCTCGAGCGCGACCCGTCCGCGGTGCGCGCGAAGGCCTACGACGCGGTGCTCGATGGCGTGGAACTGGGCTCGGGGTCGATCCGCATCCACGAACGAGACGTGCAGGAGCGCGTCTTCGCCGTGCTGGGGCTCGGGCCGGAGGAGGTCCGGACACGGTTCAACTTCCTGTTCGACGCGCTGACCTACGGCGCCCCGCCGCACGGGGGTTTCGCGTGGGGTCTCGACCGCCTCGCGATGCTGCTCTCCGGGGCCACCTCGATCCGCGAGGTGATCGCCTTCCCGAAGACGGCGCGGGCGGTCGACCTGATGAGCGAGAGCCCGTCGGCGGTCGAACCGGGCCAGCTCGAGGAACTCGGTCTCCGTCTCCGCGCCGGGGAGAGCGCGGGGCCGGTGGTATGATCGGCGCGTCCATGCCCATGCGCATTCGTCCCTCATGAGCGCGGCCGTCCGCGTCACCCTGCCCGACGGGAAGGTCGTCGAGGTCGAGCGGAACTCCACCTGTGGCGACGTCGCGCGCAAGATCGGGGCCGGCCTCGCGAAGGCCGCGATCGGCGCCTTCTGGAACGGCGAGCTGACCGCGCTGGAGCAGCGCATCACCGCCGACGGCTCGATCCGGATCCTCACGGGCAAGAGTCCGGACGCGATCCGGGTCCTGCGCCACAGCGCGGCCCACCTCTGCGCCGCGGCCGTGCTCGATCTCTTCCCCGACGCCCAGCTCGGCTTCGGCCCGCCGACCGACGACGGGTTCTACTACGACTTCGTCGTCGAGCGCCCGTTCACGCCCGAGGACCTGGCGCGCATCGAGGCAAGGATGCGCGAGCTGGCGGCCGAGGGGCTCCCGTTCGAACGGACCGAGATGGACGCGGCGCAGGCGACCGCGGAGCTGCGTCGCCTCGGCTACCGGCTGAAGGCCGAATACTTGCAGGAGCTGGTCGCGGCGGGGGAGGTGATCTCCTTCTATCGCAACGGCGACCGCTTCAGCGACATGTGCCGCGGGCCCCACGTCGCCTCCTTCGGCGCCATCCCGGCGTTCAAGCTGCTCTCCGCGTCCGGCGCCTACTGGCGGGGCGACGCGGCGGGGCTGCCGATGCAGCGGATCCACGGGACCGCCTTCCCGTCGCAGCAGGAGCTCGACGCGCACCTCCACCTCGTCGAGGAGGCGCGCCGCCGCGACCATCGGAAGCTCGGCCCCGAACTCGATCTCTTCTCGTTCCACGACGAGGCGCCCGGCTTCCCGTTCTGGCATGCCGGTGGCGTCATCCTCTGGCGCGCGGTCGAGGCGCTGATCCGCGAGGAGCTCACGAAGCGCGGCTACCTCGAGATCCGGACCCCCCTGATCCTGACCGACGAACTCTGGAAGCGGTCGGGCCACTACGACCACTACCGCGACAACATGTACTTCGTCGAGAAGGAGGAGCGCTCCTTCGCGGTGAAGCCGATGAACTGCCCCGGGGCCTGCCTCGTCTACGGAACGCAGCTCCGCTCCTACCGCGAGCTCCCGCTCCGCCTCGGCGAGTTCGGCTTCGTCCACCGCTACGAGCTGAGCGGCGTGCTGCACGGTCTCTTCCGCGCGCGGGGGTTCACGCAGGACGACGCGCACGTCTACTGCATGCCGGAGCAGATCGAGGCGGAGGTGCTCGACTGCCTCGACATGCTGCGCGTCGTCTACAAGACCCTCGGGTTCGACCAGGTACGGCTCTACCTCTCGACCCGCCCGAAGGACCGGATGGGGGCGGAGGATCTCTGGGACCGCGCCGAGGAGGCGCTCTCCTCCGCGCTCGCGCGCGGCGGGCACGCCTACACCGTGAACGCCGGCGACGGCGCCTTCTACGGGCCCAAGATCGACATCCACCTCACCGACAGCCTCGGGCGCGGGTGGCAGTGCGGGACGATCCAGCTCGACTTCCAGATGCCGGAGCGTTTCGACCTCGAGTACGCCGGCGCGGACGGCAGGCGCCACCGGCCGGTGATGATCCACCGCGCCATCGTGGGCTCGATGGAGCGGATGATCGGCGTGCTGGTCGAGCACCACGCGGGCAAGCTGCCCGTCTGGATGGCTCCGGTGCAGGCGATCCTGCTGCCGGTCACCGACAAGTCGATGCCCTACGCCGAAGCGGTGCTCGCGCGGCTGCGGGCCGCCGGCCTGCGTGCGGAACTGGACCGCCGCAACGAGAAGATCGGCGCCAAGATCCGCGACGCACTCCAGCGGAAGATCCCCTACATGCTCGTCATCGGCGAGCGGGAGGCCGAGGCGGGGACCGTCTCCGTGCGCCTGCTCGAGGGGACCGACCGCGGCGCCACCGCCGTCCAGGATCTGATCGAGGAGATACGCTGCCTGCACACGACGCGCGGGCAGGTGCAACCGCCAACTCCAACGGGAGGGACCTGACCATTCCTAGACGACCCCATCGTGCCGAGGCACGCACCACGCGCGGCCCGCGCGTCAACGACCGCATCCGCTCCCGCGAGGTGCGCGTCATCGGCCAGAACGGCGACCAGATCGGGGTCTTCCCGATCCACGAGGCGCTGCGCATGGCGCAGGACCTCGAGCTCGATCTCGTCGAACTGGCGCCGGACGCCCGCCCCCCGGTCTGCAAGATCCTCGACTTCGGCAAGTTCAAGTACGAGCAGAAGAAGAAGACCAAGGGGAGCAAGAAGCCCGGGACCAAGCTCAAGGGGATGCGCCTGCGTCCCAAGACGGACGCCCACGATCTCGAGGTGAAGACCAACCGGGCACGCGAATTCCTCGCGGAGGGCGACAAGGTGATGTTCACCGTCATCTTCCGCGGCCGGGAGCTGGCGCGTCAGGATCTCGGCACCGACCTGCTCAAGCGCGTCGCGGACATGCTCGGGGATGTCGCGAAGGTCGAGAAGACCCCTCACATGGAGGGGCGGCGCATGCACATGATCGTCGCGAAGAAGTAGCGGATTACTTCGCGAACTCCGTCCCGAACGCGGCGCCGAGCGCCCGCACGTCGGGCAGGTAGGGGCCCAGCAGGACCGCCTCGCGCCGCAGCACGCGGGCGATGACGTCCCCCTTCGCGAAGAGCGCCCGGCGCTCGTCGAAGGCCTTCTTCGCGCCGTCGGGCAGTCGCGCCGCGATCGCGTCGGCCCCGCGCTGGAGCAGCGCGTCCAGCGCGCCCTTCGCGGCGGGGTCCTCGGCCGCGCCGCGGGCGCTGAGTTCGATGCGCACCGCGAGGCTCTTCATCTCCTCGACCTGTTCGGGGAGCCCCTCGAGCTGCTTCGCGAGGCCGCTGGTCACCACGTCGCGGTTCCAGCGCAGCCGGGAGGAGGTCGCCTTCCCGCCCGGGTTCGGGGTCGCGAGGGCTTCGGTGACGGACTCGGCGCGCAGGCCGAAGACCCGGAACAGCTCCGCATCGTGCTCGAAGACCGGGTTGGGCGTGGTGATCGGCAACTCCTCCGCCTCGACCGCCTTCGCCTCGGGGATCACGAGAGTCTTGCCGCTGCCGATCCGGACATCCTCGACCGCCTTGGTCGCCTCCTCCGCCGCCGCCCGGACCAGCCGCAGCACCTTCAGCCGCCCGTCGATCGCGTCGGCGAGATCGCCGAGGTGGCGGTGGGTCCCGTCCTTGAACCACTCCCCCTTGAACTCGAACAGCCCCTCGGCGTTCTTCTCCAGCGTCCCGTCCTTGACGATCTCGTAGAGGCGCTTGGCTTCGCGGGTGCCGCCGGTGGCGGTGCCCTGGAGGTGCTTCGTGACGCCGACGGCGCCGCCCTTCTCGATCACCGCGAGCGCCCGCTCGGCGAGCCGGCGCATGCCCACATAGTCCCGGTCCGTCTCGGCCTTCGCGTAGGCGGGGTAGAACTCGCTTTCGAGCTCCTTGACCGCGTCGGGCGCGCTCATCCCGCCCCAGTTGAAGAGATAGAGCAGGATGAGGGCGACCGCGATCCCGACGATCAGGAGCCCCCCGCCGATGATCCGCTGTTCCGAAGGCATGGCGCGTACCATACCCCATGCGCGCACTCCGCGAAACGGCCCTCCCGGGCGCCCCCGGTCGTGCCCTCCGCGAGCCGCCCCCTCCGGCCACGTGAAGGCTTGCCAAGCGGCTGGGCCCGACTATCCTATGGGGCTTCCGCCATGCCCAAGCAGAAGACCAATCGCTCCGTCCGCAAGCGCTTCAAGGTTACGAAGTTGCGCAAGGTGAAGCGGAACAAGGCCTTCCGCCGCCACCTTCTGGCCGGCCGGACCACGAAGCAGAAACGCAACCTCCGGCGCCAGGGGCTCGTCAGCCCCTCCGAGCGCAAGACCTACCTGCGCCTGCTCGGCGAGGGATAGACGGAGAGGAACGACCATGCGCATCAAGCCGGGCGTCGCCAAACGCCGCCGTCTCAAACGGATCCTCAAGGACGTCAAGGGTTACAAGGGGGCGCGGGGGCGCCGCATCAAGCTCGCGAAGGAGGCGCTCGTCCGCGCGGGGGTCAACTCCTACCGCGGGCGGCGGCTCAAGAAGCGCGACTACCGCTCCCTCTGGATCGTCCGCCTCAACGCCGCCGCGCGGGAGCGCGGGCTCAGCTACAGCCAGATGATCTATGGCCTCAAGAGGGCCGGCGTGGAGATGAACCGCCGCGAACTCGCGGGGGTCGCCTACCGCGACGGCGCCGCGTTCGACAAGTTCGTGGAGATGGCGAAGGCGGCCCTCTAGCGGCACGGCGGAGGAAGACGAGCGGGTAGAGGAGGGGGCCGCCGATGGGTGGCCCCTTACTGTTGGAGGCGAGCGCATGGATCTCGAGGCAATGCGGGAGGAGGCGATCCGGGCGATCGGGGCGGCCGCCGACGAGGCGAGCCTCGGGCAGTTGCGCGTCCTCTACCTCGGCCGGCGCAGCACCCTGGTCGCCGCCCTGCGCACGCTGGGGGACCTGGCACCGGAGCAGCGGGCCGTCGCGGGACAGCGGGCCAACGAGGTGAAGAGGGCGGTCGAGGACGCGATCGAGGCCCGCACCCGGGAGTTGCGCGGCCTCGAAGAGGGCGGACGGGCGACCCGCGAATGGTTCGACCTCTCCCTGCCGGCACGCCGGCCCCGGACCGGCCACCTGCATCCGATCACCCAGCTCGAAGAGGATCTCGACCATCTCTTCCGCGGGATGGGCTTTCGGGTCCTCGAGGGGCCGTGGGTCGAGGACGAGTGGCACAACTTCGACGCGCTCAACATCCCCTCGTGGCATCCCGCGCGAGACTCGTGGGACACCTTCTGGCTGTCGGACGGCAACCTGCTGCGCACGCACACCTCCCCGGTGCAGATCCGGGCGATGCGCCGTTTCGGCGCGCCGCTGCGCGCGGTGCTGCCGGGGCGCTGCTTCCGCAACGAGGCGATCGACGCCACGCACGAGGCCGTCTTCAGCCAGATCGAGGGGCTCGTGATCGACCGGGAGATCACGCCGGGACACCTCTTCCACTCGGTTCGCGCGATCGTCGGCGCGATCCTCGCCGAGGACGTGGAGACGCGCTTTCGTCCGAGCTTCTTCCCGTTCACGGAGCCCTCCTTCGAGTGCGACGTGAAGCGCCCCGATGGGAGCTGGATGGAGCTCTGCGGCATGGGCATGGTCCATCCGAAGGTGCTGGAGGCCGGGGGGCTCGACCCCGCGCGGTGGTCCGGCTTCGCGTTCGGCATGGGGCTCGACCGCCTCGCGCTGCAGCGGCTCGGCATCGACGACATCCGGTGGTTCCACAGCGGCGATCTCCGCTTCCTGGAGCAGTTCTGATGCGCCTCTCGGTGGAGTGGCTGGCCGACCATGTCGACCTCTCCGGGATCTCCCCGGAGCGTCTGGGCGAGCTGCTGACGCTGCACGTCGCCGAGGTCGAGGAGGTCTCGCTTCCCGGCGGCGGCTGGCCGGGCGTCGTCGTCGGCCACGTGCGGGAGGTGCGCGCCCACCCCGACGCGGACAAGTTGCGCCTCGTGACCGTGGAGGCCGGCGCCACGACCGCCGAAGTCGTCTGCGGAGCGCCGAATGTCGCTCCGGGGCAGAAGATCTGCTACGCCCCCGAGGGGACGACGCTGCCCGGGGGGCTGCTCTTGAAGCGGCGGAAGATCCGCGGCGTCGAGAGCTGCGGCATGGTGCTCTCGATGCGGGAACTCGGTCTCGGGGAGGACCACGAGGGCATCCTCGTCCTGGACGCCTCGGCCGTTCCCGGCACGCCGGTCCGCGAGCTGCTCGGCGGCGGCGCTTCGATCGAGATCGGCAACACCGCGATCACGACGCGGCCCGACCTCTGGGGCCACTACGGCTTCGCGCGCGAGATCGCGGCCCTGCTGGAGCGCGACCTTCGTCCCCTCGATCTCGGCGAGGCGCTCCCCCCGACGGCCCCCCCGCGCGGCGACGGCGACCTGCATGTGGAGGTCGCGGCCCCGGATCTCTGCACGCGCTACCTCGGCTGGCGCATCGGCGGCATCACGGTCGCCCCCTCGCCCGACTGGCTCAGGCGACGCCTCGAGCAGGCGGGCCAGCGCCCGATCAACAACATCGTCGACCTGACGAACTACATCCAGCTCGAGTGCGGCCAGCCTCTCCACGCGTTCGACCGCCGCCAGATCTCCGGGGGGCGGATCATCGTCCGCCGCGCCGAGCCCTCCGAGCCGGTCGTGACGCTGGACGGCACACGGCGCGCGTTGCCGGCGGGCACCTGCGTCATCGCCGACCCGGAGCGCCCGGTGGCGATCGCCGGGGTGATGGGGCTCTCCAACTCCGAGGTCATGGGAGACACCCGGGAGATCATCCTCGAGGTCGCCCACTTCGAGATGAGGTCGATCCGCGCGACCGCGCAGGCGCTCGCGCTCCGCACCGATTCGGCGATGCGCTTCGAGAAGGGGCTCGACCCGGAGGGCATCCCCGCCGCCGCGCGGCGTTTCGTCCGGCTGCTGAGGCAGGTCTGCCCCGCCGCGAAGCCGATCGGCGCCCCGTGCGACGTGCGCCTCCCCCCCGCGCCCCCCCGCATCCTGCACCTGAAGGCGGGCTGGATTCCCGAGCGGCTCGGCACCCCGATCCCTCCCGCGCGTGTCGACGCGATCCTCGGGCGCCTCGGGTTCGCGGTGGCGCGCACGGCGGAGACTCTGGCCGTCACCGTGCCCTCCTGGCGGGCCGCACGCGACGTCACGATCCCCGAGGACCTCGTCGAGGAGGTGGGGCGCATCCACGGCTACGACCGCATCGAGCCGAGGCCTCTCGTCGGCGCGCTGGAGCCGATCCCCGAGGAGCCGGCGCGGGCGGCCCGCCGGCGCGCGCGCCACGCCCTCTCCTACGAGGCGGGCTGCACGGAGATCTTCACCTACCCCTTCACGACGGCGCGCGACTGCGAACGGACCGGCGTCGAGGCCGGCACGCTGGCGGTCGCGAACGCGGCGCAGCAGGGACTCGACCTGCTCGGAACGAGCCTGCTGCCGAATCTGCTCAAGGCGGTCGAGACCAATCTCAAGTACCGGGGAGACTTCGCGATCTACGCCACGGGGCCCGCCTTCCTGAAGGAGCGCGAGGAGGGCCTTCCGCGCGAGAACGAGCGGATCGCGCTCGCGTTCGCCCGTCGGGGGGGCGAGGCGCCCCTGCTCGAGATCAAGGGCGCGCTCTCGGTGCTGCTTGAACGCTTCGGCATCGCCAACGTGAGGCTCACGCAGGAGCAGGGGCCCGCGTGGCTCCATCCCGGACGCTGCGCGCGCCTCGGCCGCGGCAAGGAGACGTACGCTTGGTTTGGGGAGATCCACCCGCAGGTCCGGCGCGCGTGGGGGCTCGACGCCCCGGTGGCGCTCGCCGACGTCGACTTCGACGCCGTGCGGGAGGCGAAGGGGACCGCCGCGCGCATGGCGGCGATCAGCCGCTTCCCCGAGGTCCCCTACGACGTCGCGGTGCTCGTCGAGCGGCGCACGCCGGCGGCGGAGGTGGAGGCGGTGTTGCGCAAGGTCGATCCCAGGCTGGTCCGGGAGGTGAAGCTCTTCGACGTCTACGAGGGCGGGAATCTGCCCTCCGGGACAAAGAGCCTCGCGTACTCCATCACCTTCGGCTCCATGACCGGCACCTTGGGGCCCGACGAGGTGGAGGGGCTGCGGGGAGAGGTCGGCAGGGCCCTCGCCGCGCGCGGCTGGAAGCTAAGGGCGTGACGCGGCCCGGCCGAAAGAGGTAACATCGGGGCGAGCAGGGCCTGACGCCCCGCGATTGACAACAAACGATCCTCTGCCATGTACGTCACGGAGCAAGACAAGTTTCGTTGATCCGATGACCCTCGAACCGGGAGCCTAGCGCGAGGCGTCCAGGCCATGCCCTGTTGCGGCGGGGAAGGCTGATGGCGCCCGGGCGGCGCCCACATATCGGTTTAAGGGATCAACACTTCACCTCCGAACGGCATTGCGGCGGAGGGTTTCTCACCCTTGGGCCGCCGTCGAGCGTCCCCGGGGAGCGTGTGTCGCGCGGATCATGCCGCGGCGGCGCGCGAACGCGGGTAGAATCCTGTCCGCCGCCGCACGTACCCTTCCTGACGGGAGGAAGCATGAAATCCTGGATCTTCGTGGTCGTCGCGTTGATCGGCGGCTATTACGGCTATCACGCCCTGTGGGGGGGCGCGGGGGCCGGCGCGGAGTCCGAAGCCGGAGCGGAGCGCCCGGCATTTCGGCTCACGCCGGAGGAGCCCGCGGGGGGCCCCGTCGCCGAGGGCACCGAGGCGAAAGAGCCCGCTGCGCCCGGCGTGAGTCTGGAGCCGACGGGCACCGATGCCGTGCCGAACGCCCCGCTTCCGCCTCCGATCGATCCTGAGGCTCGTGCCCTCGAGCGGCGCCGGCTCGACGCGCTCGCGGCAGGGGACGCGGCAAAGGCGCGGGAGGCCGAGGAGGCGCTGCTCGCCGGCTACCCGGCCAGCGAGCCCGCACGTGTCGTGCTGTTCGAACGCGGGAAGGCCCATCTCGCCCAGTTCCGCCTGCTGGGGCAGAACACCGAAGGACTCGCGGCGGCCCAGGAGGCGCGACGGCTCCTGACCGCGGGCATCGAGATCGCGGCGCTCGACGCGGCGTCCCGCGCCACGCTGCGGACGACGCTGGCCGAATTGGCCCAGGCGGTCCTCTTCTCCGGCCGCCATGTGGAGGGCGTGGACCGGCTCTACACGCCGAAGCGTGGGGACACGCTTGGGGCGCTCTGCGCGAAGGAGTTCCGCGGCTACGGTTCGAATGTGGGGCCCGGCTTCATCTGCGCCGTCAACAAGATGCGGAGCCCCAACGACCTGCGCGCGGGCGAGCCCATCAAGGTCCCGCTCGGCGCGGCGTCCATCCTCGTGAAGAAGAGCGAGTTCCGGCTCTACTTCCTCGTGGGGGGAAGCTATGTCGCGGACTTCCCCGTCGGGCTAGGCAAGCTCGGTTCGACCCCCGTCGCGGAGTTCGTCATCGAGAAGAAGCTGAAGAATCCCGACTGGTATCCCTCGCCCGGGGTCATGATCCCGTACGGCGATGCGCGAAACATCCTCGGAACGCGCTGGTTGGGGTTCAAGAACTCGCCGGATTACCGGGGTTTCGGCATCCACGGGACCGTCGATCCGGCGTCGATCGGACGCGAGGAGTCCTCGGGCTGCGTGCGCATGCAGGCCGCCGACGTGGAACGCCTCTTCGACTGGGTCCCCGAGGGGACCCCCGTGACGATCCTGCGTTAGGGGCTTGCCCCAGACTTCGTCGGACAAACTCTTGAGTGAGAGGTGGTTCGCTGTCGGTGCGACGGTGCCGGGTGCGCGCATCGATCTGTTCCTCCGGCCGCCCGGGAACCGGCGCCGGAGGGGCCTCCGGAGCTCGCACCGGGCAGGCGGAGGCTCAGCCGCGTGGGAGGGAGGCCACCCGAGCGATGAGGGCGGGGGGGATCCCGAGGTCCACGACGACGACCTTGCCCGCGTGTCTGGGGCCCTCCCCGAGGCGGAAACCCACCTTGGGGGCGGCCATCGTCGCGGTCAGGG
Source organism: uncultured Planctomycetaceae bacterium (assembly GCA_964570285.1). Classification (GTDB taxonomy): domain Bacteria; phylum Planctomycetota; class PLA2; order PLA2; family PLA2; genus CAZMXP01. The sequence goes on from CAZMXP010000038.1 coordinate 45,399, forward strand.
TCGCCCGGACCGCCACCCCGAGCACCGCGCCGGTGTTGGCATCAAGCCCCGACGGCACGTCGATCGCCACGATCGGCCGGCCGGCAGCGTTGAGCGCCGTGATCGCCGACCTGTAGGGATCCCTGGCGTCCCGGGCGAGACCGGTCCCGAAAATCCCGTCGACCAGCAGGTCCGCGCCCTCGAAGTCGAGGTCGGAACGCAGCGGGAGCCCCATCGCGCGGGCGATGGCGAGGTTCACGGCCGCGTCCGAGCCCTCCCGGTAGGCCTCCGGGGGTACCAGCAGATGGATGCGCACCCCCAGGCCCGCGTTCGCGACATGCCTAGCGGCGGCAAATCCGTCCCCCCCGTTATTCCCGGGGCCGCAGATGAAGGCCGCTGTCCCCCGGACCCCCTCAAAATGCGCCAGGATGGCCCGGGCGATGCCGATGGCGGCGTTCTCCATCAGCACGATGCCGGGAATCCGGAACTCCTCCAGGGCGATCCGGTCGATCTCCTTCGCCTGCTCGCGGGTGAGGTAGATCACCCGAACAGTCTAGCGTTGCCGCGGAACCCTGTCGCACGCGTCGAATCCGCGAACTCTTGACGCCTAGGGCCCCGCAGGGTACTTTGACCGCTTCGCTTGAGGATGTCTCTGGGTTCTGGGCTTTCAGCGCAAGAACTCCGGCGGCATGCGCGGCGAAGAGTTGCGCGCCTCTTTTTTTCCGGTACCTTAAGCGGCTTGCCGCGCCGGGCAGCGAGACGCGCGGCGAAGTCGATTGCTCATTGAAAAGTAGAGACGACTCCATATACACGAGCCGGTTTGGGGCGCCGAAAGGCACCCCGGAATTCAAATTTTCAGCAGACCCCGCCCGCATCCGCGGGCGGTAATCGGGTCAAATACCTTGAAGGGTTTGATCCTGGCTCAGAGCGAACGTTGGCGGCGTGGTTTAGACATGCAAGTCGAGCGGAAAGGCCCTTCGGGGCACTCGAGCGGCGAACGGGAGAGTAATACCTAGGCAATCCACCCTAAAGACGGGGATAGCCACTGGAAACGGTGGGTAAGACCCGATGGCCCCCGCGGGCCACATGACCTGCGGGGTAAAAGGTGATTCCGCTTTGGGACGAGCCTAGGTCCCATTAGCTAGTTGGTGAGGTAACGGCTCACCAAGGCGACGATGGGTAGCTGGTCTGAGAGGGTGACCCGCCTCACTGGGACTGAGACACTGCCCAGACTCCTACGGGAGGCTGCAGTCGCGAATCATTGGCAATGCGCGCAAGCGTGACCATGCAACGCCGCGTGGGCGATGAAGGCCTTCGGGTTGTAAAGCCCTGTCAGGGGCGAAGAATGCTACGGGTCCAC
>CAZMXP010000039.1:0-46562 GCA_964570285.1 uncultured Planctomycetaceae bacterium
TGTCGGGGTCGCCCTTGAGCTTCTCGAAATCGAGCGGGGAGTGGTTGTGGAAGCGCTGGCCGGCGGCCTTGTTGAGGTGGGTGTCGAGAGCGTCGCCTTGGAGCTTGCTGCCCTTCCGCCTCTCGTACTCGGCCACGACTCTGGCCTTGGTGGGCGCGAGCACGCAGTCGAACCGGCGGAGCACCGTCATGGGCAACATGACGCGCTCGTACTGTGGCGGGCGGTAGGGCCCGCGCAGCAGGTCGGCGATCTGCCAGATCAGATTGGCGAAGTAGTTGTGGTCAGGCATCGAACTCGTTCATCGGCCGCCAAGCTCTCCTCGCACCCGTGTGGTTGGGACCCCGTGCGCACCACCATACTCCGAACGCCCGGCGCCGGAGCAGGGTGCGCGTCGCCAGCACGCGGCATCAGCTAGGCGCGGACAGTCAACGGAGCCGACCTACCTCCGCAGCTCCTTCAGCCGCACCCAGTCCCCCGGTGCCCGCTGGTACTCCCAGAACGACCAGCCGTCGTTGTTCCGGTGCACGATGGCGCGACCGGCAGCCGACGGGGACCGGTAGAGCTCGCCCTTGAAGCGGATGAACCCGTCTGCGCGGACGCGCGCCCGATGGACCTTCCCCTTGAATCGGGCACGGAGCGGCAGCGGCTTCGAGACGTACCGGGCGAGCGGCACGGTCCCCTTCTGCGGTGCCACGGCCCGAGCCCTGCGGCGCGCCACCCCCGTCGCTCCCGAACTCCGGCTGAACAGCTTCGCGACCTGCTGGCGCTGAAGGTCGCGCATCTCGCGGCGCAGCGCCGGCAGCAGGTTCTCGGACCGCGTGAACCGCCCCTTCTGTCTGTTGCCCTTCGGCTCGACGATCCGCAGGACGAGCGACTCGAGCTCCTTCAGGTGGTCGACCCCGATCGTCAGGTAGACGCTGAACCGGTTCCATGAGGCGCCGTGGCGGTCGCGGAGGTGCTGCTTCAGGCGGCCGCGCAGCTCCACCGTCAGGCCGACGTACTGAAGCCTGTGATCCCGGTACAGGGCGTACACGCCTTGGCGCCCCCTCACGAGGTCGCGGACGAGATCCTGGTAGTCCTCGAGCAGTTCGCGGGAGACCCGCTCCAGGTGCTGGCAGACCAGTTGCTTTCGCCTCGGCATCGAAGCAGGTCCTCCGGCAGGGAAGCGTGTTTCCTTCCCCGCGGCGCTGGAACCGTCGCCGCCGAGCATATCCCGTGATGGGATATCCCAACAGGGGTTCTAGGTTCCTGCCACTTCACGGCCAGCGCCCGGCTTCGGGTGGAGGCTGCGATTGCAGGACGCGATGGCCCCGCTGCACTCACCCCGCTACCGGCAGTTCCTCCAGCGCCTGCGCGCGGCCCGGGTCGCGGCGGGGCTCACCCAGGCTGAGGTCGCCCGCCGCCTCGGGAAGCCGCAGTCCTTCGTCTCGAAGTCCGAGAACGGCGAGCGGCGCGTGGACGCCGTCGAGCTCGCCGACCTCGCGGCTCTGTACGGGAAGCCCATGGAGAAGTTGGCGGTCGCGGCGACTCAGATCCGCGGCGGGAAGAGCGGCGGGCGGTAGTAGTAACTTACGCCGTCGAGGAGTCGCAGCCGTGACCTCGAAAACAGCCAACGCCGCCAAGGTCCCAAGGTAGAGACGCAATGCCCTTCACCCCTACTTTAGGTCGGATACGTGTATTTGTACAGCCTCGGGCTCTTGAGTAGGTTTCCGAACAGCATCCAACTGTTCTGTTGCCAGGCTGTCGCTCCAAACAACCACACTTCGGCAACATCCAACTGCGGCACTCTGATGTCGTGCACGTTTAGGACACCCTCACGATTCACATGTATCGCCACCGTGAGATCCTTGGAGCTAGGATACTTGCCAATCCCCGCCAGTACCTCCTCAAGGCTGGCATTCGGGTTGAGTTCAGCCGGTACCCACTCCTTCATCTGAAGCGGCGCAAAGTGTCCTGCGCCATTGGCATTCCACCACGTAATGGTGTCGTAGTCTGCGGCTTCAGTTGTTGAGTAGTACAACGTCGTGCCCAATACAGCCGCCCCCATGCCGTGACAGAATAGCGCGGTCTGCCGCCATTGACGAACTCGCTTCAGCCGATTCGTTCGCAGATCACGCACTCTTGGGGCAATCTTGTAGTGTGCGAGTTGCCCCTCCAAGGCGCGCAAGCGACGGAGCGTTACAGCAGGGTCATGGAATCGCTGGCGCTCCCACTCACGAATGCGCAGTCGGTCATCTAGCGAATGAGTCATCTCTCTTCACCCTCCGCTCAGCCATGCGTCTCCCTGCTCACCAGACCAACGACGCTGCCGTTCAGCCGTCCGTCCGCACGCGGTACCGCCCCGAGGCAGTGTGCGCCGACCGCGGGCGGTCCGCTGCAGCAGCGAGCCACGCGGTTCAACTGGAACACTTCGCGAGAAGTTCCTTTGCAATCTCTATTGATCTCAGTTCGGACGCAATACGTCTCAGAGCCTTGCGCACTTCGGTGACTTGCTCAAATATGCCCCGGTCGCGGCACTTGATGTAATACTCAAGTTGACCGCGATAGCCTTGGCCACCCAGCCCCTTGCCCGCGAAGTAGCGAAGGTTGTCCTCTAGCCGGACAGGGTCCGGAAGCGGTGCCCTGACCCGAACCACAGGCGGCTTCGAAACGTCCGCTCCAAACGCGGGCTTCCCGTTGATTACCAGTCGGAGACTCAACTCGGAAGCACTGTCATGCAAGGCAAGATCGAAGATGTCACGTCGTTTCATCGTCCATTCCGCCTAACAACCACGCGTTCAGCGGCATCCGAATGCGGTTCGCAGCATCGCCGTGTTGGGTAGTAACTCACAGCTCGTATCCCACCGCCGCCAATGAGAGGTCGAAGTACGGCCGGAGGATACTGTTCTCGAACTCGGCAAACTCGCTGTCCGGCACACGGGTAAACGTGGAGTTTTCGTTTGGGGCCCACCACTTCTTGGGCCCTACATACGGGTCACGATTTCTTGAGACGCGGATAAGCCGGAACGGTCGATCGAGCCATCCATCTAGCTTTGCGCTGAACAGATTTGCCGGCCCGCAGAATTGGCCGAGCAGGTAGACACCCCGATTGCCGTATGTGAGGTAGAAATAGTCGCCGACGGCGGCATCCGCGAACTCACGCCCTTGGCTTCGTTCAGACGTTCCCTTGGGGCGGGTGTCCTTATGGACGTACACGAGTTGGTCGTGGACCGACTGGATCATCGCCGCCTCGTCGAAGAACTCGGGACCCTGCGAGACCTTCCAGAACCTAGGCTTCACAATTATCTCCCGCTTCGGTCGACCCAACGAGCTGCCCTTCAGCCGCGGGCCGCGGCCCGGAAGGCTCCCGGTGTGGGCGCCGCCGCGCCGCGGCACGTTGGCTGAAGGAGCTGGTCGGGCAGCGCCACCTCGTCCTTGAGTCATAACGCATTGGCTCATCTACCTGCCTGGCCAGAGGCTTGTTCGGGCTGGCTTGGCGACGCGATGACGCTTGGTACATGCAGGATGCCTAATAGCGATAGCGCGAACCCAATCCAGAGCACAGATGTGCAGAACAGAGGTATCCACTTGCCGATGTAGCCGCGCTTCGTTTTCGAGGTGCAGGCTGCCTGAACTGCTGAGGCAGGATGCGACGTGTCAGCCAACAGAATCCCAAGCGTTAGGTCGAGTTTCTCCTGAGTGTGCAATAGCACAAGTAGGAGCATCGTTGTAACGACCGCGCCAATGAGCAGCAATGCCCATAGCATTTCCTGCTCGCGCGCGTTCACCGAGCCGACTGCGACCAGTGAGAAGAACACGAGGAAGAAGTTGAACCGCTGGTTTAGCAATGGCTCGAGACATGCGCGCTCTTGACTGATGTCCCAAACTGGGGATTCCCTCTCGCGTTCCGTAGTCGGAGTTGGCGTGTACTGCGGCTTCGGCATCATTGCCCTTTCGTTTCAGAGGATGTTTGCTCTCGCTGCCTCACGCCCAAGCGATCAGCGGCAGCTGTAAAGCGGTCATGGGGTCCGCTGCGGGCGTAGCCTCGGCGATGGCGCTCTGCTCTCGCGGCAATTCGAGTTAACCACGCCCATTTCCGACCCCCTTCGAGGAGAGGAAGAGAGCGTTGTACCCCCGTTCAGCGTGGCCGGGAAGGCGCTCGCGGTCAACTCGATGCGAGCCACCCGTCCGCCCCTCGCGAAACCGCGCGCAGCGGGCGATTCCTGCGCGTTCCTGCGCCCCCGCACACGCGCCTCCGCGGCCCCGCTCAGCCCCCCGCTCGCTCGTGCCGGAGAGGTGGTTCACCATGACCCCCTCAGGTGCGAACCGGCTCGCAGTTCGCATCTGGCCGGGTTTGGTACCGGTCGGGGCTCAGGTGCGAACCTGGAAAACTCGATGCGAGCCGGGGCGGGAGGCCTGGCTTCGGGCCCCGGCCGGGCCGTCGGAGGTCGCCAACCGGGGCCGCCGCGCGGCCTGAGCTTGCCGCGCTGAGATCAGTCGCTCTGAAGCGAGGGCGACGGTCTCAGGGCTGCAACGTGATGAAGAGCGCGTTGCTTGCCGAGTACGGCCCGCTCGGAGCGCAGAGGTCAGGCCAGAAGCTTTGAGCGGTGAAACTGACGCCGGCCAGCCCAGGCGTCACAGGCAGAACACCACCGAGTTCGGCGAAGCCCACGGCATCACTGCTCATCGGAAGCAGCAGCAGGATCGGCGCCGGATTGACCCAGAACGCCGCCCCTTTCGCGATGAGCGGCGTGGTCAGCTCGCTCGCCCCGAGCGCCAGAAGACCTTGGCTGCTCGCGGGCGGTGCATTGCGGCAAGTCATGGAGAATGGCTGGCCGAGCCGCGGCATGGCCGTCACCCCCATCGCGAGGTAGCCGCCGCAACCCTCGGTGGAGTCGCCGTAGCGCGTCACTCCGGCCGGCAGCATCGACAGCCTGGCAAGGTATCCATCTCGGAATCCACCGAACGTCGTGTCAAACGCCCCGTCCGTGACGGGGAAGTCGCGCGACGCGGTACCAGCACCAACCAGAATGCCGCCGTCCTCCAAATCGGCGATGTCCATTCGCTGGCTCTGATCAGCATCCGAGTTCGCGCCGCCCAGGTATGTGGCGTACCACAGATTTCTGCCGTCGGGTGAGAAGCGCGCGACGAAGGCGTCGGGGCTCCCGTTGCTGGTCAGATCCCAAGCGCCCGCAGTGACCGGGAACGAGCTCGACGAGTACGTGTAGCCGACCACGGTCGCGACACCCGCGCTGTCGACTGTGACCGCCCAAGCACCGTCGCTCGACGCGGAGCCCAAGTATGTCGAATACACGAGAGCGCTACCCGTCGCGTTGACCTTCGTGACAAAGGCATCGTTGCCGTTCCCTCCGCCAAAGGTCGTGTCGAATGCTCCCGGCGTAGTCGGCCACGACGTCGACGTCGTCTCTCCGACGACCGTCACGCTTCCACTCGGGTCTGCCGCGACATTCAGCAAGCTCGCCCCACCACCAAGCTGGCTCTTGAGGATCGTCGAGTACATCAGTCGACTCAGCGTCAAGTCGAGCTTTGCCACGAACTCTCCAGGTGGAGTCTCGTCGAAGGCGCCCGGCGTGGTCGGGAAATCCGGCGACGGCGCCTCCCCCGCGATGACAAGTCCATCCGGCAGAAGGCACAGCCCCCTCGGCTGATCATTGAAGCTGCCGCCGAAGAACGTGGAGTGAAGTAGTGCGGAGCCATCCGCGCTGATGTGCGATATGACGATGTCGCCAGGTCCCTGAATGGGATTCGTGGGGGTCGTGTCGTAGGCCCCAGGCGTGACGGGGTACGTGCCGTCCTTGCATATTCCCATGATGTAGACGGAGTCGTCCGGCGCCTGAACCATGTCAAGACGGTTGCTGACCTCTCCGGGGTTACTCGCGTCGGCACCTACAAGGGTTGACCAGAGAAGCTCAGAGAGGTCAGCCGACAACCGGGCGACGTAGAAGTCCTCGAGAAGGCCGAAGGTCTGATCGTAGGCGCCGGGGGTCGTCGGGAAGTCGGGCGAGGACGTGAAGCCGGCGACCGTGAGGGCTCCGTCGCTTGCGATCGCTACGCTGCCGGGATAGTCCTGCTGGGCCCCGCCGATGTAAGTGGCCGCGATGAGTTCCGTGCCTGTCGCGTCGAGCTTGGCGACGTACGTGTCGAAGAACAATGCATGCGAGACGTCGTAGGCACCGGGTGACACTGGAAAGTCGGGCGACCCCGTCTCGCCCGTCACGACAATTTCGCCGGAAGGAGCCAAGGCGATCGCGCGCACATAGTCGCTGCTGCTCCCCCCGAGGAACGTCGCCCACTCCAAACCGAGGTTGATCACCAAAGGGAGGCTCAGATCGCGGTCGGGCGCGGTGAACGCGATGCGGCCCCCCGTCTGCAGGCTGAGTTGGCAGGCGCGCTGCACACATGCTGCGCCCGGAACAGCCTCAAGAGGTTGGTGCGCCGACTGCACCACCACACGCAACGGACCGGCCACGGTTTCGGCTCGCAGACTCCCCGCGGCATCCAGCCACAGGCTGCTCGATCCGTCCATCCGCAAACCGATCGACGCAGTATCCGTGCCCTCGGCGACGTGGAACGAGACCCGAAGCACGCGGTCCGCGCTGCCGATCGTGGCGTCCACGCCCGGCCACACCGACGGATACTGCACCTCCGACCAGGCCCGCACACCGGATTGCCAGCGCGCCGGGTCACTGCCAATGAAGTAGTTATGTCGGGCCGCGTTCGGTGAGCGTCCGACTGGGTCCGGCATCCCGCAAGCCGTACCCCCGAAACTCAAATCGATCGTCGCGAGACGATCTTTGGAAGCGGGCGCCGATGCCCTGAGCCCCGTGCGCATCATCCGAAAGATCACGCCGTCTGCCTGCGCCGCGAATCTCAGATCGTCACTCCATTGCCCCGCGTTCTCAACAAAATGGACCGTGCTGCTCGCTGGCAGGTGACGCACTTCATCTGCGACCTGCGCCACAATCCTCGCGGTCATGGCTGAGACCGCGACGGCGACGAGCGCGAACGTCACCCGATGTTTGAAGGGACTACTGGTCAAGCAACTGAATCCATACCGCGTGGCTCGGACGATCTGCCGAGTCCACGACAAAAAGCATGTAATGCCCTTCCGGGGCATAGAATGGGTTAAGGGGCATCTGCACTGTGATACTTAGCGTCCGCTCGCTGATTGCCGCTGTCGGCCCGGAGTGCGCCAGTTCGACGTACCTCTGCGCCATGTCTGCACCGTGCGTAACTGAGCTGGGCCGGACAAGCGCTACTGAGCGGACTGAGGTCTCGTCGTCCGTAACTCTGACTTCGATGGTCACCTCTTCCCCGTAGTCCTTGGCAATCTCCGGGTAGATGTCATTAACGACCTCCGGCCTTGCTGACTCCGGATAACAGTACGGTGGTCGAAAGATCTCGACCGACTGCTCGGAGTTCAGTGCCGGATCCTCGCTGTCGTCGCCACCGCCTGACACGACGGTTCCGTCCGGAAGCAGGAAGGCAACCGAATGGTAGCCGCGCTTCTGCTGTTGCGCTTCCATGGCATGCCATTCCTCATCCGAGTCGACGAATATCTCAGGGGGTTCGAATCGTTCCGGCGTGAGTTGCGGCGAGCACTCGGCCTCGACGGCGTAGACTCCCCCAATCGCCATCAACGAACCATCGGCGAGGATGACTGTATTGTGATAGACGCGCGGCCATTCCATGACGTACGGAAGGCTCTCCCATGCGGCACCGATGTCGGGTGATACCATCTTCTCGACACCGATGTGCGAGGAGTAGCCGTAGCCTGCTGAACAGTCAGCGGAGTCAATTCCTCCAAGCGCACCGCCAGTCAAGTAGACCACCTCGGCGAAGTCCTCTGGCTGTTGAACGCCGAATTGCCCGTCGTCGTCGTGCCATCCAATGAGATGTACCGAGCTGCCGTACCAATGCGACAGGTACGGAGTATCCCCCTCGCGCCATCTCCAGGTGTCCATGTCGGTGTCGTGGTCTTCGCACGACCAAGCTTCCTGCGACGCGATGTCGAGGAAGCGGCTGCTGTCCGCGTCCGCATGATGGTTGGATGATCGTATCGCATCCATCAGAAGCCCATTGCTCAGCAGGTGCAGCCTCGGGTACTCAGCAACTCGCGCGTCCACGTGTGTTGGGCAATCCGGAGCGTCGGCGTTCCACAAGTCGTTCCGACGATCTGCCGCCAAGTAGAAAGACCCCAATGACGGATAGGTACCTGGTGAGTATTCGTCACGGTAAAGCGTCTGATCGGCACTAGGTTGAAGCTGGTGCCCAAACACGAACACGGCTCCATCGACACCGATCGAGGTAGCAGTCGGGTACCACCGGTCTCGCGACATCACGAGTCCGTTAGCCTGCCATGCCGGGATCAACGAACTAGTGTCAAGGAGCCACGCACCGGAGTGCCCGTAGAAGTCTCCCCCGCAGTTGTATAGACAGGTCCGGTTGTAGTCCGAGCCACCGACTACAAGAACTCGCCCGTCGGGCAGAAACGTGTGACCACTACAGAAGAAATCTTGGCTTCCATCAGTGGGGTAGTTCGCAGGCGGTGTGATCGCCGTGAGCGTCGAGCGTGAGTTGCGATCCGGCTTCCACAAGTATGTGCGGCCGTAGGACTGGTTCGTTGGCGTGTCACAGCTCACGCATTCATTCGGGTAGTGTGGAACGAAGATGAAGAGCACGCGACTCGTCGGCGACTCAAGATCACTTGGAGGAAGAACGATGGCATGCGCCAATTCCTGCGTGGGGTACGCTGTGAGGCTCGCTGAGAGATTGAACGGTCCCTCCCAATCTCCGTCAGGATCGGTCTGAGCCCCGGCTGTGCCGCGCAGGAGCAAAAACGCCAGCCCGAGCGACACACGAACAACGACTGGTGCACGCATAGCAACCATGTTGACCGACCTCCTAGGGCCGACGCCGCGTCTAGCACTCTTCGGCCGCCGAGACCGACCGCCCACCCGCCAATCTACCCCCATGGAGCTAATTCGGGGGGCAGGTAGTCGACGGATTTCGTCCTCCACGCGAAGCGCCTGAATGGCGCGTCTTCTGACCCGAGGCTGACATGAGTTCGCCCGGGTGACAGACGGCCACATATGCAGGACCCTGCGCGCAAGGGCGTTCATCGGGGTCGAGGCCCGCGAGTTGGCTCTTCTCGCCTATGATCGGCACCATGACGCACCGGAGCGCAAGCCTTCCATCGCTGCTGGGGGCGGTCTTTGCGGCGCTCCCTGCCTGTGCGGAGATCCCGAGTCCCAAACCCGGCTTAGCCGCCATCAGTCAGGGAGGTGCAGTCCATCGATCGGGACAACTCAGTGAAACCGGTCAGTGCGATGGCACTCGATCGATGGTCGCGCGGCTTCTGGAGCTCAAGGCCAAGCGCGACTTGGAAGAGGATTACTACCTAAGTGACGATCGTGCCCGCGTCCTTGAGGCTCGCCTTACTAGAGCCGTTGAAACGGGGCGTCCGACTCTCATCCTCCGGCTCGCGCTTGCGCGAGAATACTTGGCGGCAGGATCGCCCGAGGTAGCCACCGCTCTTCTTGCGGAGGCACTGGACAACTTTCAGGCTCGGGCGGAAGAAGTGCATCCGGGCTATCGACTAGAAGCCCTAAAGACGATGGCCGAAGCTTGGATGAGAGTGGGCGAGCAACGCAATTGTGTGCTGCACCATGGCACGGACTCGTGCCTCGCTCCGATCTCCGGTTCCGGCCGCCACGCCGACGCGCAGGGATCAGAGGAGGCCATGGCAGTACTGCGGAAGGTGCTGGCCGTCGACCGGGCGGACTATGAGATGCGCTGGCTCTACAACATCGCGGCAATGACGGTCGGCAAGTGGCCCACGGACGTCGAGGCTGATCTCGTGGTACCTCCAGCTTCGTTCCAGAGTGAGCAGGATTCTCCCCGATTCCGCGATACCGCTACGGCATGTGGCCTGGCCTGCCGAGGGCTTGCCGGCGGAGCGTGCTTGGATGACTTCAATGGCGATGGAACTCTCGACATTGTAACGTCTGAGTGGCCGCTTGACCGCCCAATGCGTTCATACTTCAACTCCGCCACTGGACAGTACACGGAGACATCATCCACATCTGGTCTTGCCGGTCTGATCGGTGGCGCGAATCTTCTTCATGCTGACATCGACAACGATGGAGATTTGGACCTTCTTGTGCTCCGCGGGGCATTGCGTGCCGCGTTCGGCGACACTGAGCCACTCTCTCTCTTGAGCAACAACGGCAGCGGTACATTCTGCGACATCACGGAAGCGGCCGGCCTGATTGCGCCGACGGCGACACAGACAGCCGCCATTGCAGACTTCGACGGCGATGGATGGCTTGACATCTTTGTAGGCAATGAGTCCACAGGCGGCGCATTGCTGCCATGCATGCTGTTCCGCGGTAGCGAGAGCGGCGGTTTCCTAGACGTTGCAAGTATCGCTGGAGTTGACCTTGTGGCCCATGTCAAGGGCTGCGCTTCGGCAGACTATGACAACGATGGTGATCAGGACCTCGTCGTCACCCGTTTGGATGGTAGTCCAGTGTTGTTCAGAAACGACGGTGCATCGTTCACGGATGTATCCGCCAACGCCGGCCTCACGTTACCCTCGAGCAGTTCGCTCTGCTGGTGGGCAGACTATGACAACGATGGACTCTTGGACCTGTTTCTGTTCGAGCACGGGACTGACCAAGGCCAGGCTGTGTGTCGTGACTACCTCGGCATGACGAGCGATGGGGCGCGCGTACGGCTCTACGCGAACACGGGCTACGGCGGATTCACGGACGTCACTCAGACTGCAGGATTGTGGCGAGTTCTTCCCGCCATTGGCGGCAACACCGGCGACATCGACAACGATGGATGGCTGGACTTTTACGTCGGCACGGGCGAGCAGTCTCTCATGGCCCTTTACCCAAATCGGACGTTTCGAAATGAGAACGGCATGCGCTTTCTTGATGTGACGACGGCCACTGGAATGGGTCACTTGCAGAAGGGAAGCGCTGTTACGTTTGGTGATGTCGACAATGACGGCGATCAGGACGTGTTTGTGATTATGGGAGGCTATTACCCAGGTGATTCCTTTCATCGCGCACTCTTCGAGAACCCGGGCAATGAGAATAGCTGGGTGACGCTTGTCCTAGAGGGCACCCGGGCCAATCGGTCAGCAATAGGAGCACGCATCCGCGTTCGGGTCATTCGTTTAGACGGAAGCGTTCGCGATATACACCATGTTATTGGCACGGGAGGAAGCATGGGAAGCCAGAGCCTACAGGCAGAAGTCGGCCTCGGCGACGCAACAGCCATTCAGGAGGTCGAGGTACGCTGGCCAGGCAGTGGAACGACGCAAGTGTTCGCGCGCTTACCGATGCGGCGGTTCTGGAAACTCCGAGAGGATGATCCTCAAGCAAAGGAATTGACTCGTCGCCGCACGTCTCTTGGTGGGACATAGTCCAATACGTGCTCCTGGAAGCGCGCCATCGGCTCGCGTCACTCAAGGACGGGCACGCTTGCGTCCAGCACCCACTTCCGGGCCTCACGCACGACCGGAAACAAGAGTGAGCGCCCCGCGCTTGGAAGTGCAACACGTACGTAACGCTTCTTGTTGGCATCTCTTTCGATTGAGAGTACGAGCGATTCCACATCGAGCCCCTTCCCAACGACGTCTGTGAGCGCGGCTCGCACGCGGCTCCAGTAAGCCTGCGGTCCCAGTCGGTGAATATCATCGACCGCCTGTGCTGAGAACCACTCTAGCTGGGCCAGCCCCGGCACTGTGCCATGCGTCGCTTCGTGAAACCACCGTCTGACGAGCAAGTACTCGTCAGCCTCTCGTGGCGATACCGCGCGTGCCGTCCTTGCATCTAGCGGAATGGGAGAGTTGTTCAAGTTGCCTCGCGGAGGCCGGTCCATGGGAAGGTTTGAATGAGATGGTGCGATCCCGCCCCCGGGCACCTGGGTCAGTACCTCCACAAGTGGCCAACCCGGTGTACTCGTCGACTCATCGACGACGGCGAACATTAATCCCAAGGCGAGGGCAAACCCTGCCGCGAGCAGAACGAGTAACAATGGGCGTCGTACGCGCCTGCAAGTCGTCTGGCTGGCTCGCTTGCTCGTCATGGCACGCCGACCCATCTCATGCGCAGATGATACTGCACGCCCCCCCATGACCAGGCCGTGAAGCGCACGTGTTCCGCTCTAGCAGTCAATGCCAGCTACCGAGCACGGGGGCCGGAGATAGCGTCACAGTATGATTGCGCGCTGCGAGAGCGTGCATCGCGTGAGAACGTACGCAGCATGCGCATGTTCCGCGCATTTTCGATGTCCGATAATTACCCGCACTTGGGGCGGCGCCAGAAGTTCCGTGAGTTCCGAAATGTTCCGTTTGTCGCGGAACTCACATCCGGAACTTTCGGACGACCAATGGCGATCCTGGCCACGAATCGCCAAATCGGCGCAGATCGCAAGTTCCGCAGCCTGTCCACCGCCCCCGTGCCCGGAACTTCCAAACTATAAGGTGTCGCCGCGCGGCCCGAAGTTCCGCCGCGGTCCCCGCCCGGAACGGATCTGGGCCCTGCTCCCCACCTGGCGGCCCGGTTTCGTTCCGGTCCCGTTCCGCGCAGGCTTGAAGCCTGCCATTTGGGCGGAGACACTCTAGTTCACACCTCGCGCGTGTTCAGAGAGAGGCCGCCGCCCTGTCGGGCTGGCGGCCGGGCAGGTTCCGAGCGAATCCGCGCACTACGCGGGCCCCGCCCGCAGCTCGGAACCCCATGGCCACCACGACCCCGCTCGCGATCCGTCGAGTTCAGCTGTCCGCCCTGCACCCTGACCCGGCCAACGCCCGGGCCCACAACGCTGCCAACCTCGACGCCATCAAGGCGAGCCTGACCCGGTTCGGCCAGGCCGAGCCGCTGGTGGTGCAGGCCGGCAGCCTTCGGCTGATTGCGGGGCATGGAAGGTTGTCCGCGATGCAGGCGCTGGGCTGGACGGAGGCCGACATCGTCGAGCTGCCCGTGGAGAACCTCGACGCCACGGCCCTGGGGATCGCCCTGAACCGGACCGCCGAGCTGGCCGAGTGGGACGAGCCGGTGCTGGCCAAGCTGCTCGAGCAACTGCGGGCCGAGGATGCGCTCGACGGGGTGGGGTTCAGCAGCAAGGACCTCGATGGCCTACTCGACGAGTTGCTCGCGGCCTCGGGCGGGCCCGAAGGTGACGCCGACGCGGTGCCCCCGCTCCCGGCCGTGGCGACGACGCGCCGTGGCGACCTCTGGGTCCTCGGCGACCACCGCCTGTACTGCGCCGACTCGGCCTCCCCCGCCGACGTGGATCGCCTGCTCGCCGGCGCCCCGATCCACCTCGTGAACAGCGACCCGCCCTACAACGTCAAGGTCGAACCCCGGAGCAACAACGCCATCGCGGCCGGCCTGTCGTCCTTCGAGACGACGCACCACCAGAAGCTCGACCTCGCACGGCACCCGGAGAAGGCGACCGCGACGCACCGCCAGATGCGCGCCAAGGACCGGCCGCTGATGAACGACTTCGTGACGGACGAGGCCTTCGACGCTCTGCTCGCCGCGTGGTTCGGGAACTTCGCCCGCGTGCTCCTGCCCGGGCGCGGCTTCTACCTCTGGGGCGGCTACTCCAACTGCGGCAACTATCCCCCGGCCCTGCGAGCCGCGGGCCTGTACTTTTCCCAGGCGATCATCTGGGACAAGCAGCACCCGGTGCTCACGCGCAAGGACTACATGGGCGCGCACGAGTGGTGCTTCTACGGCTGGCGCGAGGGCGCGGCGCATCAGTTCTTCGGGCCCAACAACGCGACCGACCTGTGGTCGGTGAAGAAGGTCAACCCCCAGTCCATGGTGCACCTCACGGAGAAGCCCGTCGAACTCGCGTCGCGAGCGATGCTCTACTCCTCGCGCCGTGGCGAGAACGTCCTGGACCTGTTCGGCGGCAGCGGCAGCACGCTCATCGCGGCCGAGCAGACCGAGCGGCATGCCTACCTGATGGAGATCGACCCGCTCTACGCCGACGTGATCGTCACGCGCTGGCAGACGCTGACCGGAAAGGCCGCCGTCCTCGACGGTACGGGGCAGACCTTCGCCAAGGTGCAGACCGAGCGCGGCATGTCCCTGACGGGCACCGAAACGGACGCCAGCGCATGACCTCTCTCCAGTGGGTCCTCGCCGCCCTCTCGATCGCCGGCGTCGTGCTCAACATCGGCAAGCACCGCCACTGCTTTCTGCTCTGGCTCGTCACGAGCGCCAGCTGGTGCGTCCTGGACTTCCAGCACGGACTGCCGGGGCAAGGCATCGTGCAGGCCTGCTATTTCTGCCTCTCGGCGTGGGGCTGGTGGCGCTGGAAGCGCGACGAGTCGCACACCGACACGGTTCCCGGATAGAGCATGGGCCGCGTACCACGATGCGCCTACGACGACTGGGTCGCTCTGGGCCCGGGGCGATCGTTCGCGCAGCTTGCGGCCCGCTACGGCGTCACCGACCGGGCGCTTCGCAAGCGCGCCGAGAACGAGGGCTGGCGTGAACGGCTCGCCATCGCGGAGCGCGCCGCACACGCCGCGGCCAACGTGCAGAGCGCCGACTCGTTGCAGGAGGTGCAGTCGAGGCACCTCAAGATGGCGAAGCTCTTGCAGGCGAAGGCGATCGAGGCGCTTCGCAGCACGCACCTCGGAGCCGGTGCCTCGGCGATCCGCGCGCTCGACACGTCCGTGAAGCTCGAGCGACTTCTGCTCGGGCAGACCGGCGCCGACGAGCCGACCGACGACACGTACGTCATGCGCCTCACGCAGCCAGACATCGACGAGCTGCTCGCACTCGGGAAGGAGTGCAGAGAGAGGCGCGAGGCGAATCTGCGTGCGGAGATCGAGCGCAGCGTGCGGGCCCAGATTGCGAAAGAGCAGGCCGCAGCAGCACGGAGTCCGTCGGCGGAACTTCCGCAGGTGCCGGCGGACAACTAGCGCAGATCGCCGCGGAGTTTGCGGCCTTGATTCCGGGAGCGGCGAGAGCCCTCATCGGACGTCGACCGGGGCGCTGCCTCGGCCACGAGATGCTGGTTCCGAGGACTCGCCGTGCACATCGTGAAGGCGCTTGCGCGCTACGAGTTGCAGCTTCGCGCGAACGATCGATCGCCGCTGACGGTCACGAGTTACTTGCGGTACGTCCGGCTGCTCGCGGCCTGGCTCGCGACGCAGGACCACTCGCTCCAGGTCGAGGACGTCACCGCCGACAACCTCGCGGCGTTTCTCGCGAGCGACACGGTGCGACTGTGCCCGAACGGGAAGCGGCGCAAGGCGACGGCAGGCAACGTGCTGCGCAGTGCGCTCATCACGTTCTTCAGGCACATGGCCGCGGCCGACGTCATCCCGCGTGACCCGTCCGTGATGGTGCGACGCGCGCGCTGTGCTCCGGCGCCCCCGCGTGGACTGTCGCCGATCGAGACGAAGAAGTTCTGCGCCGCGCTGTCGAAAGCCCGCACGCCGTCCGAGCACCGAGACTGGATGCTCTTCGATCTGTTGCTCGCGACGGGAATCCGCATCGGGAGCGCGCTCGCCCTCGAGGTCCGTGACGTCGACCTCGAACAGAAGTTGCTCTGGCTGCGCACGACGAAGGGCAACCGTCCCGAGCGCGTGTTTCTCTCCGATGCGATCTGCCGGCACCTGCGGCGCTACCTCAAGACTCTCGACGGGAGTCTCGTGTTCCCCGGGCGGCGACGCGGCAGGGCCATGACGGATCGGCACGCCCGGCGGCAAATGCTCGACTGGCTGAAGCGTGCGGGCATACGCAGGCACGCGACCCCGCACAGCCTGCGCCACAGCTTCGCGGCTGGGCTGCTCGCCAAGAGTGGCGGCGACTTCATCTTGGTCCAGCGCGCCCTGCGGCACGCGAGCATCGCGAGCACGCTGATCTACCTCGGCCCGCCCAGCGACCGGCTGGCGGAGGTGCTCGACGGGGTCGGGTAGGCGGGCGTCTCCGTGCAGACCGCCACTTGTATGCCGGCGCTGACCGCCCAGAATCGAAGCGATCTGGCGGCGTAGATTCGCTGCCGGCGACGAGGCGCAGTTTCGGAGGAACGTGATGAGCAAGCGCACAGAGAAGAAGCAACCCAGCCGCTCCGCGAAAGCAGCGGTTCGCACAGGCCATGAACAGCGGGTGCCTCCTCACGCGTCGGCCAGGCGTCCGGCGCCGCTGATTCCGTTTCCAGCGACGAATATGGAGTCGTTCGAAGCGGCGCGCGAAGCAGTCGTTGCGTTCCTCTCGACGGACGCGAGTGCCATCAGCACGTCTCGACAGTTCCGTGCATGGCTTCGCCACCTGCTCGAGGCGGCTCGGCACGAGATCATTCTGCCAATACCCGGCAAGGTCCCCGGAGAGTGGAAGTACCGCGCCGACATCCCGTGGGGATTCACGACCGACCAGAATGGAAGCCAAGAGTTTGTCGGCGACAAGCGATCACTCCGCGAGCGCCCCGAGTATCGCCATGACTGGTCCGCAGCGATCTCTGCCGTCGTTACTGTCGCCAAGCGGTTTCAACTGGTCACTCGACTCAGCGAGCGAGATTGCGACGCGGCCGCTGTGCGACTCCTCGTTGATGACTACTTGGAGGCGCTGGCCGTGGGCGTGAAGTCTGACCAAGAGGCCCTGCTGCTGGCATTGTTTCGGAGTGAGTGCCGCCACGAGAAGGCCGCACACTGGCACCCTCTTGTGAAGTTCGATCCGAAGAAGGGCGGCAGCTTCCGAGTCGCAGCTCGTGCCCTCCTGGCAAAAGGCAAGCTGGAGCGCCGAGGCAAGGGCACGAAGGGATCGCCCTACCAGTACAGGCTCGCGGAGTGAGCAGCCGGAGTCGGGACGACTGCATTCTGTCCTAGGACAGCATGTGCCCGGAATGGAGCGGACATCGCCTCGCTCTCCGAGTATTTCGCAGTGGTACGCCGATGGTCGGCGCACCTCTTCGCTGCGAGGTACTCATGGACGCACCACTTTCTTCCGGCGCCGTGGCCCGGCTTCTCGGGATCTCCGAACCACAACTGAATGACCTAGTCCGTCGCGGCCGAGTCTCACCGCCGCCGCCTGTTGCCGCGGGCCGCCGGCAGTGGCACCGGCAGCACATACGTCAGGCGGCTGAGCACCTCGGCAGCCTGACCGACGACCTCCGTACCCGACTCGAAGCAGGGAAGGAGGTGTGCGATGGCTGAGTCTTCGACCGGTCCCACCGAAAACGAATGTCCGGACGGCGCCCCTCGCTGCGAAGTCGGCCTGCCGAGGAACTCGACGGTGTCACATCTATCCGATCCGGCCCCGATCCCCGTCGTTGGACCTACCGAGTTTATCCGCGCCCTCTACGGCGACGCATTCACACCGGACCGCCGGTGCGTCCTGTGGAGCAAGGGCTGTGGCATCACGTGGTGCGCCAGCCCCGACGAAGTCGGCGCTGTGGCGGCTCGAATCGACGCTACTCACGACGTCTACTTCGGCACCTGCCTACAGCGCGCCGATGCAGAAGGCCCCGAAGTGCGCGGCTCGGCCGACACGACCGTGGTGTTGCCTGGCGTGTGGATCGACGTCGATGTGCTGGGACCAAAGAAGTCCAAGCCGTATCCGCCCTCGCTGGATGAGGCGCTGGCCCATCTCGCGAGCCGGATCGAACTGCATCCGTCGATCATCCTGCACACGGGTGGTGGCGTGCACCTCTGGTGGCTCTTCGACGAGCCGCTTGAGTTCGAGAACGATGCAGATCGGCAGCAGGGTGACGAACTCCTCCAGCGATGGAAGGCACTCGTGCACGGCGTGTTCGCCGAGCGGAACTGGGCTGTCGATTCGACCTTTGATCTGGCCCGTGTGATGCGCATGCCTGGCACGCACAACCACAAGCACTCTCCCCCACTGCCAGCACTCCTTACGAAATGGGACGTGACCAGATGACCCGCTACGCACCCTCCGACATCTTGGCAATTTGCCCGCCGCCAACGGCACCCCCTCAGGCCGCCGTGAGGACTGCATCGCCGGACTTGATCGAACGCGCCAAACGCGCCCGAAATGGCGAAGCCTTCACGCGACTGTGGAACGGTGACGTCAGCGGCTACGAGTCGCACAGCGAGGCCGACTTGGCCCTTTGCAGGCGTCTCGTGTTCTGGACGGGTGGCGACGCTGCGGAAGTGGATCGCCTGTTCCGTCGATCCAAGCTGATGCGGCCCAAGTGGGACGAAAGGCACGGCGACCGCACCTATGGAAAGCGCACGATCGACAAGGCCTTGGAAGGCGCGACGGAGTTCTACAAGCCACCGCCACCTCCTCCGATGCCACTCGACGACTTGCTGGCGCGTTGCGACCTGATTCCCGAGGACATCTCGACAGAGGAGGCAACGGCCGACCTCCACGCCCTCCTTGAGCTCGTCGCTCGTCTTCCCACGACTGTTCAAACGATCCTGCTCGACCGGATCAAGCAACGAACGGGTATTCCGCTGCGTGACCTGCGACCCACCGTCACGAGCCACATTCGCGCGGCGTTGCTCGAGCGG
The DNA here is from genome assembly GCA_964570285.1 of uncultured Planctomycetaceae bacterium. Classification (GTDB taxonomy): domain Bacteria; phylum Planctomycetota; class PLA2; order PLA2; family PLA2; genus CAZMXP01. Next base: position 18,515 of record CAZMXP010000039.1, read on the forward strand.
CGAACCACCGCGTCAGCTGACCCCGACGCTTGCCCGTATCGGGCGACGCCCGCCGGCCTCGTCCGGGACGAGTTCACGACGGAAGGCGAGATCTCGATTCCTCTCACCAATTTCAACGTGAAGATCGTTTGCACGGCCTTTCACGATGACGGCGTCGAGGAGCGGCGGTTCATTGAGCTGGTCGCGACGATCCGAGGGCGCAAGATCTCGTGTTCAGTGCGCGCGGAAGACTTCGGCCGCTTGGAGTGGGTGCTGAGCGCGCTCGGCCCCAACGCGGTGGTTTGGGCCGGCCCGGGCACCAGGGACCATGCGCGCGCCGCGATTCAGGCGCTGAGCCCCGAGGCTCCCGAACGTACTGTCTACAAGCACACCGGATGGCGGAACGTGAAGGGCATCGGCTGGTGCTACCTCCACGCCGGCGGGGCAGTGGGCCCGATGGGCCTGATCCATACGGTAGAGGTCGATCTTCCAGGAGTTCTCTCCAACTACACCCTGCCCGAGCCGCCGGTCGGCGACGAGCTGGTGGCGTCTGTGCGGAGCGCCATCGGCCTGCTGGAGCTGGCGCCGCGCAGGATCATGGTCCCCCTCTTCGCGGGCATCTGGCGCGCTGCGATCCGTACGTGCGACTTCTCGCTGTACCTGGAGGGCGGTACCGGCGTGCTCAAGACGGCCTTGGCCGCGATCTTGCAGGCGTTCTGGGGTCCGGGATTCCACGACCGGAACCTGCCAGCAGCTTGGTCCAGCACTGGCAACGCCCTGGAGATGCTGGCCTTTCTGATCAAGGACGCCATCCTGGTGATCGACGACTTCGCTCCCACGGGATCGCGGGTAGCAGTTCAGCAGATGCACGCCACGGCCGATCGCGTGCTCCGAGGCCAAGGCAACAATGCGGGACGGGCCCGCATGACGGCGGATGCACACCTCCATACGACCCGGTATGCCCGTGGGCTGATCCTGAGCACGGGCGAGGAGCTGCCCGCAGGCCACTCCCTCAGGGCGCGCACGCTCTTTCTGTCGGTCAGCGCGGGGGACATAGACGTCGTTCGCCTGACGGCATGCCAGGCGGCGGCACGATCCGGTCAGTTCGCGGCGACCCTCTCGGGCTTTCTGAAATACGTGGCTGCCGACTATCCCGCGACTCTGCAGCGCATCAAGGCTCGAGCCCACGAGCTTCGCGACCAGTTGCACCGAAACTCGCGCCACCGGCGTGTTGCCGCCATCGAGGCCGAACTTCTGTCAGGCCTTGAGGTATTCCTCGACTTCGCCGTGGCCGTCCGCGCCATCAGCAGGAGCGATGTTGAGCAGCATCTAGCTCTCGCTCGCGCTGCGATGGGCGAAGTGGCAGCCGCGCAGGCCGCTCACCAGCGCAATGCCGACCCCGCCGAAGAGTTCCTGAGCCTGCTGTCGGCGGCGTTCGTGGCGGGCGAGGCCCATATCGAGGCCATCCAAGGCGGACGGCCTCAATTCGAGTCCGTCGAAATGCTGGGCTGGCAGTCCCAACTCGGCGGATCAGGTGGCCGGAGTGGCACCAGCTACATCAGCAGGGGCGATCGTGTCGGCTGGCTCGAGGACGGAAACCTGTATCTCGAACTCGCCGCGGCCTACCGCACGGCACAACGCATGAGCGCGGACGGCGGGGGCCTCAGCGTGACTCGCCACACGCTCGGCAAGCTGCTCTCCGAACGGGGCTACCTGCTGAGCGAGGAGGGCAAGCGGGACAAGCACGAAGTCCGGAAGGTGATTCAGGGGAGGCGGAGGTATGTGCTGCATCTGTCTGTGGACTCGGTCATAGGGCGTTCAGATCAGGCCCATCAGGCCCAATCTGGACCGAGCGACAACCCTGATCCCGAACAGCACGGCGATGTGGGCCCGAGTGGCCAGGATCTGAACGGGTCAGGCCCAGCCGCCGCTTCGACACCCGGGTGTGGCTCACCCGCTGGAGCGCCGGCAGCGACATCGGGCCGCTTCGCCGCAAGCGTGCGAGCCGAAGCCGTCCTCAGGCAGGCGATCCGGAGCGGGCGCGAACCCGACATCCGAGCTGCCCGCAACTCGCTGGTAGCCCTCGTCGGCGACGCGATCGCTGCGCGTGTCGAGGCCGAGGTCCAGGCCGAGCTCAAGGGGGCGGCCGATGAGTGACCTCCCCCGCCTGACCCGGCCCCGGTTCGTCGCGGCCCCGCCTGAGCAGCAGGCCGACGGCCTGGTCGGCTGGTTCAGCGCGACGGTCGACGGGGTGCTGGCCATCGATTCCATCGCGCTGAGGCGGTCGCGGACCGGGATGTTGGACATCGAGTTCCCGTGCCGGGTCGATCGGGGCGGGCGGGCCCACGCGATCGTGCGGCCGGTGGATACCGAGACCCGGCGGGCCATCAGAGCGGCAGCCATTCGGGCGGCGCATGCGCAAGGGGCCCTGTCGTGAGGCGGGCCGATTCTGGCCCCACGTGTGCGCCCAGGGGCCGCCATCCTGGCGGGCGCCCTGCTCTGGCCCCGGTGGCCCCGGGCGCGACGTGCGCCGACGTGGGCGCGCTGGGCGCGACCTTGGCGGAACTGGCCGAGATCCTGGCCCGGGGAGCGCTCCGGCTCTCGAACTCTCGTCCGGTTTGCCTTGCGCTCTCGCCGGCAACTGAGCCCTCGTGTCCGGACGTGGTCAACGCGACGCGATCCGCGCCGGCAGACCACGACGGAGGAGCGAATCCATGACGAAGTTCTGGTGGTCCGCGAGCGGCCGAGTCGCGTGCAACAAGCACGTGCCGAGGCCTGGCTCGACCGCGTTCTGGGCGCGGCGATGGGTCCCGATGTCCGACGACAATCTCGCGGGCTACGTGAGGTCGCGCGGGAAGGAGCCCGAGTGCGAAGTCTGCACGGCATGGCGACTGCTGGCCGAGAGCGCCGACGGCGCGGGAGGTGAGGCATGACCAGCGCTCCTCTTTGGTGGACCGAAGGCGGCCGAATCGCGTGCCGCGTCCACGTCCCGCGCCCGCCGAGCGAGGCGTTCTGGTCGCTTCGCTGGACGCCGATCAGCGATGCCGAGCGCGCGGGCTTCCGCGAGGCGCGCGGCGAGGAGCCACGGTGCGACGGATGCGCGTTGGCCGACCAGATCGACGCGGCCGACCACGAGCTGTGGGACGGCAAGCTCGGGATCGGCGGTGTCGGATGACGAACACGGATCTGGTGCTGCAGCGCACGCGCCTGAAGACCCCGAACGCGGTGGTCTGGCAGATGCGCGACCGCGAAGGGCGGATCGTGGGCTACCTCTCGCGCCCGTACGACGGAACGCCCGAGGACGCGGTGCAGGCGTGGTACGCGCTGCACGACGAGAACAAGCGGGTCGCGTGGGCGTACGACGTGTCGGGCATCAACAGCGCGGTCGTGGCGACGGGGCCGACGGGTCGGCCGCGGTACGAGATCTCGTGGAACGGCCGGGTGGTCACCGAGCTGGGAGCCACGCGATGACCCCGAAGACGCTGGCCGACATCTTCAAGGTGGCCAAGGGCCCGCCCTCGCCGGTCGTGCGCAGGCAGGTCCGGCGGATCGTGCGCACGCTGGCTCGCGACGTGGCGGCGGATGCGTTCGGCAATCAGGCCGAGCGCGAGGCCGCCCGCCGGGACCTGCGGGCCGCGCGTCGGTTCCTCGCGCGCCGTGCCATGGGAGGTGCCTGATGGAGCCCCGCCACCCCGAGGTCGTCGTGCGCCTGACCGGCGAGGACGGCAACGCGTACGCGATCCTCGGCGCGGTGCTGCGCGCCATGCGCCGGGCGGGCGTCCCGGATGCCGAGCGCGACGCGTTCACGGCCGAGGCGACCGCCTCCGACTACGCCCACCTGCTGGCGACCACCATGCGCTGGGTCACGGTCGAATGACCAAGGTCGCCGCGCAGCTCGCCGAACTCGACGCCATGGACGCGGCGGCGCTCGCGGCCCGGTACGCCGACTTGTTCGGTCGCCCGCCCCGCCTGAAGAAGGCCGCGTGGCTACGCCGCAAGGTCGGCTGGAAGCTCCAGGAGCGCGCATACGGCGGGCTGTCTCCCGAGGCCCGCGCCGTACTCGACCGGCTCATCGCCGAGGTCGGCGGCCCGCTCGGTGCGACGCAAACCGCGCCGCTCCCGAAGCCGCGCCGGCCGGATCTGCCGCCCGCCGGAAGCACGCTGGTCCGTCGCTGGCACGGCGTCGACTACACGGTGCGCGTGCTGGAGCGCGGCTTCGAGCACGACGGCCGCACGTTCCGCTCGCTCTCGGCGGTCGCGCAGGCGATCACGGGCCAGCGGTGGAACCCGAAGCTGTTCTTCGGCCTCGCGCCACGGAGGCGCAAGCCGTGACGACCTCGGCTGCCCACCGCCGCGCGAATGCGAAGGCCGCGAGCAACGGTCGGGCCGTCGTCCGGTGCGCGATCTACACGCGGCAGTCGGTCTTCGACGACGAGGAGGGCGAGTTCGGATCGCTCGCCGCCCAGCGCGAGTCCTGCGCGCACTACATCGCCGCGCGGCGCCCCGATGGCTGGCAGGAGATCCCGACCAGCTACGAGGATGCCGGCTTCTCGGGCGGCACGATGGCGAGGCCTGCGCTGACGCGCTTGCTGGCCGACATCGAGGCCGGGCTCATCGACTGCGTCGTGGTCTACAAGCTCGACCGGCTGTCCCGGTCCCTGCGGGACTTCGGCAGGGTCCGCGACCTGCTCGAGGCGCACGACTGCGGGCTGGCCTCGGTGACCCAGAGCATCGACAGCAAGACCGCCACCGGCCAGCTCATGCTCAACGTGCTGATGTCGTTCGCCGAGCACGAGCGCAAGACCACGGCCGAGCGTGTGACCGACAAGATCCGCGCCTCGCGCAAGCGCGGCCTGTGGACCGGCGGCCGGCCCCCGCTGGGCCTCGATGTCGTCGATGGGAAACTCGTCATCAATGAGCCCGAGGCCGTCCGCGTCCGCGAGATGTACCGGGTGCTGGTGACGACGAGGTCGCTCGCCGCCGTCCTGGCCGAGGTCAACGAGCGCGGCTGGCGCGGCAAGACGTGGACCAACAGACGTGGCGAGGTCACCGGCGGCGGGCGGCTCGATGCCCAGATCCTGCGCACGCTGCTCAAGACTCCGCTCTACGCCGGCTGCATTCGCGCCGGGGACGAGATCGTCGATGCACAGCACGAGGCGATCGTCGACCGGGCAACGTGGGACGCGGCGCAGGCGATCCTGACCAGCCGGCCGCGCAGGCCGCACCGACCGACCGGCGCGCTGCTCGGTGGCCTGCTGCGCTGCGGGGTCTGCGGGTCGGCGATGACCTACCACTACGCCCAGCGGCACGGGAAGCGGTACGGCAGCTACGTCTGCGAGTCGATTATCCGCTTCGGGGCCAAGTCTTGCCCGGGCAGCCGCGTGTCGGCCGGGGACATCGAGGGGTTCCTCGTCGGGCAGATCCGCGCGCTGGGCAGCAACCGCGAAGTCCGCGAGGCGACGCTGGCGGCGGCGCGGACTCAGGCGAGCCAGCGACAGGACCCCGGCGACCTGGACCGACGCCGGCAGGCGCTCGCGACCAAACAGGCGCGCCTCGTCGCGGCCATCGAGAAGGGCGGCGACGGCACCGCGCTGGCCAAGCGGCTCGCAGACGTCGACGCCGAACTGCGCGACGTGACCGCGCGTGCCGAGGCGATGCGCCGCGAGACCACGCCCGTCGCCGTCGATGAGCACGCGATTCGGTCAGCCCTCGCGGCATTCGACGGCATCTGGGGCGCGCTGACCAGCCACGAGCAAGCCCGGGCGCTGCGCCTCCTCGTCGAGCAGGTCCGCTACGACGCCGTGCAGGGCACGATCGAGATCGACTACGCCGACGCCGCCATCCGGCTGCTCGGCATGGAGGCGCGATGACGAAGACCGTGGTGCTCAAGGTGTCGTTCGCCAAGAACGGCGGCGTGACGAAGGTGCAGCGGCCTGCCGCGACGCCCGAGGTGGTACCAGAGCCGGCACCGACGTCGCGCCCGCCCACCGAACCCGGCCGCGTCGCTCGCCTCCTCGCCCTCGCCTACCGCGTCGAGCAGCTCATCGACGACGGCGTAATCGCCGACTACCGCGAGGCCGCACGCCGCCTCGGCATCAGCGCGGCGCACCTCACGCACTACATCGCGCTGCTGGACCTGGCCGTGCCGATTCAGGAGGACATTCTGCTGGGGCGGGTGAACGTGTCGGAGCGGCAGCTGAGGTCGCACTTCAAGGAACTTGGCTGGAAGGGGCAGATGGGAACGGACTCCATCTTGCGCCTCGGCCGGATCAGGAAGGCGCCACGACCATGATCCTCCAGCCCCCTCGCGCTCTCGCCGGGAATCGGCCACAATGCGCCACGATCTCACGGGATGAGGATGCGTGGAAATCGTCGCAGTTGTCGGCGTTTTGTGGATTCTGGCGGTGCTGTTTCGGCGACGCTCAGGTCGATACAAAGATCGTACGCCGCCCAGCAGTACGCGAGGCAGGCCGACGGCGCACTCATCGCGCACCCTGAGTCAGCCGTCGCCACCCGCTGCGAGAGCGAAGCGATCACGAAGCGCGAAGTCGATACCAGCCCGCTGGATGCCATGGGGCAGCCGGATTCGACTGAATGGACAGATGCTCCCTGATGGCATGCTCTACGTTGGGTGCGGCATGCGGTCAGTCGGAGAGTCAAGTGCACCTGAACCGGCGCTGATCGACCCGACGCTTCCTGTCCATTCGACGCAGCGCGACGACAGCGGCGCGTCCATGACCTACTGGCCCTCTTACAGCCAGATCACCCCCGCTGCTCGAGCGGCCTATCTTCATTGGCTCTCGACTGGCCGCCGCGATCCGTCGGCGTACGCCGGGTATGTGTTTCTCTACTTCTACGGTCTCGAACGCCGTGCATTGCACGATGCGGAGCGCGACCCCGATATCCTCCGGGAGCTTCCCGAGCTTCTCGATGAGGTCCAGCGCCTGCTCGTGCTGTACGGCTCCAGCAGATCGTTCCATCGCTACGCGAGTCGCTTCACGGAGTATCTGCATGTACGGCACGAACTGTTCGAACCTCCCGTCATGCACGCTCCTGCGCCCGGCAATGACGGGTTGCCGCTCAGCCTGAGAGTTGGCATCGCCCAGTACGCTATGGAACATCGGCCGATCCCGGCGTCGTGGGCCTTGGCGTGGATACGCAGCGACCCAGAAGCTCCGCTCCGTACGCCGGCCACTCGCTGCGCCGATGAGTTCGACCGGCTCTTTCAGGCAAGATACGAGGCGCGATTTGGCAACGGTCTCGTCATCCCGCCGTGCAAGACAACCATCAAGGTCGCATACCAGACGGCCAGCGCATCGTTCGGCGGCCGCACCTTTTCCTGCACGACGAAATGGCCAGACGTCTGTTCGCTGACTGCACCGCGTCGCGCACTCTACGAATTGGCAAGCACGTGCTGTGATGAGCTCGACGGATTCAGTCGGCTCGTTGGGCGAGACCCAGAGGCGCGCGGAACACTTGCGGCCGCTGCCGCACTGCCCAAGCCGCTGCTCACGGCAGACAAGTCTGGCGTAGCCGCCCGCCTGCGGGAACTGGTTGCCTCACGGCTTATGGATCGGACATCTGCGCTCCTCGACTCCACAGACTTGATTGAGGCGTGGGGTGAATGCGGCACCGAAAGGCTGACTCGGAAGGAATCCGTGCTCCTGGCGCAACTGCTGCAGCGCCTAGGCTTCGGCATCGAACCGGACGTGCGCTTTCACGGCCAACCCCTCCAGCGCGCGAGCCGCGTTGCTGCATTCCGCCTTGCGCCAGGTCATCCCGACTCCCCCACCCCCGCATACGCCGCAGCCAGCGTCCTTCTTCACCTCGCCGTAGCAGTCTCGGCGGCTGACGGCGATGTCGACCGTGACGAACAGACGACGATGACTCAGCACGTTGCGACGAGCCTGTCTCTCAGCACGGCAGAGCAGGTTCGCCTCGCCGCTCATGTTGACTGGCTGATAGCGTCACCACCCGGGCTTGGAGGCATCAAGCGTCGCGTCCGAGGCCTCAGCGCCGAGAAGCGACGGACCATTGGTCGTTTTCTCGTCCAAGTGGCATTGGCCGATGGCCATGTCGCTCCCGGCGAGGTGCGCATCCTCACACGCATCTACACTACGCTTAAACTCGACCCGGCGCTTGTTCACACCGATGTGCATGCCCTTGCCACGACGCAGAGCGTGCCAGCCGACCAACCAGTCACCGTGCGTCGAGCATCACCCGGAGAGACTGGGTACAGCATTGCTCCACCACCGGAAGACAAGGTGCGGCCGGACACGCGTGTCTCGCCCGAGAGTGCCAAGCCGTCCCCGCTCGATATGGCGGCGATCGAGGCCAAGATCGAGGAGAGTGCCACCATCTCGGCGCTTCTGGCTGACATCTTCTCCGAAGACAATGCTCCAGCAGAACAGGTTGCCAGCGAGTCATCTATCGCAGGCCTCGATGGCGCACATGGCACGCTTCTGCGACGCCTCGCTGAGCGGACAGAGTGGTCACGCACTGACTACGAAATGCTTGCCGCGGAACTGGGGCTGCTGCCGGACGGAGCCTTGGAAACCATCAACGAGGTGGCGTTCGAGACTCACGACGAGCCCGCATGCGAAGGTGACGACCCCATCAGACTGAATGCCGCCGTGCTGGAGGCCCTGCTCACGTGACGAACGACTCATCCATTCCAGTTCGTGACCGAAACGCGATCATCGACTCGTTGCGAGCCGGCGTTGTGCCGAGACGAGGACACCAGCACGTCCAGGTCGGCCGGGCCAGCGAGATCACGGCCCTCGTTGACGACGTTGAGCGGATCGCGCAAGGCAGCTCCGCCATGAGGTTCGTCATCGGCGAGTTCGGGTCGGGCAAGACGTTTCTCCTTTTTCTCGTTCGAGCGATCGCCCTCGAGAAGAAGCTCGTCACCGTGCACGCAGATCTGACTCCCGATCGCCGCCTGCAGGCAAGCGGCGGACAGGCTCGATCCCTCTACGCCGAGCTCATGCGCAACCTTGCCACGCGCAGCAAGCCGGATGGCGGGGCGCTTGCGGGTCTCGTGGAGCGGTTCGTCTCTCAGGCATTGAAAGCCGCTCGCGACCGTGGCGTTGGCCCCAACGTGGTCATCCAGGAGCATCTCTCCACGCTGAGTGATTTGACGGGTGGATACGACTTCGCCCAGGTCATCGACAACTACTGGCGAGGCCACGACACCGGAAACGACGAGCAGAAGGTGGCTGCCGTCCGCTGGCTCCGCGGCGAGTTTGTCACGAGGACGGATGCCCGCAAGGCCCTCGGCGTCCGCACGATCATCGACGACGAAACGTTCTACGACCACCTGAAGCTCATGGCTCTCTTCTCGAGGCTCGCGGGCTATGCCGGCTTGCTGACGTGTCTCGACGAGATGGTCAACCTCTACAAGCTGGCTCACACGGGTGCCCGCAACGCCAACTACGAGCAGCTTCTCCGAATCCTGAACGACAGTCTGCAGGGCGTCAGCGTCGGGTTGGGATTCATGTTGGGCGGCACGCCGGAGTTTCTCACCGACACGCGCAAGGGTTTGTTCAGCTACGAGGCCCTCCAATCCCGCTTGGCCGAGAACCGGTTCACGACACAGGGACTCAAGGACTACAGCGGGCCGGTCATTCGACTTTCCAACCTCACGAAGGAGGACCTGTACGTCCTACTCATGAAGATCCGCGGCGTGTTCCAGGCAGCGCCGGATGTGCCCGAGTTGCTCCCCAATGAAGGACTGACGGCTTTCTTGACCCACTGCGAGCAGCGTATCGGCGAGGCCTACTTCCGAACGCCCCGCAGCACGATCAAGGAATTCGTGCACTTGCTCGCCGCTTTGGAGCAGAACCCGGGTGCCGACTGGCGGCAATTGCTCGGCAACGTCTCCGTGCAAGAGGAGCGCAACCCGGATCTTGAGCCGTTGCCCGAAGACGCCGAAGACCCGGCGACGTACGTCGCAGACTCGCCGGCAGGATCGGTGCCGGCTTCCCACTCACGCGAAGGTGGAACCTCGACGAAGCCGGAGCCCGATGATGACCTCGCTTCCTTCCGCCTCTGACCCGGATTCCTCCCCGCCTACCGCGAACGAGACAGCCTCCGCGTCCGTTGCGCTGCTGCACCCGAATGTGCAGCGCTGGCTCTGGCGCAAGGGCTGGACGTCACTACGCGATGCGCAAGAGGCCGCCATCCCGGTCATCCTGCAGGGCGACCAGGATGTCATTATCTCGGCCGCAACCGCGACGGGTAAGACGGAGGCGGCCTTCCTCCCGGTCTGCTCCAAGCTCGCTGAGGACTCCACGCCAGGCATCCGTGCGCTCTACATCGGCCCGCTCAAGGCACTCATCAACGATCAATTTGAGCGGCTGGAGGACCTGTGCGCGACCCTCGACATCCCCGTCCATCGATGGCACGGGGACGTCGCGTCGCAGAAGAAGACACAAGTGCGCGAACACCCTCGCGGCATTCTGCTCATCACGCCTGAATCGATGGAAGGCTTGTTCGTTCGCCGCGGCACGGACATCAAGCGCATGTTCGGAGCGCTGGCCTACGTGGTCATCGATGAGTTGCACTCGTTCATCAACACCGAGCGTGGTCGGCAGCTTCAGTCGCAGCTGCGCCGGCTGGATTTGACGGTTCGCAGGCGGCTGCCCCGCATCGGCCTGAGTGCCACGCTCGGCGACATGGAACTCGCCAAGGAACACTTGCGGCCTGACGACGCCACCAGAGTCCACCTCATCACCTCGGCCGGCGGCCAGCAGGAGTTGCAGATGCAACTGCGCGGATACCGCGTCCGAGGACGATCGCGGCCCGCTCTGGATGACCACGCAGTCGACGACGACACCGACGGCGACGTGGATGACGACGTCGCTGCGATCGCAACAGACCTGTATCGCGTGCTGCGTGGCTCCAGCAACTTGGTCTTCGCCAACAGCCGCGCGAGCGTTGAAGAGTACGCAGACCTGCTGAGACGCAAATGCGAACGCGACCGAGTTCCGAATGAGTTCTGGCCTCACCACGGCAGCCTCAGCAAGGGACTCCGCGAGGATCTCGAAGCTCGACTGAAGGAACGCAGCCGCCCACTCTCTGCAGTGTGCACATCGACACTGGAACTCGGAATCGACATCGGCTCGGTGAAGAGCATCGCGCAGATCGGCACGCCCTTTTCCGTGGCCAGCCTGCGCCAGCGTCTGGGGCGGTCAGGCCGGCGTGGCGGCCCGGCCATCCTGCGTCTCTACATCTCCGAGCCGGAGATCACGGAGAAGACGTCCACGATCGACACCCTTCGCCTGGACCTCGTCCAGGCGATCGCCATGCTGAACCTGCTCTTGACGGGCTGGTGCGAACCGCCCACGCAGGGTGCGCTGCACCTCTCGACCCTCATTCAGCAAGTGCTATCGCAGATCGCGCAGTTTGGTGGAGTCACGGCAGCGCAGGCATGGGAGTCGATCTGCCAGCACGGGCCTTTCCGAGGTGTCGACGTTGCAATGTTTACGCAACTGCTCCGTGCTCTGGGGCTTGCAAACCTGATTGTGCAGATGGATGACGGCACACTTCTGCTCGGGGAGAAGGGCGAGCGTCTCGTCAACCACTACAGCTTCTACGCGGCCTTCGAGTCTCCGGACGAGTACCGCATCGTCCACGACGGACGCCAGCTGGGTAGCATGCCCCTGAACAGCATGATCGACGAGCGCTACTTTCTGATCTTCGCGGGTCGGCGCTGGAAGGTCTTGGCTGTCGACGAGGAGTCAAAGACGATCGTCGTCACTCCCGCCAAGGGCGGTCGCCCGCCGAGCTTCACTTCTCGACTGGGCGGCACGATTCACGAGGAGATCCGGCGGGAGATGCTGGCGGTCTACTCGGGCGCCGACGTGCCCGCCTATCTGGACACGACGGGACGAGAACTGCTGATGGAGGGCCGCGGCTGGTTCGCTCGGCTCGGACTACTGGAGCGGTCGATCATCCCGGAAGGCCAAGGCTCTCTCGTCTTCTGCTGGCGCGGAGATGCTGTCGTCAAGACCTTGGGTGCGCTGTTCACGAGCCGAGGCTTGGAGGTCGATGTCCCTCTTGGGCCAGTCATTCCACTCGGCAAGGCATCATCGGAGGAAGTCTTGGACCACCTGCGAACGATTGCGACGGTCGATGCACCAGACCCAGTTGTTCTCGCACGTGACGTGCCGGCAAAGCAGCGCGAGAAGCACGATGTCTGGCTGGATGAGGACCTGCTCAGCGCCGAGTATGCGTCTCGCTATTTGGACGTCAGTGGAGCGATTGCGGCGGCGAGAGCCATCGTCGCCGGTGTGAGCGAGGGTCCATGAAAGCGCGTCACGATTGCCTTGAGCGCCGATCGCGGGAGGCGTTTACTGGAGTGCTCACAAGCACCCCAACGGAGACCGCAGAATGGCACTGAGCCGATTGTCGACAGTTGACCTTCGCCGAGAACTCGCCCGCCGCGAGCGCGGGGCCAGCAAGCTCGTCGCGCAGCGCGTCAAGCTCGCCAAGCAGATCGCGGCGCTCGACGCTGAGCTAGCTAGCCTCGGTGCCGCCGCGCCCGCTCGCCGTGGTCGCCCGGTTGGCAGCAAGAACAAGCGCAAGGCCGCTCGCCGTGCGCGGAACAAGACCTCCCTCCCCGACACGCTCGCAGCCGCCGTCAAGCCAGGCGCAACCGTCACCGTCCCGCAGGCCACCAACGCCGTCCTCGCCTCCGGCTACAAGACCGCCGACAGGAACTTCGGGCAGACCATCGCGCGCACGCTCGCGGCGCACAAGGGGTTCAAGCGGAAGGGACGCGGGACGTACGTGCGGGTCGGAGGAACCAAGCCGACGACGAGCAGGAAGGCAAAGCGGCCGGCTAAGCGCAAGGCGGAGAAGAAGGTTGTGAAGCGCGCGGCACGGCGGAAGGCGGCACCGAAGGCTGCTGCCACGACGGTCGCCGTCCCGCAGGCGACCGCAGCGGCGGCCTAGCCATCTGAGGGCAACAACCTAAGCTCCATGGCGGAACGAAGGCGACGGCCCTCCTACTACCTCGACTCCAACGCGGCCTTTCGTCTCGCCGCTGATGCCCCACTTCGTCAGGTTGTTGTGGCGCTTGCGTCATCGCAGCAGATCAGACTCGTGCTGGGTTGGAGGTTGGTATGGGAGTTAGCCGGGGCCTACGACCGCAAGCCTGAGGCAATCCCTGATGCACAAGCGGAAGCAGCCATGCTGCTCGGCTTGCCTCGAAGGGCCGTCCGATTTGCCCCCGACGGCTGGGAGGCTTGCTGCGCGGCATCGATACTCCCCGCGCGCAGCCGGGCACACTACCGGGCGCTGATACACCCCACCCATCCAGACTACGCGGAGGCGCTTCGGACGCTGGCCGTGCTGGCACGTGGTGATGACCGCGATGCTGCAGTACGCTGGTACCGGAATGCAATGCCGGAGGCCGCGTCCTATCGAGCTCATGAAGTTGCATTTCGCAGGCGGCTCATTTCCGAAGCTGGTGGCGTGCGGTATCGACGTGACGAGTCGCTGGCACACCAGATGAAGACCATCGAGCAGCGAACGCCTTGGATGGCCCGACTTGTTCACGAGGCATTCTGCCGGCTTACGGATCACCGTATCCGACCGATTCGGCACGACCTACGCTGGTACGGGCCGCTCTGTATCTTCGCTCGCGCAAGCGTTGCCTTTTCGATCCTGCAGGTTGCCGGAGACCCAGAGTCCGGCCGCGAAAAGGAAAAGCTGTCTGACCTCCCCGATGTGAGCCACATCGTTGCCTCTGGCCTCACGGCGCGACACTTCGTGACAGCTGATCGCACTGCCGCAAGAGTCTTTCGCGCGGCATGGCATGATCGACGCCTGTCGTGTCTTCGGTTTCCTGACCAGTTTCGCCAGCATCTGAACTCGCTGTAGAGCGTTCGCACCATAACGACGCGGCTGTGTTCAACCGCTGCTATGCGAGAGTCTAGATCTCGACGAGTCTTCGCGAGGAAGGCCCACCTCTGGTCCGGCTCAGTCTTCGGATAGGTTGGGCAATCTATCTGCCGCGAAGTGCAAGAAGTGCTGCGACTGCGATGACAAAGCCAATCCACGCCTGGTTGGTGCTGTCGACACCGTACTTACCGAGTACATTCTGCCGTAGCGTGGACGACGCTGGCCTCGGCATCTGCGCCGTCAACGGCATTGGCGCGTGCACCTCCCTTGGCGCAGAGGGCGAAGGGGCCGCCACTTCCACCGCAACACGCAATGGTGGCGCTTGTCCGGGCGGGGGCTTCAGTCTCTCTATCGCTGCATTCTGCTGTAGCAGCTTCAGCATCTCGCTTCCCGTTATTTGAGAGTACTTCTCTGACGCTGCCAGCCGAATAAGCTCGGCAGTATCGCCATCGGCAAGTGCCCTGGAGACATCGCTGTTCCTGTCGGCCAACGCATTCTGCCACGCAAGAGCACCTTCTCGCGAACGGCGCTCCTGCTCGACCTCCGCCCTAGACTTGAAGACGCTAGTGGGCAATCCCATGCCATCCGCAATGAGAGCTCTCGCGGCGGGGTCCATCTCCCCTATGGCTTCGGAAAGCGAGAGGTACTTCTTCGGATCTTGAGATGGGGATTGCGGTACGCGTGTTGAGACAGTGCTCGTGTCATTCGGAGCCGGAGTGACAGCGCCCTGGCGTGACATCTCGATCGGGGGAGAAGTCGACTCCTCCGCGTTCTGCGGCGGGGATTCAGTATGGCCGACAGTATGCGCCGCCGCGGCCGGCTCCGAGAACGCGGCTGGTTCCGAGGGAACGTCGGCTACATCCGACCCGGCCAAGCCCGACGGGCTTTTCCTCTCGTCGTGCCTTTGTTCAGACAGACTGGCAACAATGCCATCAATGGCGAGGTAGGCTCCGGACAAGGCCGCCATTGCGAGCAGAAAGTGAACACGCTTCACTCTGTCTCCCTTCAACACCGCGACTACATTCAGCGAGCGCGGCTGTGACGTGTGTCGACGATGCACGCCAACCAATGAACTTAAGCGCGCCTTCTAGAGCCTACGGTCGAACAAGGACACCGTCAAAGTAGACCGACCAACGTCGCAGTTCATCACCCCCCGCTCAGGTGCAACCCTGGATGACTGCTTGCAAACCGAAGGCTGCGGGTCGGCTCCCGGCGCCCACCGCCAGCCTCGACCACGACCAGCCGGGACCTGGTTAGGATGCCCACGTCCTCGGGCTCTCGCGCCACCACGGCACGCGGGCAGCCTGAGGGCGGGAGTCTTCGGTTGGAGTGAAGCTCGGGGCGGCGGTCTGTGCTCAGCTGGGCTTGGCCGCGTGAATCGACTCGGCTGAGTCCACCCTCGGCGATTGTCCACACACTCCGCGCTCGAGACACGGTCACGTAGCCAGCGAGCCTAGCCTGTCTTGAGTCGCCGTGTCGGGCAGGTCAATCATCTGGCGCACCGCCCTCAGTGGCCAGCTCAGCAACAGTGCGATCAGTTCGCCATCCGACGAGTCGCTTGTTGTGAAACACAAGATCGATCTCCCTGGCCTCATACGCCCAGATCTCAAGGAGCTCCTTGCCTTTGACAAAGCTACCACTCACGGCGAAAAACCCTCCGCGAGTAACCTCTTCTCCTGAGATCGTGGAGGTTCGGAAAGGCTTGCCCCACACTTCGAGAAACGCCAACTGGTGGAGGTCGAGCGTGATGAGCCCATCACGTATCGACGCCTGCTGGCGCTCAAGCGCATGTGAACAGGACGTCATGGCGACGACCAGAAGGACGACGCTGATCCATACCACGCGCCTCCCGCGCCGCGCTCGTCTCCTCACGGCACGTCCGCCCGCAGCGCGTTGCTCACTACACCCATAGCTGGCCGGCCCCGTCGTGCTCATTCCGTCACCCTCCCATCCGCGGCACCGTATCGCCGGGCCGGCGGGAAACGCAAGGGATGTACGCAAGCGCCGCAGAGTGTCACCCATGTCTCCAGACCGAACCATTGCTTATCTCCCCGACCACATGCCTTTCGCAATACAGCGGTTCCCTACCACTTGGGTTCTCCCCTCTTCAGCGACCGGTCCTTCTCGCGGGCCAACTCCGCGAGCCATTGGAATTCGACAAAATAGTCATCATCACTAACTTCCCCTCGCAGATTTGTGATTTCAGGCTTCAGGAGCATCCACATGGTCTTGATGTTGCGGGCATATGTTGTCGCGATAATCTCCGCTGGAAGAAGGCCATTGCGGCACAATAGCCCGATGTGATCGAAGTCTCGAGCGATGCGCCCTACCTTCTGCTTGGCCGCTTCTCCGAGCGGCCTTGCTTCATGCGGCAACTCTGTATAGACCCAACGTCTGTGCTCCGCGGCTTCTTGTGTTCCGATGATTTCACGAACATACTTCATACCGTCGAGGTGCCGCGCGGCGATGGCCTCCCGCAACTCGGTGGCAAAGCCCAGCGCGTATACCAGTAGGACTACAGACACGAGTCCTTGGACAACCTGAGCGCAGTCGGCGGCAACCGCTCGCCAGGCTTGCTGACTTGAGGCCGTCCACGCGATCAGAGATAGAATGAATGCAAGTCCAAGCAATGCTGCAGTCGACGGTCGGACCCTCATGAGTGCTGTATCTCCAATTCATCGGCCAAGCGCTCACCCGCGAGCCGCGAGGCGGACGGTTCCCGGCTAATTCTCACGGCACGTCTGCAGCGCGTTGCTCAGCGAGAGGACGACGGCCTTGCCGCAAGGGCGCTTCATGTGGCCACTCCCGTCGGAAACCAGCTCGTGAACTTCGCCCGCCTCGGCGGATCTGGCATCCACGACGTGTCCGGCACCGGCAACCCGTGGGCTTCAGACACGTTGAGCCATCCGTTCACGAGTGGCATACGACCAAGCGTGCCTCGTCTCGTGATCCACACCAACTCGCGACGGCGCTCAGCCTCCTGCGCGACAGCCAGCGTCAACATCGCGTCCTGTACGTTGTACTGGATTACCTCCGCATGCCTGCCGTCGGCCCACATTGCAGGAGCGTCGGAACCACTTACGCCGGCGGTCTTGCCTGGCAGGCCAAGCCCCTCCGCAGCCTTCGCTAGCGCGATGAAGTGCCCGAGTTGACACACGACGTGGAACATCATGTCGACATGACCGCGAGCCAATGCGGCGCATTCGTTCCAGAGCCCCGATTCTTCGGCGAGTACATTCAGGTCAAAGGACAGACCATTCCACGAGAGAAGCGCGTAGCCTCGCTCCGCATAAGCTGATAGGTCGCGGACCAGCGCGCCTGCTTCTTGGCGCGACATCTTGGCTGACGGGTTGCCGTCAACTACGCCATGCCAGGTGATTGGCTTCTCGCTGTCAGACAAGACGGCCGCTGCGCAGGCAATACCGAGTGGGCGATGAGCGAGCAGGTCACCCGTAGCTGCTGGCAGTACCTTGGCCGTCTCAATATCGAAGGCAATGAACCGGCGTGTCATCGATTCAGCCCCTCCACATGACGACTGGGTCCTTCGACCGCATCAAACTGGTGGACCCAGCCGCGCCCGCTGCGGCCCTCGCAGGCCCCGATCGCTAATGACTCTCTACGCGCAATCGAGTTAACCGCGCCCAAATCCGACCCCCTTCGAGGAGAGGAAGAGAGCGTTGTACCCGCGAACGCGCGGGGCGTGAAGCGGCCCGCGGTCAACTCGATGCGAGCCACCCGCCGGCCCTTCGCGAAACCCCGCGCAGGGGGCGATTCCTGCGCGTTCCTGCGGCCCCGCCGTCGCACCCCTACCGCCTCGCTCAGCCCCCCGCTCGCTCGTGCCGGAGAGGTGGTTCCCGGACCAGGATTCGAACCTGGATAACCAGATCCAGAATCTGGTGTCCTGCCGTTGGACGATCCGGGAACAGGCAACGGCGAGGGGGGATTGTCGCGACGGGGCCCGCGCAGGTCAACGCATGAGGCGGGTGCGGGAGCTGTGCCAGAATGCGCGGCTCGACGACGCGGGAGAGTTGCGGCAGCGATGGGTACGACCAGCGAAGGACCGACCTTTCTCGGCCTGCCCGACGCGGGCGAGCAGGCCTCGATCGCGGTGATCTGCGCGCCCTACGACGCGACGAGCACCTACGGCAAGGGCGCCGACCTCGGCCCCGAGGCGCTGCTGGCCGCGAGCGCGGCCGTCGAGACCTGGGACGAGGAGCGCGCCTGCGACCTCGAGGCGCTGCAGTACACGGTCTGGCGCCCGGCCGACGCGCGCGCCTTCGGCCGGCTCGCGCCCGAGGCGATGGTCGCCGAGCTGCAGGCCGTGCACGCGCGCCACCTCGACCGCGGGATGATCACCCTCGGCCTCGGCGGCGAGCACTCGATCAGCTACGGACAGTTCGCCGCCCTGCACGAGCGCCACCCCGACCTGGCCGTCGTGCAGATCGACGCGCACTGCGACCTGCGCGACAGCTACCACGGATCGAAGCACAACCACGCCTGCATCGCCGCGCGCTTCGTCGAGCACGGCGTGCCGCTGGTGCAGGTCGGCATGCGCAGTTGCAGCCGCGAGGAGGCCGAGTTCATCGCGCGTCGTAAGCTGACGGTCTACTGGGCGCGCGACGTCGCCGGCCACGTCGCCTGGCATCGCGAAGTGCTCGCCACGCTCGCCGGCCGCCCCGTCTTCGTGACCATTGACCTCGACGGCCTCGACCCCTCGATCATGCCCGCCACCGGCACGCCCGAGCCGGGCGGCCTGTCCTGGTTCGACGTGACGCGCCTGCTCGCGATGATCGCGCGCCACAACACGGTCGTCGGCGCCGACATCAACGAACTGGCCAGCACCGGCGACCGCTTCAGCCGCCCCAGCGAGTTCCTCGCGGCGCGCCTCGCCGCCAAGTGCGTGGCCTACTTCTGGGCGAAGTAGCCGCCGCGCCGCCGCGCGCCGCGAGCCCCGCGCTCAGCCCGGCGCCTCGGCCTGGCTCGCGGCGCCGCTGGAGACCTCCTTGCGGCGCAGGAACCAGCTCGCGAGCGCGAGCGCGACGGCGCTCACCGCGACGATCGTGAACAGCGAGTCGCCCAAAGCCGTGGGCTGCAGGTCGGGGATGCCGAAATCGGGCGGCTCGAAGGCCGGTTGCCCGGTGCCGATCCACAGGACGTTGCGCACGTGATAGCTCAGCGAGAGCGAGGCGAAGCCGCGCGGCAGGCTGCCGATGAAGCCCTCGAAGACGAGCACGTAGATGAAGGAACTCATCACCGAGCGGCGCAGCAGCAGGCCGATCGCCAGGAAGATCGCCGTGTAGCCGACCGCGCCGAGGAACACGCCGAACAGCGCCCAGCCGAGGCTGTTGGCGTAGTGCGCCAGCGCGCCCTCGAAGCGCCCCACGCAGAGCACGTACAGCACGCACACCGCCGGGAGGAACAGCAGCAGCGCGCGCCGCAGCGCCGCGAGGTAGCGGCCGAGCACGAGCGTCGTGCGCGAGATCGGCGCGCCGACGACGTAGTTCGCCGTGCCGCCCTCCCACTCGTCGCCGAAGGCCGCCGTGCCCAGGAAGATGAGCGCGATCGGGACGATGACGCGCAGATACGCGTTGCCGAAGATCTCGGTGAAGTGCCCGAAGCCCGCGCCGCGCCCCTCGCCCCAGAGGATCACGGCCGTCTGCACCAGCAGCGGGAAGCCGACGAACAGCAGCAGTCCCACGAGCCGCCGCCCGCGCAGCGCGCCGACGCTGCACGCGCGGCTCACCGCGAGCAGCGCGGCCGTTCCGGTCGGCGGGGCGGGTCGGCGCGCGCTCATCGGCATCACCCCACGAGGTATCCGAAGACCGAGTCGAGCCCCTCGTCGAGCGGCTCGATCGACAGCACCGCGTGCCGCCCGTCGGCGGCGAGCGCCTGCACGGCCGCGCACATGGCGTCGGGCCGCTGCGTGTGCAGTTCAAGGCCGCCCTCGACGAGCTGCAGGCCGGCGAGCAGCCCCTCGCCGCCGAGCAGCTCCCGCGCCAGCCCGCGCGGATCGGGCGTCGTGACGCGGATGCGCCGGCTGTGCCGCTCGAGCAGCTCGCGGATGTCGGGCACGGCGCCCTCCGCCAGCACCTGCCCGTGGTGCAGCAGCACGATGCCGTGGGTCATCGACTCGACCTCGTGCAGCACGTGGCTCGAGACGATGACCGTGACGCCCTCGTCGCCCAGCTCGCGGATGATGCGGATGAAGTCGCGCCGCATGACCGGGTCGAGGCCGTTGAGCGGCTCGTCGAGCACCAGCACGTCGGGGTCGTGCAGCAGCGCCTGCGCCAGCTTGAGGCGCTGCCGCATGCCCTTGCTGAAGGAGCCCGAGCGGCGGTCGGCCGCCGCGGCCAGGCCCACGCGCTCGAGCACTTCGCCGGCGCGCGTGGCCGCCGCGGCGCGGGAGAATCCGCGCAGCCCCGCCTGGTCCTCCAGGAAGCGCCGCGCGGGCAGCTCCTCGTACAGGCCCTCGCCGTCGGGCACGTAGCCGATGCGCGCGAGCGCCGACAGGTTGTTGCGCACGGGCGCGCCGTCGAGCAGCACCTGACCGTCGCCGGGGCTCGCGAGCCCCACGAGCAGCCGGATGAGCGTGCTCTTGCCCGCGCCGTTGGGCCCGAGCAGCCCGGTGACGCCCGGCGCGAAGACGAGGTCGACGCCGTCGAGCGCCAGCACGTCGCCGTACCAGCGCGACACGCCGCTCAGGCGGAACTCCGCGGGGGCGCGCCTCGGCGTCGACGCGCTCAACTCACGACCTCGACCGGCCGCACGCGCCGCAGCATCGTCGTCACGCACAGCGCCGCCCACCCCAGCAGCACGACCACCGACTGCCACACCGGCACGACCGCGTTCTGGTTGGCGACGCTGCCCAGCAGCCAGGCCCCCACCTGCTGCACGTTGAAGCCGACCTGCAGCAGCCGGAACGACTCGTTGCCGAAGATCTCGACCAGGATGTTGCTGGCGATGAACTCGAGCACGAACACGAAGGCCAGGAACAGGATCGCCGCGTTGCGGGCCTTCTCGGTGAGGCTGCTCGCCGTGAGCACGACGAGCGAGGGCACGACGACCCAGACCGCCCCCGCCGCCACGGTGCGCGCCAGCAGCCCGAGCAGCCGCAGCCCCTCGCCCTCCTGCCCCCACGAGAGGCTCAGTTGCGCCAGCACGAGGATCGACGCCGGCGCGACCGTCACGAGCGCGATGAAGAACGCGATCGTCGCGAACTTGCCCAGCAGGTACTGGCGCACGGAGAGCGGCCGCGAGAGATACAGCTCGAGCGCGTTGCTGCGCCGGTCCTCGGCCACCAGGCCCGCGCCGAGCAGCACGCAGGCCACGAGCACGAAGGCCGCCTGCATCTGGAACAGGTACATCCAGACGGTGTCGGGGCTCGCGCTGGCGACCTCCGCGACCTCGGCCGAACCCAGCGCCTCGGCCAGCTCGCCGAACTTGGCGGCGTTGCTGAGCACGAAGTAGCGCAGGAACAGGAAGCCCAGCCCGAACACGAAGGGCCCGAAGGCCGCCAGGATCAGCAGCACGGCCGGGATCTTGCGCCGGAACAGCGTCGTCACGCCGCGCCGGATGCCGGCCTGCAGCATCACCGAGACGGCCTCCACCGGCGCCCGTCGGTCGCCCTTCCAGCGCGCGTAGCTGCGGTCGTGGATGACCATCTCAGACGCCCCCCAGCACGTCGATCAGGGCGTCCTCGAGCGAGACGCGCGCGGGGCGCAGCAGGCGCACGACCGCGCCCGACGCGACGGCCGCGGCGAACACGGCCGCCGTCTCGCCGGGCGCCGCCAGCTTCAGTTCGCACTCGCGGTCCTTGCGCGAGGTGAGCGACAGCCCGCGCGCCGCGCACTCGCGCAGGAAGTCGTCGACCTGACCGGTGACGCGCACCGTGCAGGCGTCGGGCGCGCTGCGCGACAGCGCGTCGAGCGACTCGTTGCGCACGATGCGCCCGCCCTGCACGACGACGACCGAGCCGCAGGTCTCCTCGACGTCGTGCAGCAGGTGCGAGGAGAGCACGATGTGCAGGCCCTTCTCGCGCGCCAGCAGGCGGATGAGCGCCAGCATCTCGATCCGCCCCTTGGGGTCGAGCCCGTTGGTCGGCTCGTCGAGGAACAGCAGGTCGGGGTCGTGCACGAGCGCCTGCGCCAGCTTGACGCGCTGCCGCATGCCGGTGCTGTAGGTCGCGGTGTCGCGGTAGCGGGCCTCCTCGAGGCCGGCGAAGAGCAGCACCTCGTGCGCGCGGCGCCGCGCGTCGGCGTCGGGCATGCCGGCCAGCCGCCCGGCGTACCAGGTCGCCTGGAAGCCCGTCAGGCCCGGGAAGGCCGCGTCGCGCTCGGGCATGTAGCCGATGCGGCGCCGCAGCGCGGGCCCGTGGGCGGAGAGGTCCTGCCCCAGCACGGTGCCGCCGCCCGCACTCGGCACGAGCAGGCCGAGCAGCGTCTTGATGAGCGTGCTCTTGCCGGCGCCGTTGGGACCCAGCAGCCCGACCGCGCCGCCCGCGACCGATACGCTCACGTCGTCGAGCGCGGTGCGCGCGCCGTAGCGCACCGTGAGGCCGCGCAGCTCGATGATCGGCGCGCCGCTCACGAGGCCGCCCCGCCGATCGAGCCGCGCCGGCCGCGGCCGAGCGCCCACAGGCTCGCGAGGCACCAGAAGCCCTCGAGCCCGACGAAGACCCACTCGCGGATCACGGCCGAGTAGACGGCGAGCACGCCGGCTCCGAGCGCGTTGGCGAGCAGGTAGCCGGCGGCGTCGGCGCGCACGCGCCCGCGCTGGTTGAGCAGGTACGCGACGACCAGGCACAGCAGGCCCGCGACGGAGAGCGCGCGCCACGCGGGGCCGACCTCGATCGCCGCGCTCAGCGCGCTCTGGGAGGCCTCGGGCAAGTTCGCTTCGCTCCGCGCGCCGATCGTGCCGCTCCGCGCGCACGGCGCGCGCGGTCGCAAGGGCGGCAGTCTAACGGCGCGCGCGGGCCGATCCCATGACGCGGCGATGGCGGTCGGCCCGGCCGCGTGGCAGTCTGGGCCGCGATGAACGGGCCGGGCGCGCGCATCCCCTTTCACGTCCCGACGCTCGGGCCGCTCGAGGCGCAGGCCGCCGCGCAGGCGGTGGCCGCCGGGCTCTTCGAGGGCGACGGCCCGATCTGCCGGCGCGTCGAGGAGGCCCTGCGCGCGCGGACGGGCAGCCGACACGCGCTGCTGGTGACCTCGGCGACCCACGCGCTCGAACTCGCGCTGCTGCTGCTCGAGGTCGGACCCGGCGACGAGGTCGTGCTGCCGTCCTTCACCTTTCCGTCGGCCGCCAACGCGATCCTGCTGCGGGGCGCGCGGCCGGTCTTCGCCGACGTGCGCGCCGACACGCTCGAACTCGACGCGCAGGACGTCGCGCGCGTGCTCTCGCCGGCCACGCGCGCGGTGCTGGCCGTCGACTACGGCGGCGTCGGCTCCGACCTGGGCGCCCTGCGGGCCGTGCTCGACGCGGCGCGACCCGGCATCGCGATCGTGGAGGACGCCGCGCAGGGCCTGGGCGCCTTCCGCGACGGCGTGCATCTCGGGGTCGGCGCGCGCGCCGGGGCGCTCTCCTTCCACGCCAGCAAGAACGTGGCCTGCGGCGAGGGCGGCGCGCTGCTGCTGCAGGACGACGCGCTGGCTGGCCGCGCCGAGGTGCTGCGCGAGAAGGGCACCGATCGCGCCGCCTTCCGGCGCGGCGAGCGGCCGCGCTACGAGTGGGTCGCGACGGGCAGCAGCTGGGTGCTCTCGGACCTGCTTGCGTCCGTGCTCGAGGTGCAGCTGCGGCGCGCGGACGAGATCACGGCGGCGCGCCTCGGAATCGCCCGCCGCTACGACGAGGGCCTCGCCGACCTGTACGCCGAGGGGCGACTGATCCCGCAGACGGTGCCGGCCGGCTGCCGCCCCAACGGGCATCTGTACGCGGTGCGCACCGCCGACGCGCCGACGCAGCGCGCGCTGCGGGCGCACCTCGCGGCGGCCGGCATCGACGCGCCCTTCCACTTCGTGCCGCTGCACACGACGGCGTACGCGCGCGCCGTCGCCGGCCCGCCGCGCGCGCTGCCCGTCACCGAAGCCGCGTGGAACGGCCTGCTGCGGCTGCCGATCCATCCGTCGCTCGACCGCGCGTCTCAGGAACGGGTCGTCCGCGCCGTGCGGGAGGGTCTGGGCGCGCGGCCGAACTGAGGGCGCCGCGCCGCCCTGTCGGGATTCGCCCATCTGCCATAAACTGCGCCCCTCGGGTTCCTGCCCTGCAGGACGCCCGATCGGGCAGCCCCTCCCTCCTCTCTCTCTGCTGGAGTTCCACCCGCGATGCTCACGACCCGTCTCGCTTCACGGCTGCTGCCCGCGCTCGTCGCGGCGGCGCTGCTGCTGCCGGCCCCGAGCGCCGGCGCGCAGGTCTGTTTCGGCCCCGACAATCTCGACGTGCCCGGCGCCTGCTGCGTGCCCGTCATCCCCAACCTGCCGCCCTTCCCCGCCATCTCGATGGGCGGCCTGGGGATCTGCTGGAACACCTGCTCGGTGGCCGCGCAGCGCACGCTCAAGGTGCAGTGGAACACGCCCTTCCAGCCGCAGTGCGCGCAGTACACGACCCCGCTGCTCGTCACGGATTCCACCAGCGGCGCGGCCATGCTCACGGGCACGATGGTGCTCGACTACACGCGCACCTGGGACGAGATCACGACGACCGGTCTCGTGCAGCAGGTCTGGCGCTTCACCGCCAAGGCCGACCTCTCGGTGCCGGCCGGCGGCGGCGCGCCCTTCTGCCCGACGCCGAGCTGCATCGCGCCGGCGGGCCCGCATCCGACCGCCTTCTTCTACGGCTACGTCGACTACACCTGCGTGCAGCCGGGCGCCGGCTACGAGGCGACGCTCGTGCTCTACCACGCCTGCGACCGCTTCATCCACCAGCCGGGCCTGTCCGACAAGCCGGGCGTGTTCCACCCCGGCATCTCGTACGCGATCGTCGCGCCGCACTCGACGGTGCAGCCCTTCATCCCGGCCAACACCTTCGCGTCGGCCGGGCCGGTCTTCGGCGAGGCCACGCGCGACGTCGTGACGGTCACGCCCCCGCCGGGCTTCTGCATCAGCGAGGACCGCGTCAACGTCGGCAACATGACCCTGCTGGGCGCCGGCTGCGTGTGCACGATGACCGCCAACCCCAAGCAGCAGTCGCTGCGCGACTTCCGCGGCCAGACCGCGTGCGTCAACGCCGCGGGCCTGCCGGGCGGCTGGGCCTCGCTCAACGTCAACTTCCCGACGCTGCCGTGGTTCCACATGGTGAGCACGAGCATCGGGTTCTGGTCGAATCCCAACGTGTTCCCCGGACAGGAGCACGTCTGGGTCGATGAGGGCCTGTTCGTGCACCAGAGCGCCTGCACGGGCGACTTCGTCGAGATGAAGTACGGCGCCTCGACGCGCGACGGCTGGCAGCCGCTGCTGCCGATCCCGATCGTGGTCGACGACTTCACCGACCTGGCCGACAACTGGACGGCGCCGCTCTTCGGCCCGTACCCCCTGCCGATCCTGGGCAGCGTCCGGCCGACGGATCATCTGATCTACGTGAACCTGCCGTAGTCCGGATCACGACACTTCGATGGTCGCCGCGACGGGCGGCGGGGGCGCACCAGGCGCCGCCCGTCGCCCGCCGCGCGCATTTCGGCGAAGTGCCGTAGACTCCGCCGGTCGCGTCGGCGCAGGGCGCGTCCGGGCGATGCGCCCTGCGCCCCGACCCCTCTCCCCCGGAGCACCTCGACCATGCTGGGATTCCGTCGTCTTCCGTCCGTGCTGCTGTCCGTCGTCGCGGCGACCGCGCTCATGCTCACGGCGCCGCGCCTTTCCGCGCAGTCGTGCTTCGGCCCCGACCAGCTCGACTTCGGCAACTGCTGCCAGCCCGCCGCGGCGAACCTGCCGGCCTTCTCCGGCGCCTCGCTCGACGGCCTCGGCATCTGCTGGAACACCTGCGCCGTCGCGTCGCAACGCACTCTGCGCGTGCAGTGGACCACGCCCGCGCAACCCACCTGCGCCGAGTACACGACCACGCTGTTCGTCTCGGACGCCACGAGCGGCGCGCCGATGCTCACGGGCGCGCTCGTGCTCAACTACACGCGCACCTGGGACGAGATCGAACCCACCGGCGGCGTGCGGCAGGTCTGGCGCTTCACGGCCAAGGCCGACCTGTCGAACGTGCCCGGCGGCCTGCTGGGTTGCCCGTCGCCCACCTGCATCGGTCCGCCGGGCCCGCACCCCACCGCCTTCTACTACGGCTACGTCGACTACACCTGCGTGCAGCCGGGCGCCGGCTTCGAGCAGACGCTCGTGCTCTACCACGCCTGCGACCGCTTCATCCACCAGCCGGGCCTGTCGGACAAGCCGGGCGTCTTCCACCCGGGCACTTCGTACGCGATCGTCGCGCCGCACACGGCGGCGCAGCCCTTCATCCCGTCGTCGAGCATCGCCTCGGGCGGGCCGGTCTTCGGCGAGGCCATGCGCGACGTGCGCATCCCCGGCACGGTGATCTGCGCCATCGAAGACCACGTCGCCGGCGGGGCGATGAACCTGATCGGCGCCGGCTGCGTGTGCACGATGACGGCCAATCCCAAGCAGCAGACGCTGCGGCAGTTCACGGGCAGCAGCGTGTGCGCGAACACGGCCGGAGTGCCGGGCGGCTGGGCCACGCTCAACATCAACTTCCCGACGCTGCCGTGGTTCCACCTGGTCTCGACGAGCATCGGCCGCTGGAGCAGCCCGCTCGTCTACCCGGGCCCGGAGACGGTCTGGGTCGATGAAGGCCTGTTCGTGCACCAGAGTTCCTGCAGCGGCGACTTCGTCGAGATGAAGTACGGCGCCTCGACGCGCGGCGGCTGGACGCCGATCCTGCCGCAGATCCCGATCGTGTCGACCAACTTCACCGACCTCGTCGACAACTGGACCGCGCCGCTCCTCGGCCCCTACCCCACGCCGATCCTCGGCAGCATCCGTCCGTCGGACCACCTCATCTACGTGAACCTGCCGTAGCGCGGGGCGCGCCAGGGACTGGCGAACGAGCGCACCGGCCCGGATCATGGCCGGCGATGCCGCTCGTGCTGCACAACAGCCTCACGCGGGCCAAGGAGCCCTTCGTACCGGTCTCGCCGGGGAAGGTCCGCATGTACCACTGCGGGCCGACGGTCTACGGCGCGGCGCACATCGGCAACTTCCGGGCCTTCCTGTTCGCCGACGTGCTGCGGCGCTGGCTCGAGAGTTCGGGCTACGAGGTCCGGCAGGTGATGAACATCACCGACGTCGGGCACGCGCGCGACGACGACCCCGATCACGGCGAGGACAAGCTCGACGCGGCCGCGCGCAAGGAGCGCCTCGACCCCTGGAAGATCGCGGCCAAGTACGCCGAGCTGTTCCTGGCCGACGTCGACCGCTTCGGCATCCGGCGGGCGCACGCCTACCCGCGCGCCACGCAGTACATCCCGCAGATGATCGCCATCATCGAGCGGCTCATCGCGTCGGGGCACGCCTACGTCGCGGGCGCCAACGTCTACTACTCGGTGGCGGCCTTCCCGGCCTACGGGCGGCTGTCGGGCAACACCGGCGAGGCGCTGCTGGCCGGCGCGCGCGTCGAGGTGCTCGACGAGAAGCGCGACCCGCGCGACTTCGCGCTGTGGAAGAGCGACCCGCGGCACATCATGCAGTGGGACTCGCCCTGGGGGCGCGGCTTCCCCGGCTGGCACATCGAGTGCTCGGCGATGAGCCGCGATTTGCTCGGCGAGGGCACGCTCGACATCCACACCGGGGGCGAGGACAACGTCTTCCCGCACCACGAGTGCGAGATCGCGCAGAGCGAGGGCGCCTTCGGCGTGCCCTTCGTGCGCACCTGGATGCACGCGCGCTTCCTGCAGGTCGACGGCGGCAAGATGTCCAAGAGTTTGGGCAACCTGTACACGCTCGACGATCTCGTGGCGCGCGGGCACGCGCCCGTCGCGGTGCGCTTCGCGCTGCTGCGCGGGCACTACCGGCAGGTGCTCAACTTCACCTTCGAGGGGCTCGAGCAGGCGGCCGCCGCCGTGCGGCGCCTGCGGCTGTTCGCGGCGGCGATGGCCGAGCGCGCGGGGGACGGCCGCGCGGGCGCCGAGCGCGCCCGGCGCGCGCGCAGCGACGTC
>CAZMXP010000040.1:0-45529 GCA_964570285.1 uncultured Planctomycetaceae bacterium
CGCGGCGATCGCGGCGGGCGCGGGGGCGGCGGCGGAGGCGGCGGCCGCGGGGGGGACCGGGGACCGCGGCGCGGCGGCGACAACCGCAACCGCCGCCGCGGAGACCGCGGGCCCGATGCTGGCCTCGGACGTTCTTCGGAATAGAATCATGCGCCGCGGGCCGGGGTTGATCCTCGGCCCCCGCTGCTTTCCTCGGCGGGAGGATTCGGAAGGTTCCCTCAACGTGCGGCGTTCGAAACGCGCCGCTCCCGATAGGACAGGAGATTCAGCAATGGTCACGGGGCAGGTCAAGTGGTTCGACAATCGCAAGGGCTGGGGCTTCATCACGCAGTCCGACGGTCAGGACGTCTTCGTCCACTTCCGTAACATCACGGGCGAAGGCTTCCGCAAGCTCAAGGACGGCCAGCAGGTGGAGTTCGAACTCGTGCAGGGCGACAAGGGTCTCTACGCGGAGAACGTGCGGCCGGTCGCCTAGGAGAGAGAGGCGCGGGCGCCTTTGGCGCACCCGCCCTCTTGCTCGGAGCAGAAGAAGCCGGCCGGCTCCCCTGGAGCCGGCCGGCTTCGTCTGTTGGGGCCGCGGGGGGGGATCGTGCGACCGGGGAACCGCGTCGGGCCCGGCCCGACCTCGCGCTACTTCGTAGGCGCCGGAGTCTCCGGGGCCCGCTCGGAGGCCGGGCGGGTCGGGGACTTCTTCTCCTTCAGGCGGCGGCGCTCGCCCGGAGGGACGAAGACGCTGCGGTCGAGGCGGTGGCGGAGGATCGAAGGCGTGATGAAGAAGTCGAGTTCGGACTTGACCTTCGTCTTCTTGGTCCGGCTGAAGAGGAACCCGAGCACGGGGATCGACCCGAGCAGCGGCACTCCGCTCTTCGAATCCACCTCCGACACCGCGTAGAGGCCCCCGATCACGAGCGTCATGCCGTCGCGGATCGTGACGACCGTCTCGGAATTGCGCTGCGCCACGATCGGGTTCTGGACCGACGTGCTCGGCCCTTTCGCCTCGAGGAACCCCGTGATCGACGAGACCTCCACCCGCACGCGGAGGTTCACGTACTCGCGTCCGATGTGCAGCGGCGTGAAGTCGAGCCGGATGCCCGTCTCCTTGAACGTCGTCGCCACCGTCTCGCTCGATCCGCTGATCTTGATCTCGGCGATGGGCGTCTCCTGGCCCGTGATTAGCGTCGCGAGCTGGCCCTGCGTGGCCAGGATGCTCGGCTCGCTCAGGATGTTCGCCGCGCCCCTCTCCTGCAGCGCCTCGATCTGCGCGATGATCGTCCCCTCGTCCCCGATCAGGTCGTCGAAGACGAGGCTGAGCCCGGTGTTGTCGGGGTGAAGGAACTTCTGCGCGAAGGCGCTCGGTCGCGCGGAGCTCCTGAACCCGCGGAAGAACGCGTTCTCGTTCTGGCCGCCGATCTGCACGCCCCCGTTGGCGGCGGGATTGGGATCCCCCCCGCCGCGATCGAAGAAGAGCGATACGCCGTACTCGAGATTCGAGTCCAGCGTCACCTCGACGACCTTCGCCTTGATGAAGACCTGCGGCTCGGGGACATCGAAACGCTGCAGGAACTCCTCGACGACACCCTTGTAGGCGACCGGGAAGGTGAGAATGAGCACGTTCTCGTCGGTGCGCTGCTCCCGCGCGGGCGGCGCGGAGATGTCGCTGCGTCTGCGGTTCGGGTCGGTCTTGAATTGCCAGGCCCACCGCTGCTTCGTGTCCGCGGTGAGCCCGGGGACCTTGAGCTTGTCGATGCTGCTCTTGAGCGGCGTCGCACCCACATGGTTCGTCACGTAGAACCACGTGAGCGTGCCGTCTTTGTTCTTGATGAGGTCGTCTTCGACGAAGTAGAAGTCCTGCTCGGGAGAGTCGGCCGCCGGCGTTGCTCCGGCATCCGTGCCGGCGTCCCCCTCCGTGGCCCCCGCGCCCCCCCCGGCATCCTGCCCCGCCGCGACGGCAGGCGCCGAAGGCGCGGCCGGCGCCGGGTCCTCGCCCCTTGCGCTGCCCCCGGCGACGATCAACGTCAGCAGTGCCGCGCCCAACGCCCTCGCCACCGCCTGCCCCACGCTTCCGCCCAAAAGGAGGCGGGGCAGCGGGGCCAGCCCGGCGGCAGTTTCTCCGTTCGCACTCATCGACGTGATCCCCCCACTCGCGCTGCCCGGGATGCCCGCGAACCGACGCTGGCCCCTAGTCGCGCCCCACCGCGTCCACGAGATCGGTCGTGGCGTCGGGGATCTCCTTCTTGATCTCCCCCACCGCCGCGATCGACCCGATCTCGCCGATCATGTCGTACCCCTCCCGCTTCGCGATCTTGGCGAGCGCCTTCTGGAAGCGCTCGGTCGCCTTCTTCATCAACTGGTGGTACTTCGGATCGTCGTCGGAGAGATCCTCGTCGAGGATCTTCTTGTATTCGGGAATGGCAGCCCAGACATCGTCCGCCGCGATGACCGCCGGAGTCTTGGGGTGGGTTCCCTCCCCGTAGTAGATCTCGTCGCTGTCCACCACTTCGAAGGAGTGCCCGTCTGCTGCGGCGGCACCTCGATCCATGTTCGCGACCCCAAAGAGGGTGAGAAGTGCTGCGAGCTGGAACAGGCCGATCCTCGGGTTCATGCTTGCCTCCGCGCCACCCAGCACACGCGGTGTGCCGAATTCCGACGTACAGAGGAAACAATCGGCCTTCCCGCCGCAATCCATGGAGGAATCGGGGTGATCCTAGGGAAAAATCGCCCGAATCACCGCAGCCGCCACCGAGAATTGCGCCACAATCCGCCGCGGGCACCCGATCGAGGCAATTCCGCCGCAAGGAGACGGTGTTCCCTGGGACTACCCACGGAAAGGGGCCGATGCCTGCCCGGCACCGGCCCCTTCGGAATCGGAGAGTCTTGACCTCAACCCCGTCCCCGTCTGCGCGAACCGATCCTGCCTGTCGACCTTTCTGGTTTGGGTTTGGATGAGAGCGATCTCTTGCGTGGGGCTCAGGTGGACTCTCTGTCCGTCCGCATGCTAACGAACTTAACTAACTAGTCAATCATTTTTCCAGGAGTTATTATCCGGTCAATCAACCACGGTGACCCCGCCCACTCCGCGGCCTAGAATCGTGGTGCGATGCAGGACTTTGCGGCACTCGTGCTCGAGGCGAGGACCCGGAAGGGGCTGACCCAAGCCGAGGCCGCGACGGCGGCAGGTCTGACGCCCTCCTACCTCAGCGTGCTCGAGAACCGCAAGAAGCGGCCGCCGTCGGACGAGGTCTGTCGCCGCCTCGCTCGGGCGCTGGACATCCCCGAGGAGCGGATTCTCGAGGTGGCGCATCTCGAACGCGCCCCCGCCCCGCTGCGCAACCGGCTGCGATCGCTGGCGACGACGCTGCGCCGCGAGCGACGGTCGATGACCAGCATGCTCGGGAGCCTGCTCGCTCCCTTCCTGGCTGCGGGTCCCCCCGGCCTGCTCGATGGCGCCCTCGAGACGACCGGCCTGACCGCGCGCCGTCGCCGACGACTGCGGGACGTGCTGGGGGCGATCGGCACCGGGGCGACGTCGGCGCAGGAATTGGAGCGCTTGCTCGAGGAGCTTCCCGAACGCGAGCGCTCGCAACTCCTCGACGGCCTCACGCGGGAGCTCTCGCGTCGAACCCTTGGCGGCCCCGCCTCCCAGCCCTCCTCCACGGCGGGCTCCCCGGCCACCCCGACCGCACCGCCGCACGCCCCGGCGCATGCGCCGCCCCTCCTCTTCTCGGCGCCTCGCCGCGCGCATGCCCCCTCGACCCCCTACCTTCTCGAACTCGCCTCCGAATCCTGCGCCGGTGTGCCCGAGCTTCAGCCCGGCGATCTCGTGCTCGTGGATCCACGCACCCGGCCGCGCGAGGGCGACCTGCTGCTGTTTGTCGGCGAGGGGGAGCCCTCCGTGCGCCGCTGGTGGCCGCGCGCCCGCCCCCCAGGGGGGGTGGATCCGCGGCCTTCGCCGCAGCCCCACCTCGATGGCATGGATGCCGCCTCCTTCGCGGCTCTCTGGGACAGGGCGGGCGCAGGGGTGGTGATCGAGATCCGGCGTCGTGCGCGGCGGGAGCCTCCGGGCGAGGAGGAGTGATGCGCCGGTGACCTGATCGGCGAAGATGGGGGACGTGCGTCGCCTTCCCGCGCTGCTCCTGCTGCTGTTGCCCGGGATCCCGCTCGGCCTGCTGCTGCTGCCGACGGCGTCGGCGTGGCTCGACGCGCTGCGCGAGATCCGGGGGGAGCGCTACGCCTATCGGGAGGTGCCGCGGAGGGTCGTCGTCCTCGGATTCGATGGCGTCGATCCCGGGATCCTCAGGGAGTATCTCGACCGCCTCCCCACGCTGCGCGGCCTCGCCGAACGCGGCACCTTCCTGCCCTGCCGCTCCACCAATCCGCCGGAGTCCCCGGTCGCGTGGGCCACCTTCGCGACCGGACTCAATCCCGGGGGGCACGGGATCTTCGACTTCGTGCATCGCGACCTCGACGCGGCAGACCCCTACCGCCCCGCCAACGGCATGGTCGAGCGCATCGCCCCGCAGGTGGACCTGCTCGGATTCCCGGTGCGCCCGCCGGGCGCGATCAACCTGCGCGGCGGCGAGCCCTTCTGGGAACCGGTTGCCCGGGCTGGCTACCGCGTCTCGGTGCTGCGCATGCCGCTGACCTTTCCTGCCGCGCTTCCGCGGGGAGGGGAGCTCACCAGCGGCCTCGGCGTCCCCGACCTGCGCGCGACCAACGGCTCCTACACGCTCTTCCGCGCTGGGGCCGATGCGTGGGACGGCCAGACCGAGTTCGGGGGGCGCCACGTGAAGATCTATCCGCGCGACGGGAGCGCCGCCGCGACGCTCGACGGGCCGCCGGATCCGCGCGCCCCGGAGAGCGGGCGACGCCTGTCGATCCCCCTGCGCTTCCGCTTCACCGGCGAGTCGGCCACCGTGTCGGTCGATGGCGCTCCCCCCGTGGCGCTCGAGGGCGGGCTCTACAGCCCGTGGATCCGCGTCACCTTTTCCACGGGTCCGTTCATCCGCATCGAGGGGATCGTCCGCTTCCTGCTCCTCGCGACCGGTCGCGCCCCCGCCGTCTATGCCTCGCCGATCCAGATCTCGCCGTTCGCCCCCGTCGTGCCGATCTCGGCGCCCGCCTCCTTCCTGCCGGAGATGGCGAGGCGGCTCGGCGCGATGAAGACCGCGGGCTGGCCGGAGGACACCTTCGCGGCCAACGACCGCGTGCTGAGCGACGCCCACGTCTTCGACGACATCCGCGACACCTACCGCGCGGACGAGCGGCTGCTCCTCGATCGCCTGAAGGAGAGCGACGCCGCGCTCGTCGCCATGGTCTTCACGGCCACCGACCGGATGTCCCATCTCTTCTTCCGCTACCGCGACGTCGAGCACCCGGCCCACAACCCGCGCGACATCGAGGCCTTCCGCGCGCGCAAGGGCATCGACGACCCCATCTTCGAGTCCTACCGCTGGATGGACGAGACGGTGCGGCAGACGCTCGCCACGCTCGGCGACGAGGACGTGCTCCTCCTCGTCAGCGACCACGGCTTCCACAGTTGGCGCCATGGCGTCAACCTCAACCACTGGCTCTGGCGCGAGAACTACCTCGCGCTCGCCCCCGGCGCGGCGACGCAGGGCGGCCGGAACCTGGGGCAGTTCTTCACCGGCACCGTCGATACCACCGGCATCGATTGGCCGCGCACCCGGGCCTACGCCCTCGGCCTCGGCCAGATCTACCTGAACGCGAAGGGGCGCGAGCGCGACGGCTGCGTGGCCCCCGAGGAGCGCGACGCGCTGCTCGAGGAGCTCTCCGCGCGGCTGATGTCGCTGCGCGGCCCCGACGGCGATCCCGTCTTCCGCGCCATCTACCGCGGCGACCGCATCTGGAGCGGCCCGCGCATGCGCGACGCCCCCGACCTCCAGTGCGCCTTCGCCGACGGCTACCGCGTCTCCTGGCAGACCGCGCTGCTCGGCGTGCCCAAGGACCTCTTCGAGACCAACACCTTCCCGTGGTCCGGCGACCACTGCAGCAACGACGTCGAGGACACCTACGGCGTCTTCCTCTCCAATCGCATCTATGAGGGGGCGCGGGGGCCGGACCTCATCGACATCGCCCCCACCGTCTGCGCCCTCTTCGGCCTCCCCCCGCCCGCGGGCGCCGAGGGCGTCGCGCTGCCGCTCCGGTAGCAGGCGGACGCGCCCGCCCGCCCGCGCGCAGCGGCCCTTCGGCCCGCTACTCCCCGCTCGCCTTCGCCGCGGCGGCCACGAGGCGATCATGCTCGGCGGCGAGGGCGGCGAACGCGGCGGCGAGCTGCTCGCGCGCGCGGTCGACCAGGTTCCTGCCGGCCTCGTCCCGGATCGAGGAGGCCTCGATCGACCCGCGCAACTCGCTGACGTCGCGGTCGACGAGCTTGTCGCGCTGCAGCGGGAGGTGCGTCAGCTTCTCGCGCCGCTCGCCCTCCGCCCACTCGCGGCGGCGTTCGAGGGCGCGCCGGTGGACCTGCTCGCTGCCCACCTCGACGAGGCGGTCGCCGCCGCAGAGCACACAGCGCCCGTCGCCGCGACAGACCGGGCAGGGCCGGGCCGCCGCCGCCTCGCCGATCTGCTTCAGCCCGGCGCAGAAGCCGCAGGCGCCGCGGTCCATGACGTGGAAGTAGCCCTGCGGGAAGGCCATGAGCCACGCGGGCATCGTGGTCGCCGGCAGCGCGAGAGCATCGAAGCGGTCCCGCATGTGGTCCACGTCGGCGCTGTCGAGGCAGCCGGGACAGGGTACGGTCGTCCCGACCCAATCGACCGTGCGGCGGCACTCCTTGCAGCTGATCGCGAGCGGCCGCAGCACCGCCCGGCAATAGGGGCAGAGGGGCTCTCCCGCCTCCCAGACGACGTCGCGCTCGTCCACCGCGAGGATGCCCAGCGTGACGAACGCGACGATGCAGATTCCCGTGAACGAGAGCCACCTCATGAGGGGGGTGCATTATAGGCGCGAGGCGGAGTTCCGTAGCCTCCGCCGCCCGGCGTGCGGATCGAGAGCCGGTCGCCCGCCTTGGCTTCGATGCGTCCCCTCCCCGGGATCGCGACGGCCTCCGCCTCCCCGGCCCGCAGCAGGCGGTCCTCCCCCGGGGCGCCCGGCGAGCCTCCGTCGGCGCCGCGAGGCCCCCTCGTGCGGCGGTCCGCGAGCAGATGCACGAGGCAGTCCGCGCGGAACTCGATCTCCTTGTGCAGGCCGTCGCCGCCGCGGCAGCGGCCCGCGCCTCCGGTCCCGCGCGCGATGCGCATCGTCCGCACGAGGACCGGCACCCCCTGCTCCAGCGCCTCGATCGGCGTGTTGCGCGTGTTGGTCATGTGGGTCTGGATCGCCGACGCGCCGTCCGCCTGCGGGCCCGCCCCCGCGCCCCCACCCATCGTCTCGTAGTAGGCGAAGCCTTCGCCCCCCATCGTCAGGTTGTTCATCGTGCCCTGCGACGCCGCCGGCATGCGCCCCGGCGCGGCGGAGGCGAGCGCGCCGAGCAGCACGTCGACGATGCGCTGGCTCGTCTCGACGTTCCCCCCCGCGACCGGCGCCGGATAGCGGGCGTTCACGATCGTGCCCTCCGGCGCGACGACCTCGAGGCAGGAGCGCACCCCCTCGTTGAGCGGCGTCTCCGGAGGCAGCAGGAGCGCCAGCGCGTAGGTCGCGGCGCTCTCGGTGACCGCGAGATTCGCGTTGAGCGGGAGGTGCGTCTGCGGGCAGGTGCCGGTGAAGTCCACACGGAGCCTCCCGTCGCGCGCCTCGAGCGCCACGGCGACCCGGAGGCCGCCGTCGAGTTCGTCCTCGAACCGGTGCACGCCGGGACGCAACGACGCGATGACCTGCGCGGTCGCGTGCCGAGCGGCGTCGATCAGCGCGTCCCCCGCCCTCACCATCGCGTCCAGGCCGAGCCTCCGCGAGGAGTCCTGAAGCCTCGCGATGCCGCGCCGCAGCGTCTCGACCTGCGCGACCAGGTCCTCGCGGCGCTCCCGCGGCGACCGCACGTTCGCGCAGAAGAGCCCAAGCAGGTCCTCGTCGATCCTCCCCGCCCGCACGAGGCGCACCGGCGGGATCCGCAGCCCCTCGCCGTGGATGTCGGTCGCAAGCCCGAGCGACCCCGGGGCCGCGCCGCCGACATCCGCGTGGTGCGCGCGGTTCGCGACGAGGAAGGGCCCCCACGCGGCCACCGCGGTCAGGTCGGGCAGGTGCGTGCCCCCCGCCCACGGATCGTTCAGCAGCACGACGTCGCCCGGGCGCGGCGGCAGGCGCGCGAGCACGGCGCGCACCGAGAGCGGCATCGCGCCCAGGTGCACCGGGATGTGCGCCGCCTGGGCGAGCAGCCTTCCCGTCGCCTCGAAGAGGGCGCAGGAGAGGTCGCGCCGCTCCTTGATGTTCACGGAGGTCGCCGAGCGCTCCAGCGCGGCGCCCATCTCCTCGGCGATCGACGCGAAGAGCGCGTCGTAGACGGCGAGGTCGGCGGCATTCATGCGTGGCGCTCCAGCAGCAGCGCGCCGTCGGCGAGCACCGTCGCGCGCCAGCCCGACGGCACGACCGTCGTCGCGGTCGTCTCCGTCAGCACGACCGGCCCGAGGATCGCGCCTTCGAGATCGGCCCGCGGGAGGCGGCCGGGGCCCTTCCGGGCCTTCCGCGCCTTTCGCGGAGGGAGGGGGGAGGGGCGCGGGGAGGGGTCGATGGCCGCGAGCCGCAGGTTGACGACCTCGACTGGGCGCGCGCGGTCGCAGTAGCCGTACGCCTGCTCGTGCGCGACGTGGAACCTCTCGACGAGCCGCGGGTCCGCGACGACGGAGAGCTCGTGCGACTGTCCCACATAGCGCACATCCGCCGTCTCCAGCGAGAGTCTCCCGCGATGGGCGCGCATCGGCTCGAGCAACCGCTCCAGTTCCCGCACACACGCGCGCCCCTCGCGGAGAACCGTCCTCACGAAGTCGCGGCGCCGGTCGGCGTTGCGCATGCCGTGCGCCGAGAAGGCGCCGGGGTCCCTCGGGATCAGCACGTCGCGCATCCCCAGCGCGTCGGCGAGGGAGCACGCGTGGAGCCCCCCGGCCCCCCCGAAGGCGACCAGCGTCGCCGGCCGCGGATCGATGCCTCGACGCACGGTCACCGTGCGGATCGCACGCTCCATCGTCGCGTCGGCGACGCGCAGGATGCCCGCGGCGTTCCCCCCCACCGCGCGGCGCGCGCGGCCGACCTCGAGCGCGAGCGTGCCCGCGAGCCGGTCGTCGCCGGTCAGGTGGCCCAGCGCGACGTGGGCGTCGGTCACCGTCGGCAGGTCGCCGGTGCCGTAGCAGGCCGGCCCCGGCTCGGCGCCCGCGCTCTCGGGCCCGACGCGGAGCGCGCCCATAGGGTCGAGGCGCGCGATCGATCCGCCGCCCGCGCCGACGGTATGCACATCGAGCACCGGGACCCGGAGCGGCAGCCCCGCGTGCACGAACTGAGGCGCCAGTCGCGGCTCGCCTCGGAGGAACGAGACGTCCGTCGAGGTCCCCCCCATGTCGAAGCTGACGATCCCGTCGATCCCGTGCAGGCGCGCGAGTTCCGCGGCGGCGACGACCCCGCCCGCCGGGCCGCTCAGCACCGTCGTCACCGGGAACTCCGCGATCTCCTCCGGCGGCGCGGTGCCGCCGCTGCTCTTCATGATCTCGAGATCGTGGCCGGAGAGCGCCGCGGCGAGGCGCCGCTGGTAGGGAGCCATCACCGGCATCAGCGCGGCGTTGGCGACCGTCGTGGCCGCGCGCTCGAACTCGCGCATCTCGTTGCTGACGCGGTGGCTCAGCGAGACCGGGAGACCGGTGCGCCCGAGCGCTTCGCCGACCGCCCTCTCGTGGGCCGGGTCGCGGTAGGCGTGCAGGAGGCAGACGGCGACGGCGTCCGCGCCGCTCGCGCGCACGCGCGCGACGAGATCGCCGAGGTCGAGCGGCGTCTCGACGCGGCCGTCCGCGAAGAGGCGCTCCGTGACCCCGAAGCGGTCCTCGGGGCGCACGATCGGGTCGTGGCGCGTCGGCTCGATCGCGTAGAGGTGCAGGCGCTCCTGCCGCCCGATCTCGATCAGGTCCTCGAGGCCGCGCGTCGTGACGAAGGCGGTGCGGGCGAGGGTGCGCGTCAGCAGCGCGTTGGTCGCGACCGTGGTGCCGTGCACGATGCGCAGGCGGCCGGGGAGCCCGAGCGCCGCGAGCCCCTCCGCGATCGCGCGGGATGGGTCCCGCGGCGTCGAACGCACCTTGAGCACGCGGTCGCCGACGCTGAAGTCGGTGAAGGTGCCGCCCGTGTCGATGCCGACCGTCCTCATCGCGGGAGACTATACGCGGTTCGGGTATCGTGGTGGCCCCTTGGCCTCGACGCTTTCGGTCTGCGCGCTCGCCTACCTGCTCGGGGGCGTCCCGTTCGCCTACCTCGCGGTCCGCCTCGTGCTGCGCGAGGACGTGCGCCGCCACGGCAGCGGGAACGTCGGCGCGACGAACGCGGCGCGCCTCTTCCAGCCGCGCTGGAGACTCGTGGCCTTCTTCGGCCTGTTCGCGCTGGACGCGGGGAAGGGCGCCACCGCGGTGCTGCTGTTGCCGCGCCTGCTCGGGGCCGCGGAGCCGGGGCCGGTGCTGGCGGGGCTCTTCGCGGTGGTGGGCCACATGTTCCCGCCCTATCTGCGGTTCCGCGGCGGCAAGGGCGTGGCGACGACGATGGGGGCGCTCGCCGCGCTGGAGCCGGTCGCGACGCTCATCGCGCTGGCGGTCTTCGCGGCGGTCTACGGAATCACCCGCGTCGTCGGCGCCGGCTCGCTGGCGCTCGCCGTCGCGCTGCCCGTGGCCGTCTACGTGCGCGGCGCGGCGCCGCCCGGCGTCGGGCCGCTGACGATCCTGCTCTCGCTGCTGATCATCGTCCGCCACCGGACCAATCTCGCGGCGCTGCTGCGGAGGGATGCGACGTGAAGATCGCCATCCTCGGCGCGGGCGCGTGGGGCACGACGATCGCGATCCATCTCGCCCAGAAGGGCCACGACGTCCTCCTGTGGGCGCGGGACGAGGAACGCGCACGGCAGATGGAGGCGTCGCGCGAGAACGAGCGCTACCTGCGCTCGTTCCGCCTCCCCGACCGCGTCCACGTGACGGCCGGCGATCCCGGCGGCGCGGACGCGCTCATCGGCGCGATCCCCACGCAGCCGATGCGCACGGTGCTCACGCGGCTCCGCCCCTCCCTCCCCCGCGCCCCCTTCCTCTCGCTCTCGAAGGGGATCGAGATCGGCACCGGGCAACTCCCCACGCAGATCTACGCCGACGTCGCCGGCGCGGAGCGGCCGCGCGCGGTGCTGACCGGTCCCTGCATCTCGAGCGAGGTCGTGCGCGGGCTGCCCACGGCGGTGGTCGTCGCGGGGGACGAGGCGCGCATGTGGCAGGAACTCTTCAACACCGACCGCTTCCGCGTCTACACCGGGGACGATCCCGTCGGCGCCGAACTGGTCGGCGCGCTGAAGAACGTGATGGGCATCGCCGCGGGCATCGTCGACGGCATGGGGTTTGGCGACAACGCGAAGGCGGCGCTGCTGACGCGCAGCATCGTGGAGATCACGCGGCTCGGCCTCGCGCTCGGCGCGC
Source organism: uncultured Planctomycetaceae bacterium (assembly GCA_964570285.1). Lineage (GTDB taxonomy): Bacteria > Planctomycetota > PLA2 > PLA2 > PLA2 > CAZMXP01. The sequence continues at coordinate 11,592 of CAZMXP010000040.1, forward strand.
AGGCGCAGACGTTCACCGGCCTCGCCGGCTTCGGCGACCTCTTCACGACCTGCGTCAGCCCCCACGGGCGCAACCGCGGCCTCGGCGAGCGGATCGGCCGCGGCGAGCGCCTCGACGAGATCCTGGCCAGCACGAGTAGCATCGCCGAGGGCGTCCCGACGACGCGCGCCGTGCTCTCGCTGGCGCGCGGGCGCGGTGTCGAGATGCCGATCACGTCGGCGATCCACTCGATCCTCTTCGAGGGCATCGCCGTCGAACAGGCGCTCGGCATGCTGATGTCGCGCGACCGCCGTCCCGAACGCTAAGGAGCTCCGATGGCCCGCAACACGACGCAAGGGACGCACCGGTGGGAGTTCTTCCGCGCCGGCGGCGTCGACCAGGTGCGCCTCGACCGCGGCGGCGACCTCGCGCACCTGCGCACCCTCGACCAGAAGCTCTGGGTCGCGCTGAGCTGCCCGGTGAAGGGGCTCGAGTTCGACGAGCGCACGCTCGCGCTGCTCGACGGCGACGGCGACGGCCGCGTGCGCGCCCCGGAGCTGATCGCGGCGTGCGAGTGGGCGTGCGGCCTGCTGAAGAACGCCGACGACCTCGCGCTCTCCCGGGACGGGCTCGCGCTCGCGTCGATCGACGCCTCGACGCCCGAGGGCAAGCGGATCCTCGCGTCGGCGAAGCACGTGCTCGCGAGCCTCGGCCGGCCCGAGGCGACCGAGATCACCGTCGCCGAGGCGATGAACACCGCCGAGGTCTTCGCGAAGGCGAAGCACAACGGCGACGGCATCGTCCCTCCCGAATTCATCGACGACGAGGGGGCGCGGGGGACGGCGGCGGACATCCTCGCCTGCTTCGGCGGCGAGGGCGACCGGAGCGGGAAGCTGGGCATCACGAGGGCGAAGCTCGACGCGTTCGCGGCGGACGCGCGCGCGAGTTCGGAGTGGTGGGCGCGGGCGGAAAGGGAGGGGGCGACGGTGCTGCCGCTCGGCGACGCGACGCCGGCGGCCTTCGACGCGCTGCGCGCGGTGCGCCCGAAGGTGGACGACTTCTTCGCGCGCTGCCGCCTCGCCGCGTACGACGCCCGGGCGCTCCAGGCGCTGAACCGCGAGGAGTCCGCCTACCTCGCCGTCGCCGCGAAGGACCTGTCGATCAGCTCGGCGGAGATCGCCGGCTTCCCGATCTCGCAGATCGCGCCCGGGAAGGCGCTGCCGCTGGTCGAGGGCATCAACCCGGCCTGGGTCGACGCGCTGGCCGCGCTGCGCGACCTCGCCGTCGGGCCGGTGCTCGGCCGCGCGCGGGCGGAGCTGACCGAGGCGGACTGGACCGCGCTGAAGGCGCGCTTCGCCGCGCACGAGCGCTGGCGGACCGAGCGCACCGGCGTGACCGTCGAGAAGCTGGGCCTGCCGCGCGTCCGCGAGATCCTCGCCGGCGTCACCCTCGACCTGCTCGCCCGCGAGATCGAGCGCGACCTCGCGGTGGCGCCGCAGGTGGACGCGATGGCGAGCGTCGAGAGGCTCGCGCGCTACGCGCGCGACCTCTTCCGGCTGGCCCGCAACTACGTCTCGTTCATCGAGTTCTTCGCGAGGACCGGCGCGACCTTCCAGGCCGGCACCCTCTACCTCGACGGGAGGGCGTGCAGCCTCTGCGTCAAGGTGCTCGACGCGGGCAAGCACGGCACGATCGCGGTCATGGCGAAGGCGTTCCTCGCGTATGTCGACTGCACCCGTCCCGGCTCGGAGAAGATGACGGTCGCCTGCGCCTTCACCGCCGGCGACAGCGACAACCTCTTCGTCGGCCGCAACGGGATCTTCTACGACCGGAAGGGACGCGACTGGGATGCGACGATCGCGAAGATCATCGACAACCCGATCAGCGTCCGGCAGGCCTTCTGGTCCCCCTACAAGAAGGTGCTGCGGTTCATCGAGACGCAGGCGGCCAAGCGTGCGGCGGCGGCGGACGAGGCCTCCACCGCGAAGCTGCAAGGGGTCGCGACGGCCGCCGGCGAGGCGGCGGAGAGCGGCAAGGCCCCGCCGCAAAAGCCCAAGTTCGACGTCGGCGTGATCGCGGCGCTGGGCGTCGCGGTGGGCGGCATCGCGGCGGCGACGGCGGCGCTGCTGGACAAGTTCTTCGACCTCGGCGTCTGGATGCCCGCGGGCGTGCTCGGCTTCCTGCTGCTCATCTCGGGGCCGTCGATGCTGATCGCGTGGATGAAGCTGCGCCAGCGCAACCTCGGGCCGATCCTCGACGCGAACGGATGGGCCGTGAACGCGCTCGTGAGGGTGAACATCCCCCTCGGCACGGCGCTGACCGAGCGCGCGAAGCTGCCCCCGGGCGCGGGCCGCACGCTGAAGGACCCCTACGCGCCCAAGAAGCGCCTCTGGCCGCGCCTGCTCTTCCTGCTCCTGCTCCTCGGCGGCGCAGGCTACGGCCTCTACCGCTACGGCTACCTGCACAAGTGGCTGCCGCAGTACTTCGACGACCCGCGCGCGAAGGCCGCGGCGCCGGTGGAACCGGCCCAGCCGCCCCCGCCCTCCCCCGGCGGGGGTTGACGCCGGGGATCACGGCCCTCGGGCCGTGAACGCCAACCGGCAGGAGTAGAGCAGCAGGGGGTCGCGGCGCTCCAGGTAGTCCTCGAGCAGGTAGGCGATGTTGTGGTCGATGTACTTCGCGACCGCGATGGCGCCGTCGACGCGCACGCGCAGCGGCTCGTCCGCGTCGAACATCGCCGGGTCGACGCAGATCCAGAAGGCGTTGATCCGGTCGGTCGTCACCGTCACGAGGTTTTTCTCGTTGGTGTCGATCGTCGCGGTGATCGACGCCGGGATCCGGAGGCCGGTGGCCTTCCACTGGCCCCCGAGCACCTCCTCCTTGAGGCTGCGCTCGCGCGGGGCGGCGCGCAGCCAGTGGGCCCGCATCACCGAGGGACGGTTGCAGACCAGTTCGACGCGCGCCGGCGGCGCGAGGCGCGCGGTCTTCCCGAGCCACGCGGTGATGCGGTCGGTGCCGGCGCTCGCGGCGAGGACCACATGCCCGGGGTGGAGCCTGACGAGTCCGTCGAGAAACGTCCTCTGGCGCAGGTCCTGCTGCCTTCTCACGACGGCCAGCGCGCTGAAGTAGCGGCCGTGGCCGACCACCTCCCCCCCGTCCCCCCACCATCCCCCTCCCGCGAGCAGGCCGGCGAACCGGTCGGGGTTCTGCAGCGCGATGTACCACGCGAGTTCCGCGCGGGCGTCCTGCGCGCGCAGGAAGAGGCGCGCGGGATCGACATGCACCTGGTCCATCGACTCCGCGAGCAGGCTGAGCACGAGCATCTCCGCCGCCTGCGCCTCGGCGGCCGCCTCCGGGTGGCGCCGCAGGTCGATGCGCACCGTCACCGCGTCGGCGGAGGGCGCCAGGTCGAAGGGCAGCAGGTCGATGTGGAGCGGCCACGCGCGCGCGCGGTCGTAGCCGGGCGGAAGCAGCAGTTCCGCGTAGTCGCCGGCGCAGTCGCCGACAGGCTGGATGCGCGGGCGGTACCGGCTGTAGTCGGGCGGCTTGCCCCCCTTGCGGAAGGCGGGACTCGCGGGCCATGCGAAGTGCCGCCCCTCGCGGATCGCCTTCGCGACCACGGCGGGGTCGTTGCCGCTGACCTCGCGGATCGATTCGAGCAGGTCCTCGCGCTTGCTCGCGCTCGGCTCCGCCAGGTACCAGCGGAGAAGCGTGCCGAGGCGGCTCTCGCCCGCGTGCAGGGGGGCCGCGAGGGCGAGCGCCAGCGCGACGGAGCGGAGCGCCACCGCTACTCCTGGTCCGCGAGCCGCTTCTCGCGCACGAAGGTGGTGATGAAGCGGAAGATCGACTGGTCGCGCGTGCCCTTCACCGCGGCGGGCTGCTTGGCGAAGATGCCCTTCGCCTTCAGCGCGCGCAGCTCCTCGTAGGTGTAGCCGAGGTGGTCCATCGCGAACGCCATGCGCTCGGTCTCGTCGCTCAGCCGCACCTGGCTCATGCCCTGCAGGTCGAAGTGGTTCGCGGAGTCGAGCACGACGCCGTGGCCGATGCTGCACCAGCCCGCCATGTCGCCGCCGCCCCACTTCGTGGCGCACTCGGGGCTGTCGATCAGCACCTCGAAGCGCTCGGGGTCGATCACGTCGATGATGTGGCTGCCCATCAGCACGTAGAGCGGGCTCGTGACGCCGTCGAAGACCCCCTTCGTGAAGGGGCTCTCGCTGGGCCGCGGCTCCGCGGCGACGTTGTCGATCACCTGCGCGCGCGTCTCGAGCTTCTTGACGATGTCGGGGAAGGCGGCGGCGACGGTGTGCGTCAGCGCCCAGCAGGAGGCGAAGAGGTAGCCCCCCACGTGCACGTGCCACTGGATGCGCTCGACATCCTTGCTGACGAGTTCGCCGGGGCAGTTCGCGACGAAGAGCGCATAGGGGTGCAGTCCCGCCTTGTCGACGGACGCCGCCCGCGTCTGGCGGTAGGTGATCTCGTAGTCGTCGAGAAGCGTCTCGATGCTGTCGCCCCCCTTGCGCGTCTGCAGGACGACGATGTCGAGGTCGCGGTAGACCTCCCGAGGCGAGACCGCGTAGCCGTACCGCTTCGCCTCCTTCGCCTCCTTCTCGGTGTCGCGGAACTCGAACCGTTCCCCTTGCAGCGCCCACCACTCGCGCCACTCCTTGGGCTTCTCCGAGAGCGGCTTGCCGCTGATGTGCCGCAGGAACTCGAGCGTCGTCGCGACGACGGCCACCTCCTTGTCGCGCAGCATCTCGATCAGCGGCTCCATCGCCTCCTTCTGCCGGATCCAGCCGAGGCCCGCGGCCGCGCCCCCGCGGCGCCGCCAGTCCTTGTGCGCGAGCATCGCGACCAGCGGCTCGACGCCGCGCGCGTCGCGCAGCTTGCCGAGCGAGACGGCGGCCGAGACGGCGACCTCCCAGCTCGCGTCCTGCAGCGCGAGGGCGAGCGGTTCCGCGGCGTCGGCGAACCGGCGCCTGCCGCAGAGCACCGCCGCCTGCTCGCGCACGGCCGCGTCGGGGTCCTTCGCGAGCCGGTCGAGCAGCAGCGGCAGCACGGCGCCGGGCCGGAGCGCCGCGGCGGCCCCCATCGCGTGGAAGCGCACCCGCGCGACGGCGTCACCCTTCGCGAGCGCCTCGACCCTCTCGCAGGCGCCCTCGGCGCGCAGCCGCGCGAGCGCCGCGACCGATGCGGCGCGCACCTCCGGTCCCGCGTGCGAGAGGCCCGCGCTCAGGAGCGCGTTCTCGTACTCCTGCACCGGCCCCGTCGGCGCCTCCACCTGCCCGAGCGCGCCGAGCAGCCGCGCGAACCGGGCGTCGATCACCGCGTCGCGCGCCATGCCGAACGAGCCCGACAGCAGGCCGCCGTGGAACTGCCGCTTCTCGTCGTCGGGAAGCGCGAGCATCAGGCGCCGGATCGCCTCGATGCAGCGCCGCTCCATCACCGCGGGCAGCGTCTTGGCCTTGAGCGCGTCGCGCAGGGGCGCGATCGCGGCGCCGTCCCTCGTGCGCACGAGCGCGTCCACCGCCGCCGCGCGCACGAGCACGTCCCCGTCCGACAGGAGTTCCGCGAACTCGCCGATGCGCGCCGCCTCGCCGAGCGCGCCCAGCGCGCGGATCGCCTGCACGCGCCCCTCGCCCTCCTTCAGCTTCGCGACCCGTTCGAGCGCCTTCGCCGTCGACGGATGCGCGATCACCTCGAGCGCCTCGGCCGCCTTCGCGGTCGTCTCCCCGCGGAGCCGCTTCGCGATCGACGCGGCGCCCGCCTCGCTGCCGAGAGACGCCACCGCCTGCGCCGCCGCGCGCCGGATGCGCCGGATCGGCCCGTTGACCGCGAGATCGCACATCGCCTCCAGCGACGCCGCCGTCCCCCGGACCCCCAGTTCATCCACCGCCTTGTGCACCACCTCCCAGTCGGCGTCGCGCGTCGCCTTGAGCAACTCCTCCTCGGTGCGCTCCGCTTGCAGAAGGAGGAGCAGCAGCACTAGCGATCGCATGCGGCGATTGTACGCAGGAAGCCGTCGCCGTAGCGCCCCACCTTGACCTCTCCAAAGCCGTGCACTTGGAGCAATTCCTCGGGGGTGCGGGGGCGCGAGGCGGCGAGATCGCGCAGCGTGCGGTCGGAGGCGACCATGTAGGGGGGGATCCCCTGCGCGCGCGCGACCTCGAGACGGTGGCGGCGCAGCTCCTCGAAGAGCAGGCGCGAGCCCTCGTCGAGCGTCTCCGGGATGAGCTTCCGCTCCCTCACGCGGGGCGCCGCGGTGCGCTCCGCCGGCAGACGCAGGCGGGCGGGGCGCCGGCCGAGCATCACCTCGCGGCCGTCGGCGGTCAGCAGCGCGCAGGGCCGGTCGCCGGGCGTGAAGGAGACCCAGCCCGCGGTCACGCAGCGCTGGAGCAGGCTCATCAGCCAGCGCTCCTTCCTGCCCGAGAGGGCGCCGAAGGTGGGCACCGAGAGGAGGCCCGTGCGCGCGAGCCGGTCGTCCTCCTCGCCGCCGAGCAGTTTCGTCGCGGCGCCGAGGCCGAAGCGTCCGTGGATCCGTGCGACCGCCGACAGCGCCTTCCGGATGATCAGTGTCGCCTCCTCCGTGTCGATCTCGCCGCCGTCGAGGGAGGTGCAGACGTCGCACTGGCCGCAGCCGCCGAGCAGCTCCGACTCGTCCCCGAAGTAGCGCAGGATCGCGTCGTGGCGGCAACTGCCCCCCTGCGCCCAGCGCATCAGCTCGAGGAAGAGCCCCCACTTGTGCTCGACGACCGCGGGATCGACCTCCCGCTCCTCCGTCGGCATCTCGAGCAGGCTGCGCCGCTTCGGGAAGTCCTGCGCCGAGTAGAGCATGAGGCCGTAGGCGCGTTCGCCGTCCCGTCCGGCGCGGCCGACCTCCTGGTAATAGGCCTCGATCGAGCCCGGAGGTCCGAGGTGGATCACCGCGCGCACGTCGGCGCGGTCGATGCCCATGCCGAAGGCGTTGGTCGCGACGACGACATCGAGGTCGCCCGACATGAAGGCGTCCTGCACTTCGGTGCGCCGCCCGGGATCCACCTTCGCGTGGTAGTGGGCGCACTCCCACCCGAGCGCCGACAGACGCTCGCTCTCCTCCTCGGCGCCGCGCCGCGTCGGCGAGTAGAGGATGACGCCGCCGCCGGTCGCCTCCTTCAACATCGCGTCCACCGCCTGTCGCCGCGCGGCCGCGGAGGAGACCTCCTCGGCGCGCAGCACGAGGTTGGGGCGCGCGAAGCCGCGCACGTGCTGCGGCGTGTCGGGAGAGAGGCCGAGCCGCGCGAGGATCTCGTCGCGCACGTAGGGCGTCGCCGTCGCGGTGCAGGCGAGCACGCGCGCGCGCGGCAGGGCGGCCAGCAGCGAGCCGATCTGCAGGTAGTCCGGGCGGAAGTCGTGCCCCCACTGGCTGATGCAGTGCGCCTCGTCGACGGCGACGAGCGGACACTCGATCCGCTGCGCGAGCGCGCGGAAGCCGTCGGAGGAGAGCCGCTCCGGCGCGACGTAGGCGAGCCGGCACTCGCCGCGCGCGATGCGCCCCATGCGGCGCGAGAGCTCCGCGCCGTCGAGGGTGGAGGCGAGATAGGTCGCCGCGATGCCGCGCCGCTCGAGCGCCTCGCACTGGTCGTGCATCAGCGCGATCAGCGGCGAGACGACGAGCGTCGTGCCGTCGAGCAGCGCCGCCGGGAGCTGGTAGACGAGCGACTTGCCGCCCCCGGTCGGCGCCACCAGCAGCAGCCGCCCCACCTCGAAGAGCGTCGCGATCGCCTCCCGCTGGCCGGGCCGGAAGCGCTCGTGGCCGAAGAGCGGGAGACCCTTCTCGAGGTCGAGCACGCGACCCGCCAGTCTACGCGGACGCAGGGTCCGCACCGATCCGGGCCGATGCGCCCGCCCGGGATCCCCGGTAGGATCGGCCTCCCCGAGGAGGTGCGATGGGCGCGGAATTCAGGGAACTGCTGCTGGCGGACCTCGCCCTCGCGCACGGCGTGGCCAATGCGCGCGACGTGGCGGCGGCGCTGCAGCGGTTCTGGGAGGAGCGCGCGAAGGGGGCGACCTTCGAGACGGAACTCGCGCATGCGGCGCGGCTCGAGCCGGAGAGACTCAGGCCGCTGATCGAGGAGGCGGATCGACTCGTGGGGGGCGCGGGGGGAGACGCGAAGCTCGCGCTGATGCGGCGCGGCGGGCTGGACCGGTCGGTCCACCTCGCGGCGGATCCGAAGCTCACCCGCGCGCTGACGGGCCTTGGCGCGAAGGCCAAGGCGCCGCTGCGACCGCTGCCGCCGGACCGGTACGCCGCCTTCGAGACCGTCGGCGAGGGCGGCATGGGCGTCGTCTACCTCGCCCTCGACACCGAGTTGAACCGCCGTGTCGCACTGAAAATGGTGAAGCCCTCCCCCCAGGCCCCCCACACCTCCCCCGTGGAGGCCAAGGCGGACGCGACCGAGGCCTTCGAGAACCTCAAGACGCGGTTCCTGCAGGAGGCGTGGGTCACCGGCGGGCTCGAGCACCCCGGCATCGTCCCCGTCTACGAACTGGGGCAGAACGCCGCGGGCGTCCCCTACTACACGATGCGCTACGTGCGCGGGCAGCGGACGCTCGCGCACGCGATCCGGGAAGGGCACGGCATCGGCCTGCTCGAACCCTTCCTGAAGCTCTGCGACACCGTGCGCTACGCGCACTCCCGCGATGTCATCCATCGCGATCTCAAGCCCGCCAACGTCGCGCTCGGCGAGTTCGGCGAGGTGGTGCTGCTCGACTGGGGCCTCGCCAAGATGGCGGGAAAGGAGGATCTGACCGGTACCGTCTGGCAGAGGAAGATCTCGGAGTTCCGGCAGGCGACCGACATGCGCACGGTCGAGGGGGCGCTCGGCACGCCGGGGTACATGGCGCCGGAGGCGGCGCTGGGTCTGGTCGACGAGGTGGACAAGCGCAGCGACGTCTACAGCCTCGGCGCGATCCTCTTCGAGATCCTGACGGGGCGACTGCCCTTCCAGTTCACGACCTACGTCGAGTTCGTGCGGCAGGTGACGCAGCAGGATGCCCCGCCGGCGCGGTCGATCGACGACTCCGTGCCCCGGGCGCTCTCCGACCTCTGCGCGCGGGCCCTGTCGCGGGAGCCGTCGGCGCGGCCGGAGGGCGCCGAGGCGCTCGCGAACGAGGTGCGCGCATGGCAGGCGCAGAGCGCGATCGACCGGGAGGTGGAGGGGCTGCGGCGGGACGCCGCGGCGGCGCTCGACGCGGCGGAGGCGGTTCACGGCGAGGCGCGACTGCGGCAGATCGACCGGGCGGTGGCGGCGCTGGCGCAGCTAGAGAGGCGCGGCGCGGAGGGGGGCCCGCTCCGCGAGCGTGCCGTGGCGTTGCGGGAGCAGGGCATCCTCGAGCGCGAGCGGGCCAGCGGGCGGCGGCTGCTCCGGCGCGTGGCGGCGGCGGCGCTCGTGCTGGCGACGGTGGCGGGCTTCGTGGTCGCGGCCGCGATCCAGTCGAAGCGGCAGGAGGCGGAGGAGGCGCGCGGCGAGACGCTGCGGGCGCTCGGGGATGTCTCTCGCGAGCGCGATGCGAAGGCGGCCGCCCTCGCCGAGGTGCTGCGGCTCGCCGACAGCAAGAAGGTCGCCAACCTCCTCGCGGAGGCGGACCGCCTCTGGCCCGTGCATCCCGGCCGCGCGCCCGCGATGGCGGCGTGGATCGAGCGGGCCGCGGCGGTGGCTGCGAACCGGAAGGGACACGAGGAGGCGCTGGCGCGCGTGCGCGAGCGCGCGCTCCCCTACACCGAGGAGCAGAGGCTTCTCGACCACGCGGAGACGATGGCCCAGCTCGACGCCGCCCGGGAGCAGCTTCCGAGGATGCGCGCGATGATCGCCCCGGCGATGGATGCGCAGGCCCGGCAGGCGCTCGACGAACGGCTCGCGGCGGTCGAGGGGGCGGTCCGCGGCCTTGAAGAGAAGATCCAGCGGCGCGCCTCCTGGAGCTTCGATTCGCCCGACGACGACTGGAGGAACCAGGTGCTCGGGGATCTCGTCGCTGGCCTCGAAAAGCTTGGGCAGACACTCGAAGCCGTGACGCGGAGGAGGGAGACGGCTGAGGGGCTCGGGGAGAGGTCGATCGGCGCGTACCGGCGGGCGTGGGACGAGACGATCGCGGCGATCGCACTCTCGCCCCGCTACGGGGGGCTGGAGATCTCTCCCCAGCTCGGCCTCGTTCCGCTCGGCCCCGACCCCGGGTCCGGCCTCTTCGAATTCGGGCACGTCGGCTCGGGGGAGATGCCGGCACGCAACGCCCGTACGGGGAAGCTCGGCCTCTCCGAGAATTCGGCCATCGTGCTCGTGCTGATCCCGGGCGGCCGCTTCCTGATGCGGGCGCAGTCGGCGCATCCTGACGGGCCCGGCTACGACCCTTGGAGCACGGATCCGAACGAGGGGGCGGTCCACGGGGTTGCGCTCTCGCCCTACTTCCTCGCGAAGCACGAGTGCACGCAGGCGCAGTGGGAGAGCCTCACCGGGGGGACGCGGCCGAGCACCTATCGCGCCGGACACGTAATCCCGGGGCTTCCCGGCCGGGCCGTGACGCGCCGGAATCCGGTCGAGCAGATCTCCTGGGAGGAGTGCGCGCAGTGGCTCCCGCGCTGGGGGCTCGCGCTGCCGACCGAGGCGCAGTGGGAGTACGCCTGCCGCGCCGGCACGCAGACTCCCTGGTCCACGGGCGTGGATCCGGCGGGGCTCTCGGACGCGGCCAACGTCGCCGGCGCCTTCTGCAAGGCGCACGGCGGATCCCCCTCGTGGCCCTACAGCGAAGAGGTCGACGACGGCTACGTCCTCCACGCACCGGTCGGGTCGCTCCGGCCGAATCCGTTCGGGCTCCACGACATGCATGGCAACGTCTGGGAGTGGTGCCGCGACATGTCGCTGCGCTACGCCCGCGAGGCGGTCGTCGATCCGGTCGTCGAGGGGCCGGGCAACCGGGTCTTCCGCGGCGGTAGCTGGGCCGCCCACGCCCCGAACTCGCGCTCCGCGACGCGCAGCCAGAACACCGCGACCTTCCGCTAGGCGATTCTCGGCGTCCGCCCCGCCCGATCGCTGCTCCCGTCGCCCGAGTGACCCCCCGCGTCCTGCTCGGGGGCTGGTGTACCATCGCGCCGCATGCGACGAATCCTCCGCTGGTCCTGCACGCTGCTCGCCTGCACCGCCTTCGCGCAGGAAGTGCCGCTCGAGGAGGTGAGCGGCCTGCGCGCGCTCGAGACGGTCAAGACGCTCAGTGACGACAGCTTCCGCGGGCGCAAGAGCGGCCTCGAGGGCGGGCACCTCGCGGAGGAGTGGATGGCGGTGCAGGTCCAAGCGCTCGGCTTGGCGCCGCTTCCCGGCGGCGGCTTCTTCCATGAGTTCAAGGCTTCGGTCACGGAGGAGGGCCCCTCGGCGGTCTTCGCGCTGAGCGGCGGCGCACGCGAGCCGCGCGAATGCAGGTACCTGACCGACTACGTGACGCTGCTCTACTCGGGCAAGGGCGTCATCGAGAGCGAGGTCGTCTTCGTCGGCTACGGCATCCATGCGCCGGACAAGGGGCGCGACGACTACGAGGGGATCGACGTCACGGGCAAGATCGTCTTCGCCGTGCGCGGCAAGCCGGAGGGGAGCCTCTTCGACGAGGAGCGCTTCATCGGCTACAAGAGTTCGACGGCCTTCGCGCGGGGCGCGCGCGGCTTCCTCATCGCCGAGGGCGACCAGGCGGTCCCCGGCACGATCCAGGAGGAGTACTTCCGCGAGGAGTTGCCCGCGCTGTGGCTCTCGCGCCAGGCGGCGGACGATCTCCTGGGGCGCGGGGGCCAGCAGGACCTCGCCGCGCAGATGAAGGCGCTCGCCGGCGGCGAGCGGCGCACCTTCGCGCTCTCGGGCGTCACCGCCCGCCTCGAGATCCTCGCGCGGCTGCTGAAGGACCGGCCGGTGCGCAACGTCGTCGGGCTCTGGCCCGGCACCGGGCCCGAGTTCGTCGTGCTCGGGGCGCACCTCGACCACGTCGGCGTCGACGCGGCCGGCAACGTCTACAACGGCGCCGACGACAATGCGAGCGGCAGCGCGATGCTGCTCGAGGTGGCCCGCGCGGTCGCGGGCAGCAAGCGCCGCTTCCCGCGCACGCTCGTCTTCGTCTGGTTCGCGGGCGAGGAGCAGGGGCTGCTCGGCAGCTGGGCCTTCGTGAGGCAGCCGCCGATCCCCATCGAGCGCATCGCCTGCATGCTGAACACCGACATGGTCGGACAGGGCGAGCCCACGCTCGCGATCGGCGGCGGCGAGGCCTACCCCCGCGACGAGAGCTTCCTCGGCGGCTTCGACGAGCCGGGCTTCTCGTGGAAGCCCTTCCGCAGCCAGCCCAACAGCGACCACTACCCCTTCCAGGCGAGCGGCGTCCCCGCCTTCTTCCTGCACACGCAGGGGCCGCACCCGAACTACCACCAGCCGGGCGACGATTGGCCGAACATCAAGCCGGAACTCCTGGAGACGGCGGGGCGCTACCTCCGGCGACTCGCGGAACGCGCGGCGACCGCGGAGGCGCCCCTCTGCCGCGAAAACCGATACGGCGAGTACCTCTGGCAGCAGAGCACCGTCGTGGACCTCTTCAGCGGCGGCCGCGCGCCGCGCGAGCAGGGCGTGGACCTGTTCGTGCGCTGGTTCGACGGCGACTTCAACGCGCTCGACGCCGAGTTGACGCGGCGCGAGGCGCAGCCCAACGACGAGACCCCTCCTCTCCTCCCCGGCTCCCTCCCCACCACCCCCCTCGAGGACCTGCGCCCGACGTCGCTGCTCGGCCTCCGCGGCGACGCCGCGACCGTGCTCCACCGCCCCGCGCGCCGCCTCGGCGTCGGCCTCTTCGCGCCGTGGATGGGAGCGACGAGGGAGGTCGCGGTGGACGACCTCGTCCAACTGTCGAGGGTCAAGCCGCTAGTGCTCTGCATGGAGGGGGCGCCGGGGGAGGTGGACCCCGCGGGCCTTCACGTGCCGCTGCTGCTGCCGGCGGCGCACGCCGAGCGCCATGCGCCGGGCCTGAAGGAGCGCGACATCGGCTGGGTGGCCTACCTGCGGCTCGCCCCCGGCGACGCGGCGGCGGCCGTCGCCACGGAGCTCTTGCGCCTGCGCGAGCTGCTCGGGCCCGAGCATTTGATTGTCGTGCCCGGCGACAGCGCGGACCCCGCGTGGGCCGCGCGGGCGCCGACGCTGACGGCCGAACTCGCGCAGGCGTTGCTGGACGGCGGGCTCAAGCCGGTACAACTGAAGCAGCTCTTCGGGGGCAACTTCGTGCTGCTCTTGGAGCGGGTGAAAGGGGTCTGACCCCTTTGTCCCGCTGGTACACTCTCGCCTGACCGATAACGGGGTGTAGCGCAGCCTGGTCTAGCGCGCTTGCTTGGGGTGCAAGAGGTCGCTGGTTCGAATCCAGTCACCCCGACCATTTCTGGGGGCTCGCACGAGCCCCCAGAGTTGGTCCTACGGGTTCGCGTTGCCGAGGAGGAACTCGCCCTTGGGGGTGAAGTTGCCGTTCGGGCGGTCCTTCCGGTAGTCGTCGATCAGGTGGCGCGTCTCGGCGCCGTAGCGCTCCATCTCGGCGCCCTTCGTGAAGGCGACGATGCCGCGCACCCCCTCCTCGATGGCCGGCAGCGCCGCCGCGTCACCCTCGCAGGCGCGGGCGACGGTCTCGTAGAAGCGCCGCAGCCCGTCCACCCAGAAGGCCTGGACGTTCTCGAGCTTGGCGAGCAGCTCCTCGCGCACGAAGGGGCCGCTCTTCGGGTCGCCGATGCACGCGAGCGTCCAGCCCAGCACGCCGCGCTTCACGGTGTTCTCGCCGCCCCCCCGGCGCCCCCCCGGGATGCCGATCTTCTTCAGCTGCTTCTCGACGCCCGCCGCGGCCTTCTTGTCCTTCTCGAAGTAGGCGAGCCCGATCGCGGGCCCGTAGCTCGCGAACTCGCTCTTGCCCTGTTCGCACTTCTTGAGCAGCAGTTCGCGCGCCTTCGCCTCGCCCGCGCCGCAGCGGCCGAGCGCGCGGTACATGTGGTTGGCGATCGCGTCGTCGGGCTCGCGGCCCGCGGCACCGATCAGCGCCGCGACGACGGCCTTCTCGCGGCTGCCGATGTACTCGAGGCTCACCGCCGCCATGCCGCGCAGCGCCTCCTCCTTGTGCGTGAGGAAGGCGGCGACCGGCGCCGCCGCATCGAGAAGCTGGTCGCGCCCGAGGCCGCGCAGCAGATCCGCGAGCAGCGGCAGGTCCTTCTTGTGCTCCTCGAGCAGCGCGAAGAGATAGCGCTTGGTGTCGCCCTCGCTGTCGTTGCGGAGGAGCAGGTCGATCGTGGCCGCGCGCTGCCTCTTCTGCCCCGTGACGATCTCGCGGATGCGCTCCGCGATCCACGCGGCGCGCTCGTCGCTGCCGGGGGGCGGCGCCGCCGGCGCGCCCTCGGCGGGGACGGGCGCCTCCGCCGGGGCCGCGAGCTTCGCCTTCGCCTCGTCCATCATCTCGAGCAGCGCCGTCACGGCCGCCTCGCCCCTGCCGTGGCTCCAGTACTCCTTGCGCAGCAGGATGCGCGTGCCGTCGGGATCGACAAAGATGTGCTGCGGGGAGACGAGCCTGCCCTCGATGCCGAGCAGGCGCAGTTCGCCGTCCTTGCTCTCCGGCGTCAGCAGCGCGCAGACGAACTCCCGCGACCTGTTGACGAAGCGCGAGTCCTTGTAGACCACCTCGCGCAGCCCCTTGCCTGCGGGCTCCTCGCGGGTCTCGCCGTCCACCTGCTTCGCGTTGACGCAGACCATCAGGATCTTCTGCTGCTCCTTCGCCGCGGCGAAGGCCTCGGTCAGGTCGGTCTGCCACGCCACCCCGACGGATTGCGCCGCGGCGGGCAGCGCGAGCAGCAGGGCGGCGAGGGCGAGGGGTCGTCGCATCGGGCTCCTCAGTCCCCAGATGCTACCTGCTACCGGAGCCAGGCTCATTAGTTCCGCTCTGGCGTCGCGTACCGGAAGGGGAAAAATCCCGCAGAGCGATACTAATGAGCCTGGCTCCGCGCGGAAACCCCCGGTCGCTCGAGCCGGGGCCTGCTGCACGGCGGCGCCCGCCCCGGCACGGCGCGCGCAGGAAGGATGCGCCGCGTGGCCTCTCCCGCCCCCCTCGAGTCCCTGGAGCGGCTTGTCGGCCGGACGCCGCTGCTCGCGATCCGTTGCCGCTTCCTCGGGCGCGAGCGGGTCGTCTATGGCAAGCACGAGATCGCCAATTTCACCGGCAGCATCAAGGACCGGATGGCGCTGCACATCCTCCGCGACGCGTACGCCCGCGGCGCGATCCGCCCCGGCGACACGATCGCCGAGGCCACGAGCGGCAACACGGGCATCTCCTTCGCCGCGCTCGGCCGCGCCCTCGGCCACCCGGTGCGCATCTACATGCCCGACTGGATGAGCCGCGAGCGCGTCATGGTCATCCGCGGCTTCGGCGCGACGATCATCCCCGTGTCGAAGGAGCAGGGCGGCTTTCTCGGCAGCATCCGCGCGGCGGACGAGTTCGCCCAGGGGCGCGACGATGTCTTCCTGCCGCACCAGTTCGACAGCGCCGCCAACGTGGAGGCGCACCGGCTGACGACGGGGCCCGAGATCCTCGCGCAGATGCGGTCGATGGGATGCGAGCCGACGGCGTTTGTCGCGGGCGTCGGCACCGGGGGGACGGTCATGGGGGTCGGGGGGTTCCTGCGCGGCGCGCTCGGTGGGCTGGCCGTCCACCCGCTCGAACCCGCCAACTCCCCGACGCTGCGCACCGGCAACAAGGTCGGCTCGCACCGCATCCAGGGCATCAGCGACGAGTTCGTCCCGTCGATCGTCAGGCTCGACGAACTCGACGCCGTCGTCGATGTCTGGGACGGCGACGCGATCCTGATGGCGCAGGCGCTGGCGGGCCGCCTCGGCCTCGGCGTCGGCATCAGCAGCGGCGCGAACTTCCTCGGCGCGCTGAAGGTCGCGGAGGAGCAGGGCCCGGGCGCGGCGGTCGCGACCGTCTTCCCCGACAGCAACAAGAAGTACATCAGCACCGACCTCTGCAGCGAGGAGCCCCTCGTCGAGGGCTACCTCGCCCCGCAGGTCGAGCTGCTCTCGTGGGAGGCCGCGCCGAGCCTGGCCCCCTAGCTCCGCCCGCCGCCCGGGCCGCGCTCGCCGAGCCACCAGCGGCGGCGCAGGCGCGGGCCGAGCGTGAGGCCGAACTGCCGCATCGCGCACTCGCGGATGCACGCCACGACCTGGGCCGGCGAGTCGGTGAGCGTGAGGCGCGCCAGGTCGTGCTCGTCGATCGTGCCGTGGCCGAGCAGCGTGCCTCGCATGAAGTCGAGCATCGGCTGCCAGAACTCGCGCCCGACGAGCACGATCGGGAACTCCCGGATCTTGCCGGTCTGGATCAGCGTCGCGGTCTCGAAGACCTCGTCGAGCGTGCCGAACCCCCCGGGCATCGCGACGAACGCGTAGGAGTACTTGACGAGCATCACCTTGCGCACGAAGAAGTGGCGGAAGGTGATGAAGCGGTCGAGATAGGGGTTGGGCCTCTGCTCCTCGGGGAGTTCGATGTTGCAGCCCGCGGAGAGGCCGCCCGCGTCCTTCGCGCCGCGGTTGGCGGCCTCCATGATGCCGGGGCCGCCGCCGGTCATCACCGTGAAGCCGGCCCGCGCGAGGCCCGCGCCGATCTCGCGCGCGAGGCCGTAATAGCGGTGCTCCGCGGGGAAGCGCGCCGAGCCGAAGACGGTCACGCACGGCCCGAGGAAGTGGAAGCGGCGCACGCCGTGCAGGAACTCGAAGAAGATGCGGATCGCCCGCCTCAGTTCCGCGAGGCGCCCCTGCGGCCCGCGGAGGAACTGGATCTCCTCCGGCGTGCCCGTCTCGCGCCCCCAGCACTCGTGCGTTCGCCGCTCCATCGCCGCCATCTTCGCTGCCCCCTCCCCCGCCGTCACGCCCTCTCGAGGTGGCTCTTCCGCTCCTCGGTGAGCAGGAACTCGCGGTAGGCGGCGCAGCGCGCGGCGAGTTCCGCGTGCGTGCCGCGATCGACGAGGCGGCCCCTGTCGAGCACGAGGATCGACCCGGCGCGGCGGATCGTCGTGAGCCGGTGCGACACGATGAACACCGTGACGCCGGGCCGCGCCAGCGCGAGCCTCTCCCAGAAGCGCTCCTCGTTGCGGGCGTCGAGCGACGACGTGCAGTCGTCGAGCAGCAGCAGGTCGGGCCGACCCGCGAGCGCGCGCGCGATCGCGATGCGCTGCCGCTGCCCGCCGGAAACGAGCGTGCCGAGCCTGCCGAGGCGCGTCCCCGCCCCCTCCGCCATCGCGCCGAGGTCGGCGGTCAGTTGCGCGATGTCGAGACACTCCGCGACCTCCGCGGCGCCGATCGCTCGCCCGAACGAGACGTTCTCCGCGATCGTCTCCGAGAAGAGCAGCGACTCCTGCGGCACATAGCCGATGCGCGCGCGCAGCGACGGCCACGCCCAGTCGCCGAGCGCGCGTCCGTTGTAGAGGCAGCGGCCCTCGCCGGGGGGGAGCAGGCCCGCCAGCACTCGCAACAGCGTCGACTTGCCGCTGGCGACCGCGCCGACGACGGCGACGCGGCTCCCGCGGGGGACGTCGAACGAGATCCCCTCGAGGGCGCGGGCGGCGTCGGGGCGATACCGGAAGCCCAGTTGCTCGCAGGCGATCCGGTCCAAGGGGGGCGCGGGGGGTGCGGTCGACCGGACGACCGGCGGATGGCGCAGGACCTCGACCTCGCGGTCGACGGAGACGAACGCCTGCCGCGCGGCGACGAAGAGGTTGGGAAGGTCCATCATCGGCTGCACGAGCATGTCGAGGTAGAGATGGAGGGCGAAGAGCGTGCCGAGCGACAGGGTGCCGTCCATCACGCGCATGCCGCCGACGCCGAGCACGACGACCTGGCCCAGGCGGCTTGCGATGTTGTCGCCCTGGTGCACGAGCGCGACGAGGCGCGCGAGGCGCATCTGGATGCCGATCCGGTCGTCGAGGATCGCCGCGAGGCGGCGCTGCTGCCCCGCCTCGCCGTTGAAGGCCTTGACGATCTTGATGCCCGCGAGCGCGGCCTCGAGGGTGTCGTTGGTGCGCGAGACCGCCGCCTGCTGCCTCTCGTAGGTCGTGCCCAGCTCGCGCCGCGCGAGGTAGAAGACCCAGAGCATCAGCGGCACCGGGATCAGCGAGAGCAGCGCGAGGGACGCGTCGCAGGTGAGGAACATCGCGCCGACGCAGAAGAGCACGCGCGAGATGCTGTCGAGGAAGCGGAAGAGGCCGGAGCAGGTGAACCAGGCGATGCGCGGGTAGTCGGCGATGTCGTCGGTGAGCCGCGTGACGAGGTCGCCGGTGCGGAACCTCCCGAAGAAGGTGTGGTCCTTGTCGAGGATCGACGAGAAGACGCGCTCGCGCACCGCCTTCTCGATCGTCATGTTCATCAGCGCGCGCAGCCCGGGGTAGAGCCCCGCGACGAAGCGGCCCAGCGCGATCGCGCCGAGGATCGCCGCGTAGCGGCCGAGGTCGGCGTCGCCGAGCCTGCCGCCCCGCGGGAGCGCGTGCAGCCCGTCGATGACCACGCCCCAGACGAGCGGGAAGGCCACCGCGACCGCGGTGGACATCAGCGTCATGAAGAGCAGCAGCAGCGCGAAGAGGCGGTGGGGCCGCCAGTACGCGAGCAGCCAGGCGAGATGCTCGCGGGCCGTCACGCCCCCGAACCCCCCGCGAATTGGAGCTCGAACAGGTCGCGATAGAGGCCGCGCCTCGCGTGAAGCTCCGCGTGCGGCCCCTCCTCGACGATGCGCCCCCCGTGGATCACGAGGATGCGGTCGGCCGAGAGCACCGTCGCGAGGCGGTGCGCGATCACGACCGCGGTGCGCCCCGCGAGCAGGCGCTCCATCGACTCTTGCAGGCGCCGCTCGGTGCCCGGATCGACCGAGGAGGTCGCCTCGTCGAGGATCAGCAGGTCGGGGTCGTGCACGAGGGCGCGCGCGAAGCTCAGCAGTTGCCGCTCCCCCATCGAGAGGTTCGCGCCCCCCTCGGCGAGCGGCTCGTCCTGGCCGCGCGGCAGCCGCGCGATCACCTCGTCGGCGCCGACGGTGCGCGCGGCCCGATCCACGTCGTCCTGCGGCACGCCGTCCGCGAGCGCGCGCAGGTTCTCGCCGACGGTGCCCGGGAAGAGGTGGATCTCCTGCAGGACGAGCCCGACGCGGCGCCGCCACGCGCGCAGCCGGAAGCGACGCAGGTCGACGCCGTCGATCGCGATCCGGCCGCCCGTCGGCTCGTAGTACCGGAGAAGCAGGTTCGCGATCGTCGTCTTGCCGCCGCCGGAGAGGCCGACGAGCGCGACGCGCTCGCCGCGGCGCACGGTGAAGGAGAGGCCGTTGATCGCGGGGGCCTTGCCGTCGTAGGCGAAGGAGACGTCCTCGAACGCGACGGCCGCCCAGTCGTCGGGAACCTCGTCCCTCGCGTCGGCGACATCGGGGGTGCGCGAGGGGGTGTCGAGCACGCCGAAGACGCGGTCGGCCGACGCGAAGGCGCGCTGCACGAACCCGATCTGCTCGGAGAACATCGCGAGCGGCGCGAAGATGCGCCGCGTGTACTCGACGAAGAGGATCAGCGTGCCGACGCTGAGCGCCGCGCCGAAGGCGCGCCCGGTCCCGACGTAGAGCAGCAGCAGGATGGCGACGACCTCGACGGCGCTCAGCAGGGCCCAGTAGCCGTACTCGAACGCGGCGGCGCGCCGGTCGGTGCGCACCTTGTCCGCGTTGAGTTCCGCGAGACGGCGGCGCGCCTCGTCCTCGTAGCCGTAGGACTGGAGGATGGGCACGCCCTGCACGTACTCCGACAGGAACGCCGAGATGCGCGCGTGCTGCCGGCGCGATCGCCGGTGGATGGAGCGCATCCAACGGAAGTAGAAGAGCGTGCCGACGAAGATCGGCGTCGCGAAGAGCAGGATCGCGAGCGTGACCCCCGCGCGGGTCAGGAACAGCACCGCGACGGCGCCGGCGAAGAGCACGACCGTCCGCAGCAGCGCCACCGCCACCTCGGAGAAGAGCATCTGCAGGCGCTCGGTGTCCGACTCGACGCGCGCGAGCAGGCGGCCCGGGGCGTTCCGGTCGAAGAAGTCGAGCCCGAGTCCGAGGATGTGGGAGAACATCGTCTTCTTGAGCTGCGTGACGATCGACAGCCCCATCCGGGTCAGCACGATGACCTGGAAGTAGGTCGCGATCGTGCCGAGCACGAAGAGGCCCGCGTAGAGCAGCGCGCTCTCGAGGATCCCGCCGCCCGACCGCCGGGCGATGCCCTCGTCGATCAGGTGGCGGAGGACCACAGGGCCGCCGAGTTCGCAGACGACCGACAGCAGCACGAGCAGCAGGCCCGCGGCCAGCGACGTGCGGTGGGGCCGGAAGAGCGGCAGGACCCGCCGCGCCATCTCCGCAAGGGGGAGGTGGCGCACATGGCCTTCATCCTCGGGCTGCTCGTCGTCGCGCCACCACACCGTCGCAGGAGGCTATCACCCGGGACCGCCCCCCGCGCCCCCTCAACCCTCCCCTCCGGGCGGGGCCTATACTCCTCCATCCGCGTCCTGATCCAGACCCTCGGCAGCGCCGGGGACCTCCACCCCTTCCTGGCCCTCGCCCGCGGACTCGTCGCGCGCTCCCACGAGGTCGTGCTCTTCGGCAGCGGGTACTTCGCGGCGCTCGCGGCGCGGGAGCGGATCGCCGCGGCGCGCCCGGTCGACGAGTGCCGCCGCCTCGTCGAAGCGGTCTTCGAGGGGGGTGTGCGTTGAAACTCTCCCGCCGCGCGCTGCTCAGGATGGCCGGGGGCGGCGCGGCGGCGGCGGCGCTGGGCGCGGGGTATGCGTTCGGGATCGAGCCGGTCTGGCTGCGGACGGTCGAGCACGAGGTGGCGCTGCGCGGCCTCGATGCCGCCTTCGACGGCTACCGCATCGTCCAACTCTCGGATCTGCACGTCGGCGCGGGCGTGCCCGAGGCGCACCTGAGGGGAGCGGTCGAGCGCGCGAACGCGCTCTCCCCCGATCTCGTCGTGCTGACCGGCGACTACGTCCACCACGGGGGAACGCCGGCGCTGGCGGAGGAGGTCGGCAGTCTGCTCTCGGCGCTGCGGGCCCCCGACGGGATCCTCGGCGTCGAGGGCAACCACGACCGCGGCGTCTACCGTGCGTCCGGGAGGGGCACGCGCAACGACGCGCTCGAGGGCGCCCTGCTCCATGCAGGCGTCCGGATGCTCGCGAACGAATGCGCGTGGGTCGAACGCGCCGGCGGCGCGCGCCTCGCGGTCGCCGGGTACGGCGACCTCTGGTGCGGCCGCTTCGACGCGGCGGCGGTCGACATCCCGAGTCTCGGTGCACCCTGCGTCGCGCTCAGCCACAACCCCGACACCGCAGCACGCCTCGCCGCCGCGGGTGCGTCGCTCGTGCTGAGCGGCCACACCCACGGCGGCCAGGTCTCGCTCCCCTTCCTCGGCCCGCCGCTGCTACCGGTCCAGGACCGGCGCTTCGCGGCAGGGCCCTACGACATCGGGTCGACGCGCCTCTACGTGAACCGCGGCGTCGGCTGGTTGCGGCGTGTCAGGCTCTTCGTCCGTCCCGAGGTGACGCTGCACCTGTTGAGAGCGGTGTCGTAGGGCCTGGCATCCTGGTCCTCAACGCGGAGGCTGGGGGGGCTCGGGGGGGAGCGGCGCCTCGAAGTCGAAGGCCTCCTCCCAGCCCTCCCAACCTGCATCCGCCTGACGCTCACGGGGCCCGGGGCCGCGCCCGCGGTGCGGCATGAAGCCGCCGCCGTCGCCGCCGGGGCCGCCCCTGTGGCCATCCATGCCGCGGTCGCCGTCCCCTCCGCGCCCCCCGCGACCGCCTTCGCCCCCGCGACCCCCTTCGCCTCCTCGACCGTCGCGACCCCCGCGACCGTGGCGGGCATCCTCGCCGCCGCGGCCGCCCTCGCCCCGGCGCATGCCGTCGTGCCTCGGGCCTCGCTCAGGGCCGCGATCGCCGCGTCCCATCCGGTGACCGCGCTCGGGGCCCATGCCCGGGCCCATCCTGTGGCCCATGCGGGGAGGCATCCCCTCCCGCATCCGGTGCTGCATGCGTTCGCGCATCTGCTCCCGGAAGCGCTGCTGGAACTTCTGCTTCATCGCCTCCGCGCGCTTGGCGACATCGGCCTCGGTGATGGCGCCGTCGCCGTCCGCATCCAGCGCGGCGAACCCGCTCCGGACCTTCTGGAACTCCTCCCAGTCGACCTTGCCGTCCTTGTTGAGGTCGCACTTCTCGAAGAGTTTCGCGCCGGGCTTCGCCTCGGAAGGTGCCGTCTTCGGCGCCTCCTGGGCGAAGGCGAAGGGCAGGACCGCGACCAGGGCCGCGGCGCAGGTGCCGATCATCAGACGATTCATGGGGTCCTCCGTTTTCGGGTGGGTTTGTTGTCTCTGCGCCATTGAGCACCGGCCGGCGAAAAAGGTTTCGGAGGGGCGCCATGGCGAAAAAAGCGCGAAAAGGCCGCGGAAGGGTCGCGCGCTGACCCTCCTCCCCGTATCTTGATGGTAGTTGCGGATTTCGAAGATCATCCAGGGCGGGATGGGCGCCGGCGTATCGATGTGGCGTCTGGCCCGCGCGGTGGCGGCTCTCGGCCAGCTCGGCGTCGTCTCCGGCACCGCCCTCGACGCGATCCTGGCGCGTCGCCTGCAACTTGGCGATCCCGATGGCGACTACCGCCGCGCGCTCGCGGCCTTCCCCTACCCCGGCGTCGCGGAGCGGATCCTCGATCGCTACTTCATCGAGGGCGGCAAGTCCCCCGAGGCCCCCTTCAAGTCGAAGCCGGTCCCGGCGATCGATCCGGGTCCCCACCTTCTCGAATTGACCGTGGCGTCGAACTTCGTCGAGGTCTGGCTGGCGCGCGAGGGGCACGCGGGCCACGTCGGCATCAACTTCCTCGAGAAGATCCAGGTGCCGAACGTGCCGTCGCTCTTCGGCGCGATGCTCGGCGGCGTCGACTTCGTGCTGATGGGCGCCGGCATCCCGCGGCACATTCCCGGCGTCATCGACCGTCTCGCCCACGGGCTCGCCGCGGAGCTGCCGATCCATGTCGAGACGCCGGGCGCGACGGCGATGCACCGGTTCGACCCGGCGACCTTCTGCGGCGGGCCCGCGCCGTCGCTGAAGAGGCCCGCCTTCCTCGCGATCGTCGCGTCGGCCACGCTCGGGACGATGCTCGCGAAGAAGGCGAGCGGCCGCGTGGACGGTTTCATCATCGAGGGCCCGACCGCCGGCGGCCACAACGCGCCGCCGCGCGGCGAGATCCGCTACAACGACGAGGGCGAGCCGCTCTACGGCGAGCGCGATCTCGTCGACTACGAGGTCTTCCGCAAGCTCGGCCTTCCCTTCTGGCTTGCGGGATCGTACGGGAGGCCCGGAGGGTTGCCGGCGGCGCTCGCGCTCGGTGCGGCGGGCGTGCAGGTGGGGACGGCGTTCGCGTGGTGCGAGGAGTCGGGGATCGCGCCCGACATCAAGCGGCGCGTGCTCGAGCAGGTGAAGCTCGGCGCGCTCCGCGTGCGCACCGACGGGCGCGTCTCGCCCACCGGCTTTCCGTTCAAGCTCGTGCAGCTCGCGGGCACGTTCGCCGATCCCGCGGTCGCGAAGGAGCGCAAGCGCATCTGCGACCTGGGCTACCTGCGGCATGCCTACCAGAAGGAGGACAAGAGCCTCGGCTGGCGCTGCCCCAGCGAACCCGAGAAGGACTACGAGCGGAAGGGCGGCGACTTCGCCGACACCGTCGGCCGCCTCTGCGTCTGCAACGGCCTGATGGAGACGATCGGACTCGGCCAGACCCGCCCCGGCGGCGTCCAGGAGCCGCCGATGATCACCTCCGGCGACGACCTCGTGAACGTCGCGCAGTTCCTGGAGCCGGGGGAGTCGAGCTACCGCGCCGCGGACGTGCTCGCCCGGCTGCTCGGGACGGAGGGCGAGGTTCCCGCGGCCGCGGCGCCCGTGACGACCGCCGCGGCGACGTAGGCTCGGTGCGGCGCTCGGCCGGCCGGCTCAGAACAGCGTGTAGATGAAGTTCGCGAAGACCGAGCCCTCCGCGAAGACGAGGAGGGAGCCGAGCAGCAGCAGCAGGACCACCATCGGGATGATCCACCACTTCTTCTCCTTCCGGACAAAGCGCGCGAAGTCCATGAAGAGACCCATCGATGACCTCAGAAGGGATTCTCGTAGCTGGAGGGTTCGGGGTCCACGGCGGGTAGGTCGTTCCAGTAGGTTTCGAGCGAGGAGTCGGGACGGCGGTGGAGCGGGTCCTTGCGGAAGAGGAGCAGGAAGAGCCGGGTCAGGGTGAAGACGGAGTAGAACACGGCGGCGAGCAGGATGCGCGTGTTGATCCACCCGAGCACCTGGGCGAGCCGCCCCCACGCCCGCTCCGCCGGGCGGAGCGCGAGGGGTACGGCGAGACCGAGCAGCACGAGGCCGAGCCCGAGGGCGCCGAGGACGACTCCCGTCGGGGAGGTGCCCCCGGAGCGCAGCAGCAGCCAGAGCGCGATGGCCACGAAGACGCCGCCGACCGCGAGGCCGAACCGGCGGAGGTGGGTCCGGTCGTCCCGCATCGCCTCGCCTAGTCGAGCGCGAACTCCCTCCGCCAGTCGCGCGTCTCCTCGAGGGGCGCCTGCTCCTCCTTGCGCAGGATGTGGCTGCCGAGCACGAGCACGTCCATCCCGGTGCGGCGAAAGCAGCGGTAGGCGTCGTCGGGTGTGCAGACGATCGGCTCGCCGCGCACGTTGAACGAGGTATTGATGAGCACGGGGCAGCCCGTGCGCCGCTCGAAGGCGCGCAGCAGCGCGGCGAAGCGCGGATTGGTCTGCCCGTGCACCGTCTGGATGCGCGCGGAGAAGTCCACGTGCGTCACGGCGGGGAGCTCCGACCGGACCTGCTTCAGCCGGTCGAGGCCCGACCTGCCGGGGTCCTGCGGCGGGATCTCGTGGCGGCGCTCGCGCCTCACGGGAGCCACGACCAGCATGTAGGGGCTGTCGCCGTCGTACTCGAACCACTCCGACACCTTCTCGCGCAGGACCGCGGGCGCGAAGGGCCGGAACGACTCGCGGTACTTGATCTTCAGGTTCATCGTGCTCTGCATCGTCGGGTTGCGCGGGTCCCCGAGGATGCTCCGGGCGCCGAGGGCGCGGGGACCGAACTCCATGCGCCCCTGGAACCAGCCCACCACCTTGCCCTCCTCGATGAGCGCGGCGACCCGCTCGACGAGATCGTCCTCCCCGGCCACGCGCCGGGCGGGAGCCTCGTGCGCATCGAGGAAGGCGCCGATCTCGTCGTCGGAGAACTCCGGGCCGAGGTAGGAGCCCCGCTGGCTGTCGCCGGCGAGGGCCGTGCGCGGCTTGCCCGCGTACTGGTGCCAGGCGAGCAGCGCGGCGCCGAGCGCGCCGCCCGCGTCGCCCGCCGCGGGCTGGATCCAGAGGTTGCGGAAGGGGCCCTCGCGCGCGAGGCGGCCGTTGCCCACGCAGTTGAGGGCGACCCCGCCCGCCAGCACGAGGTTTTCGCTCTGAACCTGCGTCCTCAGGAAGCGCGCGGTGCGCAGCATGACCTCCTCGGTCACCACCTGCACCGAGCGGGCGAGATCCATCTCGCGCTGCGTGATCTGCGTCTCCGGCTTTCGCGGCGGCCCGCCGAAGAGCCGGTCGAAGCGCCGGTTCGTCATCGTGAGGCCGGTCGCGTAGTCGAAGCAGCGCATGTCGAGGCGGTAGCTCCCGTCCTCGCGCAGGTCGAGCAGGTGCGCATAGATGCGGTCGACGTAGGTGGGCTCGCCGTAGGGGGCGAGCCCCATAAGCTTGTACTCGCCGCTGTTGACCTTGAAGCCGGCTTGATAGGTGAAGGCGCTGTAGAGAAGGCCGAGCGAGTGCGGGAAGCGGATCTCCTTCAGGAGCCGGACGCGATGGCCCTCCCCCGCGCCGAGGGTCGTCGTGGCCCACTCCCCCACCCCGTCGAGCGTGAGGATCGCCGCCTGCTCGAAGGGCGACGGGTAGAAGGCGGAGGCCGCGTGGCTCGCGTGGTGCTCGGTGAAGAGGATCTTCACGTCGCAGCCGAGCTTCTCCCGCACGATCTTCGGGATGTGCAGCTTCTTCTTCAGCCAGAGGGGCATCGCCATCAGGAAGCTGCGGATGCCTCTGGGCGCGCAGGAGGCGTAGGTCTCGACGAGGCGCGTGAACTTGAGCAGGGGCTTGTCGTAGAAGACGACGAGGTCGAGGTCTTCGGCGACGATGCCCGCGTGCCGGAGGCAGTAGGCGGTCGCCTGCGCGGGGAAGTCCGCGTCGTGCTTCTTCCGGGTGAAGCGCTCTTCCTGCGCCGCCGCGACGATCTCCCCGTCGCGCACGAGGCAGGCCGCGCTGTCGTGATAGAAGGCGGAGACCCCGAGGATGTACACGCTGTGAGGGTACGGTGCCGGGTGACTTTTCCGCGATGCCGCCCGGAAGCAAGGCCGACACGCCGGCGAGGCGCGCCTTCCTCGCCGCCCGATTCCGGGGGCCTGCCCGCGGACTCTCCCCGGGGCTCCTAACCCCCTCTGCCCCCGCAGGTTGCGGCGCACCGCGGCGCTCCCCGGCGCGGCTCCGCATGCGGCGCGACTGTGCGGTCGTACGCCGCGCATATGATTCGGCGCCATGGCGCCGGACAGTCCCGCAGAAGCGCAGGAGGTGGCGCCCCCCCTCCCGACGTGGAAGAAGCTGCTCTTCTCCCTCGTCATGGTGGTCTTCCTGCTCGGCGCGATCGAGGTGGGGTTGCGCATCCGGTACCGCGCCTCGTTCGCCAAGCACGAGGACCGGCGATACCTGTTCATCCCGTCGTCGAACCCGCGCCTGGTCTACGAGATGCGGGCGAGCCACGACGCCGTCTACCCCGGCACCGACGTGAAGGTCCAGACCAACGCCGCCGGCTTCCGCGACCGCGAGTTCGCGGCGAAGCCGGCGGGCCGCTTCCGCATCGTCGCCGTGGGCGACAGCGTGACGGTCGGCTGGGAGGTGGCCAGCGAACTGACCTACCCCAAGCAGCTCGAGCAGCTACTCGCGCGGCAGGCGGGCGCCGAGGTCGAGGTCTTCAACATGGGGGTCGGGGGCTACAACTCCCTGCAGGAGCTGGAGCTGATCCGGACGAAGGCTCTCGCCTACGAGCCGGACCTGATCATTCTCGGCTATGTGCTCAACGACTCCGTGCTCTGGGGGCACGACGGGGGCGCGACGCGCTATTTCCTGCACTCGGGCTCGATGCTCTGGGACTTCGTCAAGCTGCGCGTGGCCCGGATGCGCTACTGGTTCGGCGAGGATCTCGTGACCGAGGCGTTCCGCAAGCTGGCGGACCTCACGAAGGAGCACGGCGTCCCGGTGCTCGTGGTCGTCTTCCCCTACCTCGAAGAGGGCGACGGCGGCGGCTACCCCTATCAGGCCGCCCATGATCACGTCGCCGCCCTGGCGAGGAAGCACGGCTTCGACCTGCTCGACCTTCTCGAGCCCTGTCGCCGTGCCGGCCTCGAAACGCTCCGGTCGCGGCCAGGCGACATCATCCACCCCGATGCCCAGGGGCACCGGATCGCCGCCGACGCCATCTTCGCCCACTTGCAGGCGCGCGCGCTCGTGCCGCTGCGGAAGTAGGGGAGGGGCGGGCGGCCTCCGATCGATCCGCGAGGCGCCGGGTCACGGCGGGGCGGCGCGCCCCCCCGCCCCCCCTTCCAGCTCCGCGATCCGGCGTTCGAGCGCCCGCAACTCCTCGCGCAGTTGCGGCAGACGCAGCAGCAGCGCCTGCCTCTTCATATGCTCCTTCAGTGGCAGTAGCGGCATGCCGGCGTAGGCGCCCGCCTCCGGGACGTCGCCGGTGACCCCCGCCTTCTGCAGCAGCGTCACGTCGCTCGCGATCTCCAGGTGGTCGATGATGCCCGTCATGCCGCTCGTGACCACGCGGTCGCCGAGGCGCGTCGAGCCCGCGACGCAGAGCATCGCCGTCAGGATGCAGTCCTCCCCCACCTGCACGCCGTGGGCGATGTGGCAGAGGTTGTCGATCACCGTGCCGTTCCCGATCCTCGTCGTGCCGTGGGGAGGGCGGTCGATGCAACAGTTCGCGCCGACGACGACGCGGTCGCCGACGACGACGGTGCCGAGCTGGGGGATGCGGTGGTTCCTGCGCGCGGCGTCCTGCGCGAAGCCGAAGCCCTCCGAGCCGATGACGGCGCCCGACTTGAGGATCACGTCGCGGCCGACGAGGCATCCGTGCCCTACGACGGCCGCCGGGTGAACGACCGTCCCCTCGCCGACCTGCGCCCCCTCCTCGATCACCGCGTGGGCGAGCAGCACGCAGCGCTCGCCGATGCGCGCGCCAGCCTCGACGACGGCGCCGGCCCCGATGCGCGCGGTCGCGGCGACGAGCGCCTCCGGATGGAGGATCGCCCGCGGGTGGATCGGCGGCACGCCGGGGGGGCGAAGGTCGCGGTCGAAGTGGCGCTGCGTCACCTGCGCCCACGCGAGCTTCACGTCGCGGCAGATCAGCAGCGCGGCCCCCGCGCCCCCCCCCAAGCAGTCCGCGAGCTTGGCCGTCGTGACGATGGCGCTCGCCCCCCCCCGCAGGGCCGCTTCGAGATACTCCGCGCGGTCGGCGAAGACGAGATCGCCGGGGCCGCACGCGTCCGCCGCGGCGACCCGCTCCACGGCGGCATCGGGCCCGCGCAATTCCAACAGCAGGCCGCCCTCGCGAAACGTCCGGAGGAGATCCGACGCACGGTGCGGCATGGCGCCAGCATACGTGGCGCGCCGCTGAAAAAGTAACCGCACCGCGTCTTATGGATATGGCACGCGAAGAATTCGACCCCAAGGGCGGCTGGAGGTGGGACGAAACCGACCTCGGCCCGCTCGAAACGACTCTCGAGGAGCACATCGCCCGCGCCCCCGACTGGCTGCGGCGGCAGGCGGCCGGTCGGCCCCCGCCCACGACCGCCTTCCACCGGCTGCTGCGCGAGAGGCTCGGCGTCGAGATCGCCTTCCACGTGCCGGTCTTCCTGCCGGATCTCCGCGCGGGATACGTGCTCGAGTTCCTGCTGCCGCAGTACGGGGTCTCGATCGAGATCGGCGAGGACCAGCCCGACGACCTCGACATGCTCGAGTGGATGGTCAACCGCGACAACGACCTGATGGCCTACGAGGGCATCCTCACGCTGCGCTTCCCGCCCGAACGCGTGCGCGACCATCCGGACCTCGTGCTGCACGAGATCCGGGAGTGCCTCGGCCTCGGCGCCGCCGTGCCGGGCGGGTAACGCCCGTCCCACGGGGCGGGAAGGCCGCTCGCGCCGCGGCGACGGCACTTCGCAAGCCGCCGCGCGCGCCTACTGGCGCGTGCCGCGATAGCTGCCGAGCGGGCCGTTGTCGCCGTTGGTGTCGGCGAACTGGACGATGAAGGTGTTGCGGTCGGCGCTGAAGACGAAGGTGCAATCGGCGTGGAAGTCCGTGTCGCCGTTGACGGGGACGAGACGGATCGTCAGCGTGTCGCCGGCGAGCGTCGCCTCGCCCTTCAGCGAGCGGTCGAGCGCGTTGAAGTAGGTGGTCGAGAGCACGCGCACGGTGTCCACGTCCTGCTCAAACGTGATCAGCCCCCGGAGCGGGAACGCGCCGGAGCTTCCGACGTAGAGATAGGTCCCCTGCACGAACGGGTTGGGAATCACCTGCGCCTTCCCGGCGGAGGAGGGGCAACCGGCGAGCAACAGCGGCAGGGCCAAGGCGACGCACAGGATCCGCGCGCGCGCACGCGGCAGGGAACGGAGGCGGTTCACGGTGCGGGGTCGCATGCCGTAGCAATCTAACCCCCTTCACCCCCGGTTGCATCCCAGCCTGCGACGAACCGTCCGCCGGCGGTCCCGCCCGCGCGGGAGCAACCCCGAATAGGGCAGCCTCCCGATGGAGGCCCTCAACCGCCCGCGTAGGATCGCGCCCGGTGGAGGACAGCATGACGGTGCGACCTACGGCCCCCCTCCGGCTCGCGCGGTGCAAGGCCGTGCCCGCCCGCGCGGGGCGCACGCCCGGGAGCGGGCAGCCGCGCGACGATCGGCTCACGGGGGGGGTGGTTCGCCGATGAGGATCCTGCTCGACTTCGACGGGACGCTCTGTCCCGACCCCTGCGGCACCCCCCCCGCGACCCCCCCTCCTCCGCGCGCGGCGCGCGTGCTGCGCGACCTGAGCGCCGCGGGCCACACGATCCTCATCCTCTCCTGCCGCGCCCATGGAGGCTCCGTCGAAGGGTGGCGCGCCCGCGGGGCGGCGCGCGAGATCGCGGCCTACCTGCGCCGCCACGATCTCCCGTTCGACGAGATCCTGACGTGCAAGCCGCACGCCGACGCGATCATCGACGAGCGCGCGCTCGCGTTCGACGGCGACTGGCGCGCGCTCGGGCGGCTGCTGCGGCGCGGCCTGCGCCTCTTCGCCGCCCGCCCCCCGGACGGGGGCGGCGTGCCGTAGCCCCTCCGCGCACCCGCCGCGCGGTTGCGACGCACCCCGGTTCTGCTACCCTCCGGCCAGCACCCGGCGGCGGCGCGGAGCCGACCCCCGGCCTGCCGAGGAGAGCCAGATGCCGATCCGATTTCCGCAGGAGGCGGGGCTGCGCGACGCCCGCCGCCTCCTGATACGCCCCTTCACCTCGAACGACACCGGAGCGCTCTGGAGCTTCTTCCAGCGGCTGCCGTTCGAGGTGAAGCGCTACGCCTGGGATCGCATCGACAACCGCGCGGTGGTCGAGAGCTGGGGGCTCGACCTCGACTACGGCAAGGCGGTGCCGCTCCTCGCGCTCGACGGCACGCGCGTCGTCGCCGACGCCACCCTCCACTACCGCGACGGCGGGCCCCTCCGCCTCGTCGGGCGCATCAAGTGGCTGATCGATCCCGAGTTCCGGGGCGCCGGCCTCGGGACCATCCTCGTGAACCTCTTCATCCAGATGGCGCGGGAGAACGGCCTGCGCCACCTGACCTGCATGCTGATCCATGATCTCGAGGCCGACGCCGTGCACACGCTGCGCGGGCTGGGCTTCACCGAGTACAAGATCCCGCACTATGGGACCGATCCCGACGGCGATCCCACGGACATGGTGCTGATGATCCTGCGCCTCTGAGCCGGGCGCCTCAGGGCGGACCGGCGGACCCGGGCGCGGGGCGAAGGAGGGCCTCGAGGCGGGCGATCAGCCCCACCGCCCCCGGCCCGACGCTCGCCAGGGCACGCGCGGCCCGGAGGATCTGCGCGCTCCGGGGGCCGTCGAGGCGGGGGGCAAGATCCCTGAGTTCGTCAAAGACCCTCTCGGGATCCGCCTCCGTCTGTCGCACGACCGCGCGCACATCCTGCCGCGTCAACTCGTACCCGGTCTCGGCCTTGTAGGCGTCGCGGACCCGGTCGAGAAGCCCCTCCTCGCCTGCGGCGCCCGGCGGCAGCAACGCCACCATCGCGCGGACGAGGTTTCTGTGGAACTCGTAGTCGTAGCCGACGGGTCGGTCGGCCGGCGGCGGCCCGCTCCCGAGCACGAGGGGATCGTAGGTGCCGTGGCACGTCGTGCACTCGACATGCTCGACACGCTCGCCCAGCGGCACGAGCGGGATGTAGTAGAGGTGGAAGAAGGTCCGGACGCGCCGCCGCACGTAGGGCGCATTGGGGCCGCAGCGCGGGCAGGTGAACCGGCCCTCCCCGACCTTGGAGGAGACGCCGCGCGTCCCGAAGAAGATCATCGCCAGCGATGGTGTACCCGCAATCCGTGCCCGGCGCCAAACATCCGTCTCCGAACGCGTCGTTGCGGGCCCTTCCGGGCTACGGCGGGTACCCCCGGGGCGCCGATAACCCCTGCTAGCACCGGCCATGACAGCAAGGATCATCATCATCGCCGCGGCGGCGCTCGTCGTCGTCGTCGGAATCGTGCGCGCTCCAGGTCGCGACCTCCGCCTCGTCGGGACGTGGGCGCTCGCGCCGGACCTGCTCCTCCACCCCTCCGGCGCCCGCCCCGCGAGTCCCGCGGAGAGTGACGCCCTCAGGTCGGTGCTCACGCAGGCCCGCCTCGAGGTCACCTTCACGCCCGACCGGATGCGCTTTGTCTCCCGCATCAAGGGCAAGGAGGCCGACCGGGAGGAGGCCTATCGGATCGTCCGGGTCGAGGGGAACAAGGTCTTCGTCGAGTTCGAACGCTCCGGTCGCTGGGAGCCCGAAACCCTTGAACTCTATGGCTCGACGCTCTGGATCCGGACGGGTGGGATGAGAGTGGCGCTCAAGCGCGCGGAGCGGGCTCTAGGCTCGAGGCCGTAGGCCGCGGCGATCCGGGGGGGGCCAGGGGGGGGCCTGTCTCCCGGGGGTTCCCGCTGCTACGGCAGCGTTGGACGACTTGTTACGCGGCGGCCACAACTGTCTCCCATTCGACACGGATGGGCAGGGGATTCGGCCCTCCCGCACTGGTACGCCCCTTGCCTAGGGAGTGGCATGAAGTCGCTGCTCCTCGTCGCCCTCGTCCTCGGTGCTTCGGCGTGCGGAAGCACGCCCCGGGAGGCGAAGACGCCGGCGCCGGTCGGGATCACCTACTCCCCGGAGGGCGAACCGGTGGGGCTCCACCGCTACCATCGCTGGTCCGAAAGGGTCGGCCAGGGCGCGCAGCCGGAGGGTGCGGAGGCCTTCGCGAACCTCGCCGCCTTGGGCTTCAAGACGATCGTCTCCGTGGATGGCGCGATCCCCGCCGTCGAGTTGGCGAAGTCGCACGGGCTGCGCTATGTGCACATCCCGATCAGCTACGACGGCGTGCCGATGGAGCAGGCGCTCAAGATCATCAAGGCGGTCCAGACCTCCCCCGGCCCGGTCTACTTCCACTGCCATCACGGCAAGCACCGCGGCCCCGCGGCGATGATGGTCGCAAGGATCACCCTCGAGGGAGTGAGTGGCGAGGAGGCCGTCGAAGGGTTGCGCATCAGCGGCACCAGCCCCGAGTACGAAGGGCTCTACCGCGACGTCAGGGAGTTCAAGGCCCCCGACGCGGCGACCCTGGCGAAGCTCTCCGGCGAGCTTCCGAGCGCGGTTGTCCCGGAGGGCGTCCGCGCGGCGATGGTCCACCTCGACGAGCGGTGGGAACTGCTCAAGGCCTGCCGCGACGCCGACTGGAAGACCCCCGCGAAGCAGCCCGACGTCTCCCCCGCCCACGAGGCGCGCATGGTCTGGGAGAGCTACCGCGAGATGGCCCGCACCGCCGAGGCCGAGAGCCACGGCGCGAGCTTCCTCGAGCACTGCGCCGACGCGGAGAAGCACGCGACCTCCCTCGAGACCGCCCTGCGTGCGGGCGACCGGGAGGCGGCCGAGAAGGCCTTCAAGGCGAGCATCAAGAGCTGCAACGCCTGCCACGCCGACTTCAGGAATTGACGCGACAAGCGAGGGGCGCACCGCCGCCCCCAAGGCGCCGGCCCCCCGGAGGCGCCCCCCCACACCCCCCACTCCCCCCGCCCTCCCCCCCCAGACGGGCCCTTCAGGGCCCATAGCCCGAAAAGCGGGCGACGGGCCCCGTTTACAGCCTCCCCCACCGGCGCTATCGTGGTGCGCGTCTCGGCAAGCGGTGCCGCGGTCGCCTCCCTCGGTCGGGAGATGTCCTACACACCGGAAAGGTCCAGGGTAAAGGTCTGATCCAATGGGTACGAAGCTGTTCGTCGGAAACCTCTCCTACAACACGACGGAGGGCTCCCTCCGCGCCCTGTTTGAAGCCGACGGCAAGCAGGTGAGTCGCATCACGATCGTCACGGATCGCGAAACGGGCCGCTCGCGCGGCTTCGCCTTCGCCGAATTCGGGACAGACGAAGAGGCCGCGCAGGCGATGGCCGCCTTCGACGGCAAGGAGCTCGACGGGCGGCAGATCCGGGTCTCCGAAGCCAACGAGCGCGCGCCGTAAAAACGCTGGAAACTGCCGACAAACTGCCCTATCAAAGGCAGG
>CAZMXP010000041.1:0-18253 GCA_964570285.1 uncultured Planctomycetaceae bacterium
GCGCCTGCCCGACGCGGGCCAGTGCCGCCGAGGGAGCGGCGGGGGGCTGGGGGGCCCCGACCCGGCGCGGAGCCGCGGGCGCGGCGGGCGCCGCGGCACGGGGCACCGCGCGGGAGGCCGCCGGCTGACCCATGCCCGAGTCCTTCTTGTCGCGGTTGATCGACTCGAGCACGAGGCTCGCGAGCGCCTTCAGCGTCGGGAAGACGCCCTCGCCCGTGGAGGCCACCGCCTCGAAGACCGGCGCGCCGAGCGGGTTCAGGCGGCGGTTCAGCTCCTCGACCGACAGCGCGGTCGGGAGGTCGCGCTTGTTCCACTGGAAGACGATCGGGATCGACTCGATGTCGCGCCCGTACTCCTTCAGGTTCGTGCGCAGGTTCTCGATCGCCTCGAGGTTCTCCTCGATCTTGTCCGCCTGGCTGTCGGCGACGAAGACGATCCCGTCCACGCCCTGCAGCACGAGCTTGCGCGTCGAGTTGTAGTAGACTTGGCCGGGCACCGTGTAGAGCTGGAACTTCGTCTTGATGCCGGCGATGTTGCCGAGGTCGAGAGGCATGAAGTCGAAGAAGAGGGTGCGGTCGCCCTCCGTGGCGATCGACGTCAGGTCGCCCTTGGCGTTGACCGGGGCCTTCTTGTGGACCACTTCCAGGTTGGTCGTCTTGCCCGACATGCCGGGACCGTAGTAGACGATCTTGCACTGGATTTCCTTGTTCGCGAAGTTGATCTGGACCATCGCTGGCTTTCCTCTCCGCTGCCCCTAGATCTCGCGCAGGGAGGCCGTGGGGGCAAGCCTCCTGAGCTGTTGTGCGGCGCTGTCGATCTCGATGTAGAAG
Organism: uncultured Planctomycetaceae bacterium; assembly: GCA_964570285.1. GTDB lineage: Bacteria > Planctomycetota > PLA2 > PLA2 > PLA2 > CAZMXP01. The sequence continues at coordinate 831 of CAZMXP010000041.1, forward strand.
GCCTCGGAGCCCGCCGCGGCGATCACGACGAGGTAGACCGAGCCGCAACCCACCACGACGAGTTCGCCCGAGGTGGCCGACAGCACGATCCGCCCGAAGGCCGACATGCCCGCCTCCTTGAGGCCGTCGGCCGCCTCCGTGACGAGGTCGCTCGCCAGCGCGGCCACGGCGTCGCGGTCGAGCCCCGTCGAGAGCTTCTCGAGCACGACCATCCCCTCGTCGGAGACGATCATGCTCCCCTGCACCCAGGCTTCCGAGCCGAGGCGGTTCAGGATCTCTTCCATCACGCGTCCTCCTCGACGTCGGACAGCGCGGAACGCGAGGCGGTGACGACCAGCTCCAGGCCCTCCGCGACGCGCTCGGTGCTGACCGAGCGCGGCGCCCGGGCGGCCACCGCGCAGTTCCCCGCCGGCACGAGCACGATGCGTCCGAACTTGCCCTCGAGCATGAAGCGGCGCATCGTGCCGAAGTTCATGTGGCGGCCCGCCCGGCGCGAGGCCGCGTCGAGGCGGCAGGCGAGGCGGACGAAGTTCTCCTTGTTCTCGCCGGCCACCGCGAGGGGCCGCCCGCCGCTCCCGATCGCCGCGAGCTGCTCGATGCGGAGCCGCTTGCCGATGCCGGCCGCCGCCGCCGCGAAGAGCTTCGGGGAGAGCGCCCCGCCGCGGTTCTCGAGCGCGAAGCGCCGCCCGCCGGGGAAGAGGCGCGGATCGTTCGGGATCTCGTGGTGGTCCTCGGCGTAGTCGAGGAGGTGCTCGATGTCCTCCTCCCCCTCGGGTCCGGCGGCGTCCAGCACCTGCGTCCGGAAGTCGGCGGTCGTCGTGTTGCCCGGATCGAGGCGCAGCACCTCGGCGAGCTGGTTCGCGCAGTGGCGCGGCGCGCCGATCGCGAAGTAGAGCAGCGCGAGCAGCGCATGGGCCCGGATCGTCTCCGGGTTGAGCTGGAGCGCGCGCTCGAGCGACTCCACGGCGCTCCACGCGTCGCGGGCGAAGAGCTCGCTGAAGTAGCGGGCGAGATGGACCTCGGCCCGGTGCAGGTGCGCCTCCGCCTGGTCGGGGAACTCCTCGAGATAGCGCGCCGCGACCTCCTGCGCCGCGTCGCGGTTGCGGAGCTCGAGATGGAGCACGATGAGGTCGCGGTAGGCGCGCTCGTCCTTGCGCTCGTCGAGCACCTGCTTCAGCTGGACGAGGCGCTTGTTCGCCGCGGCGCGGCGCACGTAGTGGATCACGGCGCGCAGCCGGGCCGCCGTGGGGAACTTCTTGAGGCCGCCCTGCGCGACGTGCATCGCCTCCTCGTGCCGGCCGGCGGCCACGAGCCGTTCGGCCTCGGCCACGAGGGTGGCGAGCTCGCGGGCGCGGTGGGGGGCGGCATCGTCCCCGTCGGACCGGCCGCGGCCTCCCCGGAAAATGCGTTTGATGAAGTTCACGTTCGTCCGTCCTAGCCGACCCTGGCGGCAAGGCCGTAGGTACTATCGGAGGCCCGTCGCCCGGAATTGAGCGGGGGGGGTGCGGGGGCCGCGGATCCCTGGTTGCGCATGTCTAGTCCTCCGCCTCCAGCCTGTAGAAGTTGCCCTTGTCGTCCCCGATGAACACCGCGCCCTCGGAGAGCACGGGGCCCGAGAGGATGCGGCCCTTCGCGACGAAGGTCCACGCGAGGCCGTAGCCGTCCGCGCTGCTCGGCGCGAAGGCCGACAGCGAGGGGCCGTTGACGAAGAAGATGCGGTCCGCCTTCGCCACGGCCGCGCGCGCCGAGAGGTGGCTCTTCGTGTAGCGGTAGATCTCGTCGCCGGTGTTCGTGTCGATCGCGACGAGTTCGCCCGGTCGCGGGCCGATGAAGACCGCCCGCCCCTTGACCGGCGGCGTGCCGGAAAGCGGCGACTTCGCGTCGTAGGTCCAGCGGCGGCTCCCCGTGCGGCGCTCGATGCCGTAGAGCATCCCCTCCTCGGTCGCGAAGACGAGGTCGCCGCTGCTCGCCACGGCCGGCGCCGCGGTCACGGTGCCGCGCACCTGGTAGCGGATCAGCACCTCCCCGGTCGCCTTGCGGATCACCGTCACGTCGCCGGTCATCGAGACGACGACGACGTCGTCGCCGGCCACGACCGGGGCGGCGCGCACGCCGTGGGAGGTCGGCACGCGCCAGAGCTGCTTCTTCGTGGCGATCTCGGTCGCGGAGGCGTGCCCGCCGTGCTCGACCGCGTAGAGCACGCCGCGCTCGACCACCGGGCTCCCGTAGAAGCCCGACTCGTACCCCGCGAGGGTGAACTTGTGCTTGCAGGCGACGGCGTCGAACACGTAGACCTTGCCGTCGAGCGTCGGGACATAGAAGTTCGCGTCGTCGGCCACGAGGCCGCCCGCGACGCCGTCCACGCTGCGCAGGCTTCCCGAGGCGATCTGCTTGCCCGAGACCGCGTCGAGGACGGTCCACTTGCCGTTGCGCCCCGCCGCCGCGACGCGCGATCCCCAGACGGCGGGGTTCGCCTCGACCTGGTCGCGCAGCGACTGCGACCAGGTGGCGGACTTCAGGAGGGCGCGCGTGTACTCGTACTTCGCGGGATCGGTGCTCTCGCCGAAGGGGCCCAGCTGGAAGCTCTCGGGCAGAAAGCTCCGCTTCTCCAGCGTGACGGCGGTCTCGGCGAACGGCGAGATGCGCACCATCGCGGGCGTCTTCTGCGGCACCTCCGCGCCGTCGAGGCGGATCGTCGCGCCGGGGGGCAGCGAGAGGATCTCGACCGGCAGCCGGATCTCCTGCGCGAGGTCGGCCTTCTTGAACTCGCGGATCACCTCGAGGTAGGCGCGGCGCGCGCCGACCCAGTCGCCCGCGTCCTCGCGCGCCCGCGCCATCTCGATCTGGCGCCGCGCCCGCTCGACGTCGGAGCGGATGTTCTGGATGTACCGGTCGAGTTCGGCGTCGCCCTTCCATTCGCGCCGCGTGGCGAGCGTCCTCGCGAGCAGGAAGCGCTCGAGCGCGTCGTTGAGGCGCCCCGCCGGGTAGTCGACGAGCGCCTGCTCGCGCAGGCGCTCCGCCGCCTGCTGCGCCGCCGCGCGCCAGCGCGCGTACTCGGCGCGCACCTTGACGGCGCGGTCCTGCGTCGACGCGAGCATCGCGCGCGCCCGCGCGGCGACGACCTCGTCGGCCGTCTGCCGGCGGATCGTCTCGGCGATGCTCATCGCCTTCTCCGCGCGCTCCTCGAAGAGGCGGTTGATGCTCTCCGCGGACTTGAGGCGCTCGAGCAGCAGCTCCTTCCCGAGGAGGGGATCCTGCCCGAGCTGCTCGAGCAGCTTCTGGAACTCCTCCACCGCCCCCGTGCCGTGCTTCTCCGCGGCGCTCTGCTCCTCGACCGCCCGCCCGAGCAGCTCGGTGAGCGTGGTGCTGTCGATGCCGTCCTTGGTCCCGCCGCGCTCGCCCTCGTGGCGCACGAGGACGACGGCCGCGCCGCCGACGAGCAGCGCGACCGACGCGGCGATCGCGAGGCGCGTCAGCGCCCCCGGCAGCCGGCGCTTCTTGCCGGAGGAGATCTTGCGGATCTTCTCGCGCACGTCCTGCCGGTCCGGGTCCATGATCAGCAGCTTCTTGTAGAGGCTCACCGCCGGGGAGGTGCGGCGGCGCTTGAGGTAGGCGGCGGCGAGGCGCTCGCACTCCGCCGCCGCGAGCGGCACATTGCCCTCCTCGTAGTGGATGTTCACGAGGGAGACCGCGTAGGCGATCTCGTCGGGGAACTCCGCGACCAGCCGCTGGAGCAGTTCGAGGGCCTCCGCCCGCTGGTCGTGCTTGAGGTGGTAGGCGACCAGCGTCTTGCCCGCCTCCACGATGTGCGCGGAGAACTCCGCCGCCGCGCGCGGGTTCTGGAAGACGAGGTCGAGCAGGAAGCGCAGCGCCTCGGGCTCGGGCCGCGGGTAGTTCGCGACGCGCCGGAGCGCGTCGATCGCCCCGCGGCAGTCGCCGGCCCGGACGAGCTCCTCGGCGAGGCGGCGCAGCAGCGCCGCGGCCTCGGAGTAGTCGCGGTTGCTCTCGTGCGCCTCCGCGGCCTCGCTCATCACGTCGAGGGGGAAGTCCCCCGTGCTCATCAGGTACTCGTAGTGGCGGATCGCGCTCGTGCTGTCCCCCATGCGCAGCGCGAGGCGCGCGCTGTGGCGGATCGCGTCGGGGGGCACGAGCTCGATCACGCCCGCATCGAGATAGGCGGCGAGCAGCTTGCAGACCTCGAACTTGTTCACGTAGGAGAGGTCGATCACCTCGCCGACCGAGTGGCTCCCGTCGATCACCGGGTCGATGCGCGTCGCGTAGCACTCCGCGAGCACGTCCGCCTCGACGGCGCCCTCGACGCCGGTGAAGCGGTAGATCTCGCGGGGCCCCCGGATGCGCCGGCGGATGTACTCCCACTCGTCGGTGCGGCGCGCGATCTCGATGAGCAGGCTGTTGACGTTGAGGTTGACGAACGGCGAGTCGGCGTCGGGGAAGTAGCCGTCCACGTACTCGAACTGCGCGTCGCTCCGGTTCAGGAAGAGCTCCTGGATGTCCTCCTCGCTCTGGATCCGGAACGCGAGATCGACATCCTCGCGCGTGCACGCGTCGACGTCGATCAGCACGTCGCCGAGCAGGCGGTTGCCGGAGCGCCGCTCCTCGATCGCCGAGGTGAGCTGCCGCTCGTCGATCTTGCCGAGGCGCACGAGGATCTTGCCGATCAGGTTGCTCTCGTTGCGCTCGCGCGAGCGGATCGAGACGCCGTCCTTCGTGAAGCAGATGGCCCGCTTGCGCGCCCCCTCGTAGATGAAGAGCGTCCCCTCCCTCCCGGAGAGGGAGAGCATCTGGAAGATCTCCGTGAGATTGACGCTCGACAGATTCCCCTTCAGGGACATGGCGTGAGCGACTCCCCCCGCGGGCGGTTTCCTGCTCTTCGGAGACTCATGTCTGCTTTCGCGACGCGGAGGTCGGGGCCTCCCTTTTCCCCTTGCGGGGTGTGCAGGGAGCGCCTACGATGGCTCGTTGTCGAAGTCCGTATCGGCCGCGGGAAGAGCCGCGCTTGAATGGGACGTCGGAGTTCGCCACAGTGACCCTCGCCGCCCGGATGACCGAATTCTGGTACCTGATCAAGGCCCGGATCGCCCTCTGGGCCGGTCGCCGGGAGCGTGCCCGCGCCTCGCTGAAGGGGGCGCTCCGCCGGAATCCCGGCAGCTTCGTGGCACACTTCATGCTTGGGCGCATCTACTGGCGCGACCACTCCCCCGTGAAGGCCAAACGCGAGTTCGACCTCGCGTGGCAGATCGATCCGGAGCGGTTCGAGCGCACCTACGCCCGCCTCCGCGCCCAGCACGAGGGGGTGCCCGAGCTCTTCCGCTACGCGACCCCGGGCGACGAGGGCGTCCAGATCAAGGCCGGTGCCGCAAACTCGGGTGCCGCGGCCGAGGAGCAGGTCGTCGGCGACTTCATGAACAAGGCGGAGCGCGCCAGGTTCAGCGAGATGCCCCCGATCACGCGCGACGAGATCATGCGCATCGACTGGGACCGTCTCCAGGACGAGATCTGCCGGGACCGCTAACGCACCATCTCCTACCGACGGTAGGTCCAGGCTGGGTTGGAGTAGCGGGCGGTTGCGAGACTGCTGGCGAGGGCGAGTTCGGCGGGGGTCGGGTCCGATGCGAGGAGCGCAGCGCCCCAGACGCTTGCCGCAGCCGAGAGGAGCGCATCCTCGGCCACCTCCCGTTCCAGGCGGCCACCCACGACCTCCTCGACCGAGATGGCGCCCGGGGTCCACCGATTGGGCGCAAGGACGAGCGAACCGTGCACGAGGAACCGGCCGCCGCCGCGGCGCTGGGCGGAGCCGAAGATCTTGCGGCCGTTCGCGAGCAGGTCGTAGCAGGTGTGGGCGTCAAAGCAGAGCCCGCGCGGCGCCGCCGCCGGCGCCCCCGAGCCCCCTGCCGTTTCGACGCCGAGCGCGCGCAGCGCCTCCGCAACCAGAGCGTTGACCCTCCGATAGACCTCCTCCACGCGCTCGCGTCGCCCGACCCACGCAATCGTCAGTTCGCCTTGGTGATGGGCGATCGCCCCGCCGCCGGTGGGCCGCCGCACCAGCGTGAATCCAGGGGGTCCGGGGGACTCGGAGGCGCGCTGGAAGAAGCCGAGGCTGAACCCCGGCGGATCCCACGCATAGAGGCGCAGCGTCTCCTCGCCCGACCGCAGCAGCGCCTCGTCGAGCGCGAGATTCATGGCCGGCGCCATCGCGCCGCTCCGGATGACCCTCACCGCGGCGTATCGTAGCCCGCATTATTCACCAGCGCGCCGGTTCTGGGCGGTCCGGACCGCCAATCTCTGCGTCGCTCGTCGTCGCTGGCTCGCTTTGGAGCCAGCCGTGCCTCGCCGAAGCTCCGCAGGAGCTTCGGCGTGCCTTCGGCACCGGCACGGAATCTCCTCGCTCCTTGATCTTGTCGGTCCGTCCTCGCCCAGAAGCCACTGTCGATCCGCCCAAACGAGTCCCCTCGTCGAGCGCTCGACCCTAGACGCAAGACTTTCCTGGCTGCGCCGGCGCGCTGGTGAATAATGCGGGCCAGCTCACCCGATGGCCGAGCCGCCGTTCAAGGACTTCCAACCCACCCGCGACTATCTCGGCGCCTTCGGATTCCTCGAAAGACCCGAGGGCGTGCTGCTGGTCGCCAACCGGCGCGTCATCGGCGGCGAGAACCGGATCGTCTGGGATCTTCCCGGAGGCGGCGTCGAGGCGGGGGAGACGCTCGCCGAGGCGCTCGTGCGGGAGATGCGCGAGGAGACCGCGCTCGACGTGGAGGTGGGCGAACTGCTCTTCGTCGCCGAGGGGGAGCGCCTCCGCGCCGGCGCGCGCACCGGCCTCTGGCGCTCCTTCTTCTTCCGGACTTCGTGCCTGCGGCACGAGATCCGGCATGCGGAGCCGGAGATCCTGGGGCACAGGTTCGTGCCGCCGAGCGAGATGGCGCCGCTCCTCGATGCGCCCTACCACAAGGGGTTCCTGCGCTGGCTCAGCTCGGGGGGGGCTCTTCGGCACGCTTTCGACGTCTGGGCGGATTGACGACGATGACGACCGAGCGCGCCTGGTCCGGCGGCAGCAGGTAGGCGGCCGGCGCGTGCTGCACGAGGCGGAGGCGCTTCGCGGCGGTTCCCCCCTCGCCCACTTCGCGCGCTTCGAGTTGCCCGCCCTTGTAGTGGACGAGCAGGCCCTTGGGTGCCAGCAGCGGGCCCGCGAACCTGGTCACCTCCGCGAGGCGTCCGACCGCGCGCGCGGTGACGAGCGCGCAGGCGCGGTCCAGACCCGCCTCCCGCGCGTCCCTCGCGACCACCTCGACGTTGTGCAGCCGCAGCGCCTCCGCCGTGCGCGCGAGGAAGGCCGCCTTCTTCAGCGTCCGTTCGAGCAGCGTCACGCGCCACGAGGGGCGGGCGCGCGCGAGCACGAGCCCGGGGAAGCCCGCGCCGCTGCCGACGTCGGCGACGCGGAGGCCGTCGCCCAGCGCGGAGAGCGCCTCGACGGCCCGGAACGGGAGCAGCGAGTCGAGCACGTGCTTGACATGGAACTCGACCGCCCCGGTGATGCGCGTCAGGTTCATCACCGCGTTCTGCTCGAGCACGAGGTGGCGCAGGCGCTCGAAGAAGGCCCACTCCTCGCCGCCGTAGGGGATGCCCGCCGCGAGGAAGGCGCTTTCGATTTCTTCCTGCACGCGCAGCGGTTTAGCATCAGCGCCGATGGATGCAAGCCGGCGCCGCCACCTCGCCCGGATCGCCGCCGCCGCCGCGGTGGGCCGCCGCGACCTGCTCGCGGGCTTCTACCGCGCCGCGGCGGAGGCCGGCGTGCCGGTGGCGGAGATGCAGGAGGCGACGCTTCAGGTCTTCCTCTTCGCCGGCTACCCCCGCACGATCGACGCCTTCGAGGAGCTTTCGCGCGCCCTCGATCCCCCCCCGCCCCCCCTCGAGTCGCCCGTCCCGGAGGCCGAGGCGCGAGGCCTGCGCCTCTTCGGCCGCATCTACGGCCGCAACACCGGGGCGGTCCTGGCGAAGCTGGACGGACTCCATCCCGACTTCGCGCGCTTCGTGCTGCGCGATGCCTACGGGCAGGTGCTCGCGCGGCCCTTCCTGCCCGCGGCCGAACGCGAACTGCTCGCGGTGACGATGCTCGCGGCGATGGGGCTCGACGCGCAGTTGCGCGCGCACGCGACGGGTGCGCGGCGCGTGGGCGCGTCGGCCGAGGAGGTGCGCCACGCATGCGAGGCCGTCGCCGACGCCGGGGTCGATCCCGCGCAGGCCCTGGAGCGCGTCGAGCGCTCGCTAGCCGCCTTCCGCGACTGACGCGAGCTGCTCGGGGGTGGGATCCACCCAGACCACGCGCCCGGAGGCCTCCGCGACGATCACCGTCGGGAGCCGGTCGAGCCAGCAGCGCCGCGCGAGTTCGCCCGCGCGGGCGACGGTGTCGAGTCCGCCTGCGTGCTCGCGGAACCAGGAGGCGACCGTCGCATCGGGGCTCTCCTCCGCGTCGTCCACGTTGAGCACGACGAGGCGCAGGCCCGGACGGCGCAGCGGCGCGACGGCGGCCGCGCACCCCTCGACGAGGGGCGAGATGAACAGGTACGCCGTGAGTCCGCCGGCGGCCCGGGGGATGCGCGCGGCGCCGCCGTCCCCCAGCGAGAACCCCTCGGGCAGGCCGTGCACGAGCAGGCGCGCCTTCGCGAGCTGCGCTTGCATGAGCCTCTGCACCCAGTCCACCTCGCCGCAGCGCCGTTCGAGTGCGCCGTACGCGTGCGCGAGCGCCTCGCGGTCGCCCGACTCGGCGAGCCGCGCGCAGAGTTCGATGCGCGCCCGCGGGGACCACTCGCTGTCGGGGTGGTCCGCGGCGATCGTGGCCAGGAGCGCGGTCGCGTCCTCCCCGAGCAAGGTCTCCGCCCGCGCGCGCCAGAAGAGCACCTCGGGCAGGCGCGGGCTGCCCGGGCAGAGCCGCACGAACCCCTCGGCGGCGGAGACGGCGAGCCGCGCGGCCGCCTCGATCAGCGGCGCGTCGTTCTCGCTCTCCTGGTCGGCCCGGCTCAGATAGAGCAGCGCGGTGCGGACGCGTTCGCGGGCGGCCAGGTCGGCGTCGCGCGCGTCGCCGTTCTCGTCGAGGTAGCGGCCGAGCAGCCCCATCCTGGAGTCGTAGACCGGGAAGAGGCGCCGGCGGATGCGCCCCTCGTCGTGGGGGAGGTCCTCCTCGCGCGTGAACCGCTCCTGGATCTCGCTTGCGACGAGGATCGAGCGGGCGCTCTCGGCGGAGGCGGCCCGGGCCGGGATGAGGGGGTTCGGGAGGGGGTCGGGATCTTCGGCGCGCGCCTGCAGCAGGCGGACGACCGTGCGCGCGTACTCGGCGCTCTCGCGGATCGCGTCGAGATCCTGGTCCTTCGTCATGTGCGCGAGGTCGCGCCAGCCGTGGCCGATCGCGATCTCGAGCCAGGTCGACGCCCGCGCCACGTCCCCTTGCAGGGCATAGCAGCAGGCGATGTTGTAGTAGGGGCGCGGGTTCTCGGCGAAGAGCGCGATCTGCGCCTCGAACGCCGCCAGCGCGTTCGGCCAGTCGCGCCGCTCGAAGAACTCGAAGGCGCGCCACTCCTGCTCGCGGTAGCGGTCGGCGAGGGAGGCGTTGCGCTGCTGGGCCGTGGCGATCGCCATCGGGAGCAGCAGGAGGAGAAGGGGCGCGCGCATCCCGAAAGGGTAACCGGGGGGCCGCGGCCCGCCACGCGCTCAGGGCCGGATCGCGCGCCAGGCGAGGAGCTTCTCCGGGCCGGGGACGCCCGCGTGGGCGGGACTCGTGGATGGGAGGCGCAGGAATGCGACGCGGGGGAGCGGCGGCAGCCCCGGCCGCACATGGCGCCGGAAGAGCGCCTCCGCGGCGGCGCCGTTGAAGAAGACCCGGCGCACGCGCGGATGGCCCGCGAAGAACCCGCGGAAGTCGTTGGGCACGAGCGAGGAGGCGACGATGGCGGAGTCGAGGCTGCCCTCGCGCACGCAGGAGGCGAGCACGTCCCAGACGGCGATGCCGCGCCGGCGGAGGTGTGCGGCGCGCCTCGCGTACGCCTCCCCCGGATCGAAGCCGAGGAGGTCGCCCATGATCGTCCAGAACGCATTGCGAGGGTGCGCGTAGTACTCCCCCGCGCGGAGGGAGGCGACGCCCGGCATCGTCCCGAGGATGAGCACTCTGGCGTCGGCGCGCGCGATGGGGGGGAAACTCGCGACACGTGCCGGCACGCAGCCAAGATAGCAGCCCCCCCCGGGCCCCCCCGAGTCCGTTTAGAGTGGACGTGGTGCCGCCCCGCATCGCGTTGCTCCTCCTCGCCCTCGCCCCGCTCGCCGCCGGGTCGCCGGGCCTCGAGACGCGCGTCGAGGAGGGCGTGAAGCGCGGCGTGGCGTTCCTGCTCTCGAAGTACGACGCGAACGAGGGGTGGGGCAAGGCGCTCGGAACGGGCACCTACGGCAACGTCGGCGTCGCCTACCCCTATGCGGCGGGACCGACGTCGCTGGTCTGCTTCGCGCTGCTGAAGGCGGGGGTGGAGCCCGGCGAGAAGACGCTGAAGAAGGCGATGAGCTTTCTGCGCGTACGCCACCGGACGCCCGGCGTCAACTACGAGATCAGCGTGCTGCTGCTCGCGGTGGCCGAGTTCGCCGGGGCGAAGCGCTCGCCGGACTTCCGCGTCGGCGCGCTGCGCGAGCGGCGCACGATGGAGCGGTTCAAGCCGCCGGAGGGGTGCCTCTTCAAGAAGGAGCACTGGACCTGGATCGTCGATCTCGCGGCGAAGATCGTGCAGTTCCAGGCGCGCAACGGCGGCTGGCGCTACTACCCCAACGACTTCCACGGCGGCGGGCCCGCCGACGTCTCGTCGACACAGTTCGCGCTGCTCGCGCTCTCGACGGCGTCGCGGTGCGGCGTCGCGGTCCCGGAGGAGGTCTTCCGGCGTGCGCGCGACTTCCTGCTCGCGGCGCAGCAGAAGGAGGGGCCCGAGGCGGCGCGCGCGATCTTCACGCCGGGTCTCGAGGAGAGGACCACCGACCGCGCGCGCGGATTCCCCTACATCCCCGAGAGCAGCGTGGCCGCCTACCGGCGCGTCAGCGGGGGCATGACCGCCGCGGGCGTCGCGAGCCTGCTGCTCGTCCGCGAGGAGTTGGGCGCGGACGCCGATCTCGAGCGGGGCATCCTCGACGGCTTCGCGTGGATCGGGCGCTACTTCACGATCCCCGTCAATCCGGGCTACGCGCCGTTCATGCAGGGCAGCTACCACTTCCTCTGGCTCTATGCGCTCGAACGCAGCGGCGACCTCGCGCGGCGCGAGGTGATCGGCGGCCGCTCCTGGTTCGCCGAGGGGGCCAACCACCTGCTCGATCTCCAGCGCGAAGACGGCGCCTTCGTCGACCCCACGTGCATGAACCCGCAGGACGCGCTCGGCACCGCGATGGCGCTGCTCTTCCTGACGCGGGCGTCGAGGCCGGTGTCGGGGGGCTAGCGCCGGTCGGCGAGTTTCGCGAGCAGCCGCAGCATCTCCAGATAGAGCCAGATCAGCGTGACCATCAGGCCGAAGGCGCCGTACCACTCCATGTACTTCGGCGCGCCGCGCTCGGTGCCCTGCTCGATGAAATCGAAGTCGAGCACGAGGTTCAGCGAGGCAATCACGACGACAAACAGGCTGAAGAGGATGCCGATCGCGCCGCTCTCGTGGATGTAGGGGATGCCCGAGCCGAACATGCTCATCACGAAGCCGACCAGATAGATCAGGAAGATGCCCCCCGTCGCGGCCACGACGCCGAGCTTGAAGTTCTCCGTCGCCTTGATGAACCCGCTCCGGTAGGCGAGGAAGAGCGTGAGGGCGACGCCGAGGGTCAGGAGCACCGCCTGGAAGACGATGCCCGAAAAGCGGGCCTCGTAGATCGCGGAGATGATGCCGAGGACCACCCCCTCGAGCACCGCGTAGATCGGCGCGGTCACGGGGGCCCAGTGCTTGCGCACCACCGTCGCGATCGCGACGACGAGGCCGCCGATCGCGCTGCCGATCAGCAGCGGCATCATGCTGCCCGGGTCGGCGGCGCTGGTGAGACGCGACCAGGACCAGGCGGCGGCGGCGACCACGAGCGCGAGCAGGATCGCGCTCTTGTTGACGGTGCCGGTCAGCGTCATCTTCTCGCGCTCGAGCGACGGCAGCGGCAGGTCGTCGAAGGTCTTGTCGTTCAGCGAGGGGTTGGCGGTGCGTCCGAGGGCCATCGGTGTTCTCCTGACCGGGAAGTCTACCCGGCATTTTACTTCAGGGGGGGGCCGGGGGCTCCCGAACCCAGCGGCAGCGTCCGCCGGCGCAGGATAGATTGTGGGGGTGAGGCGACCCGCCGCCCTCGGCCTGATCCCGCTCCTCTGCGTAATGGCGTGCGGCGGCGGCGGGGGCGCCGCGCCGCCCTTCGTCTTCGAGCAGGTGTTCGACTTCCAGGTCGTGCGCGCCGACGCCCCGACGTTGCGCGAGTTCCCGGTGATCAACCCCTTCCCCCGGCCGGCGGTCGTCGAACTCGTCGGCACGGCGGCCCCCGCGATCGCGCCCCTCGCGGGCGCATTGCCCTCCCCGGTCGCCTCCCTCGGGACCTTCCAACTCCCCGTCGTGCTCGTGCCCGGTCCCCCCGGGTCGATGGGCGGCGAGTTCACGATCCGCTTCCGCGTCGAGGCGAGCGGCGAGCGGCGCGAGATCCGGCTCCGCTTTCTGGCGGAGGTGGAGCCGGCCTTCCTCCGGCTGCTGACCCCGTCGGTGGACTTCGGCAACGTGCGCATCGGCGAGAAGCGGTCGCGCCCCTTCAGCATCCGGAACGACAGCGCGCAGACCCCCGTCCTCGTCCTCGACATCTCGGCCCTGCCCGCCCCCTTCCGCCGGACGGGCCCCCCCTTGCCGCTCCAGGTCCCCGCCGGGGCGACCCTCTCCTTCACGATCGAGTACGAGCCGACGGTCCTCGAGAGCCACCACCTGCCGATCGCGGTGAGCCACGAGGCCGGCCCCGACCTGGCCGGAAGCGTCCGGGCCGTCGCCGACACCTGGGTCGAACGCATCGTCGTCGACTTCGGCGATGTCCCCGTCGCCGGGGGGGAGTCGCCGTGGCTCGAGGTCGCCCTTCCCGCGCACGCGGTGAGCCTCAGCCTCGAGGGCGTCGGTCCGCCCGGGATCGTGCTCGCCACGAACGGCTTCGAGGGGCCGGGCGGGAAGGTCTACGAGAACGCCACCTTCACGGGCGCCTTCCTCCAGTCTGCCGACAGCGAGGTCTTCACGGCGACGCTTCCCGAGAGCGATGACCCCGCGGTCCAGCTCGTGCCGGGCGGCGGCACCTACCGGTTCCGTCTCAAGGTGATCGCGGGTTCCGCGACCTCCCTTGCCGCGCGCGCGATCATCCTCAACCGTCCGCTGGGCATCCCGCTCTCGGGGCACCTCGACCTGAACATCTTCCTCTCGACCGGCCTCGGGATCACGGCGGCCACCGCGCCCTCGGACCCGACGCTGCAGGCCGTGCTCGCCGAGGCCGACCGGATCCTCGCGCAGCGCGAGCTGCGGCTCGGCTCGGTGGACTACTACGCCCTCCCCTCCGGCTACGAGTTCATCCAGACCGAGGCACGGTTCGGCGATCTGTGCGAGGAGTCCGCCGCGGCCGTCCGCAACCGCCTCAACCTCTTCCTCGTGAGGGAGGCGATCGGGGGCGACGTGCTCGGCATCGCGGCGCGCATCGCAGGCCCCATGCGCGCCGGCACGCGCGCGAGCGGCGTGATGGTCGACTACGACTCCGGGTCGATCGCCGCCCGGGGGTATGTCATCGCGCACGAACTCGGCCACTATCTCGGCCTCTGGCACACGACGGAGTCCGACGGGAGCCATGACCTCATCTCCGACACCGCCGAGTGCCCCGCCTCGGGCACCAATGCCGCCTGCCCGACGCCGGGCGGCAGCTACCTGATGCACTGGCAGGTGCTCGCCGCCAACCCGGTCATCACGGCCGCGCAGGGGCGCATCCTGCTCGTGCATCCGCACGTCGACGAGGGCGGCTCAGGCCTCGCGCGCGCCGTCGCCCCCCCCGCGCCCCCCGCCGATCCGTCCGAGCTCCCGCCCGGCTGGTGCGGATGCAAGGGTTGCAACCGCTGAGCCGCTATACTCGCCTCCCATGTCCACTGCGAAGCCCCTCGCGATCGCCGACGGATGCGCGGTCGAGATCCACTACACGCTCACGGCGGAGGACGGGGCGCCTCTCGACTCCACCGCCGGCGGGCCGCCGCTCGCCTACCTGCACGGCGCGGGCAACATCGTGCCCGGCCTCGAGCGCGAGTTGGCCGGCAAGCGCGCGGGCGACCGCGTCCGCGCGGTGGTCTCCGCCGCCGACGGCTACGGGGAGATCGATCCCGACGGGGTCGCGACCGAGGATCTCGGCGCCTTCCCGCCGGGCCTCGAGGTGGGCATGCAGTTCGCCGCCGAGGACGGCCGCGGCGAGGTGATCCCGATCTGGGTGACGGCGATCGACGGCACGACGGTCACGATCGACCGCAACCACCCGCTCGCGGGCAAGCAGTTGCATTTCGACGTCACCGTCGAGTCGGTGCGGCGCGCCACGCGCGAGGAGCTCGACCACGGCCACGTCCACGGGCCGGGCGGGCACCACCATCACTGACGGGGGGGGCGCGGGGGGGTGAGCGTGAGCGGGACGACGGCGCTCTTCCACGCCGTCGGGCCGACGAGCTGCGGGTGCTGCGCATAGCCGAGCTCCTGCAGCTCCTTGCGCACCTTCGTGACGAGCTGCGTGAAGCTGATCGCCTTCGCGCGCGAGGCGCGGTGGCGGCGGAGCCACTTGGCGAACGAGTAGGTGAACGCGCCGTAGGACGTGTTGCCGTGCTGGTACTCGTAGGAGAACTCGCTCTCCTCGCAGGCGTAGAGCAGGAGCGGCATGTAGGGTCCGTGGTGGTGACGGCGCTTGCAGGCGCGCTTGTAGGGGGCGCGCTCGAGGCGGCGGATCTGCGTCGCCCGGCCGAGGCGGTAGTTCGAACCGCGCGCGTCCTTGTCCCCCTGGCGCGCCGCGAAGGAGCGGTTGGGCGGCACGAAGTCGCGCCCGACCCACATCTGGTACTCCTGCGCCCAGCGCAGCGCGCGGTGGCGGATGTCGTCGGGCGGATTGAGGCCGCGCACGCGGCCGAGGCCGTCGCGCGTCATGCCGCCGCTGTGGCAGCAGTCGAGCATGGCGAGGAAGTTCACGCCGTAGGGGATCTGCGTGTAGAACTCGCGGAAGCGGTCGTCGGTGATCGCCCGCTCCGGCGTCCAGTCGAAGTCGTGGGGGACGAGGCTCTCGTCCTTGCGGTCGACGCGGTCGCCGAGGCCGTAGCCGGGCATCTGCGCGCCGTGGCCGCTGTAGTAGAAGAAGCGCAGGTAGGGCTCCTTCGCGGCCGAGGCCGTCGCGTCGTCGGGCAGCCCGTCCACGAGCCAGTCGAGGCGGTCGAGGATGCCCTGCGCCGTCGCGCGCCCGTCGGTGACGACGCGGATCTCGTCGGGCTGAAAACCGCTCTCCTGCAGGAGCGAACTCATCAGGAAGACGTCGTTGACGCACCCCTCGAGGCGCATCGACGGGTCGGGGTAGTCGTTGATGCCGACGAGCAGCGCCTTGCGCCGGGCGGGCTCGCGCCACGCCGGGGGCTTGCCCGCGCGCCGGAAGAGGCGCGGCTGGACGCGCGCGGCGCCGAGATGCGTCCAGACGCTCGCCGCCGTGGCCGGGTGGCCGAGGTAGCGGTGTGCCGAGTGGTCGGCGAAACCCTCCTCGTCGAACGGCGTGTCGACCTGCGTGAAGTTCGGGGCCGAAAGCCGGATCCGCGCGGTGAAGACGTCGTCGTGCCGGTTGAACAGGTGGTACCAGTGGGCCGCCCCGGGCAGGGGCGTCACGCGGCCCGCGAGGAAGTTGCCCGACACGAAGGGGTTGTTGATCTGCGATCCGAACGAGACGAAGACGCGGTCGCGCAGCAGCGCGGCGTTACCCGGCGTCGTGAAGGTGTCGTAGGCGATCAGCGAGCCGAGGCTGTGCGCGCAGATCGCGTCGGGCGAGAAGGCCTCGACCTCCCCGCGAAGCCGCTCCCGCGTCTCCCGCCGCAGCCGCTCGTTCTCGACCCACTGCACGACCATGCCCGCGGTCCAGCGCAGCGAGCCCGAGAGCCCGCGCTCGCGCCGGAAGGGCGCCGAGAGCGCGCTGCCGACGAGCTTGCCGAGCGCCTCGACCGTCTCCCAGAAGCCCAGCTTGTGGCCCGCGAAGAGGTCGTCGTAGTGGACGAAGCGGATCTCGGCCCCCGCGGCCCCCCCGAGGATCGCCTCCTTCCACGAGGCCTCCCATGCGCCTCCGGGCGGGTGGTTCCCCACGCCGTGGACGCAGAGCACGCGGGCGGGTCTCGCCCCTCTCACCCGCTCGCGGCCCTCACGAAATCGCGGAAGAGGGGGTGGGGGGCTGTCGGCTTGCTCTGGAACTCGGGGTGGTACTGCACCGCGACGAACCACGGGTGGTCGGGCAGCTCGACGACCTCGACGAGGTCGAGCGCCTCGTTGAGGCCCGCGATGACGAGCCCCTTCGAGACGAGCCGCGACCGGTAGGCGTTGTTGACCTCGTAGCGGTGGCGGTGGCGCTCGTGGATCGTCTCGGTGCCGTAGGCGGCGCGCGCCCGGGTGCCCGCGGCGAGCCGGCAGGGGAAGGCGCCGAGCCGCATCGTGCCGCCGAGCTGCTTCACCTTCTTCTGCTCCTCCATCATGTCGATGACCGGCGTGCAGGGCTCGCCCCACTCCGCGCTGTTCGCGTCCTCGATGCCGCAGACGTGGCGCGCGAATTCGGTCACGGCCGCCTGCAGCCCGAGGCAGATCCCGAAGAAGGGGAGCCCGTTCTCGCGCGCGTGGCGGATCGCCTCCATCTTGCCGCGGAAGCCGCGCTCGCCGAAGCCGCCCGGGACGAGCAGCCCGCGGGCGCCGGCCAGCGCCGCGCCGACGTTGGCGCGCGTGAGCTCCTCGGGGGAGATCTTCCGGAACCGCACCTTCACGTCGCTCGCGTATCCGCCGTGGGAGAGCGCCTCGTAGATCGACTTGTAGGCGTCGTGCAGGCCGATGTACTTGCCGACGACGGCGATCTCGAGCTCCGCCTTCGGCGCCTTGATGCGCTCGACGAGGTCCTGCCACGGGCCGATGTCGACGGGCCGCGCCTCGAGGCCGAGCTTCGAGCAGATGAGGGCGTCGAGCCCCTGCGCGTGCAGTTCGAGCGGCACCTCGTAGATGGAGTGCTCGACGTCCTTCTCCTCGATGACGCAGGGCCGCTCCACGTTGCAGAAGAGCGAGATCTTCTCCTTGAGCCCCTGCTCCATCGGGAACTCGGTGCGGCAGAGGATGATGTCGGGCTGGATGGCGATCGTCCGCGCGATGCACAGGCGTTGT
>CAZMXP010000041.1:18263-44939 GCA_964570285.1 uncultured Planctomycetaceae bacterium
GCGCAGCTCCTTGACGCTGTGCTGCGTCGGCTTCGTCTTCATCTCGCCGCTCACCCGCAGGTAGGGGATCAGCGTGAGATGGATGAAGAGCACGTGGGCGCGGCCCTTGTCGAGGGCGAACTGCCGGATCGCCTCGACGAAGGGCAGCCCCTCGATGTCGCCGATCGTGCCGCCGATCTCGGTGATCAGCACGTCCACCTCGTCCTCGGCGCTCGCGATCGCCTCCTTGATCGCGTCGGTGATGTGCGGGATCACCTGGACCGTACGCCCGAGGTAGTCGCCGCGCCGCTCGCGGCTGATCACGGAGTGGTAGATCTGGCCCGTCGTGTAGTTCGACGCCCGGGTCAGCCGCGCGTGCGTGAACCGCTCGTAGTGGCCGAGGTCGAGGTCGGTCTCGGCGCCGTCCGCGGTCACGTAGACCTCGCCGTGCTGGTAGGGGGACATCGTCCCCGGATCGACGTTGAGATAGGGGTCGAGCTTCTGCAGCCCGATCGTGAATCCGCGCGCCTCGAGCAGGGCCCCGATCGCGGCGGAAGTGAGCCCCTTGCCGAGGCTCGAGACCACACCCCCCGTCACGAAGATGTGCTTTCTTTGGGTCACGCCGAGACGCCCTCCGAACGGGTAAAGGGGGATTCTAGCACGCGGTGCGGGACAAAGGGGTCAGACCCCTTTGTCCCGCTGGCGGGCGACAAAGGCGGCGTAGTCCTGCGGCGTATCGATGCCGATCCCCTTCGTGCGGGCGCGGACCGCGCGGATGGCTACGCCGTCGTCGAGGGCGCGCATCTGCTCGAGGCGGCGCTCCTTCTCGCGCGCGGAGGGCGGCAGCGAGGTGTAGCGGAGCAGGTACTCCCGGGCGAAGGCGTAGACGCCGAGGTGGCGCAGGCCGCCGGGCGTGGGCTCGCGGCGGAAGTCGGAGGCGAAGCCGTCCGCGTCGACGAGGGCCTTCACGACCGACGGGTTGCGCTGCTCCTCCTCGCCGAGGTCGGGATGCACGAGCGTGCCCATGCGCGCGTCGCCGAGCCCCGCGATCAGCGCCTCGACATCCGACGGATCGAGGTCGGGCTCGTCCGCCTGCACGTTGACGACGACACGGACCCAGGGCCGCCCGCGCACGACCTCCGCGGCCCGGTCGGAGCCGCTCGGGTGGTCGGGGGAGGTCATCACGGCGCGGCCGCCGAAGGAGGCGACGGCCTGCGCGATCCGCTCGTGGTCGGTCGCGACGATCACCTCGTCGGCGCCGCGCACGCGGCACGCCCGCTCGTGGACGTGCTCGACCAGGTACTTGCCCGTCTCGCGCAGGAGCACCTTCTGCGGCAGGCGCGTCGACCCGAGCCGCGCCGGGATCACGATCAGGACGCTACCGGTCACCGCTGTCCTGCTCGCGCACGCCGAACCGCGTCTCCTTGCCGGTGGAGACCTGCGCGAAGGGGTGAAAGTGGTTCCAGACCGCGAGGAAGGTGTTGACGAGGTCGTTGTAGGTGCCCGCGGTCTTCCCGTCGTCGCCGCGCATGCGCAGGAACGAGGTGAAGCGCCGCTCCTCGTCGATGAGCGTGATCTCCGAGGTCGCGCCGACCTTGATCGGGTCCGGCGGCCGGGCACCCGCGTGGCGGAAGAAGCCGATGCGCGTGAACTCCTTCAGCATCTCCTGCATCACGTCGTCGGGAACGTAGGCCACCGCGGTCTCCCCCGCGGCGAGGGGCTTCTCCCGCAGATCCCCGAGCGCGCGCCCCGCGAGGTTCTCGATCACGAAGATGTTCCTGTTCCTATAGTGGCGGTAGACCGCGCGCACGCGCCGTGTCTCCGAGGGCTGGAGCCGATCGTCGTGGCCGGCACCTCCCCCCGTGGACGCGCAGGCGGCGGAGATCGCGACGATCACGGCGAGTTGGCGCATACTGGGGGAATTGTGGGGCCGGCCCCGATAAACGTAAAGGGGCCTTCCCCCCAAGCAGGTGACCCAATCATGACCGGAGCCGTGCATTCCCGAACCATGCGCACCCCTGCTCGCCGCGTTGGCCTCTGTCTCGCGGTGTCCCTCGCGGCGCTGCGCCCCTCCCACGCGGAGGAGCAGGCCCTGCCGGCGGACGTCGCGGCAGCCCACGCCGAGGGGAAGTGGACGCTCCGCCTGCGCGACCTCTACGCCTATCTCGTGGGCTTCTACGGCCAGACGCCGACCGCGAAGCCGATCCTGCCCGACCTGATCCAGCGGGCCTTCGTGCAGGACGAGGCGCGGCGGATGGGCCTCCTCGTCACCGAGAAGGATGTCACGGACTGGCTCGACGTGCTCGACCGCGAGATGCGCGAGAAGACCGGCGGCGCGACCGACCTTCAGGCCTACATGAAGGAGCAGGGCATGGCCATGCCCGAGCTGCGCCGCCGGGCCCGCATCGCCATCCTGCGCGAGCGCGTCGCGAGGTCTCACATCGGCCAGAAGGATCCGACGCGCCCGAAGGACAAGAAGCTCGCCGAGGACAGCGTCACCCTCGTGATCGACGAGCTGCTCGCCAAGGCGCGCGCGGAGACCGACCGCCAGAAGCTCCCGGCCGGGGTCGTCGCCCGCATCGGCAGCGTCGAGATCGCGGAATACGACTACGGGCGCGAACTCTCGTTCGCGCTGCCGGCGACGGAGCTGGCCCGGGCGCTCAACGACTTGATCCTCGTGGAGGAGACGAGACTCCTGACCGGCAACGACGACCCGCCGAGCGACGTCGACCTCGCCATCCAGAAGAAGTGGTTCATGGAGTACGAGCGCAACCGCCTCTCCCGCGAGGTCCGGGGCAAGCACCGCATCACCGACGAGATGATCGCGCAGTCGCTGCAGGCGCGCGGACTGACCCTCGATCTCTGCTTCCGCAACGCGACCTTCCTCGCCCAGGCCAAGGCGAAGGGCCACTTCCGCCGGTCGATCGACCAGGAGACGCTGCGCAAGTACTACGAGGAGCACAAGGACCGCTACGGCGACGAGCTTAAGGTCGCGCGGATCCTCGTCGCCGCCCGCGCGCAGCAGGTCGCGATCGCCGGGAAGAAGGTGCGCACCCTCGAACAGGGCAAGTCGCTCGCCGACGCGCTCTGGCTGCGCGCGACGCAGGGGGCGGACTTCGCGCAGCTGGCCGCGGAGAACAGCGACGATCCCGACGTGATCCGCAAGAACGGCGGCGTGGTGCCCTACCTGATCACCGCCGCGTCGCCGGGCTACGAGGACACCTACATCCAGGCGAACACGCTCGACCTCAACGGCATCGGCAAGCCCTGGTTCAGCCAGGGGCGCGGCTACGTGATCGTCAAGCTGCTCGAGCGCAAGGCCGCCCTCGGCTTCGATGCGCGGGCCCACGACATCCAGGGCGACGCCGCCGAGGAGCTCTACCGCACCTGGAAGAACAAGGTCGTCCGCGCGGCCCGTCGCAGCGAGAAGCTGCTCGGGTAGGGCCCCGACCGGGCGCGAAACTGAGGGGGCGCGGGTCGCCGCGGTCAGTCCCCCTCGCCTGGCGCCTTGTGCTCGGGGGTAGTGGCGCCTCTCTCGCTGTTCCACGCCGCCTCGAACTTGTCGAAGTTGCTCTCGTAGGTCTGGCGGATCCTCGTCATCCGTGCGACGTCGCCGGCGATGGCTTTCACCGCCTCGATCTGCCGCGCGTTGACGCCGGGCCTCAGCGTTTGCACGCTGAACAGGTAGCGCCGCACGAGCAGTTCTTCGCTCATCGGCGCCGGCGGATGCTGGAACAGCTTGACATCGGCCACGCCGTACGCGGTCCCGGTGAGCTGCCAGAGGCTCAGCCACCCCTCCTGGCGCGTCAGGCGCTGCGTGTCGCTCGGGTCTTCGTCCACGAGGAACGAGCAGAGGATCTCGAGCGCAATCCGTTTGCGCACGCGGAGCACCGAGAGCGCGGTGGCCACGTCCACGCGGATCGCGAAGTAGGGGTGGGTGTGGAGGCGGCGGTCGAGCAGCAGTTGCGGGAGGCGGTCGAGGGGGTAGGTGCGGCCGAGGGAGCCGAAAGCGAACCGCTGGACCACCCACCGCTCCGCGCGGCGGCGTTCGGTGTCGGCGGGGGCCTCGGTGAGATCGGGGTCGAAGAGGATGCCTTGCAGCGCGGTCCAGACCTTCTCGTCGGCGAACTTCTCGCCGCCGAGCGCATAGATCGCCCGGTCGCGCAGGAAGGGCGGGGCGGCGCCATCCTGCGCGATGGCGAGCAGGAGCGCGCGCAACTCCTCCTGGGGCGCGTCGTCGAGGCGCGCGGCGACGTCGAACGCCTCGGCGCGGATGGTCATGTCGACATCGGCGGAGCGCGCGAGTTCCATCGCACGCGCGGCGAGGCCTTCGCCCTCAAGCGCCGAGAGCGCGATGCGGGCCTTCTGCAGCAGCGGGGCGTTGGCGGGATCCCTCGGATCGACGGAGAGCAGGCCGAACAGGTGCGGGATCGCCGCGCCCCGCTTCAGCCGGCCGCAGAGCTCCGCGGCGAGGTCGCGGTCGCGCGCGTCGCCGTCGGCGATCCACTCTTCGGCGATCGCTCCCGCGCGCTCCGCGCGAGCGGGGTCGCCGGCGTGGTACCAGGCCGCCGCGCGCCGCGTCGTCAGTACCTTCGAGTCGAGCGCCCAGTCCATCTGCCGGTTTCCCGTGACCTGCGCCAGCGTCGTCAGCAGGTCGTTCTTGCCCCGCACGCCCGGAGTGTCGAGTTCCAGGGCGGCGTGCAGTCGCGATACGACCCGGGCCCGGTCGGTCGCGCCTATCAGCGCCGAGCGCGATTCCGTGACCTCCTGTCCCTTGAGGATGTTCCCGATCGCCTCGTTGATTCAGCCGTCCTCGGCCCCCTCCCCGGACCCCTCCCCTTCCTTCTCCGGGCCGGGCGGCATCGGGCCCTGCGGGGCCTCCTCCGCGCCGCCGGGCGGCGCGGGCGGCTTCGCCTCGTCCTGCGCCTTCCACGCCGCCTCGAACTTGTCGAAGTTGCTCTCGTAGGTCTGGCGGATCTTCTTCATCTGGGCGAGGTCGCCGGTGACGGCCTTGACGGCGTCGATCTGGGCCATGGTGACCCCGAGGCGGCTCGCGGAGCCGTTGAAGAGGTAGCGCCGCGCGAACTGCTCGTCGCGGATCGGCGCCGACGGGTTCCCGAAGGCCTTGGGGTCGGAGACGCCGTAGGCAGTGCCGGTGAGCTGCCAGAGGCTGAGCCAGCCCTCCTGACGCGTCAGCAGTTGCGAGTCGCGGCTGTCCTCGTTGACGAGGAACGAGCAGAGGATCTCGAGCGCGAGACGGTTGCGCACGCGGAGCACCGAGAGCGCGGTGGCCACGTCCACGCGGATCGCGTAGTAGGGGTGGGTGTGGAGGCGGCGGTCGAGCATCAGTTGCGCGAGCCGGTCGAGGGGGTAGGTGCGGCCGAGGGAGCCGAGCGCGAACCGCTGGACCACCCACTGTTCGGCGCGGCGGCTCTCGGTGTCGGCGCGGGGCTCGGTGAGCTTGGGATCGAAGAGGATGCCCTGCAGCGCGGTCCAGACCTCCTCGTCGGCGAACTTCTCGCCGCCCAGCACGTGGATCGCCCGGTCCCGCAGGAAGGGCGCGGCGCCGCCGTCCTGGGCGATCGACAGCATCAGCGCGCGCAACTCCTCGTGCGGCGCGTCGTCGAGCCGCGCGGCGATGTCGAACGCCTGGGCGCGGATGGTCATGTCCACCTCGGGCGAGCGCGCGAGGGCCATCGCCCGGGTCGCGAGCCCCGCGGCCTTCAGCTCCGCGAGCGCGTAGAGCGCCTGCTGCAGCGCGGGCGCGTTGGCCGGGTCGCGCGGGTTCGCGTCGAGCAGCGCAAACAGGTGGGGCGCCGCCGCGCTCCTCTTGAGCCGGCCGCAGATCATCGCGGCGAGGTCGCGATCGTGCGCCTCGCTTTCGGCGACCCACTCCTCGGCGATCTGGCCGGCCCACTCCTTGCGTTCGGGATTGTCGGTGTAGAAGTAGGCGGCCGCGCGGCGCGTCGCCGGCGTCTTCGAGTCGAGGGCCCGCTCGATCGGCCTCACCTCCTTGAGCCGCGCCAGCGTGTTCAGCAGCTCGATCTTGCCCCAGACGCTCGGATGGTCGTCCTCCAGTTCGGCCTTGAGGCGCTCGATCACCATCGCGCGGTTGCCGGCGTTCTCGAGGGCGGTGCGCGCCTTCTCGACGTCGCGCCGGTTCACGAGGTTGCCGATCGCCTGGTGGATCCGCCAGCGGGTGCCGACGTCGAAGGCGTTCAGCAGGAGCCAGACGACGACGGCGACGGCGAGCGCGCCGGCGAGGGTGTTGAGGGTCTTCTTGTCGAGCCGCTTCTTCATGGGCCGCTCCGGATGAGCCTAAACCTCCAAGCATAGCAGGGGGGGGCGCGGGGGGGGGAGCGGCGGGGGGCGTGGCGGGGTTCCCGAGGTGGCGTGGGCGCCGGAGAGGCCCGCCTCCGCGGTGCACCATCGCGCGGGCTCATCGGGGCTGGCGCGGCCGCGGTGTCGTCCCGCTGGCCGCCGGGAGGGATAATCGCCCCGGTGGATGACCTCCCGCTTCGACTCGACTTCGGTTCGATGAAGGCCTTGGCCTGGGTGGTGGCCGCGGCCGAGGCGGGCGCGAGGCTCGACCGGTTCCTTGCCGAGCGGATCGCGGACTTCAGCCGGGCGGCGGTGCAGCGGTTGATCCGCGAGGGGCTTGTCGCCGTCAATGACGCGCCCGGGCGCGCCTCGACGAAGGTGCGCGCAGGTGACCGGGTGGCGGCGCGCGTGCCGGCCATCCGGCCCCCGGGCGTGGACGGGCAGGATCTCCCCCTTGTCGTGCTGCTTGAAACCGAGAGCTACGCGGTGATCGACAAGGCGGCCGGCATGGCGGTCCACCCCGGAAGGGGACGGCTCGACGGCACGATCGCCAACGCGATCGCGCATCGGTGGGGGCTCGGGGGCCAAGGCGAGGGGGCGCACCGGCCGGGCATCGTGCACCGCCTCGACCTCGAGACGAGCGGCGCGATGGTCGTCGCGAAGAGCGAGGCCGCCCACGCGAAACTCGCCGCGGCGTTCAAGGCGCGGAAGGTGGGCAAGGAGTACGAGGCTCTCGCCTTCGGTGACGCCCCCTACGACGAGGAGCGCATCGACCTCCCGCTGGGCCGCGACCTTTTCCACAAGACCCGGATGGCGGTCCGGTTCGACGGCGGCCGGCCGGCGCGTACCGATGTCACCGTGCTCGAGCGCTTCGGCGTGGCGACCCGTCTCCTCTGCCGGCCCCTCACCGGTCGCACGCACCAGATCCGGGTCCACCTGCTCAGCCGCGGCCACCCGCTGCTCGGGGATGCGATCTACGCCGGGAACCGCCCCCCGCCCGTCCCCGTGCCCCGGCTGATGCTGCACAGCCGGAGTCTGCTGTTTCCCGATCCCGACACGGGTGCGATGGTGAGGGTGGAGGCCGCGCTGCCCGCGGATCTGCTGGCCGTGATCGAGCGCCTGAGGCCCTAGACCCCCGATCCTCCCCATCGGTTCTCCCGATGCAGCGGGTGATTGGGGTCAGACCCCATTCACCCGCTAGACTCGGCGCGATGGAGCACGAGCAGTGGCGGCGCGAGGTGTATGAGCCCTTCCGCAGGCGCCACCCCGAGCGCAGGGACTCCTTCTCCACGTCGAGCGGCATCCCGCTCGAGGCGGCCTACGGGGAGGGCGAGATGCCCGGGGTCTACCCCTACACGCGCGGGATCCGGCCGACGATGTACCGCGGGCGCCACTGGACGATGCGCCAGTACGCGGGGTTCGCCTCCGCGCGCCTGAGCAACGAGCGCTACCGGGCGCTGCTCGCGCAGGGGGGGTCGGGCCTCTCGGTCGCCTTCGACCTTCCGACGCAGATCGGCTACGACAGCGACAGCCCGGAGGCCGAGGGCGAGGTGGGCAAGGTCGGCGTGCCGGTCAACTCGCTGCGCGACATGGAGGTGCTCTTCGACCGGATCCCCCTCGACCGCGTGACGACCTCGATGACGATCAACGCGACCGCGAGCATCCTGCTCTGCCTCTACGCGGCGGTCGCGCGCAAGCGCGGCATCGCGCTCTCGTCCCTCGGCGGCACGCTGCAGAACGACATCCTGAAGGAGTACGTCGCCCGCGGCACCTACCGCTTCCCCGTCGAGCCGAGCATGCGGCTCGTGACCGACACCTTCGCCTTCTGCGCGCGGGAGATGCCGCGGTGGAACCCCATCTCGATCAGCGGCTACCACATCCGCGAGGCCGGCGCGACCGCGGTGCAGGAGGTGGCCTTCACGCTCGCCGACGGCATCGCCTATGTCGAGGCGGCGCTCGCGGCCGGCCTCGACATCGACGACTTCGCCGCGCGGCTCTCCTTCTTCTTCAACGCGCACAACCACCTCTTCGAGGAGGTGGCGAAGTTCCGCGCGGCGCGGCGCATGTGGGCGCGCCTCATGCGCGAGCGCTTCCGCGCGCGACGCGACGACTCGCTGCTCCTTCGCTTCCACACGCAGACGGCGGGCTCCACGCTGCAGAGCCGGCAGATCGACAACAACGTCGTGCGCACCGCGATGCAGGCGCTGGCCGCCGTCCTCGGCGGCACGCAGTCGCTCCACACCAACGGCCGCGACGAGGCCCTCGCGCTGCCGACGGAGGAGAGCGCGACGCTCGCGCTGCGCACGCAGCAGATCCTCGCGCACGAGACCGGCGTCGCCGACGTGGTCGACCCCCTCGGCGGCTCCCCCTACATCGAGGCGCTCACCGACGAGATCGACCGGCGCGCCTCCGAACTCATCGCGAGGATCGACGGGATGGGCGGCGCGCGCAGGGCGATCGAGTTCATGCGGCGTGAGATCGAGCGCAGCGCCTACGCGGCACAGCGCAGGATCGAGAAGGGAGAGGAGGTCGTCGTCGGCGTCAACGCGTTCGAAGAGGAGGGGGGGGCCGCGGGGGGGGTCGAGCCCTTCCGGATCGACCCCTCCGAGCGCGACCGGATCGTCAAGGATCTCGCGGACCTGCGGGCCACGCGGTCGGCGGAGGCCGTCGCCCGCTCCGTCGATGCGCTCCGCCGCGCCGCGGAAGGGCAGGACAACCTGCTGCCGCCGATCCTCGCCTGCGTGGAGGCCTACGCCACGGTCGGGGAGATTTGCGCCGCGCTGGAGGGTGTCTTCGGGGTCTATCGCGCGGCATAATGCGCGCGTGAACAGCATCCACCACGTGGGCGTCGCCGTCGAGGACCTCGCGGCGGCGCGGTCGGTCTGGGACTCGCTGCTCGGGCAGGAGCCCGAGATCGAGGAGGTGCCGACGCAAGGCGTCACCGCCGCGATGTACCCCTGCGGCATCGAGCTGATCGCGCCCAGCTCGCCCGCGAGCCCGATCTCGAGATTCCTCGCGAAGCGCGGCCCCGGCATCCACCACGTCACGATCGAGGTCGGGGACCTGGACGCCGAACTCGCCCGCCTCCGGGCACGGCACACCCCTCTGATCAACGAGTACGCCGTTCGCGGCGTCGGCGGCTCCCGCATCGCATTTCTGCACCCGAGCGCCGCGAACGGCGTACTCGTCGAGCTGAAGGAGAAGAGCCATGGACCCGCTTGAGGAGCTCCGCTCGCGCCGCGAGGCGTCGCGCCTCGGCGGCGGCGAGGAGGCGATCGCGAAGCAGCACGCGAAGGGCAAGCTCACCGCCCGGGAGCGGATCGACCTGCTCGCGGACCCGGGCTCCTTCACCGAGATCGACCCCTTCGTCACCCACCGCTGCACCGACTTCGGCATGGAGGGCAAGCGCGTGCCCGGCGACGGCGTCGTCACGGGACACGCGCTGGTGGACGGACGGCCGATCTTCCTCTTCTCGCAGGACTTCACCGTCTTCGGCGGCTCGCTGAGCGGCGCCTACGCGCGCAAGATCTGCAAGATCATGGACCTCGCGCTGAAGGTCGGCGCGCCGGTGATCGGCCTCAACGACAGCGGCGGCGCGCGCATCCAGGAGGGCGTCGAGTCACTCGGCGGCTACGCCGACATCTTCCTGCGCAACACGCTCGCGAGCGGCGTGATCCCGCAGCTCTCGGCGGTCATGGGCCCCTGCGCGGGCGGCGCCGTCTACTCCCCGGCGATCACCGACTTCATCCTGATGGTCGAGGGGACGAGCTACATGTTCGTCACCGGGCCCAACGTGGTGAAGACGGTGACCCACGAGGAGGTCTCGTTCGAGGATCTCGGCGGCGCGACGACCCACGCCTCCCGGAGCGGCGTCGCCCACTTCACCGCCCCCGACGACCCCTCCTGCATCGCCTCGCTGAGGCGCCTGCTCTCCTACCTGCCGCTCAACAACCGCGAGGATCCGCCGCGGATCGAATGCGACGACGATCCGAACCGCGCCGACGAGGCGCTCGACGCGGTCGTGCCCAAGGACCCCGAGCGCCCCTACGACATCAAGGAGGTCATCGCCCATGTCGTCGATCGCGAGAGCTTCTTCGAGGTGCACGCGCAGTACGCGCCGAACCTCGTCGTCGGCTTCGCGCGGCTCGGGGGGCGCGTCGTCGGCATCGTCGCGAACCAGCCGGCCCACCTCGCCGGCGTGCTCGACATCGCCTGCTCGCTGAAGGGGGCGCGCTTCGTCCGCTTCTGCGACTGCTTCAACATCCCGCTGGTCACCTTCGAGGACGTGCCCGGGTTCCTGCCCGGCACCGACCAGGAGTGGAACGGCATCATCAAGCACGGCGCGAAGCTGCTCTACGCGTTCTGCGAGGCGACCGTCGGCAAGATCACCGTCATCACGCGCAAGGCGTACGGCGGCGCCTACGACGTGATGTCGAGCAAGCACATCCGCGGCGACTTCAACTTCGCGTGGCCCTCCGCCGAGATCGCGGTGATGGGCGCGAAGGGCGCGGTGGAGATCATCTTCAAGAAGGAGATCCGCACGCCGGCCGACGAGGCGCGCTACCTGGGCGAGTACAAGCGGAAGTTCGCCAACCCCTACGTCGCCGCCGAGCTGGGCTACATCGACGACATCTTCGAGCCGCGCTTCACGCGCCCGCGCCTCATCGCCGCGCTGGCGCTGCTCGCGACCAAGGTGGACCGAAACCCGCCGCGCAAGCACGGCAACATCCCGCTGTAGGCGCCGGTCAGGGCCTGCGGCGCGCGAGCCAGCCGAGGCGCCGGAAGAGGAGCAGCAGGCCGAGGGCCATCGCGACGAGGAGGCCGAGCACGAGATAGTAGCCGTGGCGGGCCTCCAGCTCCGGCATGTGGCGGAAGTTCATCCCGTAGATGCCCGTCACGACGGTCATCGGCAGCAGCACGCCCGAGATCACCGTCAGCACGCGCGCGATCTCGCTCGTGCGCTGCGCGGCGTCGGCCTGCAGGCTGCCGAGGATGCCGTCGAGCAGGTGCTGCGAGGACTCGATGCCGGAGCGCACCGGCGACAGCGCCGCGAGCATGTCCGCGAAACTCGCCCGCGCCTCCTCGCCGACGAAGCGGCTCTGCTTGGTCGCGAGCCGCGTCAGCACGATCTGGAGGCTCGCCGCGAGCTTCTTGAGCGTGAGGATGTTCCTGCCGGCGGTGGAGAGGTTCGCCGCGGGGCGCTCGCCCGCGAGGACGGCCACCTGGAGCGCGTCGAGGTAGTTGTCGTTCGCGAGATTCAGGTGCGCGTAGTCGTGCAGGCACTCCTGCATGAGCAGGAAGGCGACGAAGGCCGGGGAGCGGCCCGCGAGCCTGAAGTTCTCCTCGGCGCCCTCGCGCACCCGGGCGACCGCGGCGAGCGGGCGGCGGTGGAAGGTGACGACCCTGTCCGCGCCCAGCACGAGGATCATGCGCAGGAAGGTGATGTCGGAGATCGACGCGGCATCGAGGTGGCGCTCCGGCTCCTCGACCTCGTACAGGTAGAAGGCGAGGCAGTCGGGCCGCTCGACGAGGCGCGGGAGCACCGCCGGCTTGTCGAACTGGCTCGTCAGCTCGAGGTCGTAGCCCGCGTCGAGCAGCAGCCGGTTCAGCGGGGCGATGTCGGCGGCACGCAGGTCGAGCCAGGAGAAGACGTCCGGATTCGCGAGCTCCGCGGCGAGACCCTCCCGGTCGAAGGGTCGCACCCTGCGGGATCCGGTCTCGAACGAGAGGCCGAAAAAGGTCTCCTGGGCCACGCGAGGCCAGTCTGCCACGCGGGAGGGTCCATTCGCGGCCCGGGCGGCGATAATGGCGCGCATGAACCGGAGCCGGTGCGCCCTCCTCCTCCTCGCGTCGATCGTCGCCGCGCTTCCGCCTCCGCCCCCGATCACCGTGGAGCGCGCCCTCGCCTGGGTCGAGGAGCAGGGGGGCGCCCCGCTCTCGGCGTGGTTCGAGCCCGATGCCCAAGGCCAGCCGCGGCTCAAGGTCGCCGCCTCCGCGCGCGGCATCGACGAGGAGGCCCCGGGCGCGCTCTACAAGGTCTATGCATGGGACGCCGCCGCGCCCGGAGGCGACCCCGAGGAGGCGATCGTGCTGGATGCCCCCTCGCTGCTCCGCTTCGGCGCGCAGCAGACGCTGCTCGGCCTCTCGCGCTTCCCGCTCTCGCGCTTCGCGACGCCCCCGGAGGGCGGCCGCATCCTCGCGATCGCCCCGCGGCGCTGGCTGCGCGAACCCCGCGTCCACGTCACCGTCGGGCTGCCCGACGGTCGCCGGACGCTGCGGCGCTACCACGCGGGGACCGGCGAAGCCCTCCCCGCCGGCGTCCGCGTCGACTTCGAGGACTGGTCGAAGGACCGAGCGCCCGCCGGATTCCTGCTCGCGCGCACCGGACCGGGCAGGCCCGGCGCGTGGGCGGTTCGCGAGCGCGCCGACGCCCCGAGCGGGCGGCAGGTGCTCGTGCAGGAGGAGGACGACCCGACCGATCTCCGCTTCCCCGTCGCCGTGCTGGAGGACCTCTCGATGCGCGACGGGGTCGTCTCCGTGAAGTGCCGCCCGCTCACCGGCAGCGTCGACCAGGCGGTGGGTCTCGTCTTCCGCTATCGCGACGCGGACAACTACTACGTCACCCGCGCGAACGCCCTCGAAGGCAACGTGCGCCTCTACTACGTCAAGAACGGCGAGCGCGTCGGCTTCGCCTCCTTCGACGGCCCCGCGGCCGCAAACCGGTGGCACGATCTCAAGGTGGCGTTCAAGGGGCGGCAGATCGAAGTGTCGTGGGACGGCGCCGTCGTGATTGCCTGCGAGGATGGCACCTTCCCCGGCGAGGGGGGGGTTGGGATCTGGACCAAGGCCGACTCGGTGAGCGAGTTCGACGACCTCGTCGTCACGCCGGACGACTGAGCCTCGGGCACCCCAGGAACTCTAACCCGTTATGGCCGCAGCGATTACGGTAGAATCCACCTCGGACCGATGCCCGTGAACTTCCAACGCGTCCTCGTCGCCAACCGCGGGGAGATCGCTCTCCGCATCGTGCGCTCACTCCGGGAGATGGGCATCACGTCGGTGGCGGTCTTCTCCGAGGCGGATCGCGACGAGCTGCATGTGCGAGCTGCCGACGAGGCCTACCCGATCGGCCCCCCCGCCCCCTCGCGATCCTATCTGAGGATCGACAAGCTCGTCGAGGTGGCCCTCGCCGCGCGGTGCGACGCCGTCCATCCGGGCTACGGCTTCCTCTCCGAGAATCCGGCCTTCGCCGACGCCGTCGAGAAGGCGGGGCTCGTCTTCATCGGCCCGACGCCGGCGGCCATCGCCGGCATGGGCGACAAGGTGCGCGCCCGGCAGACGATGATCGCCGCCAAGGTGCCGGTCATCCCCGGCAGCGAGGGCCCCCTCGCGACGATGGAGGAGGTGCACGCGGCGGCGAAGGCGACCGGCTATCCCGTCGCGCTGAAGGCGGTGGGGGGCGGCGGCGGCATGGGCATCCGCATCGTGCGCGAGAGCGGGGAGCTCGAGTCCTCGTTCCGCCGCGCCTCGTCGGAGGCGGAGACCGCCTTCGGCAACGGCGCGATGTACCTCGAGCGCTTCCTCGAGGGGCCGCGCCACATCGAGGTGCAGGTGCTCGCCGACACGCAGGGCAACACCGTCCACCTGGGCGAGCGGGAGTGCAGCATCCAGCGGCGCCACCAGAAGCTGCTCGAGGAGTCGCCGTCGCCCTTCGTCGACGAGGCGATGCGGCAGAGGATGGGCGCGGCCGCCGTGCTCGCCGCGCGCGCGGTGAAGTACCGCGGCGCGGGCACGGTCGAGTTCCTCGTCGACCGCGACGGCAGCTTCTATTTCCTCGAGATGAACACGCGCATCCAGGTGGAGCATCCGATCACGGAGCTGACGTACGGCGTGGATCTCGTGCGCCTGCAGGTGCGCATCGCCGAGGGGAGGCCGCTGCCCTTCCGCCAGCAGGACCTGAAGCCGCAGGGGCACGCGATCGAGATCCGGCTCACGGCGGAGGATCCCGCGCAGGGCTTCCTGCCGCAGACCGGCCGCGTCACGGCGCTGCGGCTGCCGCGGGGGCCCGGCATCCGCGTCGACTCGCACCTCTACCCGGGGCAGGAGATCGGCCTCTGGTACGACCCGATGATCGGGAAGATCATCGCGCACGGCCGGAACCGCGAGGAGGCGATCGCGCGCATGCGCGCGGCGCTCGTCGAGATGCGCCTGGTCGGCCTGCGCACCGGGGCGCCGCTGCTGCTCCGGCTGCTCGACGACGGCCGCTTCCGCCGCGGCGAGACCGACACCGCCTATCTCGAGAGCTTCGTGCGCGACATCGACTGGTCGACGCTGCCCGATCTGAACGGTCTTCCCGCCGAGGTCCCCGCGGTGATCACCGCCGTGCTGCACGCCCATGCGCGCCAAGGGGCGGCGCGGGCGGTCCTCCCCCGCGGGAACGGCGGCGCGCGCAGCGCGTGGCTCGAGGCGGGGCGCCGGGAGGGGCTGCGGTGAAGTACTTCGCGAGGATCGGCGAGCGCGACTACGAGTGCGTGGTCGAGCCGGCGAACGGCGCGCTCTACGTCACCGTCGGAGGCCACCGCTACCGCGCAGACCTCCGGCACATCCCCGCGTCGCACACCTACTCGCTGCTTCTCGATGGACGCTCCTACGAGTTCGCCCTGCGCGAGCAGGGGGAGGAGATGGAGCTGTCGGGGGGCGCGGGGGGGTTCCTCGTGCGCGTCGAGGACGCGCGCACCCACGCGGCGCGGCAGGCGACGGTCGGCGGGCGCGAGAGCTCCGGTCCGCGCCTGGTCCGGGCCTCGATGCCGGGCATCGTGCGCGAGGTGCTCGTGGAGGCCGGCGCGCAGGTCGTGAAGGGCCAGCCGCTGCTGATCCTCGAGGCGATGAAGATGCAGAACGAGATCCGGGCCGATCGCGCCGCCACCGTGCGCGCGATCCTCGCCGTTGCGGGCGACACGGTGGAGAAGGGCCAGGCGCTGGCCGAGCTGGAGTGAGCCGCCCCGTCCGCATCGCCGCGCTCCTCGGGTTCCTCGCGCTGGCCGGGGCCTACCTGCTGACGGGGGAGCAGGGCCCCTTCCGGCTTCCAGGCGCATCCCGCGGCCACGCGCGCACGGCGCGCCACTTCGAAGGCATCGTGCAGGCCGGGGGGGAGCCCCTCCCCGGCGCGCGCGTGCGGCTCTTCGAGGACGCCGAGGGCGGCTACCTGGCCGAAACGACCGCCGACGGGGAGGGCCGCTACCGGCTCGCGTGGACGCCGCTCGCCACCGGCCGGACGGAGGACCTCTACCTGCTCGCCAGCGATCCGGCCGGCAAGCTCGCCTCCGCGCTCCTGCCCGCCGGGCTGGCCGGGGCCGACTTCTCCCTCGAGCCGCCGGTCGAGACCCAAGGGCGTGTGATCGACTTCGGCGGCCGCCCGATCGCGGGGGCGACGGTCTCCGCGGCGCTGGAACATGGCCGGGAGTCATGGGTGGGGGTCTCGGGGGAGGACGGCACATTCCGCGTGCCGGGCTTCGCCCCCCGCGCCCCCCTCCAGGTCGTCGTCAGGGCGGGCAACCATGCCCCCTATCTCGAAGGCCGCTTCCAGGCGGGCGACTTCCTGCTGGTGCGCCTGCGCCGGGGCCATGCGCTGCGGGTCCGGCTGGTCGATCCGCGCGGCGCGCCGGTCGAGGGCGCGACGGCGGCGCTGCCGGGGCCGCCGGCGCTGGCCGCGGCGTTGCGGCTCGGCGTTTCCGGCGAGGACGGCGTCGCGGAACTGCCCGACGGCTCGCCGGGCGGGGCACGGATCGTCGCGGTGGCGGCGGAGGGGTATCTGCCCGCCCAGGTCTCGCTCTCGCCGGGCCGCGAGGAACTCGTGCGCCTCTGGCCGTGCCGCGAGGTGAGGATGCGGTTCTTCGATGCGCGATCGAAGGCGCCGGTCGAGGGAGTCGCGCTCGAGGTGGACTTGCAGCCCGAGGGGGGCAGCGCGGCGTGGCACGGTGACCTGTTCGGCAACGCGCTGCGCAGCTTCCCGGAGCGTTTCGGCGCGCGCCTCGGCGAGCGCATCGTGACGCTGCCCCTCTGCAGGCTGCAGCTCACGTTCGCCGCCGCGGAGTATGCGGACCGCCAGATGGTGCTCGATGCCGAGAGCCGGAGCGCCAGCGTCCCCCTGCGCGGCTCCGGCGGGAGCGCCTCGACCGCGAAGCTGCGGCTCCTCGCCCCCGGCTTCGCGGGAAGGCTGCTGGTCGTCGTGGGCGAGGAGGAGAGCGGCTGGGTCTCGAGCGCGCTGCTGGTGGCCGGCGGCGTGGAGATCGAGGTCCCGGCGGGTCGCTTGCTGCAGGTGGCGAGTCCGGGCGCGAGCGCGGACGGCTGGATGCCCCGCCTCGATCTCGAAGCGCTGCCGGCGCACGCCGTCCGGGAGATCCGGGTCGCGCTGCGCCCGCCGGTGCGGCTCGAGATCGCGACCGATCCCCCCGTCGACGGTCTCGTACGCTACCTCGACACCGGCAGCGAGAAGCTGATGCGCCCCGAGCAGGCGCCGCTCCGGCGCGGCAGCGCCGAACTCTGGGTGCGTCCGCTGCGGCGCTGCCGCGTGGAGATCCGCCCTCTCAGCAACCACGCGGTGAAGGAGTTCGACGTCTCCGTCGAGCAGAAGGCGGCGCGCACGGTCGTCGCGCTGCTGCCCGCGGCGGGGCTGCGCGCCGACGTGCGGGACGGCGCGGGAGTGCCGATCCCCTTCGCGCGCGCGCTCTTCTGGGCGCCGGATGTCACCGGACGTCCGCAGATGGGCCGCGAGCCCCTCTATGCGACGGCGGACGCGGCCGGGCAACTCTCCCTGCTGGGCCACGCCGCCGGCACCGGCGTGCTCGAGCTGGGCGCGCCCGGGCTGCGCACGCGCTGGTTCGCGGCGGTGCCGCTGCGCACGGGCTCGGTCGAGGAGGCGGGCGAGATCCGACTCGAGCAGGCGTCGCGCGTGCGCGGCGTGCTCGTCGACCGGGAGGGCGAACCCGTCGCCCACGCCTATGTCCGGGTGCTCGCCCCCTCGATCGCCCGTCTCAAGGTCGGCGCCGACCGGGAGATGGATCACTACGACCTGACGACCGAGGTCGGGGAGGAGGCGAGCTCCCTCGAGAACGGCAGCTTCGAGGTCGAGGACTCCACGCCGCGCGCGCCGCTCCTCGGCGTGATCCCCGGGGAGAGGTCCGACCTGTGCGCGATGCCCTTCCTGCCCGGGGCGGCGCACGCGCTCTACGAGATGCCGCCGGTCGCCTATCTCCAGCTCGTGCTGCCGGGCTCCGCGACCGGGGTCTTCCTCGTGCTGCCCGGCGGCAAGGCCGTAAAGGTGCAGAACGACCCGCCGATCGCGGTCCGCCCCCTGCCGGTCTTGGTCCCTTCCGGCAAGATCGACCTGCTCGTCGTGCTGCGCGACGGGCGCTGGGCGGCGGAGACCCTCCATCTGGCCCCCGGGGAGCACCGCGAGCTGGAGTTCACCTACCGTCGCTAGGAGCTTGTCCGGGTCTTGGCCTTCAGCCACGCTTCGGGGCCAAGCGGACCCGGACAAGCTCCTGATTCGACGCGACGCGAGCCGTCGGTCTCCAGGAGCCATCGCCGCGATCGGGGGGGGCTCTCGCGCGAGGCGGGGCGCTTCGCGTCACGCCCTCCCGGCCGCTGGCTTGAGGAGGTTGTGTCCGGTGCACGAGACGTGCGCAGCCACGATCACGTGGCTTGCGGCGTCGACCGCCACTTGGCTGTTGTACGCCTGCACGAAGCCGTCGGGTCCCTCCATGATCCGGCTCTCCGGGTCCGTGAAGTTGCGCTGCGCCTCGTCGCGGGGCGTGGTCCTCGGCGGACGGCCCGGCCCGGGCGGCTCCTCGTCGCGGTCCGGTGGCCGCTTCCGGAAGTCGCTGATCGTGCGGTGGTCCGGCGCCTGCCGGCCGGTCACCGACAGCGAACCCCCTTTCACTTATGAGTTTGTCCGACGAACTGTCGGACAAACTCTCGGGCGCGACGGTCCACCCGCGGGAAGGTACTCCGCGAAGGCACGGAGACAGGCGGCGGGTTGGCCCCACCGCTTCCCGGGCGACGCGCCCTCAAAGGGGGTTGCCGGTGATCGCGCCGAGGACGTGGGCGGGCAGGTCGGCGATGGCGATGCGCTTCTGTTCCATCGTGTCGCGCTGGCGCAGCGTGACGGTGTCGTCCTGCATCGTCTGGCCGTCGACGGTCGCGCAGAAGGGCGTGCCCACCTCGTCCTGTCGGCGGTAGCGGCGGCCGATGGCGCCGCTCTCGTCGTAGAAGACGGGGAAGAGGTCGAGGCAGCGCCGCACGATCCCGCGCGCCTTTTCCGGCATGCCCTCCTTCTTGACGAGGGGGAAGACGCCGAGCGTGATCGGCGCGATGCGCGGATGGAAGCGGAGCACGGTCCGCGCCTCGCCGTCGGCCACGTCCTCCGCGTACGCATCCAGCAGCGCGACGAGCACGAGGCGCGAGAGGCCCGCGGCGGGCTCGACGACGTGCGGCGTGATCCACTCGTGCGAGTCCGGGTCCATCCACTGGAGCTTCTTGCCCGACGCCTCGGAGTGGCGCGCGAGGTCGAAGGTCGTGCGGTTCGCGACGCCCTCGAGTTCGTCCCAGCCCCACGGGTAGAGGTACTCGATGTCGGTGCACGCGGCGGCGTAGTGCGCGAGGTCCGCCTTCTCGTAGGGGCGCGCGCGCAGGTTCTCCTCGCGCAGCCCGATCGACCGGTACCAGCGGAGCCGCTCGCCCACCCAGTACTCGAACCGCTCCGCGGACTCCTCCGGCCGGCAGAAGTACTCCATCTCCATCTGCTCGAACTCGCGGGTGCGGAAGAGGAAGTTGCCCGTGACGATCTCGTTGCGGAAGGACTTGCCGATCTGCGCGACGCCGAAGGGCAGCTTCAGGCGCATCGTCTGCTGCACGTTGAGGAAGTTCGTGAAGATGCCCTGCGCCGTCTCGGGCCGCAGGTAGGCGATCGCCGCCGTGTCCTCCACCGGCCCGACCTGCGTCTTGAACATCATGTTGAACTGCCGCGGCGGCGTGAGCGCGCACTCGGCATGCTCGCCGGGGTGCTTGCTCGGCTTCTTCGGGCAGGCCGCCTGCTGCAGGCGGTCGGCGCGGAAGCGCCCCTTGCAGGTCTTGCAGTCCACGAGCGGGTCGTTGAACCCCGTCGCGTGGCCCGAGACCTCCCAGACCTTCGGCGCCTGCAGGATGGCCGAGTCGAGGCCTACGACATCCTCGCGCGCCATCACCATGTCCCGCCACCAGGCATCCGCGATGCGCCGCTTCAGTTCCACGCCGAGCGGGCCGTAGTCCCAGGTCGACTCGAATCCGCCGTAGATCTCGCTCGCCTGGAAGACGAAGCCGCGGCGCTTGCACAGGGAGACGATCTTGTCGAGGGTGCCCGGGGAGGATGCCATAGGCCCCAGAGCCTATCCGCCGGGCCGACGGTCCGGAAATAGAGTGGGCCGCCGGCGGGAGGCCGGCGGCCCGGGCATCGGGGAATTGGTAGGGCTTCGGACCTAGGGTAACCGTCCTGCTCCTTGGGAGCGTGGGGACATGGGAGCAAGTATTCCAAGGGAAGGAATACTCTGCGAATCTAGGTATGCAAACGCGATCCACACATTTTTCGCCATCGGCTGCAGGGGAGCCGGTTAGGATCGGGACAGGAGCGGTGTGATGGCGCGAGGCTGGAACCCGGGCCGCCGCTGGATGGCGGTGTTCCTGGCGCTTCTCGGGGCACTGGGGGCGCTGGTCTTCCTGCTTCTGCCCGAGGTCCTGGGCGACGCCCGAGGCAGCCGGCGCAGCTCCGCCGTGGCGGTCGCCGCCGCCGCCGTGCCCTCGCCCGCGTCCCGCGAGGTGTCCCAAAAGGAGGCATCCGCCCCCGCGCCCCCCGAGAGTCACAGCGCGGAACTCGTGCCCTATGGCAACCGCGACCTCCCCGCCGACGAGGGCATCCGCGGCCGCATCCTCGACCGCGAGGAGAAGCCGGTCCCGGATGCCATCGTCCTCGCCGCCTACAAGGAGACCGCGTCGCAGCCCTACGAACTCGTCGTCGCCGGGCGCGTGCGCAGCGAGCCGGACGGCAGTTTCGTTCTCGGCCCTCTCGACCGCAGGAGCTACTGGATCCTCGCGGTGAAGGAGGAGGCGGGCGTGGCCCATGCCGAGAACCAGATGCCCGGCGCCTGGGTGGATCTGGTGCTGGCGCCGGGGGCGCGCCTGAGGGGGAGGGTGACGGTGAGGGGGGCCGGGGGGCCGGTGAAGGGCGCGCGCGTCGTCGTGAAGGACTGGAACTTCTTCCGGGAGGCGGAGACCGATGACGACGGGCGATACGCCTTCGCGCTGCTGCCGCCGACGGTGAACACGTGGGTCGGCCACCAGGTGGTCGTCGCGGCCGACGGGTTCAAGCGTGCCGAGAGGACCAACCTGCGGCTGCGCAACGAGCAGGAGCAGGTCGTCGACTTCGAACTCGAGAAGGGCGAGGCGCTCAGGGGCAAGGTCGTCGACGCGGTCTCCTTGCAGCCGGTCGCGGGGGCGATCGTCGCCGAGGGGTGGGAGCCCTACCACAAGAGCGTGGCGACCAGGGAGGATGGCACCTATCGGCTGCCCGACGTCGATCCGTCGCCGAACCTCATGTTTGCGGTGCGCGCGCCCAACTACCTGCCGCACCAGAGGCAGAGCGACGGAAGCGGCACGCTGGACTTCGAACTCGACGCGTCCATCGCGCTCGAGGGGCGCGTGCTCGACCTGAAGGACCGGCCGGTCGCGGGCGCGCGCGTCTACCTGCACCGCATCCAGTGGGCGCCCGGCTTCGACCCGGGCAACCAGAACACGCAGCAGACGGTCACGACCTCCGACGCGACGGGTGTCTTCCGGTTCGCGGGCGTGCTGCCGGGGCAGGTCGCCGTCGTCGCGTTCCACAAGGCGCATGCGCCGGGCGAGAAGGGGCCGATCGAGATCGTCTCCGGCGGCGCGCCGCCGCAGCGGGTGGACGTGATGCTGAAGACCGGCCTGACGGTGCAGGGGGAGGTGCGCGACCTGCAGGACCGGCCGATCCCTGGCATTCAGGTGTCGCTGCAGCGCGGCTGGCAGGGGCAGATGATGACCGGCTACCAGTACCTGCCCAACTACTGGTGGATGGAGAATCCGGTCTGGTACAGCGACGAGAAGGGGAAGTTCACGCTGAGCGGCGCGGTGGCGGGCAAGCACTACCTGACCGCGTGGGACCAGACCTACGGCTGGGCGGGCACGCAGGTCGAAGGCGTCGAGGGGCAGCGCATCGACGGCGTCGTCATCAGCTTCGCGGGCGCGGGCATCAGCGGCGTCTTCCAGACCGCGGCGGGGGAGCCGGTGCCCGGCGTCTGGGTTTACGCGAACGGCCCGAAGAACACGCAGGAGCGCAACTCGCGCACGACGATGACCGACAGCCTCGGCCGCTTCAAGCTGGGCGGCCTGAAGGAGGGGAGCTACGACATCTCCGCGTGGACGACCTTCGGGCAGGCGAAGCCGCTGCAAGACATCCCCGCGGGCACGATCAACGTCGAGTTGCGCCTCGAGACGACGCAGACGCTGCGCGGCGAGGTGACGAGCGTGCTGAGCGGCCGCGCGCTGGACCGCTTCACGCTGATGATCCAGCCCAAGCAGGAGCAGGGCGGCGGGCGCAAGATGCGCAGCCGCGGCGGCACGCAGTGGCAGGGGGAGATCCGCGCGCCGGACGGCCGCTTCGAGCAGCCGGTGATGCCCGGCGTCTACACGGTGATCGTCAAGGCCCCGGGCCACGCGCCGTCCATCACCGAGGAGGTCATCGTCGAGGAGAACTACCCGCCCGCGGAGATGTTCCTCCGGCTCGACGCGGGCGGCGGCATCACCGGCGTGCTGACCGACGCCTCCGGCAAGCCGATCCCCAACCACTGGATCCAGGCGCAGGTCTACCGCGCCCCCGGCGAGCAGCAGACCCAGCGGGACTGGCAACTCGGCGGCACCGACGGCACCGACGGGAAGGGCCGCTTCTTCATCGAGGGGCTCGCCGCGGGCACCTACGTCATCCAGGTCAACCTCGGCAACCGGGGCGCCGCGACGGCGCAGGTCGTAGTGCCCGGCCGCGAGCGCGTCGAGCAGAACCTGCAACTGCTGCCGACCGGCACGATCGTCATCGAGGCGGTCGACGAGGAGGGGAACCCCGTCGCCAACGTCTATTTCTGGTTCTTCGACGACCGCAACAACTGGCTCGGCTGGGGCGGCCAGACCGACGCGCAGGGAAGGAGCCAGAGCCAGCCCATCCGCATGGGCGCGGCCGCCGTGCAGGCGCAGCACCAGAACAACGAGTACGTAACCGACCGCTTCCACGTCACCGTCGAGGCCAACAAGCAGCGCACCTTCCGCGTCACCATGAAAAAGGTCCCCAAGCCCGGCGACGAGGGGGCAGGCGGGGGGGATCGGGGGGGGTAGCGGCGCATAGCGCCGCGGACCCCCCCGAGTGACCTGGGATCGTGGGGGGTAGCGGCGCATAGCGCCGCGGACCCCCCCGAAGGAACAGTGGCGGGGGGGCTTGACGGGAGGGCGCTCGGGCGGAGGCGGAATGGCCTGCTGTCTGGCGCCGTAGCATGCTGTGTATGTACACACACGGAGTTTGCCCATGGCGACCAAGACCATCTCCATCGACATCGAGGCCTACGAGCGGCTTGCGAGCGCCAAGCGTGAGGGCGAGTCGTTCACCGAGGTGATCAGGCGACTCGTGCCTGCGCCCTTCGACCTCGAGGCATGGTCTCGGGAGATGGAGGCGAACCCCCTCTCCCGCCGCGCCGCCCGTGCCGTCCAACAGGCGGTCCGCCACAGGTCGAAACGGGCCCGCTCCACCCGCTGATGGCCTGCTTCGACACGACCGTCCTCGTGGACGTGGCAGGTGGCGCGGGACGCCGGAGCGCCGGTCAGGTGCGCAGGAGGGTCGAGAGGATCCTCCGTCCGCTCCCCGTTCTTGGATTCGAACCGGGAGCCGCAGGAATCTCTGGTCGCATCGTCGGCCGCCTTCAGGTTGCGGGAACTCCCATCGGCGACATTGAGGCACTCGTCGCCTCGTCGTGCCTCACCGCCGGCCACTCGATCCTCACGAGGAATCCGGCGCACCTCGCCGCGTGCCCGGTCTCGCCGTCCTGAGCCACGAGGGGGTCCAAACCTCGAAGGGTGTTCGGGTTTCGGGGGCGAACGCGTCCGGAGGCGCGCGCCTTTCGGGGGGCGAGGGCACGCCCAAGGCCACCGGGAACTGCGGGGTGCCGTGGACCACAGCTTTCGTCGTGAGGTTGGAAGAAGGAATCCAGGAACCTAGGAACCGAGGAAAGGGCGCCTTCGATCCATCCGAGTCCAGGGATGCTCCCCCTTGCCCTCATGGGTTTCTCCCTTCCTGGTTTCCTCATCAAAAAAACCGCTACACACGATCCGGATCGGCCAAGGGCCGACGCGAGGGCGCGCAGCGCCCGAGGCGTGTCCTACTAGGCGATTCGATGACGCCTACCAGGCGCGCTGAAGGCGAGGCCTAACAGACGCAGGGAGCGCGGGCGCAGCGGGGGCAGCCTTGGGCGTACTTGAGGGCGGCGGTGCGGAGGTCGATGCCGCGAAGGGAGGCGAGGGTCACCAGCCAGGCGGCGACGTCGGCGAACTCCTCGCCGAGGTTCTTGTCGTCCTTGCGGTGGAGGGCGCGCGCGAGTTCGCCGACCTCCTCGACGAACCAGACGAAGGTCTTCTCCCAGCCGCGCGCGCGGTCGCGGTCGAGGTAGATGCGCTCGATCAGCCGCTGGAAGTCGCCGAGCCCCCGGGCCCCCTCGGAATCGCTCACTTCATCCGCTTCAGCGTCGAGACGGTGATGTCGTCGTTCTGTTCGATGCCCGAGAGGAACTGGTCGACGCCGCCCGCGACGAAGTTCACGAACGCGGCGCTGTTCATCGCGCCCTGCCGCCGCACCGACTCCATGAGGCGGGCGTCGCCGTAGCTCTCGCCCTTGTCGTTCTGCGCCGAGATCACGCCGTCGGTATAGATCACGAGGCGGTCGTTCTTCTGCATCGGGATGCGCTTCTCCTCGATCGTCTTGTCGAAGACGGGACCGATGTCGAGGCCGAGCGCGATGCCGTTCGGGTTGATCGTCGCGGTCTTGCCCTGGCGCCACATGATGATGGGCCGGTGGCCCGCGCTCACGGCGGTGACCTCGCCCGCGGCGAGATCGACGATCAGCACGAGCGCGGTCACCGCCATGCCCGACTTGAGGTCGCGGCTCAGCCTCCGGTTGACGGCCTTGAGCCACTCGGTCGGCGGCTCGGCGGGGTTGATCGCGCTCTTGAGGTAGGCGCGGGTCATCGCCATCACCATCGCGGCGGGCACGCCGCGCAGGCTCTCGGAGCAGTCGGCGAGGATGATCGCGGTGCGGTTGCCGTCCAGCTCGACGTAGTCGAAGTAGTCGCCGCCGATGTCGCGCCCCGCCTTGAAGAGCGTCTCGAGCTCGAAGCCGGGCAGGCGCGGCGGGTCGCTCGGGCGCAGGCTCTGGTGGATCTGGCCCGCGAGGTCGAGTTCCTTCTCCAGCGCCTCGTCGAGGTCGCCGGCGCCGGTCGTCTGGATCAGCTGGAGGTTCTTGGCCATGCGCTCCGCGGCGCGCTGCGCGTGGCCGACCTCGCCGCCGCCGGTCACGGAGACGCGCGCGTCGAGCTTGCCCCGCCCGATCGTCTCCAGATCGCGGCTCAGCGTCGCGAGCCCGGAGGCGGCCTTCGACGCCGCGGCGACGATCAGCAGCACGGCGAGGCCGACCAGCAGCGGCGTCAGGAAGAGCCAGAGCCCCCCGCCGCCCCCCGAAGAGTCGAGCGCGGCCTGCGAGAGGATCGCGTAGACGTCGCCGACCCTCGTCCCGCTCCTGTCCTTGTATTCGCGGTGGTAGACGCGCGCCGCGTAGCTGCCGCTGCCGCCGGCCGCGGCCGCGACCGTGCTCCCGACGTTGATGCCCCCGCCGACCTGTCCGAGCACGCGCACCTCCGCTGGATTGATGCGCGCGCCTACGGTCTGGTCGGCATACCCCGCGGCGCTGAAGCGGATCTGCAGGCCGATCAGCGTGCCGCGCTGGAGACCGACCCCGAGGCTGTCCTGCAGCCGCTGCAGCCGCTCCTTGTTGCGTGTGCGCTGCTTGTGGTCGTCGCCGTAGATCTTGTCCGCGGCGGCCTTCTCGAGCTTCGGGAACTCCGTGCCCGCCGGGTAGGGCTTCTTCACGTCCTTCAGCTTCTCGGTCCAGAGGTCGTGGTCGGTCGCCCACCACTCCGCGTCCGGTGCCGTCAGCAGCGCGACGAGACCCGCGCCGAGGGAGTCGGCGTGCGCCGTCGCGCCGGTGTCGGCCGTCGAGGTCGCAAGGAAGACACCCACAAAGCTCAGCGCCACCGCTCCAAGACCGCCCAGCAAGGCGACCTGCATGAGTCCGAGGCCGCCGCCGCGGGATGTGCCGGTGCCCCGGCCCCGGGGGGTGTCCGTGCCGCGCGCCTTCGCCATAGAGTCCGAAATCCTACGGGCGTTGGCCCCGGGCCACAAGCGCACCGGCTAGGGATTGTCCGGGTCCGGGGGCCCCGGCGCCGCCGGGGAGGCCTCGGCCCCCGACGACGCGAGGAGCGCGTGCGCCTTGCGGGAGTAGGTGAAGGCGCTGTAGAGGCAGATCGCGGCGGTCCCGTAGAGCGCGAGCAGCGCGATGACGCGCACCCACTCCATCCGGTGGCCCGGGTAGAAGAGGATGGCGCCGCAGTAGACGGCCTGCACGACGAGCTTGGTCTTCCCCTCCCACTGGGCGCCGAAGACGGTGCCGCGCGACTCGAAGTAGCTCCGGAGGCCGGTGACCAGGAACTCGCGCGCGAGCACGACCAGCACGATCCACGAGGGCACGAGATCGCGGGTCTCTTCGATGTTCTGGGCGAGCACGAGCACGCCGCAGATGACGATCTTGTCCGCGAAGGGGTCGGCGATCCGCCCGAAGGCGGTCGTCAGGCCGCGCGAACGGGCGATGTAGCCGTCGAGGCTGTCGCTGAGCACGGCGGCCATGTAGACGCCGAAGGCGATGTACCAGGCCGACCCCCACGCCCCGCGGCAGATCGTCTCGAGCAGGACGAACAGGAGCACCGCGAGGAAGAGGCGGGCGATCGTGATCTGGTTGGGAAGGTTCACAGGCGAGGGCGCGCTGAAGCGCGGCACGAGGTTCCCCGGTCCGCGGAGCGGGCCGCTACTCTACAACAGCGGCTGCCGAATCGGCGCGGGTGCTTGCCCGGGTCCGGTCGGCCTCGCAGTTTGGCTGGGGGCCTATGCCCGGACCAGCACCGAGGGCCTGTCTGAAAACCCCACCTGGAGTCGGGCGGCTGCGGCTGCGCCGGGACT
>CAZMXP010000042.1:0-43647 GCA_964570285.1 uncultured Planctomycetaceae bacterium
CCCTCTACAGTAATTACGAAGGGGGTCAGTGTCTCAGCTACGTTGGCACAGAGGGCGCCCGCTCACCAGCGCCGACGCGACCATCCCGAATTGACTTGCTGTGCGTACCGACTGCCATCGCGGAGTGGCGATGGCCCGGCACGGGAGAGAGGGGAGCAGGAATCACCACAAGACGAGCAGTGGATGCTGCGCCTCGCGGCTCTCCCAGCCGCGGCCGCTCCGAGGATCTCAGGCGCGACTGCGGGCGCGCCCCATCAGGGCAGCAGTTCCTCGGCGATCCAGCCGAACTCCACGTCGCCGCGCATCACCCAGAGCGCGTCGTCGTTCCGGGCTTTGAGCAGGCCCGGGATCACCGTCCGCGTGAGCCGCTCGCGCAGGGCCGCACGGCGCTCCTCGGGCATGTGCCGGATCTCGGCCGCGGTGAGCCGGAGCAGGCTCGTCCGCCCGACCGCGATGCCGCGGCTCGCGAGAAAGATGTCGAAGGAGCCGGGCACGTCCTCCTGCAAGAAAGCCGCGAGAGGGTGGACGCGACCGGCCACGCCGAGGCCGTAGGCCCGCTGGGCGAAGTCCGACCCCGCGCCGGAGCAGAGCAAGTGCAGCGAGCTCAGCAGGAGGTCGATCTCCGGTCGCGCCACGTAGACCTCGC
Source organism: uncultured Planctomycetaceae bacterium (assembly GCA_964570285.1). GTDB lineage: Bacteria > Planctomycetota > PLA2 > PLA2 > PLA2 > CAZMXP01. The sequence goes on from CAZMXP010000042.1 coordinate 647, forward strand.
GGTCGAGGATCTGGGCGCCTGCGACCTCGCACGCCGCCCACCCCGTGGCGAAGGCAGGCCCCGACGCCCCCCCGAAGCGCCCCGGCTCTACGCCGGCCCGCTTCAGGAACTCGAGGATCTCCGTCACGCGAGCGATCCCGAAGCGATCGGCCGCGATCGCCTCGGGCCCCTGGCCCGACGCGAGCGCATCGAACACGATCGTCCTCTCCGCAACTGTCGTGGCCTGAACGCCGAGAATCCTGCCGATCCCCTCCACCAAGCGCGCACTGTCCTCAATCATGCAACACTCCCCGCCCGTCCTCGCGGCCAGCGCCGAGAACTGCCTCGCGCGCGCTCCGATCTCCGGGCGGTTCCGTGCCTGGTACTGCGCCGATCTGTCGCACTCGGGTCCAACCTGGATGGTGAAGAGCGTGACACGACGCTCTAGAGCCCCGCGCACGATCTCCTCCTCTCCGATGCGCCGCCGATTCTTCGCGGAACCCGGCTCATGGAACGGTGCGTCGCCCACGAGGATGATTGCGCGCTGCGCGAGGGCGTCCGTGCGCCACTCCATCTTCTGGAGGCCCGCCTCCAGGCCTTCGTAGCCCGCCTCCTCCGCCTCCTCGCTCGACACCCCGGCGGCCCGCAGCGGTCGCACGAGGCGGAGGAAGCGGTCGAGGTCGGAGTCGAACGAGTGAATCTGCACCACCTCCTCCCCATTGAAGAGCAGCCGGGCGACGTGGTCCCGGTAGAGGACGAGCCCGAGGCGCACTGCCGGGCGCGACGGAAGCTCGTGAAGCCCGCGGGCCATGTCCTCAATCGCGCAGCGCATCGAGTGGATGAAGGGTGCCGTGCTCTGCGTGTTGTCCACGCAGAAGACAACGTCCAGCGCCGAGACGCCTTCGCGGAACGCCGCCACCTGCTCGGGTGAGTAAGCATCGGGCCTGGTCTCGGCCTCCGTGCCGCGGTGCTGCCCGATGAACGCCAAGTGGACCAATTCGTGAACCGTGCCACCTATCGTCTCCTGCCCCACCTCGATGATCGGCCAAGGACTCGAAGAGCGGGGCGCCTGCGACGCGGTGCGCGCGAGCGGATCGACCGAACCTCCGCTGGCGGAGAGGTGCCGGATCAAGTCCTCCTTCGTCTGGAAGACGAGCAGCGCCGGTGTGCGGGCGCCGGGCTGTCGTCGATAGCGCGCGCCCACACGGGTGGGCCATAGCTCCATGTCATCGGTGCGCACCCAGCCGAGTTCCGAATCCCGCTTCGGCGTGGTTCCGATGCGGAGTGACGCCGCGCCGCGCTCGAAGATGAAGTAGGGGCGGAAGAACTCAATCCGAGGCGCGGCAGGACTCGCGTCGCCCGGCGTCGAGAAGGCTTGCACGCCGGGACGCTTCGCAATGGCCTTGAGGCGGATCCCGTGCTCGTTCACGAGGCACTCCATGCCGGGCAGCGGATCGCGGAGGGAGCCCGGGGGCGTCCGGGGGGTCGGCGCCTCGGGGGAGGGAGCCGCGGGCGTGGGTCGAGGGTCCCGGATCCATGCCGGAACCCGGTCAATTGCGCGGATGAGAGCCGTCCGCACGCGGTTGCCAGAGGCCGCCGCGGTGATGAGCACCGCGACGGCGATGAACAGGCTGCGGGCGCGCATCAGCGACCCGATCCTGCCGAGAGGAATTCCGCGATCGCGGCGCGGGCGTCCGCGGTCCGGTCGGCACGCCCCTCCCAGTCCACGATGGAGGGTGCGAGGGTGCTCGCCGCACGGCCTTCCGAACGCCGCTCCTCCGAGCGCACGCGCGCCTCGAAGGCCGCGAACTGCTTGGCGAGGTCGGAGTCCGCCCCGAGGGGATCGCCACGCACCGAATCGCCGAGGTCGAGGAGCTCGCGCCTGAGGCGTGCGTTCTGGAGGCGCGCCACCTGTGTCGCGAGGCGCCCCGCCATCTCACCGCGCTGCCGCCTGGCCTCCTCCTGTGCGGCGCGTCCCTGCACGAGCGCCTCGTCGAGTCCGGCCAGCATCTTCCGTCGGGTCTCGAGATCGCCCTCAAGGCGGCGGCAGTTCGCGATCCGGCCGAGCGCATCGGCGGACACATCCTCCCGCGCGTAGTCCTTGCCGCCGATCTCGAACCGCGGCTGGTCCCCGGCGAGCAGCTCCTCGGCACGCCGCAGGTAGGTGCGCTCCTGATTGGCACCGGACTCCAGCCGCTGGATGTCCGCTTGCAAGCCGTTGCGACGCAGTTCGGTGTCCGCGAGCTTGTCGGCGTGGGCACGGATGCGGCCGTCGAGATCGAGGATGCCGGTTTCGAGCTGCTTGACGACGATCGGGTCCGGGGTCGCCCCGTCAACGGCGTCCGAGAGCGCCGAGAAGAGGCCGCGGGTCTTGGACCAGAGGGAAGTGGGGCCGAGGACGACGGCGGAGAGAGCGAGGGCCGCGAGGGAGGAGAACGTGATCTTGCGCAGCATGGTCGGAGTTCCTTTCCAAGGGATGTTTCTTGCTTCGCCGCGCCACTCGCGGCAGTGATGGCGCTGTAAGCACTCGCCATGCCAAGGGTCCAACCTGGCTTGTAGGGCCCTCTTCGCGGGTCGTTGCTCCGCGAGAGCGAAAGCCGAGTGGCGACGAAGCACACCGCAGTTTCGACGTGCCACTTCCATCTGGGCTTTCCGGGCCCGCAGCGGAGGTGGAACGCCCCTTGCAACCGGGTCGGCATGGTGACCATCCTGCTTCTCGCGATCGCGGCCCTCCTCGCGTTCTCGCGTGCGCTAGTCTCCCCCGCCGCTCCTCGCGCCCTCGCCGTGGCACAGGGCAGTCGCGCCGCCGGGGCCTACAGGCTGCGACGCGTTACCAAGAGCTACAGGGAGCGCAGCGGTGCCGTCACGCCCGTCTTCCGCAACGTGGATCTCGACATCGACCGGCACCGGCTGACCGGCGTGGTCGGACCGAGCGGGCAAGGAAAGAGCACGCTCCTGAACCTCCTTGGCGGACTCGACCTCCCGGACGACGGTGAGGTCCTCCTGTCCGGCCGCCCGGTCGGCTGGACGGGCACGCCCCCCGCGGCCGCCTTCGTGTTCCAGGAGCTGAACCTGCTGTCACACCTCGACGCTCGCGACAACGTCGCGCTGCCTCTCCTCTGCGCCGGAGTTCCCAGGGCCGAGGCGATGAACGCAGCCGAGGCCGCCCTGCTCGAGGTCGGCCTTGCCGACCTCGGGAGACGGCACCCGGCGATGCTCTCGCGCGGCCAGCAGCAGCGCGTTGCCGTTGCGCGCGCCGTCGCGTCGCGCGCGCAAGTGATCCTGGCCGACGAGCCGACGGCGTCGCTGGATCCCGCGAGCGCGGAGGGCGTGATGGCGCTCCTCCGCGAGGTGGCAGCGCGCGGCCGCACCGTCGTGCTCGTCACCCACGACCTTTCGCTCGCGCATCGCTACTGCGACCGGATCTTGACATGCGAGGGCGGCCGTTTCCGTGATCGCGGGAGAGGGAAGGCGCCGCAAGCGCGCCTTCGGGAATCGCAAGCGGAGTTTCGGGGGGTAGCACCGAAACCCGCCCCGGGGGGCGACCGATGCGACCGGCACGCGGGTCGCGAGGAAGGACACGCATGATGCAACTCATTGGAATCGTCGCCCTCCTCTCAGGCACCGCGCTCGGCTTGGCCATGCTGGCTGCAAGCCGGCTCGCCATGCGCCGCCCCCGAGCCCCCGATTCGATCCCCGCGCACGCGGCGCCGACCGGCCGACGCATCGTCGTACTCGGAGGCTCGCGCCTCGAGTCCGACCTGCCGAGCACCACGCTGCAACTCGGGCCCGCGACCGGGTTCTCTGACGCCCTCGTCAGGGCCTCGTCGCCCGAAGAGCCCTGCGCGAACCCCGCGGAACGCCTGATCCAGTTCCTCGCCGAACTCCCCACGGGCAGCGTCACCCTCGAGTGGCGGCACGTGTCGGAGGCGACTGAAGCGTTCGCCAGCGCGCCCGACGTCGTCCTGCTCGACCATCCCGAGATGAACGTCGATGCCCCCCTGCCTGCCGTCATTCGAAGCGCGACGCATCTGGGTGCCGCTTCGAGAATCCCCGTGGTGGTTGTCACGGGATCTCCCCACCTCGTCCGGCGCGTCGAGGACGAGGGTGCGCCGTCGCCGCTGACGCTCGCGGAGGGTTGCCGGTGATGCGGGGCATCGAGATCCTACGGCTCGCTCTGTCGGACCTGCGCCACCGGCGCGGCACGATCCTCCTCAACGTCCTCGCGGTGGCGATCACGGCGATCTACATCCTCCTGCTGGGCGCCTTCGCGGCCTCCGTCCACCGTCACCAGCGCGACCTCCTCGCGGGATCGGCGCCGACGAAGATCATCGCGGCAACCGCCGACATCGCCGACCCGAGGCAGCGATTCAACGAAACAAAGCTGGCGTGGATAGCCCAGATGCCGGGTGTCCGCCTCGTCTACCCGCACGTCGAGATCGGCGTGCGCCTCTTCGTGCTTCCGGAAGTCGGGTCCGACGTTCCTCTCGAAGGCCTGGTGGCCGACGACGCGGCGAGGGCGGGGCGGCGCACCGTCTGGGGAGGCGGCCTCGCACCCGAGGAGAGGGAGACGATCTTGCTCTCGCGCGCGACGTTCGAGCGGTTGGGGGGCCATGTGGGCGCCTCTCCGGAACCGGGCACGGTCACGGTGGAGGTGCGTCGGACTTCCGGCGGCCATGAGCAGGTCAAGAGGATCCCGCTGCGCATCGCGGGCCTGCTCGGTCCTCCCGCCGATGACCGGGTCTATGTCGCTGTCGGTCTTGCCGAAGAGCTGGACCACTGGTGCACTGGCAAGCAGGAGACCGTCGCGCTCCGTTACGACCATGCTTGTGCCTATGGCCCGCTCGAACACGCGGGGCGCGTACAGGAGGAGGTCGAGGCGCTCGGGCTTGTCGCTGCGACGGACGGATCCCTCGTCTACCGGGAGTCCGCTGGACCGGTCTGGGTGCGGCTCGGTCCGGGCAAGCGCGCTCCCACGGATTGGGACGCGGAGCGCTTCCCGGTTTGGCGTTGGCGCGTCGGCGGGCGATCGGTCGCCCTCCTCGCCAAGGACGACCCTCGCTTGGGTCACCTGCGATCGCCCGCTGAAGGGGGGCCGATCCTTCAGGTGCCGCGCGGGCTGCCATTGGATTCGGACCTCGCGGGGGAGTGCATGGCGGTGATGCGACACCTGCGCGAGCAGCGGTGCCGGGAGCTTCTGTCCGGCGCTGGCGTGGTCTCACACCTTGCGCTCGAGACCGCCGCGCTCCTGGTGCTCGGAGGCGGCCCCGGGGGGCTCGCGCCCGTCGCCGCCTGGCTCCTTCAGACGTCGGCCATGGCGGATCCGGGTCGGGGCCAGCGCGAAGAGCACATGAGATTCGCGGATCCGTGCGTCTGGACCTCCGGCGAGGAGGATGCGCGGCGACGCGGGTTGGCGCCAGTGGTGCTCACCCCCCTTCGCACGCAGCGCTGGAACCGATACCGGATCACCGACGGGCGGTCCAAGGATGGCTCCGTCGATGCCGCCGCGGTCGGTGCGCTGGCGATGGGGCGCCCGGCGTTCGTGACGGCGCGCGCGCATCTCCACGTGACCGTCCGCGTTCGCGGCGTCTCCCTGCCGCTGGTCGGATCCGACGCGGACGACCCGGCTCGGTTCCTTGCTGGGCTCCTCCGCGGCGCGTGGTTCTCTGACGCTCGAGGACTGCGTCAGGTGGTCCTGCCGGCGCGACTGGGGATCCGCGTCGGCGAGGCAACCGTGCTGCGCGCGGAGCGGGCCTCCGGCACGGTGGACGTTCCCGTGAACGTCGTCGGCGTCGTGCGCGGTGACCAGTGCTACGCGCCGATGGGACTGGTCGAAGGAGTCACCCGCTGGCAATCGGGGAGCTGGGTGTACCAGGAGGAACGTGCCTCCTTCGAGTCGCCGCTCGACATCGCGAAGCGCGTGGGCCACGTCCGGTGCGCGATCATTGCCGCGGATGTGGATCACGTAGACGGCATCGTCTCCGCCCTCCAAGGGGCGGGCTATCGAACCGAGGACAGCTCGGCCCAGCGCCGCTGGCTCGCACACGTGGAGCGGATGCTCTCGGTGCTCGTATCGGTGTTCGTGGTCGGCAATCTCGTCAACGGAGTGCTCGCCGTCTGGGTCACCGCCAGGCTGAACGTGAGGACGAAGTTGCGGGAAATCGGGATCCTGCGCGTACACGGTCTCCGTCCGAGGGAGATCGCAACGCTCTTCGCGTGGGAGGGCGCCCTGATCGGAGCGGCGGCGTTTGTGGCCGCGCTCGCGGTCGCCTTCACCTCGCAGCGAGCCGTGGCCAGTACCGTCGGCAACCTGCTGCGAACGGGCAAGGAAGTGGGGGAGCAGGTCTCCCTGCTCGACCCGTCGCTCGGGTGGCTGATTGGCGTGGCGGCCGCGGTTTCCATCCTGTCGTCGGTCGCGGGGGTCGTGGGGCCCGCTCTCGGGGCGAGCCGCCTCGCCCCCGTCGAGGCGCTCTACCGGAGGGACTAGGCATGCGGTTGACACTCTTCATCGTCAGGTGGCTCGTCGTGGGCGCGGGCGTCGCGTGCGTCTTCGGACTCGGCTGGCTCGCGCGAGACTTCGCTCCGGCAACGGCGCCAGCGGAGCCGGCAGGGAGGCCGCCCCTCGGGATCCTGGGCGGAATCGAGGCCCACGTCCGCGATCTGCGGGGCGAGGAAGTCGCCCTCGTGCGCTACTGCACGGAATTGTCGATCGCGGAGGGGCTGTTGCGAGGGCGCTCCGAGCCGCACGATGCGAACGCGATCAAGGGATTCCGCGCAGGTCACGAAGCGCGATTGGCTGAGATCCGCGACCGGATCTCCCGGGCCATCGAACTCGAGAGCAGGGTGCGGGAGGCGATGCGCCTGAGGGAGGCCCCGGAAGAGTCCGAGGCTGTCCGCCAGGGCCTCGCGTTCCTCTACGCCGTTGGCGACGGCACGACGATCCCCCGCCTGCGCTGGGAAGGGGAGACGGGAGGGAGTTCGGGAGGCCCTCGCTGAGCGACAGCGTTCTGGGGGGCGTCATGCACCCGGAGGACGCCAAGCCTCTCGTCAGCGGTATAGCGAACGGCGATGTCCACGGATCGAGCGGGAGCAGCGCTCGCACAGGACGAACAGGGTTGTTCCGAAGTGTGCCTCTGACCGCGGAGTGACGCGGCGCCATCGACCCACCGGCGCGGCTCGATCTCGCGAGGGCCGTCGCGATCCGGGTGGAGTTCGGTTCCCGTGGCCCAATGACCGTTGCGTCCGGAGAAGCCCCGGCTCCCGCTGCACCTCGTCACGAGAGTGCAAAGGCAGCCCGGAGCCCTGAGGCTCGACTCTCCACGGCCCCGCCCCCACCCGCGAGCCCTACAGCCTCCAGCCTTCAGCCTCCAGCCTGCTTCCGAAGGAAGCAATAGAACAGCCTCCCCTCGCTGTACTGCCCGCCCGCGAGGAGTTCCGGGCTCGGGCCGATGCCGAAGTAGATGTCGGCCCTCCCCGGGGCGCGGATCGCGCCGCCGGTGTCCTGGTCGAGCGCGAAGCGGATCAGGTCGCCCTTCTGGCCCTTGCTCGTGTATTTCGTGTCGAAGAGCACGAGGCCGCCGCGCGGGAAGATCTTCTTGTCGGTCGCGAGCGACGCGAGGTCGGTCACCGGCACGCCGATCGAGCCCGCGGGCCACTCGGCGCCCTCGTACTCGGTAAAGAAGACGTAGCTCTCGTTCTCGAGGATCAGGTCCTTCACGACGTCGGGCTTCTCGCGGTAGAAGCGCCGGATCGCCATCAGCGAGAGGCCGTCCTTCTTCAGGTGCTTTCTCTCGACGAGCAGCGTGCCGAGCCCCCTGTAGGGGCGGTCGGTCTTGCCCGCGTAGCCCACCTGCAGCATGCCGCCCTCCTTCAGCGCGATCCGCGCGCTGCCGTTGACGTGCACGATGTAGGCGTCGAGCGGATCCGCGAGCCAGACGAGTTCGGTGCCCCTCAGCATCCCGCTCTTCTCGATCTCGCGCCGCGCGGGCCACGGCTTCAGCGACCCGTCGGCCATCTTGCGCCCCTTCACCTCGCCGGTGATCGGGTCGCTGACGAGGTCGGGCGGCCTCCGGTAGAGCGGGAACTGGAACTTGCCGCCGGGCTGCTGGCTCCCCGCGAAGACCGGCGAGTAGTAGCCGGTGAAGAGGACCGTCCCCTTCCGGTCGTAGCCGACCGACTCGTAGACGTCGAACCGGCGCAGGAATTCCCTCTCGAACTGCGCGTCGTCCGCGCTCGTGTCGAGCAGTTCGAGCAGCGCCCTCACGCTCGCCTCCGCCTGCTCGTGGGTGAAGTTCTCAAAGGGGTACCAGCGCCTGCTGCTCGGCGCGGCGAACCACTTGAGGCTCCGCTCCGCCGCGATGCGGAGGTAGGGGCCGCTCTCGCGGTAGGCCTTCGCAACATCCGGCAGGCGGCTCTTGTCGGTGACGAGGCGCAGCGCCGACTCTCCCGGCCCGAGTTCGCGGGCGTAGTTCTTCGAGCGGCAGGCGGCGATCAGCACCAAGAGGAGGAGGAGGATCCGGGCCATGGGTCATAGCCTACTTGGGGGAGGGGCCACGGTGGGGTAGCCTGCGTCGAGCGCGATGCCCTCCCCCCGGCCCCCCACCGATCAGCTTTCGCCCTACCACAGGACGGTCCGGGAGCTCTCCGACCGGATCGTCGAGGCGCAGCGCCCGATCCGCATCCTCGACGCCTGCAAGTGGGGCGACGACGTCGAGGCGCGCTTCTTCGAGCAGGGGTGCAAGGAGCTGCCCCAGGTGACGCGCGACTCCTACCTCGCCCGGCCGCTCGGCTACGACATGAACGAGAAGCACCAGGAGTTCTACGTCATCGAGCGCGACATCCGGCGCGAGCTCGGCATGATCAACACCTGCGGCTCGCTGATGCTGAAGGCGTGCAAGGAGTACCACGTCGTCCTGACGCTGCTCGAGAACCGCGCGACGCCGACCTTCTCCGCGATCTCGCAGGGGCTCTACGGATCCACCTTCGACCGCTTCCACGCGGGCGACCCGACGCTCGGCGACCTCGCGCGCACGATGATGGAGATCCTCTCCCGGCTCGACAAGGACACGCTGCTCGAAAAGGAGGAGAAGACCGTGAACGCCGAGGCGGCGGTCGCGCGACTGCAGGAGCGCGTCGACCGCTACTTCGGCCCGGGCGTCGTGCGCGTGAAGCTCGACGACGGCGTCATCAGCGACGCGGCGGCGGGCGCCGACTACATCAAGATCCGCCGCGGCGCCGCGTTCAGCGAGCGCGAGCTCGACGTGCTCGAGGTGCACGAGGGGTGGGTCCACATCGGCACGACGATGAACGGCCTCATGCAGCCGGTGGCGACCTTCCTCGGCAAGGGCACGCCGTCGTGCACCGTCACGCAGGAGGGGCTCGCGATCATCCAGGAGATCTTCTCCTTCAAGTCGATGCCGGCGCGCATCCGGCGGCTCACCGAGCGCGCCGAGGCGATCCGCCTCGCCGAGGAGGGGGCCGACTTCCTCGAGGTCTTCCGCGCGCTGCTCGCGCTCGGCAACGACGAGCGCACCGCCTACCAGACCGCGCAGCGCACCTTCCGCGGCTGCCTGCCCGCGGGCACGGGGCCGTTCACGAAGGACGTCTCCTACAGCCGCGGCTTCATCCTTCTCTACAACTTCATCCGCGTCGCGGTGCGGCAGGGGCTCGCGAGCCGCATCCCGCTGCTGTTTCTCGGCAAGACGCGGCTCTCCGACCTCGGCGCGCTGCACCAGCTCGTCGAGGAGGGCATCGCGGTGCCGCCGCGCTACCTGCCGCCGCCCTACGACGACCTGCGCGGGCTCTCGGCGTGGATGTGCTATTCGAACTTCCTCAACACGATCAACCTGTCGCGGGCGGCGGAGGACTACGCGGCGCTGCTCTCCGGCAAGGCTCACATGTAGACGTGGATCTCGCTCGCGAGGGTGACGTCCATCCTCTCGAGCGCCTTCACGCGCGGCTGCGCGCTGTGGCGCGCGCCGCGGTAGGTCGCGAGCAGGAGGTCCTTGAGGCCGTCGGGTTCGACGCGGACGCGCTCGCGCGAGGTCTCGCGCCTGAGGAAATGGAAGCTGTCGAGGGGGCGCGGGGGCCGCTCGACGAGGTCGCCCCGGCCGAGCACCGCCTCGCGCAGCTCGATCAGGTCGTCGGGCGCCGGCACGACGACGATCAGGTGCCCCTCCGGCTTCAGCACGCGCCGGAACTCCGCGGCGTTGGTCGGGCCCGTCACCGAGAAGAGGAGGTCGAACGTCGCGTCGGGGAAGGGGAGGAAGCGGTCGGCGTTCGCGGCGACCCACATCGGGCCGGGGTCGCGCTTCGCCGCGCGCTCGAGCGCGTAGACGGAAAGGTCGAGGCCGCATCCCTCCTCGCCGATGGCCGTCACGAGGAAGCCGGGCCCGCAGCCGACGTCGAGCACGAGCGGCTCCTCCCCCAGCGACGCCGCGAGCGTCGTCAGGTCCATCAGCAGCCCGGCGCCGATCCCCTTCGCGAAGAGCCGCTCGCGCGCCTGCACGCTCTCCCTGCTGTCGCCGGGCTCGTCGCTCTTCTTGTCCTGCGGCTGGAGCAGGTTCAGGTAGCCGCTGCGGGCGAGGTCGAAGGAGTGCCCCTTCGGGCACGCGTAGACCCGCTCGCCGGGGCGCAGCGGCTGGCGGCAGTCGCGGACGGAGCAGAGGAGCGGGACCTCCCTCATCGAGGCCGGATTCTAGGGTTTCCGGGGGCGCGGGGCGATGGGGAAGGGGGGTGGTTCCGGTGGAGTTTCTGCCGATGTCGGGCCCCGGGCGCAACGACCCCTGCCCCTGCGAGAGCGGGAGGAAGTACAGGAAGTGCTGCCTCCCGCACGCTTCAAGGGCCGCCTCCTACACGCATGACGACCGCGAGCGCGCGCTGGAGCACCCCTAGCGCGCCGCGCGCAGTGCGGCCCGCCCGACGCTGAACGCGCAGAGCGTTCATGGGGCCAGGCTCCGGGAGCCTGGCCCGCTCGTTCTAAAATCCAGATGATGCCGAGACCGGTCGACGTGAAGCCGCTCAAGGGCTTTCGACTGCGGCTCCGCTATGACGACGGGGCCGAGGGCGATGTGGACCTTTCCGACCTCGCGGGCAAGGGTGTATTCCGTGCGTGGAACAAACCGGGCGCGTTCGAGGCTGTGCATCTGACCGGCCACGGGTCAATCGCATGGAACGACGAGCTCGAGCTCTGCCCGGACGCGCTCTACATGCAGCTCACCGGCAGGAAGCCCGCGCAGGTGTTTCCGTGCCTGAAGCGGTCCGGCGTGGATGCCTGAGATCAGCCGGTGCTACGGCATCGTCATCCGCATGTACTGGCGCAACCACAACCCGCCGCACGTCCATGCGGAGTACTCGGGCCACGAGGCGCTGATCGACATTCGCGGCGGCGCGGCGGTCGCCGGCTGGATCCCCTCGCGGGCGCGCGACCTCGTAGCGGAGTGGGTGACCCTGCGTCAGGCGGAGCTTCTGGCGCTCTGGGAGAAGGCGAAACGCCTTGAATCGCTCCCGCGAGTCGATCCGCTGCCCTTAAGGGTTTGTCCGACGAATAGTCGGACAAACCCCTAGCGTACCGCGGCTTCCGCGGTGCGCTCGACGCGCACGGCGCAGAACTTGAACTCGGGGATCTTGCCGATGGGGTCGAGCTTGTCGGTGGTCAGCACGTTGGCCGCCGCCTCGCGGAAGTGGAAGGGGATGAAGACGGAGCCGGGCACGGCGTCGGTGCCCGAGCGCGCCTTCAGCGTGATCGCGCCGCGGCGGCTTGCGACCCTGACCCAGTCGCCGTCGGCGAGGCCGAGGCGCGCGAGGTCGGCGGGGTTGACCTCAACGAAGGCCTCGGGCTCGATCGCGTCGAGCGCCTTGCTGCGGCGCGTCATCACGCCGGTGTGCCAGTGCTCGAGCACGCGGCCCGTCACGAGGATGAAGGGGTACTCCGCATCGGGCAGTTCGTCGGCGCCGGTGTGCTCGGCGGCGACGAAGCGCGCGCGGCCGTTCGCGGTCGGGAAGCCGTCGTCGAACATCACGACGGTGCCGTCGGACTCCTCGGGGTTGGGGCAGGGGTAGAGCTTGCCCGTCGCGCCGAGGTTCTCGTGGGTGAGCCCCTGGTAGGCGCTCGTCAGCGACGCGAACTCCTCGAAGATCTCGGCGGCGCTCCCGTACTCCATCGGATAGCCCATCCGGGTGCTGATTTCGCAGATGATCTGCCAGTCGAGGCGCGCCTCGCCCGGGGGCTGGAGCGCCTGCCGCCCCACCTGCACGCGCCGGTCGGTGTTCGTGAAGGTGCCGTCCTTCTCGAGCGCCGAGGTCGCGGGCAGCACGACGTCGGCAAACTCCGCCGTCTCGGTCAGGAAGATGTCCTGCACGACGAGGAAGTCGAGGTTCGAGAGCGCCTTCCGCACCTTGTTGGTGTTCGGGTCGCTCAGGAAGGGGTTCTCGCCGAGCATGTACATGCCGCGCACCTTCCCGTCGAGGGCGGCCTTCATGATCTCGACGACGGTCAGGCCCGGCTTCGGGTCGAGCTTCACCCCCCACGCCTTCTCGAACTTCGCCTGCGCGGCGGCGACGGGCTGGTAGTCGGGATAGACCATCGGGATCAGCCCCGCGTCGGAGGCGCCCTGCACGTTGTTCTGGCCGCGCAGCGGGTGGAGCCCGGCCCCGTGCTTGCCAATGTTGCCGGTCATCAGGCAGAGCGAGATGATGCAGCGGCAGTTGTCGGTGCCGTGCACGTGCTGGCTCATGCCCATGCCCCAGAAGGTGAGCGCCGCCTTCGCCTTCCCGTAGGCGATCGCGACCTCGCGGATCAGCGAGGGCTCGACGCCGCAGATCGCGCCGGCCATCTCCGGCGTGTAGCGCTTCACCGTCGCCGCGACCTTCTCGAAGTCGGTCGTGAACTCCGCGACGTAGTCGCGGTTCACGAGCCCCTCCTCGATGATCACGTGCATCATCGCGTTGTAGAACGCGACGTCGGTGCCGCTCCGGATCTGGCAGAAGCGCCACGCGTGCTCGGCGATGCCCGAGCCGCGCGGATCGACGACGATCAGCTTCGTGCCGCTCCTCGCCGCCTCCTTGAAGAAGGAGGCCGCGACCGGGTGGTTCGACGTCGTGTTCGTGCCGGTCAAGAGCGCGACGTCGGAATTCCGGATGTCGCCGTAGGTCGTCGTCACCGCGCCGCTGCCGATCATCTCGAGCAGCGCCGCGACCGACGACGCATGGCAGAGGCGCGTGCAGTGGTCCACGTTGTTGGTCCCGAACGCGGTCCGCACGAGCTTCTGGAAGAGGTAGGCCTCCTCGTTGCTGCACTTCGCCGAGCCGAAGCCGGCGAGGCCCCCGGGCCCCCTCTCCTTCCTGATCGCGAGCAGGCGCGACGCGACGAGGGAGAGCGCCTCCTCCCAGCTCGCCTCGCGGAAGGCGGGCATCACCTCCGCGTAGTCGACGATGCCGCCCGCCTGCCGCCCCCCCTTGCCCTCCTTGACCGCCGCGCTCAGCGCGCCCTTCGGGTAGCGCGTGCGGATGAGCGGGCGCAGCAGCCGGTGCGGGTGCATCACGTAGTCGTAGCCGTAGCGCCCCTTCACGCAGAGGCGCCCCTCGTTGCCGGGGCTCTCGCGCCCCTCGGCGAAGACGACGCGGTTCTCCGCCTCGTCCACGTGGAAGGTCAGCGCGCAGCCGACGCCGCAGTAGGGGCAGACGGAGTCGACGCTCTTGAGCTCCGAGCGCGGCCGGAGCGGCGCCGCGACGGGCTTGTTGATCAGCGCGCCGGTCGGGCAGGCCGCGACGCACTCGCCGCAGGCGACGCAGGTGCTCTCGCCCATCAGCGTGTCGAGGTCGAAGCTGATGCGCGCGGTGTAGCCCTTGCCGGTGCGGCCGATGACGTCGTTGTTCTGGATGTCGTCGCAGGCGCGGATGCAGCGGTCGCAGAGGATGCAGGCCTGGTGGTCGACGGCGATGACCGGCGACGACGCGTCGGCGGGGCGGTGGTTGCCGCGGGGCAGGCGCACCTCGACCCCGTAGCGCTCCGCGAGCGCAAGCAGCTGGTCGTCGGCGGTCGTGACCTGCTTCGGCGACGTCTCCGGCTGCTCGCTGAGCAGCAGCTCCGTCAGCATCGCCCGGCAGCGCTCGACCTTCTCGCTCTTCGTGCGGACGACCATCCCCTCCTCGGCCGCGCGCACGCAGGAGGCGGCCATCACCCGGGCGCCCTCGATCTCGACGACGCACATGCGGCAGACGCCCACGGGCTCGAGCCTCGGCTCGTGGCAGAGGACCGGGATCTCGATCCCCGCCTCCCGCGCGGCGTTCCAGACCGTCGTCCCGGGGGCGACGGTCACCTTCCTGTCGTCGATGGTGAGCGTGATGGGCATCTGGCCCGAATCCTATCCGCCCCGCCCCGGGGCGGCAACGCGGGGGGGCGCGGGGGGGCGTCCCGTGACAGGTAACTTCGCCGCCAAACCGGGTTACCCCGCCGGGAGAGGCCGCGGCGGGATCACCTGGCACGGTACGCGGACGACGCGGAGGGGGCGAGGCGGTGGCTTCGCGATCATCTGCTCCGCAACCTCGCAGGCGCGATCGAGCACGGTGTCGCGGCCGTTGGCGTAGGGGAGGACGAGGTCGACCTCGTGGTCGGGGGCGACGCCGACGCCTTCCAGCCGGACGCCGTCGGTGACGACGTCTCGGATCGGCACCTCGACGTAGGAGCCGTCGGGCAGCTTGAAGAAGCCCGCGCCGAGGACCGCCCCCTCGGTGCGCCGCCCCACGAGCGTGCCGATGCCTTCCTTCCGCACCTTGTGGGCAAGCATCTCCTTCGCGCTGCGGGTGCGCTCGTCGATCACGAAGACAACCGGCTTCGTCCAGAGCGCGGGACGCGCCTTCCCGAGCAGGCCGAAGAGGCGCGGCGGTTCGGGGCGGAAGACATCGAGGATCGCCTCCGTCACGTGGGTCATGCCCCCGCGCCCCCTGAGATCGACCACCAACGCGTCGCAGTCGTTGAACCTCTGCCCGACCGCCTCCCGCAAGACCGCGGGGAGGCCCTGCTGGCAGTACCAGAAGTGCAGCGTGCCGATGCGCGCCTTGCCGCGCTCGAGGACGCGCACGCTGCTCTTCGCCGCATCGACGCCGCTCATGCGCTCGGGCGCGAGCGCAACCTCGAAGCGCGACGACGCGTCGGCCTCGCGCTGCACGAGCAGCCGCAGCGTCCGGCCCTCGGCGGCGCGCAGGAAGCAGAGCCGCGGGGCAAGCGCGTCCGGGTCGTAGCCCGCGCCTACGGTGCGGTCGCTCGCGAAGACGTCGACGCCGTCCACCTCGACGATGCGGTCGCCGCGGCGGAGGCCCGCGCGCTCTGCCGGGCCGCCCTCGAAGAACGCTCGCACGAAGAGGCGGCCTGGCATCGCCTCCTCGAGCAGCAGGCCGTTCGTCAGGCTGCGCTCGCCGCGAAGCTCCCGGAGCATCTCCTCGCAGACGTCGCCGTCGAGGATCGCGAGATGCGACGCCTTCAGCTCGCCCAGCATCTCCTGGAGCACGCGATGCAGCTCCGGGCCCGGCCGCGCCGCGTCGGCGCGCGGCCGGAAACGCAGCTTGAGCGCCTCCCAGTCCACGCCGTGGAGGCCCGGGTCGTAGAAGTGCTTCTTCACGTGCAGACAGCAGGCGTCGAAGGTCTCGAGCGTCTCGCCGGATGCGAGCGCGGCCCGCGCGAGGAGGAGCAGCAGGAGGGCGAGCGTGCGGAACATGCAGGCGATTCTAGATCGCCCCGACCGCTCCAATGGGAGGCGGGCCTTGACGGGGGTTTCTTCGCGGGCAGAGTGGGGAGGATGGTGCGCATGACGAGCAGGCTCAGGTTCACTCTGCCGAAGGCGATCGCGGTCCAATACGGGATCCGGCCCGGGGACGAAGTCACGTTCGTCGCCGAGGGCGATGCGATCCTTGTGCTCCCCACCAGCCGCGGCCGACGCCCCAAGAGGGAGCCTGCCAAGCGCGCGAGGTCGTTCAAGAAGGCGATGGAGCGCCGGCGGCGCGCGGAGGCGGCGCGCCCGGAAGCCGCGGCCGAGGCCGCCACGGGACGTGGCTGGATGCGCGAGGATCTCGGCGGCCGCGGTCGCGCTCGTTGATGCGAACGTCGTCGTCTACGCGTACGAAACCGCGACAGGAAGCGGAGGCGCATCGCCGAGGACTCGGTCCGGCTCCCGCACCAGGCGATCGTCGAGTTCCGCTTCCTACCAAGTAACTTCGTCATGTCATTTCGAACATGTTTGGTAGGCAGCATCGCGGCGGGATCAACCGGCACCGTACCGCAGCGCGTGGTACTGCGCGACGAGCGCGGTCAGCCGCTCGGGGGTCATCGCGCCCCCGAGCAGACGCTCGGGAAGCGTGTCGTCGGCCGGCGTCCATCCGCATTCGTCGTTGAAGCGGCGGCGCAGGTTGCAGATCGCGGCGCCGCGGGCCGCGAGGTCGGGCGAGAAGCCGGCGACGAGTTCGACGAGACGCGCGCCCTCGCGCCCGAAGTCGGCGAAGACGCCCCGCAGGAACTTGCAGAGGATCAGCGAGTCCATCGCGGCGGCGCGGTTCTCGATCCCGATGATGCGCCCGACGTCGAACGCCTCCGTCGAGAAGTCGAGTTCGTAGGCGCTCGAGCGGTTGTGGTCGGCGCCGCGGGTGCCGACGGCGAAGCCGAGCGCCATCGCGGGCAGCCGGCGCGCGTCGTAGCCGGGGATCTCGAGCCCCTTCACGTGCATCGCGATCTCCGGCCGCCCGATCGACTCGGCGAGCCGCTTCGACCCCTGCGCGAGCGGCCCCCCCGCCGCCATCGACTCGAGCGCGCGCAGGACGCCCGCGGCGTCGCCGAAGCGCAGGCCGCCGAACCCGGCCTCCATCGCGCACGCGATCGTGCCGCCGGCGCTGATCGTGTCGATGCCGAGCCGGTCGCAGAGCGCCGCCGCCGAGAGCACGAACTCCCGGTCGTCGATGCCGAGGCCGGGCCCGAGCGCAAAGAGCGTCTCGTACTCGAGCCGCACGCCCTCGCCCGACGCCATCTCGAAGATGTGCTCGCAGCCGATCGTGCAGGCGGCGCAGGACTCCCGCGCCTTCCGCTTCATCCCGTCGAGCGCCTCGGCGCCGCCGAACGACCCCTCGGCGAAGTTCCGCGTCGGCAGCATGTTCAGCCGGTTGAATGCCAGCAGATTGGCAACCGTGCCGAGCTCCCTGTACTTCGCCGTCGCCGGCCCGAACGAGAGCGCCGACAGCCTCCGCGCCTCCTCGACGACACCGCGCGGGTCGGCGACGCCGACCTGTTTCGTGCCGCGCACCGAGATCGCCTTCAGCCGCTTGCTCCCCATCACCGCGCCGAGGCCGCCGCGCCCCGCGTGCCGCCCGTCGTTGGAGATCGTCGCGAAGAGGCAGAGCGCCTCGCCCGCGGGGCCGATCGCCGCGGTGCGGAAGCCGTCGATGTTGCAATCGGCCGCGCCCCTCCCCCGCGCCCCCTCCGCATCGACGAAAGAGACCGCGCCGTCGTCCACGACGACGCGCGTCCACCCCTCCGCCCGCCCGACGACGGCGATCGCGTCATGCCCGGTGCGCTTCGACGCGATCGCGAAGTGGCTGGACGAGATCGCGTCGCTCAGGAAGCCGGTCAGCGGCGAGCGCGCGACGACGGCGAACTTGGCGGAGGTGGTCAAGGGCGTGCCGACGAGCGGCGACAGGGCGAATACGAGGGGGGCGCGGGGGGAGAGCGCGTCATGCCGCGTGCCCCCCTCCTCGCGGCAGATCCACGTGCCGAGGCCGACGCCGCCGAGCCACTGTTGCAATGTTGCATCGGCGAGCGCGACCGTATCGGCGCGCCGCGCGGAGAGGTCGATCCTCAGGTAGCGCCCGTGGTAGCCCTCCATCTCAGCCGCCCGCCTCGGCGTTGAGCACGACGAGCGTGTCGCCCGGCGCGAGGGGGAGCGCCGGGTCGCTGACGAACCGCTCGCCGTTGAGGCTCAGCAGCAGGTGCCCCGGGTCGAGCCCGGGGCAGGCGCGCCCGAGCGCCGCGAGCGCCTCGCCGACCGACGCCGCCTCGACGTCGAGCGCCGGGCGCCCCGCCCGCAGCCGCGCAATGCCGTACAGTTCGAGGCGCACGTCCTGATCCTACCGGAGCCTGGCTCATTAGTTCCGCTCTGTAAAGCCCGCTTTACAGGCGGACCCACCGATCAAGAGCGATACTAATGAGCGAGGCTCAACTCCTGGCACCGTCAGGGCGCGCGCTTCAGGTCGAATACCTCCCGCTTGCCGGACGCATCCGACAGCGTGATCACGAGGTTGTCGTCCGCCTTGCGCTCGTAGACGATCCTCGTCGGGAAGTCCTTGTCGGGGTTCTCGAACGTCGCCCGCCTCCCGTCGAGCGAGGTCAGCCTGAAGGTCGCCGCGGCCGCGCCCTTCGGGTAGGGCGTCAGCGTGACGGCCGCGCCCGACGCCTCGAACCGCTCGAACTCGAAGTAGACCGCCTTCCCCTCCTTGATCAGCTTGCTCGTGCTGAGGATCATCCCGCCCTCGGGCGTCGTGTACTGCGCGACGAACGTGCCGCCCCAAGCCGGGCCGCGCCAGTCGCCCGCGAGCCAGTCCATCGACGCGATCTGCGCCGGGGGGCCGTCGGGCTGCTTCTCGTCGGCGACGGCGAGCGGGAGGGCGGCGAGGAAGAGGAGCAAGCGCTTCATCCCGACAGAGTAACGGAGGGGGGCGCGGGGGGAGGACTACAGGTCCGGAGCCAGGCTCATTAGTTCCGCTCTTGGCTGGATGGGCCGCCTGTAAAGTCGGCTTTGCAGAGCGGTACTAATGAGCCAGGCTCCGCTGCAAGACGCTCAGGACCGGGGTCAGCGCCGCCTGGCCGAGGCCGCAGATGGAGGTTTCGAGGAGGGTCTCGTTGAGTTCGGCGAGGCGGGCGAGGTCTTCGGGCTTTCGGCCCTCGATCATCAGGACGGCCTTCTCGGTGCCGATGCGGCAGGGGACGCACTTGCCGCAGCTCTCGTTGCGGAAAAAGGCCGTCAGGTTCCGCGCCAGGTCGAGCATGTCGCGCGTGTCGTTGATCACGACGACGGCGCCGGAGCCGAGCGCCGAGCCCGCCGCCTGCAGGGGCTTCCAGTCCATGACGGTGTCGGCCTTGTCGGCGCCGAGAAAGCCGGTGCTCGCGCCGCCGGGGAGGAAGGCCTTCAGCTTGCCGCGCATTCCGCCGCAGAGCTTGACGAGGTCGTTCAGCGTCGCGCCGACCTTCACCTCGTGGACGCCGGGCCTCTCGACATCGCCGCTGACCGAGAAGAACTTCAGGTCGGCCTTGCCCCCGCGCAGCACGTGCGGCACGAGCGCGAGCGTCTCGACGTTGTTGATCAGCGTCGGCTTGCCGTAGAGGCCGTGCGTCCCGGGGTAGGGCGGCTTGTTGCGCGGTTCGCCGCGCCTGCCCTCGAGCGCCTCGAGCAGCGCCGTCTCCTCGCCGAGGATGTACCCGCCCGGCGAGACGAAGACCTTGAGATCGAACCTGAAGTCGCTGCCGCAGACCGACGCGCCGAGCACGCCCGCCGCATAGGCGTCGCGGATCGCGCGCCGGATCGCCTTGCACTCGCGGGCGTACTCGTGGCGGATGTAGACGTACCCCTCGTGCGCGCCGACGACGAGCGCGCCGAGCACGATCCCCTCGATCACCAGGTGCGGCAGCTCCTCGAGGATGACGCGGTCCTTGAAGGTGCCGGGCTCGCTCTCGTCGGCGTTGCAGACGACGTACTTCGGCTCGGCCTTCTCCTTCCTCACCAGTTGCCACTTGAGCCCCGTCGGGAAGCCCGCGCCGCCCATGCCGCGCAGGCCGCTCTGCTTGAGCTTCTCGGCGGCAGCGTCGAGTTCGCGGCTCGCGAGCAGTTCGCGCAGGACGCCGTAGCGCTCCGCGGGCGCCGCGTACGGGTCGCACTTCCAACGGCGCGGCGTCGCCGTCGGCTCGTCGGGAGGCAGCGCCTCCGGTTCGTCGAGATAGCGCCCGACGTCGCCCGGGTCGACGGGCACGTCGTTCACGGCGACGGCGGGCGCAAGGTCGCAACGCCCAAGGCAACTCACCTCGTGGAACTCTGTGCCCCCCCGCCCCCCACACATCGCCTTCAGCGACGCGAGCACCTTCCCGCCGCCCTGCAAGTGGCACGAGAGGTCGCGGCAGGCCGCGACATGCACGCGCGGCGGCGGCGTGCGGCGGAAGTGCGGATAGAAGGTCGAGACGCCCTCGATCTCGTAGAGCGGCACGCGGATGCGGGCGCTCAGCGCGCGCAGGTCCTCCTCGCGCAGGTAGCCGTGCGCCTCTTGCAGCGCGTAGAGCTCTTCGATCAGGTTCACGGGGGCGGAGTATAGCGCTTGAGCGCCTCGGCGTACTGCTCGGGCGTGTTGGTGTTGAGAAAGCTCTCGAGGAGGGGGTCGACGTCGCGCAGCTCGTCGGCGGAGACGATCCGCGCGTCGATCGCCTCGATCAGGAAAAGCGGGCGCAGGCGCCCGGCGGCGAGCAGGCGCTCGGCCGCGGGCAGCACCGAGCGCGCGTAGACGGCGCAGGTCGTCATGTGGAAGCCGTCGACGAGGGGCACGGCGGCGTCGCGGCCGCGCGCGAGGTCGAGCAGGCGGCGGACCAGCCTCGGGTTCAGGAAGGGCGCGTCGCACGCCGTGAGGAAGGCGCGTCCGGCGCGGACGGCCCTGAGCCCGGCGGCGAGCCCGTCGAGGGGGCCGCGGCCCGCGTCACGGGCGATGGGGGAGGGCCCGGGAGGGGGGGCGCCCTCCCGAGTGACGACGACGACCTCGGGCACGACCTCGCGCACGAGGCGCACCGTGCGTTCGAGCAGCGTCTCGGGGCCGAACGGCAGCGACGCCTTGTCGCGGCCCATGCGCCGCGAGAGGCCGCCGCAGAGGACGATCGCCGCTTCGCCTTCGGACATGGGGCCCTGCAATCTACACTCTTGGCATGGCCGACGACCGAATCCGACTGCCGATCCGACCTCGCCGCAACCGCGCGAGCGAGGGCGTGCGAACCCTCGTGCGCGAGACGTCGCTGCACGCGAGCCACCTGATCTGGCCGCTCTTCGTCGTGGACGGCGCGGGCGTGAGGGAGCCGGTCGCCGCGATGCCCGGCTGCTTCCGCTGGTCGCGCGAGATCCTCGTGCAGGAGGCGAAGGAGGCCTACCGGCTCGGCGTGCCGGCCGTGGCGATCTTCCCCGCGATCGACGACGCGCTCAAGGACCCGCTCGCGAAGGAGGGGCTCAAGCGGCACGGGCTCGTGCAGCGGGCGGTGCGCGACCTGAAGGAGGCGGTGCCCGATCTCGTCGTCATCACCGACGTGGCGATGGACCCCTACTCGAGCGACGGCCATGACGGCGTCGTGCGCGACGGCAGGATCGTCAACGACGAGACGCTGCCGATCCTCGCCGCGATGGCGCTCTCGCACGCGGAGGCGGGCGCGGACATGGTCGCGCCGAGCGACATGATGGACGGGCGCGTCGGCTTTCTCCGCGAGGCGCTCGACGGGGCGGGCTTCGAGGGGGTCGGCATCCTCTCGTACGCCGCGAAGTACGCCTCCTGCTTCTACGGCCCCTTCCGCGACGCGCTCGGCAGCGCGCCGCGCGCGGGCGACAAGAAGAGCTACCAGATGGACCCCGCCAACGCGCGCGAGGCGGTGCGCGAGGTGCGCCTCGACGTCGCCGAGGGCGCCGACATCGTCATGGTGAAGCCCGCGGGCCCCTACCTCGACGTGATCGCCGCGGTGCGGGCCGCCGTCGACGTCCCCGTCGCCGCCTACCAGGTGAGCGGCGAGTACGCGATGATCCACGCCGCCGGGGAGAAGGGCTGGCTCGACGCCGACGCCGCGATGCGCGAGAGCCTGCTCGCCATCCGCCGCGCCGGCGCGGACATGATCCTGACGTACGCGGCGAAGCAGGTCGCGGGGCACCTGTAGCGGGGGGCCCGCGCGAGGGCGTTCCCGCGCGGTGCCGTGCCAGGTGACCTTGTGGCAAGACCTCGGGGGCGGACGGGCGGCCTAGGGACCCTCCGCATGCTCCCGCGAACTGGCCACAGAGTCACCTGTCACCGTACGCCGCCGCGCTGTCGTACTCGATGAAGCCGCGGATCTTCGTCGCGAGGCACTGCCCGCAGAGTCGCCTCGCGCCCTCGAGGTCGCCGGCGAGGTCGCGCATCGCGGCGGCGTACCAGTAGGCCTCGCAGAGGTGCTCGCGCTCGGTGTAGGGGGCCTCGTGCTTGGCCGCGGCGAGCAGGCCCGCCTCGTCGAGGTCGCCCGAGAGGAAACCCGCGACCTTGCAGAACCAGTCGTCCTTCTTCTCGCGCGCCGCGAGGTGCGACTTCAGCTCCCTCCTGCCCGCCTCGCCCCGGCCGAGCCGCGTCTCGAGTAGGCAGATGTAGAGGCGGCCGTACTCGTGGCGGGCGGCGTCGAGTTCGAGCGCCTTGCGGAAGTCGGCGAGCGATTCCTCGTGGCGACGCATGTCGTGGAGGAGCAGCGCCCGGGAGAAGTGCGCGGCGCCGCTCTTCGCGTCGAGCCCGACGGCGCGCGCGAGATCCTGCAGCGCGCCCGCCTCGTCCCCGGCGCGCAGGCGGATCCGCCCGCGCGTCGCGAAGGTGTCGGGATCCTGCGGGAGGAAGTAGGTCGCCCCCTCGAGGTCGGCGAGCGCGCCCTTGTGGTCGCCGAGGAGGGACTTGGCCCTGCCGCGCGCCGTGTAGACGCCTCCCGCCTCCGACGCGATCTCGAGGATCGCGTCGTACTCCTCGACGGCGCCCTTGAGGTCGTCGACCATCTCCCTCGTCTGCGCCCTCGCGTACACGGCGTCGAGCCCGTCGGGGAATCTCTCGATGGCGGCGGTGAAGTCCGCGATGGCGCCGTCGAAGTCGTGCTTCTCCCGGCGGGCGAGGCCGCGCAGGAAGTGCACCTGCTCGACGGTCGCGTCGATCGCGATCGCGGCGGTGTACGCCTCGATCGCCGCTTCCGTCGCGCCGAGCGCGGCGTGCGCCTGCCCCCGGCCGACCTGGGCGAGGGCGCTCGTCGCGTCGATCGCCGCCGCGGCCTCGTAGTCGGCGAGCGCCCCCTTCGCGTCGCGGAGCGCGAGGCGGAGCCTGCCGCGCGCGAGGCGGGCACCGAGGAACCTGGGCGCGAGTTCGACCGCCTTGTCGAGTTCGGCCCGTGCGCCCTCGGCGTCGCGCGCCGCGAGCAGCTTCTGCGCCGCCGCGACATGCGCGGGCGCGTCCGCCTCGCCCTCGGCGATCGCGACCGGAAGGAGAAGGGCAACAGCCAGCATCGTCCGCATGAGGTCCCCTAGGCGGAAAAGCCCTGCTCCGCGAGCAGCCGGCGCGCGGCCGGATTTCCAAGGATATCGGCAAATGCGCGCACCGGCGGCCGCCCCGCGCGCGCTTCGGGCACGACGAACTCGAACCGCTCCTCCTCGAGGAAGCGGAACGAGAGCCCGGCGGCGACATTCTCGATGCAGACGCCCCAGTCGGCGCGCCCGCTGCGCACCGCCTCGGCCACCGCCTGGTGCGACCGCACCTCCATCGAATAGCCGTCGGGGCGCCGGCCCGCGAGCAGCCGGTCGACGAGGAGCCGCGTCCCGCTCCCGCGGTTGCGGTTGACAAGCCTGCCCTCCGCGCGCCCGTCCCGCGACACCACGCCCTGCCGCCGCCCGTAGCCGCCGACGACCGCCATGCCCTGCGGCAGCACGAGGCCGGGCAGGTGCACCGGCGCCACGTCGCACTCGCCCCGCCGCGCCGCCTCGAGCCCGGCCGTGCTGCCCACCGCGACGACCTTCGCGGTGAATCCGCGTCGCAACAGCAGCGAAAGCAGCAGGTCGAGTCCGGTGCAGTGGCTTCCGATCACGACGAGATCGGCGAGCCTGAGCGGCCCGAGCAGCGTCACCGCGACGCGCTCGCCCTCCTCGCGCCGCTCCTCCTCGGCGGGAATGACGTGAAACCCGTCGGCCCGCGCGAAGGTCGACAGCGAGCCGCTCCCCTTGCCGAGGGGATAGGCGACGAGCCCGCCGTCGCCCCCGACGAGATGCACGAGGTCGAACTCGGTGCGACCGCGGGCCGACACCACCGCGCGCGCGAGGCGCGCTTCGCGCATTTGTGGGGGGTCCGGGGGGAGTCCGGCGCGACCCCGGATCCAGGGCGCGACGAAGGTGTGGAAGGTGAAGATCGCCGACGTCGGGAAGCCCGGCAGAACCACGACGGGCTTGCCTCGGACGACCGCCGCGGCGACGGGCTTGCCCGGCTTCAGCGCGACGCCGTGGAAGAGGACATCCCCCATCGCGGCGAGCACGCGATAGCCCCGGTCCCCGGGCCCCTTCGACGTCCCGCCGCTGAGAAGGACGAGATCGCACTGTTGCAATCCGCTTGCCATGGTCTTCTCGATGGCCTCGGCGTCGTCGCGCACGAGGCCGAGCTCGACGGCCTCGCCGCCCGCCTCGCGCACGGCGTCGGCGAGGATGCGGCCGTTGCTGTCGTGCAGCGCGCCGTCGCGCAGCGGCGCGCCGGGCGGGAGCAGTTCGTCGCCGGTGCTGAAGACCGCGACCCTCGGGCGGCGCACGACGGCGACCGTCGCGATGCCCAGCGCGGCGAGCAGGCCCGTCTCGCGCGACGCGAGCACCTGGCCCGCGCGCACCACCGTCTCGCCGCGGGCGAGGTCGCTGCCCGCGCCGGAGAGGTGCGCGCCGGGGGCCACCGCGCGCCGGACATGGAGCGTGGGGCCGTCGGCATCGGTGTCCTCGACCATCACGACCGCGTCGCCGCCGCGGGGGACGACGGCGCCGGTCGCGACGGCGATCGCGCCCCCGGGGGGGATCTCGCCCCCTGGGACGGCGCCGGTCGCCACGGGGGCGCCTGCCAGCGCGAGGCGGCGCGGCGACTCCTCGCTCGCGCCGAAGGTGTCGGCCGCGCGCACCGCGAAGCCGTCCACGTCGCTGCGGGTGAAACCGGGGACGTCCACCGGGGCCGCGAGGTCGGCGGCGAGCACCCGGCCGAGGGCCGCATTGAGCGCCACCTGCTCCGCGGGCAGCGCGCCGTGGTCCGCGGCCTCGCGGAAGCGCGCGAGCGCCTCCGCGAGCGGGAGGACCCTCAGGAACTGCTCCTGCTTCACGGGCGGATTGTAAGATCGCGCGCATGAGGTCCCTCCTTCCTCTGCTGGTCCTGCTCGCGGTCGCGCGGGCCGCCCCCGAGAACCTGCTGCCCCGCGAGGGGTCGGGGTGGGAGGGGTTCAAGGCCGCGAGCTGGGCGAAACTGAAGACGACCTTCGCGCCGGAGGGGCGCGTGCCGGCGGTGACGATCACCGTCGAGACGGTGACGAAGGTGGGCGAGAAGGAGCTGACGCTGAAGGCCGACGTCACGGAGGCGGTCGGCCTCGAGCGGACGAGCGAGCGCAAGGTGCCGCGCAGCGGCGAGGCGGCCACGAACGAGAAGACGGCGCCGGCGGAGAACCTCCCGGACGAGGAGGTGACGGCGTGCGGCAAGGTCTTCTCCTGCACCGTCGCGCGGACGACGATCACGGGGCCCGACGGCAAGCGCGTCGTCACCGAGTGGCGCGCGAAGGACCCGCTGCTGCGCGTCAAGCGGCTCGAGAAGACCTACGATGCGAAGGGCGAATCGACCTCGACCTACACGATGCTGCTGACCGGCCTCGGGGAGAAGCGCACGATCGGCAAGCGGTCGGTCGCCTGCCTGCGCTACCGCACGCTCCGGCGCGCGGGCACGCAGGAGTCGGAGGGGGAGGCGCTCGTCAGCTCGGCGGTGCCGGGCGGCACCGTCACCTTCGACGAGAAGCACACGCGCGACGGCAAGGTGCTCCTGCAGATCCGCATCGAGTGCCTCGACTTCGAAGCGAAGTGACGCGCGCGCGGCGGTGGACCCGGGCCCTCGCGCTGCTCGCGCTCGCGGCGTGCGCCCGCTCGAACGCGAGCATCCTCGCCGACCTCGAGCGCGACGACTCCGCCGAGGCGCTCGCCGAACGCCCCTTCCCGCTCGCGTCGGGGAGCGGGACGACGCTGCCGATGGAGGAGGGGAGGCTGCCGGTCGTGCTCGGCGCGCCGAACGGCGTGAGGATGCCGCTCGTCGTCGACACCGGCACGAGCCACCTCTGGCTCTCCGGCCCGGCGGCCCGCGACGCGCGCCTGCGGCTGTCGGGCGGGGGGGCCCGCACGGTCGTCTCGCCGGGATATGCCGAGCAGGCGCGCCTCGGCGTGATCGACCGTCTCGACCTCGGCGCGCTGCGTTTCGGACGAGGCGCGGCGCTCGTCTCGCTGCGCGAGCAGCCGTCGTTCTGGTACCACCACCTGCCCGGGCCCGGGTACGGCATCCTCGGCACGAGCGTGCTCGGCCACTTCCGGGTCACCTTCGACTTCGCGCGGCGCGAGATCCGGCTGCGCGCGCACGGCCTCGCGACCGGCGGGCGGGCGCTGCTCGCGCCGGTGACGATCGGGGGCCGGGAGCGCTGGTTCCTCGTGGACAGCGGCGCGGCGCACCTCTTCCTCGAGCCGTGGCTCGCGCGCGACCTGGGCCTCATCTCGACGAGGCGCGCGGCGCGCCACGGCACGAAGGCCGACAGGGCCGAGGACAAGGTCGTGACGATCGTGCGCGTGCCCGAGGTGACGATCGCCGGCCGCCGCTTCGAGGACGTGCGCGCCGGCGTCGTCCACACGTTCGACGGCGAACAGGAGATCGGGGGCCTGCTCGGGTTCGCGGGCTTCGGCAGGCTCGTCTGGACGGTCGACTTCGGGACGCGGGAGCTTCTCGTGGAGGATGCATGAAGGCCCTCGCGCTCGCCCTCGCGCTCGCCCTCGCGGGCTGCGCGACGACGACGAACTCCCGCGATGTCGCGGCGCTCTTCGACCGCGAGGCCAGGGGCGTCGTGCTGCGCGTGCCGAGGACCGGCGACATGGACCCCGCCCGGGCCGCCAACGCGACCGAGGTCTTTCCCGCGTTCACGGCCGCCGCGCGGCGCTATCTCGACGAGCACCCGCAGGACACCAACCGCACGCGCCACGTGAAGGCGCTGCTCGCCTGCGCGCTGCTGCGGCGGGGGGATCCGATGGGCGCCGTCGAGCTGCTGCACGGGCTCAGGCCGCCGGTCGAGTCCCCGCCGCGGCGCGACAACCTGCTCGCCCGAGCCGCGAGCTACGCCGCGAGCGCCTGCCGCGCCCACGCGGCGCGGCGCGCGCTCGACGCCTACCTCGACGGCGCGCTCGCGGCGGAGGAGCTCCTCGCGCGACATGGCGCGATCTTCGGGATCCGCCGCGGAGTGCCGGAGGCGGCGGCGGCCCTCGACCGCGACTGCAGGCCCGCGCTGCCGAACGACCCGCGCGCGATGGAGCGCGCCCGGCGGCGCACCGCCGAACTGAAGCGCTTCGCCGGCATGCAGCTCTACGACGACGCGGCGCAGCTTCTCTACGCCCTCCCCGAGGCCCCTCCCGATCTGGCTCCCGAGGCCACGCTCGCGAGCATCATGTGCGCCCTGCTCGTCGTCCACGGCGAGACGCTCGGCGACATCCTGCCCGAGAGGATCCCCGACGACCGGAAGCAGTGGGAGAAGGAGCACTCCTGGTCGCTCTACCGGCGCGCGAAGAGGGTCGCCCGCGACGTGGAGACGCCGCTCCGCGAGGCGCTCGAGTCGGCGGAGGTGAGCGCGACGGGGTGGATCGAGACGCGGTGAGGGTGCTCCTCTACACGATCCCCGGCCTCTGCCCGCTCTGCGACGAGGCGCGGGAGCTGCTGCACGGGCTCGGCGTGCCCTTCGAGGAGGTCGATATACGCTCGGACCGGGAGCTTTTGCGGGCCTACCGGCTCGAAATCCCGGTCCTGTGCGTCGATGGGAGGAAGGAGTTCATCGGCCGCATCGATCGGGACCGGCTGCTGCACCTCCTGGGGCGCTGAAGAATTCGGTTGCGGGCGATTTTCGACGATATGATCTTCGGGAACACCCATGAAGACCTGGTACCTACTCCCGATGCTGCTGGGCGCGCTGGCGCTCGCGCAAGAATGCCCCTCCGACTGCGACAAGCCCTGCTGTGAAGCGCAGGACTGTTGCGAGAGTCTCGCGGCCGCGCGCAAGGAGATCGCGACGGCGAAGAGCGACGTGAAGAAGCTCGGCAAGGACGAGCGGACGGCGCTCGCCGACGCGGAGAAGATCGCGCTCGGCTCCACCGCCGCGGGCAGGGCGCTCGCGCCCACCTTCGGCGCGGCCGCCGACCTGCTCCATGTCGCGGCGAAGCTGCGCGCGGAGAACGAGGAGGAGGGCGCGCTGCTCGGCGAGCTCGAGACGACCTACCGCGCGATCGCGAAGGAACTCGCCGGCAAGGAGAGCTATCCCGCGCCCGCCGACGACGACGCGGAGGCGGCTTCGAAGGCGGCCGCCGCGCACGCGAAGGCGAAGGAGCTCTGGGCCGCCGCGCGCAGCGAGAGCGAGAAGGAGAAGGTCACGCCCGAGGCCTCGAAGGCGTGGCGGCTCGTGAAGGGCGGAAGCCCGCTCTACCGGGCGTTCGCGATCAACCTGCTCGCGACCACCGGCGCGATGAAGGCGCTCGACTGCTCCGACGAGAGCGCCGCCTGCACGAAGGCGATCGCCGCCGTCGCGGAGCTGAATGCGCTGCTCGCGCCCGCGTTCGACGGCGTCAAGACCGAGAAGCCGGCGACGCCGGCCGCCGCGCCGTCGTGAGGGACCTCGCCCGGGCCTGGCTCGTGAGGCTAGGCATCTGAACGGACCGGTTCGGTCCGACACAAACGACAAAGACCCCCGGCCGAGGTGCCGGGGGTCTTGCTTTTTCTCTAAGATGCGTGCTGCGTCCGAACTAGCGAGCCGCCCGGACGTGGCGGACCGGACGGGGGTGTCGCATGGACCTCTGGCGCGGCTCGCTTGCGGAGTTCATACGGTCGGCGGAGAGCGGGGCGATCGCGGGCGACCTCAGCGGGCGCTTCGTGAAGGTGTACGACCGGCTGCCGGCGCCCGGGGAGATGCGGAGCTGGGCGAATTCGCTCCCTCGCCTCGCGGCGGCTCTCCGCCCGGTCGGGCGCAGCGATCTCGGCGTGGCGCTCGGGACGGTCGCGGAGCGGCCCGCGGGCGAGACGCGCGGCGCGCACGCGGAAGTGGGCGTCGCCGCGGAGTACCACCTCCCGCTCTCGGGCAAGCGGCTCGACGTGCTGCTCTGCGGACGAGGCGTCGACGGGAGGCGCCGCGGGCTGGTCGTCGAACTCAAGCAGTGGTCGTCGGTCGGGCTGGAAGGCGAGTTCGAGACGAACGTCCTCGTCGACGGCGAGGAGCACCTCCATCCGTCGGAGCAGGCGCTCGCGTACTCCGAGTGGCTCGCCGACTACCACTCCGCCTTCGCGGACGGCGACATCGACGCGGCGGCGTGCTCCTACGTGCACAACATGGGGGGCGCGGGGGCGGACGTGCTGCGGGATCCCCGCTTCGGCGATCTCCTCGCCCGGAGCCCGCTCTACTGCGCCGCGGACGAGGAGGCGCTCGCCCGCATGACGGCGCGATCGGTCGGCGGCGGGGACGGGCTGCGCACGATGGAGAGCATCGCCGGCGGCGCCTTCCGCCCCGCGCGCAACGTGCTCGCGCGCCTCGAAGAGGTGCTGCGGAAGGACGGGCGCTGGCACCTGATCGGCGAGCAGCGGCTCGCCTACAACGCGATCCTTGCCGAGGTGCGGCGGCTCGGAGCGGGGGCGGGCCACGCCGTCGTCCTCGTGCGGGGGGCGCCGGGCACGGGCAAGAGCGTGATTGCCGTGCAGATCCTCGCCGACGCGCTGCGCCTCGGGCTGCGCGCGGCGCATGTGACGGGCGGCAAGGCCTTCACGACGGCGCTCCGCGCGCAGTTCCGGGGGGCCGACGGCATCTTCCAGTGGAACATGAACGTCCGGGACGCGCCCACGCAGGGCATCGACGTGCTGCTCGTGGACGAGGCGCACCGCGTGCGCCAGACGAGCGAGACCCGCTGGACCCGCGCCAGCGGCAGGACGGGCCGGGCCCAGGTCGACGAACTGATCGACGCGTCGAAGGTCGCGGTCTTCCTGCTCGACGACAACCAGAGCGTGCGGCCCGACGA
The DNA here is from genome assembly GCA_964570285.1 of uncultured Planctomycetaceae bacterium. Lineage (GTDB taxonomy): Bacteria > Planctomycetota > PLA2 > PLA2 > PLA2 > CAZMXP01. The sequence continues at coordinate 30,688 of CAZMXP010000042.1, forward strand.
GATCGGCTCGTCGAAACTCGTCGAGGACGCGGCCCGCCGCCGCCGCCTGCCGCTCCGGAGCTACGACCTCGAGACGCAGTTCCGGTGCGGCGGATGCGTCGAGTACATCGCGTGGGTCGACCACCTGCTCGGCTTCGCGCCGGAGGGCCGTGGGCCCTGGCGCGGGCGATACCGCTTCGCACTCGCGGACGCGCCCGCGGACCTCGATGCGCTGCTCGCCACGGGGGGGAGCGCCCGCGTCGTGGCGGGCTTCTGCTGGCCGTGGAGCGACGCGACGCCGGACGGCTCCCTCGTTCGCGACGTGACGATCGGCGACTGGTCGCGCCCGTGGAACGCGAAGGAGGTCAGGGGCAAGCGCTACACGCCGAAGACCCACCCCTACACGCTATGGGCCGAGACCGACGCCGGCCGGGAGCAGATCGGCTGCATCTACAGCGCGCAGGGGTTCGAATTCGAGCGCGTCGGCGTGATCTGGGGGCCCGATCTCGTCCGCCGTGGCGACGCATGGGTAGCACAGCGCGGCGAGTCCCACGACAGGATGGTGCGAGCGTCGCCGGCGATGGCGCAACTCGTCCGCAACGCCTACCGGGTGCTCTTGACGCGCGGCATCGCCGAGACGCGCCTGCTCTGCCTCGATGCGGAGACCCGCGACTACGTGAAGTCCCGTGCGGGGTAGTCCCGCCGATGTACCGTGTCGGGTATTCCCGCGGCGCTGCTGGGCGTACCGCGCCAAGCGCACGGTGCCACGCAATCCCGGGAGACCCCACTGTAGGCATGCTTACCTGGCAACGTACGGAATCCATGCGGGTTCCCGGGCGCGTATTGTCCGCATGGTCCGCTGAGTTCGCAGCGTACGTTGAAAGGCGTCAATATGGCGTACGGCCTGACGGCGTCGGGCGGCAGACGGAGACTGGGGACGCGTGCGTCCGGACGCCGAGTCCGGCTGGCAACTTCTCCCACTCCAAGCCCAACTGCCGGCGCGACCCGCGGCGCGCTTCCGCCGGCCGGCTGCTCCGCACGGAAGGTCCTTGCAACGCGCGGCAGTTGTCGGACGCCAACAGCGAGCACGGACCCGTGAGCGCCGTGGCCAGTCTACGGGACCATGTTCATGATCTCCGCTTCCGCGCCCGGCCTGACATGCACTCTGCTAAGGCCGCCCAGTTGAACGGAGAGCACGCCGGGACAACGACAACGGTCGGTTACCGCACGAGCGTCGCGCGGTACGATGGCGCAGACTCTTGCGATTGCTGACAGCGTGATGTCCCCCAGTCGCCGAGCCGTCCGGTACGCACCCACCGCGATGGACGCGTGGCGAAGTGCGCCCGCAATCCTCGCTCGCTCCCATGCGTAACGCGCTGATTGCCACCTTGTCTCCTCCAGAATCTGCGCGAAAGTACGTGCTCGGTTTTTCATCTCGACCTCGCTCGCCTCCATAGCGAGGCCTGTGCCCAAGACTCTGCGGCCGGTGGGTGCGACAGGGTACGCGGAAGAGGAGGAGCCGGAGTCAGGACGCCTCACTGCCCGAAGAAGGTGGCCATTCCACGAGCTTTCAGGGGGGTAGTGGTTCACGCTCGCAGGCCCGGAGAATGCGTTGGCCTGCCCAATCGACCGCGGGCCGCCGTAGCCATACGCTGTCCCTTGACGATCGACATCGATTTCGCTATCAATCGCTAGCGTACGAGCGGCGGGGGTGGCCTGCTTGGAACCTGCCGTCTAGGCGACTTTCGGTGCATTGGCACATCCGGTGCAGTTAGGAGGGATCGTGCATGCCCATGATGCCCTCTCTGCCGTGGCGAGCCTGCCTCATAGTTCTGCGGGCCGGCAGCGGGTGCGGCTTCTGCGGGTCGCTGCTCGATGTCGGGAGGTCTACATGAAACCGGATCCGCAAGTCGCGCCGCCGGTGCCTGGGGATGATGCCTTCCTTCGACGCCACCTGCCTGGCGTTTCGCCTGCGATCAAGCGGCTGCGCGCGAACATCAAGCGACTCAACGCTAATCGAAACCTCGGGCTGGTCCGCATGATCCTGCTGCGGGGGGAGAGTGGAGCGGGCAAGACACACGTGGCAAAGGTGCTCGCGGCTCACCGCACCTGGGAGATGATGCTGGCCTCGGAGAATCTCGGCGAAGACGACGGCGTTCAACGTGGTCTTGCCGCCTTCACGGGTGGCTACAGCGAGATCCACCTGCCGGCGATCCCGGATCAGCTTATCGAGAGCGAGCTCTTCGGGCACGTCAAGGGCGCGTTCACCGATGCGAAGTCGGAGAAGCGAGGTCGACTCGGCGGAGGCGGAGAGTCGGCGCCGACAGACATTCTGCTGGACGAGATCGGGGACGCTTCGCCCCAGCTGCAGGCCAAGCTGCTGCGCGTGCTGGAGGATGGACGATTCTCTCCCATAGGTAGCCTCGATGAATTGGAAGTAAGTGCCCGCCTAATTCTCGCCACAAACCGCGACCTGAAGCAGATGGTCCTCCGTCGAGAGTTCCGAGAGGACCTGTACTGGCGGCTGCAGCTCTTCGTGGTGAGGGTCCCACCGATGAGAGAGCAGCCGGAGAATACCGAGCCGCTTGCGACGTGCATCCTCCAGGATCTGGCCAAGGGGCGGCCGGAGAAAATCCGGGGTCCCGAGAACGCCACGTTGACCCAGAACGACAAGCGGTGGGCCCAGCAGTACGCTTGGCCGGGCAACGTGAGGGAACTGAAGTATGCACTTACGCGCTGGCTCTATGCGGACGGCCAGGTGCCCCTCGAGGAGATTGTCACCCAGATGCGCACAGAGGACTTGGACCGCGACAACGTAGACGGCAGCGCATGCGCCGCGATCACCGCCTGCGTATCGGCTCGCCTCGATGCGGCGCGACGGGGTGAAGCCCAGCCCATCGGCACGCCCGGGGAGCTGATTCAGGAGTTCGAGCGGCACGTGACTAGGGCCGCAGGTCGCTGGTACAAGACCTGCGCTCCGAGCAAGGATGACCTTGCCCGGATGTTCCCGCAGGCACAGATCCTGTCCGTGCGGAACAAGCTCGGGAAGTGGGGACGCGAGTGAGTGACCTTACGACGATTCTGGGTTGGTTCTGCGCCGGGCGAGTCCCTGCGACAGCTCCGCGCTCCGCGATCATCATCGGCGGAACGGAACTTCTGCGAGAGTTCCTTGCCCGAGTTGACGCTTCTCGTTCAGGCGGGCGGCTTGTCGTCGCATCGGCCTTCGTCGGCAAGGGCATCCAGCGCGAACTGCGCTCGTGGGATGCGATGCCACACTCCCTGATGGACCTGACCATCGTTACGTCCACGCGTCGCGATGCGCGCACTGCCGCCGACGAGATCGGGCCGCTGCCGTGGCGTTCGATGACGATCCGGATCAAGCCTCGCCTGCATGCCAAGCTGTTTGCGTTCCTAGATCGCGACGGCGCCGGTCTATGCCTCGTCGGCTCCCACAACCTAACTCTCGGAGGCGCCGCTTCCAACGACGAGGCCGGTGTACTCTTCACGGCACCGCGCGACTCCGACTTGCTGCGCGCGGTGCACATCTGCGAGGCTCGCGTGCAGCGTCTCGCCGAACAGGCACGAGCCTGCTTTGACTTGCTCGATTGGCCGCCACGCAAGGCGGCATGACACGGAGACACAACATGTCCGACGTTTCGTTCTCAGAGTGGTTCTGCCTCGTGGAGGGGCGGAGGAATTTCCAGATCGATCCCCAGCGAGATCAGGCTCATCTGTTCGGGGAACCTGGCTGGAAGGGGGAGATCGACCGCAGGCTGAAGCACTGTCAGCTTTTGGGGTTGCCCGTTCGTGTCGTCTGGTGGGGTCAATTTGGGATCGGCAAGACGCACCGGCTGAGGCACACCGAGTACCTCATCCGTGCCGAGGGGTACAAGTACCATCCCTGCTACGTCGTCGCCGGAGACATCCAAGAGAAGACTGGCTTCGAACGGCTTCACTACGAGCTCGTGAACGGCCTCGGGCGCGAGGACATGCGCAAGTTCGTCTCATCCTACCTGCTCAAGATCCGCAACAAGGAGTCCGGCATCGCCGCGCTCCGGGACATCTGCAACAATGTCGCGGACGTCGAATCGGCGTTGCGCAGCTTCGGCGGTGACAACGAGGCGCTCGTGCTTCCTGCATGGCGATTCCTCTGCGGACTCCCGCTCAAGGGGAACGAACTGGCGCTGGCAAATGTGACGAAGGACCAAGTGGGCAGCAGCAACGAGTTCGCAGCCGTGCTGTCCGCACTCGCCCACATCGTTCAGGTTGAGACAGGGGGTTTGGAACTGCTCTACCTCATCGACGAGGCCGAGAACCTCACCCGGATTACAAACAAGACGGCCGCGGCTAGGTGGCAGGAGTGCCTCCGTGCCCTGCTAGACATCAGGAACTTGAGCGTCGTCATCACGGTTGGTGCAGAGCGCCAAGAGGGCATTCCGGCGATTATCCTGCAGCCCGACATCGTGCGACGCGTCCAGCGTGACAACTACTTGGAGATGGAGGCGTACAAGCCTCCGGTCGCCAAGAAATTCGTCGAGGGGCTCCTTGCCAACTGGATCGACCCGCAACGAAGGAGCGAAGTCGAAGAGAAGGATCAGCTTGCGAAGATCGCGGACTTTGACTCGAAGATCTACCCGTTCACAAAGGGGGGGTTCGAGAAGTTCTGTGAGTGGGCGGTCGTGGATCCTAGGACCGCGAAGCCAAGCGAGATCCTTGCACGGTTGAACAACATCACGGCCGAAGCATACTTCAACAAGAAGCGACTCCTTACGCGGGACTTGCTCACGCAACTCGGCGTCAATTAGGCAGGAGCTGTCAATGGCAACGCAGTACATCGTCGACCCCCAAGTCAAAGGCGACGTCACCATCGGGACCGAGGGCGAACAGTCGCAGATCTATCTAGGGCAGCTGTCTGAGACCGGCCCGCTCAGGCGGCTCTATTTTGGAGGATCGAAGGAGTTCGTCGTGCTTGTGGTCGGTAAGCGGGGGAGCGGCAAGAGCCATACCCTTGGAACGCTGCTCGAGGGATTCGCCACGCGCGAGAACGTGACGAGCATTTCTCGTCACCAAGGTCGCCGGGCCGCTCTCCTGCTCGACCCGATGGGGAACTTCTGGACGACGGCGCATTCGGTGAGTCCGGCCGGCACGGCCAAAGTCCGAAGGCAGTTTGCCAGTCTGGACGGATGGCACTGTCAACCGGAACCACTCGATGTGGACATCTGGCTGCCGGCGGGATTCAGGACGCCAAGTGACCCCGAGAACATCAAGGAGTTCCGGGTTCGCATCACGGACCTCGACGACGCCGATCTTGCGGATCTCCTCGGGCTGAATCTGGTGAAGGACGCACAGGGGGCAGCGCTTTCGGAAGCCTACTACGCGGTGACCGAAGAGGGCTGGGGCACGCCGGGCGGTGAGCACGACGCGTCCGCCGGATTGTCGCTCGAGCGGATGATCGCCTATCTCGGGCACCTGAAGGGGCGCGGTGGCGGAGACCACCATCTCAGCGCGCTAAAGGCCTTGACGCGGAGTTTGCGCGCGCTCGATCGACAGCCGGTCTTCAGCGGTGAGGGAACGCCTCTGAGGGAGCTCCTGACCGCCGGCCGACTCAGCATCCTGATGATGCCGCTCCGCGTCGGCTCCGACCTGCGGCGGGTCATCACCCGCCTCCTGATTCGCCGGATCCTCAAGGAGAGGGAGGCTGCGTCCCAGATTCGGCAGAGGCTGGACGTAGAACAGCTTAACGATGCAACACGCGAGCGTCTTGAGCGGGAGCTTGGGCGCATGATTCCAAGGTCGATTCTCGCGCTTGACGAGGCGCAAGAACTTCTCGGGGAGGAGGGGGGTGAGGCGCGGCAGGCACTGGAGAATTTCTGCCTTCTGGGACGCAATTACGGGCTCTCATTGATCATGGCCACGCAACGTCCTATGGCGAGCGCTCTCAGCTCCAAGGTCCGGAGTCAGGTGGACCTCTGCCTGATCCACAAACTGCTGACCCAAGAGGACATCGACGTGAGTCGCACGAACCTGCTTGGCGTGATGCCTCGTGAACTCCGTGACGGGTCACGGGAACTCGACTTCGCACAACTCGTGCGGTCCCTTGAACGGGGGCAGGCCATTGTGTCGGCCGCATACGCGATGGCCGACGCACCCGTTACGAGAGTCATCATCTGTCGCGTCCGACCGCGCATCACGGTGCACGGGGGAGAGGTCGAGTGAGCGATCGCTATCCTCTCATGCGGAGCCTCGACCCGTACCACCAGCGAATAGGGTATCTCGGTGCCTTGGCACTCGTGGGTGTCCGTGGACTCGATTATCTGGAGTCACTCGTCGCCCGATACGATGCCCTCTTGTTTGCGAGGGTTTACCCGGAAGACCCGCGGTTCCATGAGCTCGAGGCGAGGGTTTCACAGAACCGCCGGGAGGCGCTCGCGGAGTGCACGAGGCGGCCCGCGACCGCTGACCCGGCTGCGATCCTCCGGCGCACCACAGAGCCACCTGGCTGGTTATATGCGGCTGAGTTCTGGCTGCACGACCAGTGCATGGCGAGCTCCGTCGGTGGCCTGCCCCGAGAGAAGCTCCATCGGACTGTCGACCTAGCACGCTGGACTCACACGCTGCTGCCCACGATCGAGCTGTCCGAGACAGGTGTCCTGCTCCGGCACTTACTTGAGGAGTCACGAGGCACGACGGATCCGGTGCTATTCAACCCACTCAACCCGCGTGCACGTCCATGCTTGCCGCTCCTGTACGCGCGGCTGCTCCTCGCTGCGGAGATGCTGTATCCATTCTTGGTGATGACACTTGTGAGCGAGAGGAAGCTAGCGACGAGGGGCGAGCATGGACTCCTGCGTGCCGCGAGCGCCTCGATGCGGAACGTTGTTGGAGGGTCGGTTGATCCGGAGGACATTCTCGCGGTGAGAGAGCTGATCGAGTTCGACGAATCTATCCGACGAAACATCAGCACCGAAGAGAACTACCTACGGCCGCGAATGGAGATCTTGGTAGATCTTGGCCTAGTTGCGAGGAAGAGCGAGTCGCCTGGCAAGCGCACAGAGTTCATGTGGAGAGTTACGGACACGACCCGGAGACTGGCTGAAGAGTGGACACCTCTTCGGGTGGCCGCCAATGCGATCCCGGTCTATTTGGAGCGCGCGTTCTTCGGCTCCATGTCACGGGTCTACGCACTCCGGACGCGGAGGGTCCACACTGCGGACGAGCGATTGCTGTGGTTCGCCCGCGCCTATCAACTGGTCGGACGGGAGTTTGGGTTCAGCCCGGGACGGACGCTGGCCCTGCTTGCGTGCCTTCTCGCATGGGAGGCAGGCCTTACGATGGAAATAGCTGAGCTGTTCGACGCTGTCTATGCGGCGGCCCACGGCCCGTGGTCCACGTACCTGCACTTCTCAGGCGGCAGTCGCTTCGATCGCGAATTCCTGATCCGGATCGATCGGGAGCTCGTCCGCGAACTTGAAACAGTTGTCGAGCGATTGAGACCGCGGGAGGAACCCTGATGACCACGAAGAAAGCACCTTCATGGGAAGCCCTTCGTGGCCGATCGGCCAAGGCGCGAGCGGCGCTCGATGCGCTTTGCAGGGACGCAGATGCACTGGCTGAGGCCGTTGACGTGGACGCGATTTCAGCCGCCGCGGCGGTCGACTCGGAGCTGGACGCATGGAACAACGTGGTGCGCCAGGCCGCCGAGCGCCTGATGAGCCTTCGCGTCGGGCTGGAGAATCTCCGTCTGGAGCAGACCGAGACCTTCGCGCAGCGGCTTTCGAGGGAGTTGACTGGCCGGGGGCTGACCGTGCACGGCGAGGGTGCCACACTGTTTGTGGAGGGGGTGGTTGTGCTCCACTCAGACGTGAGCGGCGGGCACGTGACGATGAACGGCGCGACACTGAGGACGCTTGACGTGAGCAGGATCGCGGAACGCGCGGCTGAGATTGCGGAAGGGCTCAGCAAACAGGCCTCAGATCCCAGGGAAACACTGCGGCTCATTCTCGACGCCTATCAGGAAGAGGTGGGTCTCTCCAGTCGCCCATTCGGAACGCAAATCGAGACCACCGCACTCATCTACCGGATGGCACTGCTGCGACAGACCGATCGCTTCCGGAACAACCCGACGTCCCAACTCTTTCAGGACTACGGACAGGACCAGTTCAGGCGGGACTTCTACCGGCTACTTCTCAGCCAGCATCAGGAGGTCTCTGGGATGTGGCTCAGATATACGCCGGGATCTAGCAAGAGGGGGGCAGTATTCATGCTAGTTCCCTCGCTCGGTCGGTCCGCGCACGTCGGGCGGATCTGGTTTGACGCGGCGCGAGAGCGCAATGCGTGACGAGTGCCCCAACACTATCGCCGCGGAACTGGATCGCGCGCGAGCGTTGCGCATCATCCAAGCTCTGCGTCAAGGAAGCAACTGCCTTGAACAAGTTTCGAGATTCTCGGCGGGAAGGGACGTGCTGTTCTCCGGTGCTGCGGACTCGTTGGAGGAGCTGGAGATCAGCGACGGTGCCGCAGTCCGCTGGGTCAAGGGGGGATATGGGGAGGGCAAGACGCACTTCTTCGCCCGCCTCATCGAGATCGCGCACCTTCGCAATTGGGTCACGACGTATGTGCAGGTCTCGGGGAAAGGGCAGGGGACCGAGCTGCATCGGTTCGAGGAGATCTATGCGGCCATAGTCCAGAACTGCCTTTGCCGTGACCTTGTTGCCGAGGAACAAGGGCGGGTGGAGCCGGGTCGCATCTCCGGATGGCGCTGGATTCTCGACCAGTGGTATCTTCGACTGCGTCGTCTTGCGGTCGGGAGAGACACTGGAGATGTTCCCTCGTTCCGGCTGCGTGATGAGATCGAGCACTCCATGACATCCATGAGGACGGAATGGAACATCCAGGGAGCATTCGCTGAGGCGTTACGGCAATATGCGCTGTCGAGTGCCGACGGCGACGAGGCGTGGCGCTCTGTATTGCTGTCGTGGTTTTGCGGGGAAACTGTGCACTCGCGTGGGGCCGACACACGCTCGCGGCTGCAGGGGGCCGGAATACGGGATTCCATTTCACGCCGGAACGCCAAGAGCATGCTCCGCAGCATGTCTGCCTTCCTGCGATGGCTCGGCTACGGGGGCACGCTGATTCTCCTAGATGAAGCCGAAAACATCCTTGAGCAGCCGCTCTCTGCGAGACGAACTGCCTACACCGTGCTCCGAGAATTGATCGACAACGTCGACGACCGAAATGGCATGACGCGGACAGCATTCTATGTTGCGGGCACTCCTGACCTGTTCGAGAGCGCGAAGGGCATAGTGGAGTACGAGGCCCTTGCGACGCGCGTCTTGCTGACCATGCCAGCGGACACATTCAGCCCGGTCAGCACGCTCGTCGACCTTTCCGCGGCTCCGCTCACGCCCGATGACTTCGCGGAGATGGGGCGAAGAGTCATGGCGGTGCACGCCGTGGCTACAGGATGGACCCCGGGCTCCGAGTGCGGCCAAGAGTTAGCGCGCTTGCTGCGGGAGAGGCTCACGCGGAACCCCGATTTGAGCCCGAGAGAGTGGCTACGGGCCGCGGTGAGCGATCTGGATCGCTGGGCGGCACTGCGGCCACGTTCCTAACTGTGATGCAGGACATGGCGCACGGGTTACTTGCGAAGGCGATTGTCACTCTGCTTCGAGACGGCACGGCGCGGACCGCGCGGCAGATTGTCGGCGTGCTCCGGCATTCTGGCTTCGACGGACTGGAGCGTTGTGACGTCAACGTGGCTCTGTACAGAACCCTTGCCGGTGTCGTGAAGAAGGACATACAGCATCGATGGTCGCTCGCGCTCGCAGAGGCTGGCGGTGTCGGTGCTCGTGGTAGAGCTGAGCAGGCAGCAATCGGCCGGGCTTCCGGCGAGCAACGGGAGAGTCGGGAACCGGGTGCTGGCGACGTTGGTGCGCACGAGGCCGGAGTACGAAGTTCTCTACTCCGGACCGTGCAGAGGCTCAGATCTGGTGTTCCGCCACACGAGCACGTCCAAGAGCTGACGGTCGGTGACTCCCGTGTGATCAGTGGATTCAAGGAGCTGTTGGGCGCTGCGAGCCGGCGTTGGGTGCTTGTGGCCGGGGACTACGGGGAGGGCAAGAGCCACGCGCTTGCGCTGTTGAGAGACATGGCGCACCGAGGCGGATTCGCGACCTGTCACGTGGCCGCCGATGCGTGGGGATGTGCTCTGAACCACCCTCAGCGGTTTCTCCCGGCGCTGCTCTCGACGCTCGAGCTACCTGGCCGCTCCACATGCGGTTACGCGGGCCTGCTCAGGTTGTTGATGCTCGATGCCGGAGGCGCAAGTCGGCTGATGGCCGATGTGGTGCGGCACCTGCCTGGGGCGCGCGAGATTGAAGTGAAGGCACGGTACTACGTCGGGCGTGTCGTTCTTGCCCATCGGCAACGCGAACAGGAGGATAGCCAAGCCATCGAAGCGGAAATCCGGGATGCCACCTACCATCTCACCGGAGCATCCATTCAGCACCGCGCTGCGAGCAACTCAGTCCGTGAAGTCGCGTATGGGCTCCTTGGCATCGCGATTGGACAGGCGAAGGTTGCGGGCGCGCGCGGGCTAGTCCTGACAATCGACGAATTCGAAAGTGTGTTTACGAAGCTGCACAACCGGCGCTCGCGCCTTGGAGCGTATCGCGTACTTTCGGCGCTCTGCGAGGGCCCCGAACTCAAGGACTTGCGCGTCGCGCTGGCGATGACGCCAGATTCAGAAGTGCTCCTTGATGCCGCCATCCCGGAGATGAGCGGCGCATCCGGGCTAGAGTGCGAGCGGGTGGCTGGCTGGGCAAGCGCGCTGGCCGGCAGATCGGTCAGATTGTTTCGATGCAGGACGCCAACCGGTAGGTTGCTGGTCGATCTGGCGGCGCGTGTAGGCGAACTGTACCGGTTGGCGTACCCGAACGCGTGGCTGGCAGCGGGTCCGCGCGGGTGGGATCGGTTCGTGCGTGAGGCGGTCAGGCGCCCGATTCCCTTGCGTCTGCTTGTTCGTCTGTTGGTCGATTTCCTCGACGCGCGGCGTTACACCAAGTAGTCCGGTGTGGTGCATCCCTACGGGGGCGTCTTGGTTGGATGGTCCGGTGCCCGCGCCGCACCCGGACTACGAGGTCGCACTTCTGTCCCCCCACGGGAATAACGTGGTCCATGTTCCTCCCAGAGGTACAACACGCACTATGCCCGACCTGCACGTCAAGATCGACGCGAAAACGCGAGCCCTCCTCTCTAGTCAGGCGCGGTCGTGGAACTACACCCTGCAAGAGTTCGCGGAGCGGACGCTGCGGCACCACGCGGAGGCCGCAGGGAAGCCGGTCTTCCTGAGCGGCCACGGGAATGGGGACGGCCGGGCAACATTCACGTTCATCGACATCTTTGCGGGGATCGGAGGCTTCCGCCTCGCCTTCGAGCACCATGGCGGCAGGTGCGTCTTCACGAGCGAATGGGACCGCTGGTCGCAAAAGACTTACCTTGAAAACTTCGGTGAGAAGCCGGCGGGCGATATCCGTGAGATCGATGCGAGGGACATCCCGGACCACGACATCCTTGTCGCGGGATTTCCGTGCCAGCCGTTTTCGCTCGCCGGGGTCTCGAAGAAGAAGAGCCTCGGGTTCGAGCACGGCTTCCGCGACAAGACACAGGGGACGCTCTTCTTCGAGATCATCCGCATCTTGGAGGCCAAGCGCCCTCCCGCCTTCCTGCTCGAGAACGTTAAGCATCTGAAGCGCCACGACGCCGGGAGAACTTGGGAGGTGATCCGCGGGTCGCTGGAGGAAGCCGGGTACCGGATCTTCGACGAGGTGATCGACGCACGCCACTGGGTGCCCCAGCACCGCGAGCGGGTGTTCCTCGCGGGCTTCGACAGGAAGGCTTTCGGCAACGGGCCGGACTTCTCGTTCCCCCGCCCTCCGCGAAGGGCACCCCAGCTTTCCGACATTCTCGAAGAGAGGCCCGATCAGCGCTACACGCTCTCCGATCACCTCTGGAGCTACCTTCAGAAGTACGCCGAGAAGCACCGGGAGAAGGGCAACGGCTTCGGCTATAGCGTTTTCGACGGCGCTGGCGTTGCGAGAACGCTCAGCGCCCGCTACCACAAGGACGGTTCGGAGATTCTCATCCGCGGTGCCCGGGGCCGCAACCCGCGACGCCTCACGCCGGCGGAGTGCGCGAAGCTGATGGGGTTCCCCAACGGTTTCCGTGTCCCGGTTTCGGACACGCAGGCGTACCGGCAGTTCGGGAACGCGGTGGTTGTGCCCGTCGCTACGGCAGTGGCACGCGAGGTCGTCAAGGCGCTGAAGACGGCAGCACGCCTGCAGGGCGGCGCATTGGTGGGAGAGGGCCGTCGTCCTCCCGCCCGCACGTTGAGTCGCTGAAGACGGGATTGTGCCCCAACTCGTCACGGGCTACGCTCCCCTGCGTGCCTGAAACTCCCGCACGCACGTGGTTCTCCGCCTACGAGGGGATCTCGCTCACTGCACTCCTCTCGCGACTCATCGACGAGGACTGGCGCTGGGTTGCCAAACGGCTGTCCGGGAACGACACGGGCCTGACGGGCGGACACCAGGTTGGCATCTACGTTCCGAAGTGGTTCTGCGCCACCCTGTTCCCGGCAATCGTGACGACGAAGGAGGCTAACCCATCAGAGTCCACGGGCGGCTGCTACTTCCCGAACACCGCGATGCACTCGCCCGATGTGCGGGCCATCTACTACAACAGCGCGGTCGTTGCAGCAGCGCCCAGGAGGCGCGGCCGCAACGAGTTCCGCCTGACCCGATGGGGCGGACGGCAGTCCCCGGTGCAGCAGACCGTGAACACGGGCGCGGTCTGGCTGGGAGCGTTCAGGCGCCTCGTCGGCGGCCCGGTCGTCGGACTGTGTTGGGTCTGCGAGACTTCGGAAGAAGGTAAGCATCCGGCCAAGCACGCCTTGGCGCACAGGAGGGGACGGGGTACGAAGGG
>CAZMXP010000043.1:0-42736 GCA_964570285.1 uncultured Planctomycetaceae bacterium
AACTCGCTGCACACCAACGCCTTCGACGAGGCCGTGACGACGCCGACCGAGGCATCGGTGCGCCGCGCGATGGCGATCCAGCTGATCGTCAACCGCGAGTTCGGCCTGATGAAGAACGAGAACCCGATGCAGGGCGCCTTCCTGATGGACGAGCTGACCGACCTCGTCGAGGAGGCGGTGCTCAAGATCTTCGAGGGGCTCGACGAGCGCGGCGGCGTGCTCGGCGCGATGGAGCTCGGCTTCCAGCGCTCGCGGATCCAGGAGGAGTCGCTGCACTACGAGCAGAAGAAGAGCTCGGGCGAGCTGCCGATCGCCGGCGTGAACTTCTACATCAACCCCAATCCGCACCATGCCGCCCGGGGCGTCGAGCAGCTCACCCGGGCGACGCCGGAGGAGAAGCTCGCGCAGCTCACGAACCTCCGCGAGTTCCAGCGCCGCCACGGGGCGGAGGCGAAGGCCGCCCTCGCGAGGCTGCGCGAGACCGCGCTCGCGGGCGGGAACATCTTCGCCGAGCTGATGGAGACCGCCCGGGTCGCGAGCCTCGGCCAGATCTCGCGCACCCTCTACGAGATCGGCGGCCAGTACCGGAGGACGATGTAGCGATGGCGCGGAACGACACCTTCTTCGAGTGGGCCGACGGCGGCAGCACGAGCGTCTACAAGTTCCGCATCAAGGACAACCCCGCCCTCTACGTCTGGTTCGACTTCGGCAAGGCGGGCGGCGCGCTCTACCGCACCTCCAGCCCGGGCCCCTACCGGGTGGACGAGCCGCTCCTCGCCGCCGACTTCCCCACCCTCGACGATCTTCTGGGGGCCCGGGGGACGACCCGCGCGCAGTGGCGCCGGGACCTGACCGCGCAGTTCGGCGAGCGCCTGGGCTGGCCCGCCTGAGGCGCCCGCCCCGGCGGAGTCGCGGGACGTCACGCCACCCCGGGACAACGGGGTCTGACCCCTTTGTCCCGCTGCACCGCGGAGGTCACGGTGGCATTGGGCCTCCCATTGCACCCTGCAAAGCTCGCGGGGCAACATCCTCGCGCGCCTCCGAACGCTTTCGCCACTGAATCGGGACACCCTTCGGGATTTGGTCCCACTCGTCGTACAGAGGCCCCCCCCTCAACCCCCCCGGCGCCGCCGCCGATAACGGAGGCGGGCCCCCGTGTCGCTGCGCTGGAAGTACCTGATCGTCGTGCATTCCGCGATCCTTGCGACCGCGGCGATGTTCGTCATCTCCTACAAGCTCTCGTTCCGCTTGCAGGAGGAGGTCTCGCCGATCGCCTGGGCGGGCGTGATGGTGGCGACCCTCTCGGTGGCGCTGCTCGCCGCCTACCACTCGTTTGTCGCGAAGCCGCTGCGGCTCATCCTCGCGGGCGCGGAGCGCATCGCGCGGGGCGACAAGGTCCACCGGATCGACCTGCGGGGCGGCGACGAACTCGCGGCGGTCGCGTCGGCGATGAACGAGGTCGCCGAGAGCACCGCCAAGGCGCACGAGGAGCTCGAAGGCAAGGTGGCCGAGCGCACCGAGGACCTGCGCGCGGTCCTCTCGGAGGTGCACGAGCGGTCGCGCATCATCGAGGAGGTGAACCGGCGCCTCGCCGACACCGACCGCCGCAAGACCGAGTTCCTGACCAACGTCTCCCACGAGCTGCGCACGCCGCTGAACTCGATCCTCGGCTTCCTGCGGCTCGTGCTCGAGGGGCTCTACGAGGACGAGGACGAGCGCCGCGAGTTCCTCGAGAACGCCCGCCTCGCGAGCAACCACATGAGCCTGCTCGTCAGCAACGTGCTGAGCGCGGCGCGCCTCGAGTCGGGCCGCGCCGCCGCGCGCGCCGAGCCCGTCCATCCCGGCGACATCATCTGCGACGTCGTGCGCATGCTCGAGGTGCAGGCGCGCGAGAAGGGGCTCGCGCTGCGCATCGAGTCGGACGGGGGCGCGATGGCGCTCGCCGACGCGGACCTGCTCCGGCAGCTCCTCGTGAACCTCGTGGGCAACGCGCTCAAGTTCACCGACCACGGCTCGGTGACGATCCGCGCGCGCGTCGAGGGGCCGACCGTCCGCCTCGAGGTCGAGGACACCGGCATGGGCATCCCGCCCGCGGAGCTCGAGCGCATCTTCGAGAAGTACCACCAGGTCGACAACAAGGCGACGCGCCGCCACGGCGGCGCCGGCCTCGGCCTCGCGATCGCGCGCGAGCTGGCCCACCTGATGCGCGGCGCGATCAGCGCGCACAGCGCGGGCATCGGCAAGGGCTCGCTCTTCCGGCTCACGCTCCCGGCCGCGGCCCCCGCGGCCGCTCCGGCGTAGCGGCGCGCCGCCGGGCGCTGTAGCCTGTCGCCGATGAAGGCGGTGGTGCAGCGCGTCTCCCGCGCCGAGGTCCGGGTCGAAGGCGAGGTTGTCGGCTCGATCGGGACCGGGCTTCTCGTGCTGCTCGGCGTCGAGCAGGGGGACGACGATCGGGGGGCGCGGGGGCTGGCCGCCAAGGTGGCGCGGCTGCGGATCTTCCCGGGCGGCCAGAAGCCGATCGACCGGTCCGTGATCGACGCCGAGGGCAGCGCGCTCGTCGTCTCGCAGTTCACGCTCTGCGCCGACACGACGCGCGGCCACCGCCCCTCCTTCCTCTCCGCGGCGCCGCCCGAGGAGGCGAACCGCCTCTACGGGCTCTTCTGCGCCGCGTTGCGCGACGAGGGCGTGCCGGTCGCGACGGGCCGGTTCGGCGCGAGGATGCAGGTCGAGCTCGTCAACGACGGCCCCGTGACGATCCTCCTCGGATGAACGGCGAGCCCCTCCTCCCCGAGCTGTTCTCGGCCGTCGCGCGAAGGCACGCCGCGCGCGTCGCGATCGACGTGCCGCCCGGCCGCGGGCGCCCCTCCCGTCTCACGGTCACCTATGGCGAGCTCGAGCGCCGCGCGCAGGAGTTCGCGCGCCGTCTCGCCCCGGTCGCGCGGCCTGACGCCGTCGTCGCGCTGCGCTACCCGCGCGAGTCGCCCGACCTCTACGCGGCGCAGCTCGGCGTGATGCTCTCCGGCGCCGCCTTCACCTGCCTCGACCCCTCCTTTCCCCAGGCGCACGCGCGCGCGATCCTCGAAGACGCCTCGCCCGTCGCCCTCCTGCCCGGGCCGCTGCATGCGACCGGTGCCCCCCCGCGCCCCCCCGACTCCCGCTCCCTCGCCTATGTCGTCTACACGAGCGGGACCACCGGCCAGCCCAAGGGCGTGATGATCGAGCACGGCAGCATCGCCAACCTCGTGCATTCCGACCTCGCGGCGTTCGGCCTCGGGCCGAAGGCGCGGGTCGCGCAGTGCTCGTCGCCCGCCTACGACTCGAGCGTCGAGGAGACCTGGCTCGCGTTCGCGGCCGGGGCCACGCTCGTCGTGCTCGACGACGAGACCGCGCGCTCGGGGCCCGACCTCGCGCCGTGGCTCGCGCGCGAGCGCATCCGCGTCTTCTGCCCGCCGCCGACGCTGCTGCGCGCGATCGGCGAGGCCGACCTGCCCGACCTGCGCCTGCTCTACGTCGGCGGCGAGGCGCTGCCGCAGGATCTCGCCGACCGGTGGGCGAAGGGCCGGCAGCTCGTGAACGGCTACGGGCCGACGGAGTGCACCGTCACGGTGCTGCGCGGACGCGTGCGCGCGGGCAGGCCGGTGACGATCGGCACGCCGGTGCGCGGCCACCGCGCGTGGATCGCGGGCGACGCGCCCGAGGGCGAGCTCTGCATCGCGGGGCCCGGCCTCGCGCGGGGCTATCTGCGCCGCCCGGAGGAGACCGCGGCGAGATTCCAGAGCCATCCCGCGCACGGCCGCTTCTACCGCACCGGCGACCTCGTGCGCCAACGCGACGACGGCGAATTCGAGTATCTGGGGCGCCTCGACTCGCAGGTGAAGGTGCGCGGCCACCGCATCGAACTGGAGGCGATCGAGGCGCGGCTCGCGGCGTGCGCGGGCGTGCGCGGCGCCGCCTGCCGCGTGCAGGGGCAGAGCCTCGTCGCGCACGTCGTCGCCGATGCCGCCCTCGACCTCGACGCGATCCGCCGCGAACTCCGCGCCGCGCTTCCGGCGCCCATGGTGCCCGCGCGCCTCGCGCGCATCGATCGCCTGCCGACCGGTGTCGGCGGCAAGCTCGACCGCCGCGCGCTCCCCGAGATCGCGCTCGGGGCGCGCGCCGCCGTGCCGCCGCGCAACGACGCCGAGCGCCTCGTCGCCGCGGCCTTCGCCTCCGTGCTCGGCGTCGACCCGGCGATCGACGACGACTTCTTCGCGGATCTGGGGGGCGACTCGCTCTCCGCCGTCGGCGTCGTCACCGCGATCCGGGGGGGCCGCGGGGGGGTGACGGTGCGGGACCTCTACGAGGCGCGCACGGTCGCGGGCCTCGCCGGGCGACTCCGCGAGGGCGCGGCGGCCTTGGTGCCCGCGGCCGCGCCGCCTCCCCGCTCCGCGGTCCTCTTCACCGCGGCGCAGGCGCTCGTGCTCGGTCTGGGAGTGGTCCTTGCGGCCGCGGCGGCGTGGGTGGCCTGCTTCGCGCTTGCCCCCCTCCTGGTCGGAGGGGCGGGCCTCGTGGGCGCCGTGCTGCTCGCGCCCGCGGTCGCCTTCGGCGTGCTGCTGCTCTACGCGCCCCTCTCGGTGCTGCTCGCGGTGGGCGCGAAGCGGCTCCTCATCGGCCGCTACCGGGAAGGACGCCACCCCGCGTGGGGATCGTTCCATCTCCGCCACTGGATCGTCGTGCGGATGGCGGCGCTGATCCCGTGGCGCCTGCTCCGGGGCACGGCGCTGCTCGACATGGTGTTGCGGGCGCTCGGGGCCCGGGTCGGCCGGGAGGTCCACATCCACCGCGGCGTGGATCTCGCGCGCGGGGGGTGGGACCTGCTGGAGATCGGGGACGCGGCGTCCTGCGGGCGCGACGTGGCGCTGCGGATGGTGGATCTTGCCGCGGGCCATCTGGTGCTCGGCCCGGTCCGCCTCGGCGACGGCGCGACGCTCGACGTGCGCGCGTCGGTCGGCCCCGGATGTCGCGTGGGAAGGGACGGCTGGCTCGGCGCGCACGCATGCCTTGCCGATGGCGCGCATCTGCCCGACGGGGAGCGGTGGGAGGGGGTGCCGGCGGCGGCCGCCGGGCGCGCGCCGCCCGTTCCGGCGATCACCGGCGGCCGCGCGCGGTCGCCCCTCGCGCACGCGGCGGCGGCGCTCGCGGCCCGGTTCGGCCTCTACGTGGTCGATACCCTGCCCATCGGGCTTGTCGTGCTCGCGCTCGCGGATGCCCCCCGCGACGCGGTGCTCGCCTGGCTCGCCGCCCCGGAGATCACGCGCGGCCTGCTGCTCCTCTCCCTCGCGCTCCCTCTCCTCTCCCTTCCGTTGCGGCTGTTGCTGAAAGGCGTCGCGCTCCGCTGCCTCGGGCCGATCCGGCCCGGCGTGATCCCGCTGGCCAGTGCGGGTGCCCTGCGCCTCTGGGCGAAGATCGCCGCGGTCGAGTCGGCGGGCCGCTGGCTCTCGGGCTCGCTGCTCTGGCCCCTTTGGCTCGGGCTTTCGGGCATGCGCTGCGGCCGCGGCTGCGAGATCAGCACGATCCTCGACGCGGTGCCGGAGACGATCGGGATCGGCGAGGAGTCCTTCTTCGCCGACGGCATCTACCTCGGCGGGCCGACCGTCCACCGCGGCACGATCACGGTCGCGGCGACGCGCATCGGCGCGCGCACGTTCCTCGGCAACCACGCCGTCGTGCCGGCGGGCGGCGTCTGGCCCGACGACCTCTTCGTGGGCGTCTCGACGGTGGCGGACGCCGCGCGGTCGCGCGAGGGAAGCGCGTGGTTCGGCATCCCCCCGATGGAACTGCCCGCGCGCGATGTCGTCGCGTGCGACCGGCGCCTCACGCACGACCCTTCGCCGGTGCGCTTCGCGACGCGCTGCTTCTGGGAGGGGCTCCGCTTCGCGCTGCCCGCGGTGACGGGCGCGCTGCTGCTCGCGTGGCTGTGGGCCGCCGGCGCGCATGCGTGGCTCGCGCCCGTGGCGACGCTGCTGGCCGGCGCGCTCTCCGTCCTCGCGGCGCTCGCGCTCAAGTGGGTCCTGCTCGCGCGGGTGCGGCCGGGCCAGCATGTCTTCTGGTCTTGCTGGTGCGGCCGCTGGGACCTGCTCTATGTCGCGTGGGGCGCCTGGGCGAGCCGCCCGCTCGCCGCGCTCGAGGGGACGCTCCTGCTGAACGCGTTCCTGCGGCTCACCGGCATGCGCATCGGGAGGCGCGTGCTGCTCGGCGGCGGCTTCGCGCAGGTGATCGATCCAGACATGCTGGAGATCGGTGACGGCGCGGCGGTCGCTTGCCAGTTCCAGGCGCACAGCTTCGAGGACAGGGTGCTGAAGATCGACCGGCTGGCGATCGGCGCGGGGGCGACGGCGGGCCACAACGCGGTCGTCTTCCATGGGGCGGGGCTCGGGGAGGGGTGCATCCTCGGCGCGAACAGCGTCCTCATGAAGCGCGAGCGTCTTCCGGAAGGCGGCTGCTTCGCAGGCAGCCCGGTGCGGCGGGTGGGGGGGGGCTAGCCTGGCGTCGCGAGCGGATACTCCTCGACCGCGAGCCCGCTTCCGTGGACCTCTTGCAACCGCAGCCACGCCGCCGTGAAGAGGCGCTCCTGCCTCTCCCGGACGTCGGCCGGCAGATTCCGCTTGTCGAGAGCCGGATCGTCGCAGGCGACGGGCGGAAACGCCGGATCGACGATGAACTGAGCGAACTCGGGCGCGCACCGGACATGCCGCTCCGGTTCCCGAGGCAACTCCTCATGCGGCACCACGCCGAGCACGTAGCGCAGGTAGAGTTCGGACTCCTTCACGTCCTCCACGTACTTCCCGCACCGATCACAGTTGTACCCCTCGTCGCAGTTCGACATGAGCACATCCTACCCCTACGTTGCCGCGCGCACCCTTCAGGGTGCGAGGACACGCCCATGGCCACCGGGAAGTGCGCGGTGCGGTGGACCACAGCCTTCGTCTGGAAGGATGAGATGAGGAACCCAGGAACTTAGGAACCGAGGAGGGGCGGATTGACCCATCCGACTCCCGGGATGCTCCCCTTTCCTCTCATGGGTTCCTCCCTTCCTAGGTTCATCATCAAGTGCGATACCCTCGGTCCTGATCGGTCGAACGCCGTCGCGAGGGCGCGTAGCGCCCGAGGCTCGTACCCCATGCCCGCAGGAGTCCTCGCCGCTTGCGCGAATCCTGACGAGTCACTGAATTCGAGCGGGGAGAACGAAAACCACGAAGGCACGAAGGATCCCGCGCGACTTGATGCGCGCGGTGCGGTGCGCCACAGCCTTCGTCTTGAGCTTGGAAGAAGGAACCCAGGAACCCAGGAGGGGGGCGGATTCACCCCTCCGAGTCCCGGGACGCTCCCCCTTGCCCTCCTGGGTTCCTCCCTTCCTGGCTTCCTCATCAAATCAACCGCTACGCAAGATCCGGATCGGCCGGAGGCTGTCGCGAGGGCGCACACCGCCCCCGCACCCCCCAAGAAAACCCCTAGCGAACGATCGTTAGGAGTGGTAGAATCGCCGGACTATGGCGATCCAGGACATCGGCGAGATCCAGCCCAAGTACCACAAGCTCATCAGCGACTGGCAGAAGAAGCACTTCCCCGAACTCGGGTATCTGGAGAAGCACTGGACCGACTACTACCCCAAGCAGAGCCCCTTCCGGCTGATCTCGCGCCTCGGCGACCTGAAGTCGGAGCAGATCTCCGTGGGGCGCTACAAGGACAAGCCCTACTTCGAGGCGGCCAACGAGATGTCGGGCAACATGTTCTTCTCGGCGCAGGGCATCGTGAAGGCGCAGTGCTCGACGGAGCTCGGCTCGATCCAGCAGCACCGGATGAGCATCGACAAGGCCGTCACCGACGAGATGAAGTTCGGGATCCTCCGGATCATGGCGGAGGAGCTGCGCCACGCCTACCAGATGTTCTGGGTGCTCGAGCACGACGAGACGTGGAAGCGCCTCGGCATGGGGGATGTCGCCGACCAGATGATCCAGGAGCTGCTCGACATGAAGACCGGCGGGCACGTGCTCGACGCCTTCAACATGGAGATGCAGGACTTCCTCGACAACACCATGTTCGCGACGGTGATCGACTGCGTCGGCAAGTACCAGCTCGACATGCAGACGGTCTTCTGCTACGCGCCGATGGCGCGCTCGATGGTGCCGATGCTCGTCGAGGAGGCGTTCCACCTCGGCCACGGGCGCAAGAGCGTGCGCCAGATCGCCGTGATGGCCGCGAACCAGCAGGGGGAGTTCTCCGTGCGCGACGTGCAGCAGCACCTGAACAAGTGGCTGCCGCGCGGCCTCGAGATGTTCGGGAGCGAGAGCGGGGGCGGGACGAACGTCGAGTTCGGGTTCAAGAGCAAGACCAACGTCGTCGCGCAGTCCGAGTACTACGACGAGATCAAGGACTATGTCCGCGACTGGAACTGCGCCATGGTGCAGCAGGTCTACCGGAAGGACCTCGACTACGCGACCGCGAAGGAGATCGTCGAGCGCATCTGGGAGACGAAGGACGAGTGCAAGGGCGTCCGGCCGGAGATGATCCTCTTCATGCCCGACCGGCGCTTCTTCAGGAAGCGCGGGCTCGCCGAGTTCGTCTTCAAGCCGTTCGACCTGCACGGCACGCTGCTCACCGGGGCGGGCGGGCTGCCGATCGGCCCGGAGGACTACCTGGCCTACCTGAAGGGGCACCTGCCCGAGGGCTACTTCGCCGACCCGGAGTGGCAGAAGTTCGAGCGGCAGCTCCGCGAGTACTACCGCAAGGGCGGGAAGGGTGACGTCGCGGGGGCCTCCTACTCCGGGTAGCGCCCCGCCGCGGGGGAAGGGTCTATCGCGCCGGGGCCCGCCGTCCGATAATCCACCGGACCCCCGGGTTGTGGGCGCGCCATGAAGTCATCGGAAGCCGAGACCGTTCTCGCGGCGTTGAGCGAGGTCTATGCGCTCGACGACGTGCAGCAGATCGTGGACAGGGTCTGCGAGGTGGTCGTGTCGATCTGCCCCTACCGGGTCGCGCTGCTCTCGCTCTACTTCGGCGAGGACGTCTATATCGGCCTGGTCGGCGGCACGGACGAGATGCGCCGCAGCTTCCTGGGGGCGGCGCGGACCTTCGAGCACTCGGCCCGGGAGGCGAAGCGGAAGGCGATCTGGGCGCGCCACCGCATCGAGGGCACGAGCATCTGCTTCATCCCGGAGGGCAGCGACGTGGCGTTCAGCGAGTGCTTCCAGGCGTCGGAGGAGCGCCCGGGCAGCGCGTGGCGTCCCGCGGACCGCCTGATGGTCTTCGTGCGCGGCGCCGACCGCGAGGTCCGCGGCGTGCTGAGCCTCGACGAGCCGCTCAGCGGCGAGCGCCCCGACCCCGCGAACCTCGGCGCGCTCGGCACCGTGGACCGGCTCATCGAGCTGATGGGCGTCGTCATCCACAACAAGCACCTCGCGGCCAAGCTGCGCGAGTCCGAGGAGCGCTACGCCGCGGTCGTCGAGCAGGGGCACGACGGGATCCTCGTGGCGCGCGACGGGGTCGTGATCTTCGCGAACGGACAGGCCGTCCGCATGCTCGCGACGGAGCGCGCCCAGGTCGTCGGCGCCCCGCTCGACCGGATCCTCGCGCGCGGCACGGAGACCTCCCTCACCGGCGACGAGGAGGGAAGGCTGCTGCGGGGCGACGGCCGCTCGCTCGACGTCGCGATCCGCGCGAGCACGATCGGCCTCGGGGGCGCGACCGCCCAGCTCTTCGCCGTGGCCGACATCACCGAGCGCAAGCGCGTCTTCGGCCAGCTCATGCGGGCCCAGAAGATGGAGGGCGTCGGCACGCTGGCGAGCGGCATCGCGCACGACTTCAACAACCTGCTCGGCGGCATCCTCGGCTACGCGAGCCTCATCCGCATGCGCGCGGGTCCCGACGAGACGCTGCTGCGCTATATCGACTCGATCGAAAAGGCCGCCGATCGCGCCTCCTCGGTCACGCGCCAGCTGCTCGGCATCGTGCGCGACGAGCGCGTCCGCGTCGCCCCGTTCGACGTGGCGCGGCTGCTCGAGGAGGTGACGCGCCTCTTCCGGGAGACCCTCGACCCGGCCATCACGATCCACCTCGAGTGCGAGCCCGGCCTGCCCGCCGTGCTCGGCGACGAGACGCAGATCCACCAGGTCATGCTCAACATCTGCCTCAACGCGCGCGACGCGATGCCCGACGGCGGCCGCCTCACGCTCCACGCCGAGCGCACGGCCGACTCCGCGGGCCGCGCGTTCGTCCGGACCCGCATCCGCGACACCGGCGTCGGCATCGACAAGGAGACGATGGCGAAGATCTTCGATCCGTTCTTCACGACGAAGCGGGCGGGCCACGGGACCGGGCTCGGCCTCTACATGGCCTACCGCGTCATCGAGCGCCACGGCGGCTTCATCGACGTGACGAGCAAGCCCGGGCGCGGCACCACCGTGGAGATCCTCCTCCCCGCGAAGGAGGCGCGGCTGCCCGCGGCCGCCGAGCCGCACGTCGCGTCGGCGGCCCAGGGCGCGGGCAAGATCCTCCTCGTGGACGACGAAGAGCTGATCCGCTCCGTGGGCGGCGAGATGCTGAAGCGCCTCGGCTACGCCGTGCTGCTCGCCGCCGACGGCCGCGAGGCGGTCGAAGTCGTGCGGCGCGAGAGCCCCGGCCTCCGGTGCGTGATCCTAGACATCGCGATGCCGGTGATGAACGGCTGGGACGCGGCGCGCAGGATCCGCGACCTGGATCCGGCCCTGCCGATCCTCATCTCCTCCGGCCACGACCTCTCCGCGACGATGGGCGACACCCACGGCATCGCCGACGCCCGCTACCTCAAGAAGCCCTACCGTTTCGAGGGCCTCCGCCTCCAGCTGGAAGAGGTGCTGGGCGGGTCCCATGGGGGTCCAACCCGGTAGTCTTGCGGCCTGACCCATCAACACGACGACCCGCCCGCTCTCGGTCGCTGCCCGACTTGGGCCATCCGGTCCTCGCCCCCCGATCAGTCCGGCTTGCGCACCTCGGTGTCTCGCCGCCCCCCGCCCGGCGGCGGGTAGGGCCTCTCCCTCCGGATCGAGCGCCAGCGCGCGACGATGTAGAGGACGACCCCGAGTCCGACCAGCGTGCGGCTGTACGGCATCCACCAGGGAGCCTCCCAGTGATCAGCGCCAAGGCCGACCGCCACGCCGGCGACGACGACCGCGATGCCCGCGTAGGCGAGGCGCGAGAGCCTAACCACCAGCCGCGCCAAGGATCGGATTCTCCGGGCTGCCGAGCACGTCGATCGCGGCGTCGATGCGCTCGATGCAACTCGCCTTGCCGAGCAGGCACATCGACTCGATCAGCGGCGGCGTCACCGCCTTCGCGCTGACCGCCCAGCGCAAAGACAGGAAGAGGTCGCGTGGCTTCCACCCCCCCTCCTCCGCGAGCGCACGCAGCTTCGCCTCGAGGACCGCGGGCTCAAGCTCCTCGCTGTGCGCGATGATCTCGCGCGCAAGGCGCAGCATCGCGGCGGTGTTCGTGTCGGTCTTGTTCTTCGGGATCAGCTCGTCGTGGGGCGGGAAGACGCGCTCGGCGAAGAGGAAGTCGGTCAGCTCCTCGAATTCGGTGAGCCGCTTCATCCGCTCCTGCACGAGCGGGATCACGCGCCGCAGGAACTCCGGGTCCGCCTTCGCGGCCAGCGGACTCATCGCGCGCAGCCTCTCCGCGAGTACCGAGGGCGCGAGCTTCCGGATGTAGACCCCGTTCAGCCACTCGAGCTTCGTCAGGTCGAAGACCGGCGCGCTCGTCTTGATCGACTCCGGCTCGAAGGCCGCCACGAACTCCTCGAGCGTGAACTCCTCGCGGTCCTCCCCGAGGCTGAACCCCATCAGCGCGAGGAAGTTGACCATCGCCTCGGGCAGGAACCCGTTCTCCCGATACCAGGTGATCGACGTCGGGTTCTTCCGCTTGCTGATCTTGCTCCGGTCGGGGTTGCGCAGCAGCGGCAGGTGGAACCACTTCGGGTAGGGCCATCCCATCGCGTCATAGAGCATCACGTGCTTCGGCGTCGAGTTGATCCACTCCTCGGCCCGCAGGATGTGCGTGACGCCCATCCGGTGGTCGTCCACGACGGTCGCGAGATGGTAGGTCGGGAACCCGTCGCTCTTCAGCAGCACCTGGTCGTCGACAGTGGAATTGGCGATCGTGATCGTTCCACGCAACCCGTCCACGAAGCTGGTCTCGCCCGCCTCGGGCGTCCGCAGGCGCACGACATGCGTGGTCGAAGCGCTCACCGCGCGCTCGCGGCAGTGGCCGTCATAGCGCGGCTGTTCCTTGCGCGCCTTCTGCGCCTCGCGCACGCCGTCGAGCCGCTCCGGCGTGCAGTCGCACCGGTAGGCGGCACCCCTCGCGAGCAGCTCCTCGCACACCTCGCGGTAGAGCGCGGTCCGCTCGCTCTGCCGATAGGGCCCCCGCGCCCCCCCGACATCCGGCCCCTCGTCCCAGGGCAGGCCGAGCCACGCCAGCTCCCGCATGATCGCCGCCTCCGAATGCTCCTGGTAGCGCGTGCGGTCGGTGTCGTCGATGCGCAGGATGAGCCGACCGCCGCGCTTTCTCCGCAGCGCGAGATTGAAGAGCAGCACGTAGGCCGTGCCGACGTGCGGATCCCCGGTCGGGCTCGGCGCGATGCGGACGCAGACGGGATCAACCATGCGGGCCGAATCGTAGCAGACGGGTAGCGATGAATGGGGGGGGCCCGGGGGGGCCCGTCGCCCGCTGCGCGGGCTATGGGCCCCAAGGGGCCACCGAGTAGGATGGGTGTCATGAAGGGAGCGACGCTGCTCGCCGTTGGCGTAGCGTTCGCGGCGGGCGTCGGGCTTGGCTATCTGCTAGCCCAGCGCGAGGAGGCGCCCGCGCGGGTGAGCGTTCGCGCGACGGCCCCCGCGCCCCCTCACGAGTCGATCCGACGGACGGAGTCTGCGTCGCCGCAGGCTTTCCTCGACTCGATTCCGCTGCCGCGGGTCCCGGAGGGCGACGGACGCATCGCCGGGCGCGTGCTCACCGACGCCGGCGAACCCGTGGCGGGCGTGCGCATCGACGCGCGCTGCCAAGCGGCGCCACGCGAGGGCACCGACTGGCCGACGGAGCCGACGGAGCAGATCGTGCGGGTCGCGGAGTCGGTCAACTGGAACGCGGCGCTCCAAAGGTCGGCGACGACGGCCGCCGACGGAACGTTCGTGCTTGATCGCGTGCCGGATCTTGCGTACGGGATCGGGGCGACACTGGCGGGCTGGCGCATCCGCCCGGTGAGCCGAGACGGCGCGCAGAACGTCAAGTCTGGAGCGCGAGTCGACTTCGTCGCGGAGAGGGTCGTCAACGTGCGGGCGACGGTGCTCTTCCCGGACGGCGTGACGCCGACGCGCGCCACCGTGACGGCGAAGCAGGGGGAGAACTCGTCAAGCTGGGGCGACCGCAACGGTGTCGCGGAATTCGCGCTGAAGCCGGGGGAGTGGGAGCTCCGGGCGACGGCGGGAGAGGAGGGGGAGCTTGCAAGCGAGCCGGAGAGGGTGACGCTTTCTGGCGGCGGCATCGACGTGACGCTTCGCCTCCGGGGGCGGCCGGGCATCGTCGGGCGGATCGTCATCGATTGGGGCAAGCTGGTCGGCAATCCCGAGGTCAAGTGCGTCGCGATCGGCGCGGACGTGGCGCCGGTGCCGTCGCTCCTCGACGCCGACGGCCCGCGCGTCCGCGTCTCCCGCGAGGGCGAGCGGTACAGCGTGCTCGACCTCGCGCCGGGGCGCTATCTCCTGGGCGTCTATCTCGTGCGCACGGGCGCCGGACAGAGCCCGGCCCGGATCGAGGTCGTCGATGTGGCCGACTTCCTCGTCGTGCGCGATCTCGTCGTGGCGGAGCCGCCGCGATCGGCGTATGCGGTCGTCCGCGTGCTGGACCCGACGGGCGCGCCCGTGGAAGGCCTTTCGTTTTCGGGCGGGTTCCGCGGCGAGCGGGTCACGTCGGGCGGACCGCTCGCCGTCCTCAGGCGGTCCGACGGCTCCTACCTCGCACTCCACTACGGTGTAGAGCCTGAGGTCGCGGGCGAGCACTCGATCACGATCCGCGCGAAGGACTACGGCCAGCGCAAGATTGGGTATGCGCGCGGGCCCGCCGACGAGTTCGAGGTCCGCTTCGCTCCCCCGGCGACGCTTGTCGTCACTCTCACCGGTTACAGAGCCACGCCGCCGCAGTCGGAGCTGAGCATGCTGCTTCGCACGCCGCTGAGCCCGGAGGAGAGGGCGAAGACTTCCCGCTCCTACACCGGGAACCGGGCGAAGCCGGACGGCAGCGGGCGAGTCTCGATGGAGCCTGCGGAATCGGGAAGCCAGGAGCTCGTGATCTTCCACTCGCGAGGCCCCGGACTCGGCGCCGTCGTCGCGACCGTCGCCGTGACGCTGCGACCGGGCGAGAACCGCATCGACATCCCCGTGCCGACGATGCATCCGCTCAAGGTGCGCACGGCCGGGAAGGCGGGCGTCCAAGTGCAAGTCCAGCCCGCGGGCCGCGATGCGGAGTGGTTCATTGCGCACCAGATGTCGGATGCGTCCGGGCTCGCCGAGTTCCCCGCCCTCGCGCCGGGCTCCTACACCGTCCGCGCAGGCGGTTCTGAGCCCGTGACGGCGCACGTCAACGGCCCGACCGAGATCGCGGTTGACGGCTAACTGCCGGGCCGCAGACGCTCGGCCTCGCGGATCGCAAGCCACCGGCGGAGACTCCACGAGGCCCAGTGGCGGTTCTCGTGCCGGGCGCGCGCGAGTGCCTGATCGGCGCCCTGCCGCGCCCGGGCGGCGACGGCTCCCGCCCCCTCCCGGGCGAGCCGCTCCAGCGACGGCAGCGCGGCAGGCCCGAGTCCTTCCAGATAGCCGACGTCCATCAGGGTCTCCCGGTCGCGCAGGTGGCGCTCGACGTTGAACCGCGCGACGAAGCCATCGACGTCGAGCACCGCCCAGAGCGAGAGCGCGAGGATCGCGCTCCGGGTATTCGCCTCCAGGAGGAAGAGCAGCGTGTGCCCGCGGCGGATGCGGATCGCGACCAGGACGAGGCCGATCGCCACCAGCGCGAGCCAGAGCGCGGTCGCGGCGCGCAGGCGCGTCAGGCCGTAGGCGTCGGCGTAGAGCGAAAGGCGCTGCGCCGCCCCCGCGAGCACGAGGAGGTTCTGTGCCACGAAGAGGTAGGCGAGCGCGCGTGCGAGGGGGTGCTCCGCCTGGCGCGTGCCGCGCCGCAGGAAGAGTTCGATCGTGAACGCGGCGAGGATGACCGCGAAGACGAGCCGGTAGGCGCCGCGGTGCGTGTAGGCGCTGAAGGTGATGCCCTCGGGAAGGGTTCCGCGGCCCCACAGGTAGACGATGTCAGTCGCGTTCGCGACAAGGAAGAGCGCATTGACGCAGAGGAAGGTGGCGAGACAGGCGCGCAACTCCTGCCGGTGCCGCTCCTCGGGCAGGGGCATCGCCGGAGGCATCGGGCAGGGCAGCGGACGGCCGAGCCGGAACCGCGTGATGCCGTAGACGCCCGCCCCGACGAGGAACCAGAAGCCGATGCGCTGCAGATCGAGTTCGAGGCAGAGCTTCAGCAGCCGCTCGACGCCGCGGCTCGCAATGCGCGAGAGCACGACGTTGGCCGGAAGGAGCAGCATCGCAAAGACGAGCGTGATCGCGATGGGCACGACGTAGACCCACAACGGCATCGAGGCGCGGCCGGCGCGCCAGCGGCCGATATAGACCGCCCGCCGGAGGTCCGACGGCGCGGCGCCATAGCTGCGGAACCCCGCGGAGATGCCTCGCACGAGACCGCGGAAGAGCGAGCGCGGCGCCTCCATCCGCCCGAGCGCGAGGATCGCCCACCCGAGCGCGACGAGAAGCAGCGCCGCGGTGCCGGAGGGCTCCACCGCGCCGGAGAACGCAAGCGCGAGCCAGAGGATCCCCCA
This sequence comes from uncultured Planctomycetaceae bacterium, assembly GCA_964570285.1. Classification (GTDB taxonomy): domain Bacteria; phylum Planctomycetota; class PLA2; order PLA2; family PLA2; genus CAZMXP01. Next base: position 15,944 of record CAZMXP010000043.1, read on the forward strand.
TCCGCGCGCCGCAAGGAGGCCCGCACCGAAGGTGCGAAGGGCGACCGCACCAACCAGCAGCGAGAAGACTGTGAGCCCAAGCCCCAGCGGCCGGTCGAAGAGGCAGAGATCGCCAATGATCGTGCAAGCGATCGCGACCGAGAGCCGCTTCGTCAGGGCACGCATTGAGGCGACAGGATCTTACGGGGCGTGCCGGACGCTCTCCCGGCCTGTGTCGAGGGGAAGGCGTGGGAATCCGCTCCGCCGTCCCGTTACGTGGATGCTGGGGGGGCTCGGGGGGGCTCGGGGGGGCTGGCTCGCGCCCCTGCCCGGGCATGTCTGGACAGCAGGTCGGCTAGAATCGAGTGAGCGCAACATGGCGATGATGCGTACGATCACCACGGCGGAGCAGCTCCTCGCCGCAGGTGCGGGGGCGGTTTGGGTTGTCGACCCCCGGGCCCGCACGGTAACGGTTCATGCCGGTGGCGGGGCGCGACAGGTCCTCCGTGAGGGCGAGGTCCTGAAGGGCGACCCCGTCGTGCCCGGCTTCGAGGTCGCAGTCGCGACGCTGTTCCCGGCGCCGGAGTAGGTGCCCGAAGGGAGCGCACCACCGTGATGCCGCCGGACCGCTTCTTCGGGGCGGAGGAGGAGCGCGCGACCGCGCCGCGCTCGCTCGCGGTCGACAACGGCGGGCCGATGCGGTCGGGACGGGCGCGCGCGGGCCGGGCCGTCCCCGGCCCTCGTCGAGCGCCTAGCGCCCGGGCTCGAACGCGCGCGGCGGCGCATCGACACGCGGCTGCGGCGGACCACGCGCGGGGGACTCTGCGCCCCCACCTTTGACGCTGCGATACCGCGGTGGCAACCTTGCGTGGACCGAGTGGCATTCGATGACGCCGCCTGCACCGCGATCCGCGAGGCGCTGGCCGTCCCCGGGACGGCCCGTGCGCGGCGCAGGCGGGAGCGCGAAGCGGTCCTCGCGACGCTCGAACGTGTCGGCCTGGTGCGCAGGACGCGGGGCGGTGCGCCCCTCCGGCCTGTCGAGCAGGAAATCACTCCGTGAACGCTACAGTGACGGCGATGGTGTGACGGACGCGAGCGATGCGGGGGGTAATGCCACTGTCAAGGGCTGCCGGTGAGTGGCACATGTCTGAACTGCGACGTGAGTTGCTGGCGCTCATTGATTACCGTTGCAGGATTCGCGATGGCGGCAAGCGGGATCGAGGATTCAACTATCCGTGCGCGGCCGCATTGGCGCGGATAGGCAGCATAGAGGTCTGCGAATCAACGGTGGCGGAACTGGCGAAGGGGCAGGAGGCGCGGCGCGCAAAGTTGATGGCATGGGTGCTATACAGGGCTATGGGGGGTGAGTTGAGCCGGGCGTATCTTGAGCAGCGCGCTCGCGAGGAGAGTGGGGATGTGGCCGGCCGGTTGAGGCAAGCCGCGGAGGAGTTGACGAAGGGCGATGCTCTTCTCGCGGAGGCGGACGAATAGAGCGTCAGCGCCTGAAAGTGTTTGTGACTACCCACTGAGGGACCCGGACTCTCACGCCCTCATCGCTCCGCGAGTCGCGCGGCGACAAGGCGTTGCGACACGCTGGCGCGGACTGCTCGTCCGCACGCGAGCCCGGCGAAGAGGTCAAGCCTATGTCGCGAGGCCCTACGCGTTCGGCCAGAGCCAGGCGTAGGCGCCCGCCGTCAGCGCGGCGTAGACGAGGCCGTCGAACATGCCGCGGAGCGTGACCGACCAGGGCTTCGACTTCCAGATCGAGTCCGAGGGGGACTGCCACGAGTAGGCGAGCCACGCGGCGGCGCCGACAACCTGGAAGACGGCGAGGTAGCGGGCACCCGGCGCGAGCGCGGCGCGGGCGAGGTAGCCCGCAAGCAGCGAGACGACGAACGCGTAGCCGATCCACTTCCCGAGGAAGGGGCCGAGCCTGATCGCGCCGTTGCGACCGATGTAGATCACGGCGATCGGACCCTCCGCGTACTTCCGCGCGGTCTCCGGCGACGCCTGCTCCTTCGGGTCGAGGCAGTGCGGGATCACATACTGGCCCGGCGTCGGCGCCGCCCTGCGCAGCGCGGCGGCGACCCCCTCCTCGTCGCCCAGCTTGCGGTAGTCGGGGTTGTGCAGGCGCAACACCATGTGGATCAGCGAACTCGCCACGAAGACGAGCCCCGTCGCGACGAGAGAGGGCAGGATCAGCGCGGACCAATCGACCATGGGTAGACCTCCGGAACACCGGAGATCCTACTCAAAGCCGCGCATTGCCGCGCAGGCGCCGGCAGGCCCGCGCGGCGCCTCGAGGAGGCGCTGGAACAGGGGTCGGTCGTGCTGCCGCCCCTCGTCGTGGCGGAAATTGTCCGCGGCGCTCGGCGCGCCCGGGACCGGCGCGCGTTGGCCGGGCTGCTTCTGGACCTCGCGGTCCACGAGACGCCCTTCACGCATTGGGTGGCGGTCGGCGATCTCCGGCGCCTGCTCGGCGGCAAGGGTGTCGCCCTCTCCACCCCCGATGCCCACGTCGCCCAATGCGCGCTCGACCGCGATGCGGTCCTGCTGACCCGCGACCCGATCTCCACGCGAGTCGCGCGGCACACGGGACTTCGCGTCGATGTGGGATAGCCGGGCGAGCGCTCAACGCAGCGCGTTGCGCGGCGTGATGCGGACCGTGCGGCGGTGGGTCGCCTCGGTGCCGCGGCTTCCGGTGCCGCTCGCCGCCTCGACGGTCACGGCCAGCGGCCCGTCGAGGGTCGAAGCGACGGCAAAGCTGCGGATCCCCTGGGCGACCACGGCGGAGGGGAGGCCCTCCACCTCGCGCGTGATCCGCTGGGTCGACGGCTCCCACCGGTAGGTGATCGGCGCGGACCAGCGCTGCGTCGCGCCCCCGAAGATGTCGAAGTCGTAGCCTTCGACCTTCTGGAAGCGGACGCCGTTCGGGAGCGTCCAGCAGCGCCGACTCTCCTCCGCCGGCAGGGCAGGGTCGACGTTGGTCGTCGTCTGCGCGAGTTCGAGGGCGATCTGCCGCAGCAGGCGGTCGCTCTCGCGCACCGTGCGCGTCTTCGCGACGTCGCTGAGCGTTGCGCCCTGCGACCCCGCCAGCGCCTCGGTGACGAGCAGCGCGCCGACGACGAGGATCGACAGCGCGATCACCGCTTCGAGGACCGTCACCCCCCGCGCCCCCCTCACGGCGCCACCTCCGCCGCCGCGCGCTCGACGGCGCCGACCGCCCGTCCATCGAGACCCCGCCCCTGCTCGCCGCCGGGCAGGCTGCCGACGACGCGGTAGCAACTGAAGAGCGGCCGGTCGATCGCGAGGAAGTGGGGCGGCGGTTCGCTGAGCAGTCGCCGGTCGTAGACGCTCTTCCCCTTCTTGAAGCCGGAGAGCACAAGGCCGCTCCCGTTGACCACCGTCGAGACGATGCGCAGGTCGGTCGCGATGCCGCCGTACCGGCGGCAGGACTGCTTCTGGAAGGTCGGGTCGTAGGCCGTCACATACTTGCCGTCGGCGGTGAAGGTGAGCCCCGGCAGGCCGTAGCGCCCGGTCGCGCTGAAGAAGAAGCCGTTCACCTCGAGGTAGGAGGGGACGCCGCTCGCATAGAGGATGTGGCTGTCGGCGATCACGCCGAGGGCGGCGTTGCCCGCGTAGGCGGGGTTGGGCTCGTAGGGTTCGGCGTCCGGGTTCGTCGAGAGGCCGTTCCGGTAGGCCGGTTCGCCTGCCTCGTCGATGTAGCGGAGGCTGTTTGTGATCGTCACGCCGCCGGTCGAGACCACCGTGAGCCGCGCGTCGAGCGTGCCCTCGAGCGCCTTGATGCCCATCGGCACGAAGAGCACGCCGTCCGGCGGCATCGGCAGCGAGGTCGCCGTCAGCGTGCCGGTGCCGTCCTTGCGGACGAGCAGGAGGTCGTATTGCGTGCCCCTCAGCGTGACTTTCGCATCGAAGAGGGCCGGGTTCGCTCCGCCGAGCAGGCTTTCGACGGCACCGTCGCCATACTGCGCGAGCGTGGCGATCTCCGCCGCGTTCGGCATCGGGATCTCCGCGTGGTGGTCGTCCACGCCGCCCGAGAAGGTCGTGTTGCCCGCGTTCGCGCCGACGAGCCACTCGAACCCGTCGCGCGCGGTGACCGCGTCCTCGTAGACGCCGCCGGCGTAGAAGAGTTGCATCACGCGGTTCGTGTGGACGTCCCCCTTCGGGCTGCCGCCGATCCCGAGCGGGTGGCGGTTCACGAAGGCGCCGAACCGGCTGAAGGGGTCGCGCTCGCGCACGAGGCTGCGCACCTGCGCCCGCCGCCCTCCCACCGACGCGACCGCGTCGATCTGGTACCAGCCGTCGGCCAGGCGGGAGACCCAGCTCTCGGAGGCGGGATGCACGGCGAAGAGATGGAGCGCGCCCCCCTCCGCGTTGTCGAGGCCGACCTCCTCGCCCTCCTCCGTCGCCTCCGCGAGCGCGACGTTGCGGTTGGCGGCGTACGCCGAACTCTTGATCCGCGCCTGCGCGATCGACAGCGCGGCGTTGGCCTCGTTCCACGCCGCGTTCTGGCGCCGCGTCGCCTCCATCTCCGCGAGGTAGGCGCGCGACGAGGTCGTGCCGAGCAGCACGAAGCCTCCCGCGAGCAGCGCAAGCGGCAGCACCGCGAGCAGCAACGATCCGCGTTGGTCTCTCATGATTCTCCCTATCCGATCGGATCGAAGCGCACGGTGCGGGCGAGCAGCCGCCCCTCGTGCATGACGGAAATCCGGAGCAGGTCGTTGCGCCCCTCGTCCGGGCCCGCGACGACGCCGTCGCCGTCGAGGTCGCCATCCACCGCCACGGTGAAGCGGCCCGCCACCGGGAAGGAGGCGGGCTCGAACAGCGCGGGGCCGAAGAGGCGCAGCCGGTGCAGCGTGACGGAGCCGAAGTCGCCGTCGTCGTCGAACACCTCCGAAAGCTGCGCGCCGGTCGCGGCGCCGTCGGCGGGGCGCCCGAACGGGATCGCGAGCAGCCGCTCGAGGTACTCCTGCCCGCGTGCATGGAGCAGCGCCTCCCGCTCGATCGCGGCGGTCGCGCGGTGGCCCGCCCCGACGCCGGTCGCGATGCTCATCGTGACAAACCCGAGGATGCCGAGGGTGATCAGCACCTCGACGAGCGCGAAGCCGGCCCGCGCCCTCATCGCGACACCGCGATCTCGACGCCGTCGAGCCCCGAGGGAAGGGGGAGCGCCTCGGTGGCGGCCGCCGGGGCGGACGCCCCCTCGCGCACCTCCCAGTTGGCCGAGCGGAAGGTCGTCGGCCGCACGCGCGGCGGCGGTTCGGGCGGCAGGTCCGGCCCCGGCCACAGGGCCCACGCGAGGACGATGCCTCCCGCGATCCAAGCTGTCTTTCTCTTCATGGGCATTCCGATCTCGGCGATGCCCTACCAAGGAGGGTCTATCACCGGGGGGCGCGGGGGCAAGGCGCCACCCCCCCGGGCCCCCCCGGGAGTCTCCCCGTTGGTACGGCGCCGACACCAAATGTTGTGCTGCACGCTTGTTGCCCCACTGCCCGCTGCGCCCTACAATGGGCCGCATGAAGCGCTTTGCCTTCCTGGCGCTGCTCGCGGCAGCCTGCGCCACGCCGCACAACCAGGGCGAGGTCACGAAGAACCGCGCCGACTACCGCACCCATCCGGAGTACGACGACTTCCGGCCGATCGCGATCGCGGTGATGCCGGTCAAGTCGACGGTCTTCGCCACGGTCGCGGCGACGCGCGCCGACCTCTACGAGGGGCTCTTCAAGCGCCAGTACTCGCCCTTCAAGCTCGACGTCGTCGATGCGCACACCGACTCGAAGGGCAAGTTCGATGGCCACGATCTCGCGTGGGACGCGACGCTCGAGGTGCGCATCACGCGGCTGAAGCCCGCGAAGGCGGCGAACACGCACACCTGCGACGCCGAGGCGGCTCTGCGCTACCGCACCGGCGAGGAACTCTGGACCTGCAAGCTCTCCGACTTCGACGTCTCCGTGCCGTTCGTGAACGGCGAACTCGACTTCCGGCCGGCCTGCAGGCAGATCGCCGAGAACTTCCTCGACCGGCTCCCGCCGAGGCCGCCCGTCGCGAAGGGATGACCCGCCGGGAGGGGCTGCTCCTCCTCCTTTCCGGCATCGCGGCCTTCGCGGCGGCGCTGACGCTGCGCGTCGCCGCGCTGCCCGGCGAGATCCACGATCCCGACCATGCCGAGGCGTTCGAGCGCGCGCGGGAGAACCTGCCGATGCTCGGCGCCGTGCGCGTGCGCTCCGCGATCGACGGCGCGGCGGTGCGCCTCGACAGGGCCCGCGGGCCGCTGATCGATCGCGTGCTCGACCCGGCGCTCGCGGGGGCGGAGTACCGCTTCCAGCGCTATCTCTACGCGACGCCGGAGCAGATCCGCGCCGTGCGCGAGTCGCTGGAGCGGGGCCTCTACCCGGGGCCGCCGCCGCCGGTGCCCGACCTCTCGCGCTTCTTCCGCGACGCGCGGGGGCCCTACCGCTGCGACGTGATCGTGCGGGGCGACGGCGCGCTCGACCGCATCCGCGAGGTGCTGCCCGATGCGGAGTTGAGCGGGGAACCGGTGCGCCGCGAGGGCGAGCGCGCCGCCGCCGCGACGCTGCCGCGCGCGCTGATCCTCGGGCTTATCGCCGCGGCGCTCGCGCTCTGGCGCACGCGCGGCCGCGCGGAGGCGGTGCGCGGCCTCTTGCGCGCGATGGTCGCGCTGGCAGCGCTCTGCCTCGTCGGTTGGGGCATCGACCGCTGGACGCTGCCCGCGCTGCTGCTCGTGGCGCTTGCGCCGCCGCAGCACGCCTTCCTGCTGGGCCTGCCCTGCCTCCTGTCGCCGGCGCTCGCGATCAAACGCCTCGGACTCGTGCTGCTCTTCGGCATGGTTGGGGGAAAGTGGGGGGGCGCGGGGGGGCGGAGCGCAGCGGAGTCCCCCCCGGAGGAACCTGTGGGCGCGGGGGGGCCGGCCACCTACCCGATGGGACGAGGGTTGCTCGTAGCAGCATTCGTGACTGCGGCGTTTGTCCTGCACTTGCGGTCCGCACCGCCCCTCGAGAGCGACGAGCCGATCGTCATGTTCGCCCCGCGTGCCGAGCGACACGCCGTCGCGGCAGCGCTCCATTCCGACGTCGCGTACGAAGACGCGACGGTCCTGCCTCCTTCGTTGGGAACGGCGGAACGCCGTTCCGTCGACAAGATCTTCCAGCTTGCGGGCCATCTCGCGCGCGCGGCCCCGGAGGGGGAGTCGGCGCAATGGCAGGAGATCGTCGAGGCGGCGTCGAAGAGCGACCCCTACCTGCCGACGGCGCTCCGCGAAAGGCTCGTGGCGCGGGACGGCCGGGCGGCGATCTGGATCCCCTCAGGAGGGAGGCCCCCGAGCGGCGACTCCGCATCGGCCGAGAGCGACTGTTTCGGCGCGCAACTCTATCGTGGGCTCGGTGGGCGCGATCTGATCCACGATGCGCGCCTCGCGGCGTTGGCCGCATTCGCCGTCGCCGCCGCCCTGTCGAAGCGCTTGTTGCTCTTGACCCTTGGCATCGCGGGCGGCGCTGCCATCCTGTTCGCCTACCCCGGGGGCGAGCCGCTGCTGCCTCTGGTCGTCGTCGCCGCCGCCGCGGGCGGTGCGTGGGCGCTGCCGTTCGTCTTTCTGCTCGCGTCGCTAGCCGGGTCGCTGCCGCCGGTCCTGCCGTGGGCCGCCGCGCTGCTGGTTGCGGTTGTGTTGGGCGCGCTCAGCCGTCGCTGATCTCGATCGTCGAGTCGCCGCCCTCGCCCTCCTTCTCGGTCCCGTCGCCGGGGATGCGCTCGCCCTCGTCGAAGAGGTCGGGGCCGCCGAGTTCGATCAGCAGGGCTTTCGCCTCGTAGGCGTCGAGGGCGCGGACCCAGCGCCGCACCGCCGCCGCGAGTTCGACAGCGGCCTGGCCGCTCTCCCCCTTCGCCTTCCGGGCCCTCGCGTCCTTGACCGCGGTGTGCAACTCGTCGGAATGCCACAGTTGCAACGCGGCGATCCCCTCCGGAAGCGCCGCGTGGCGCTCCGCGAGCGCGCGCGCCTCGGCGAGGCCCGCCTTGCGGTCGCGCTCGTAGAGAGCGAGCATCGCCGTGTAGCGGGCGCGGACCGTGCCGAGCAGCGCGGTCAGCCGCTCCTCGACCGTCCGAAGGTAGCGCGGGGGCAGCGCGTGGCGCCCCGCGCCCCCGCGGAACGCGAGATAGCCCTCGAGCGCCTTGTCGAGTTCGCCGCGCTTGTGCGCCGCATGGGCCTCGAGGAAGAGGGAGAGCGCCTTTTCCGGCTCCGCCGGCCCGCCCGGGTAGCGGAGCGGCGGGAGCTCGAGGAGCCCGGTCACGATGGGGCCCTTCTCCGCCTCCTCTGCCGCGAGCAGCGCCGCTACGAGAAGCAGGACCGTCCGCCGCATCCCCCGATCCTACCCGGGACAACGGGGTCTGACCCCTTTGTCCCGCGGGGGGTTTCGCGGTCGCGGGGGATCCGTCATCATTGGGGATGTGGGTGTCCTCATCGTGCTGCTGATCCTGGCCGACGACGCGGATCCGGCGGCGGTCGCGCGCAAGGTCGCGACGGCGGCGGAGGAGGGGGACAGCGCCGCCCTCGCGGCGCTGGCGGCCAGGGAGAACCCCGATGCCTGGCTTGTCGCGGAGGCGCTCTGCGCGGAACGCCGCTTCGACGCGGCGGCCGCGTTCGCGGCGGGGGTGCGGCGTCCCGGCTGCGCCGCGCTCGCCCGCTACGTGGAGACGCGACGGGCGGCGCCGCCGGACGAGGAGGCGCATGCGGCGCTGCAGGTCGCGGAACAGGCGTGCGACGAGGAGCGCTGGGAGGATGCGCTCGCGGCCTCGCGCCGGGTCCCCGCCGAGCCTGCCGGGGTCACCGCGACGCGCGCCCTCGAGGTCGGCGCGATTGCGCTCCACAGGCTGGGCAGGCTGAGGGAATGCCTCCCGCTCCGCGAGCAGGCGCTCGCCGGCGCCCGCGACCTCCGCTGGTCGGAACGCGAGGCGCGCCTGCTCTGCGACATGGGGCTGCTGCGCCTCGCGCTGCGCGAGTACGACGAGGGTATCGAACTGCTGCAACGCGGGGTCGCCGCGGCGGAGGCGACCGGACACCGGGGACTGGCGAACGACCTCGCGATTCGCCTGGGGATCGGACTCTGGGTTGCGGGCAAGCCCGACGGCGCGCTTGCGCTCCTCGAACCGGCGCTGCAGCGCGCGGAACTCGCGGGCGATCGCGGGACGGCGGTGATGCTGCTGCTGCGGATCGGCGACATCGAGCGGGATCGCGGGGAGGACAGGAGGGCCCTCGCGGCCTTCGAGCGGGCGCTCCCGATCGCGACCGCGGAGGGCAATTCGAGCAGCCTCGTGGGCCTCCATGAGCGGATCGGCGGCGTCCACGCCGCGCTCGGGCATCTTGAGGAGGCGGTCGGGCAGTTCGACCGGGCGGTCGACCTCGCGGCGGCGACAGGTCTTCGCGAGGATCTGGCCCGGTGCCTGCGCGCCAAGGGGGACCTGTGCTGCACGCTCGGGGACACGAGACGCGCACTCGACGCGTATGGGCGGGCGCTTCGGGAGGCCGAAGCGGCCTCGAACGCGTCCCTGCTGCTCACGGCGCTGGTGGGCATGTCGCGCGCCCATCACAGGGCGGCGGACCTGCCGCGCGCGCTCGAGTACATCGATCGCGCGATCCTTCTGGCCGAGCAGCAGGCGGATCCGGTACTCCTTGCGGGATGCCTCCTGTCGCGCTGCGTCATCCACCTCTCCCTCAACGATCCTGCCACCGCGATGGGGGAGAGCCGGCGCGCCCTCGCGATCGCCGAGAAGGTCGGCGAGCGTCAGCTAGTCGCGGAGGCGCTCGTGCTCGCCGCGGAAGTCGCGGCGCGGCTCGGCGATCCCGACGGGGCACGCCGCCTCCACGAGCGGCGGCTGAAGTTGGTGCTTGACGCGAAGGACCGCTCGCAGGTTGCCGACGCGCTCCTCGCCGTCGCCAGACTCCAAGCCTCGGAGGGGGAGACGCAGGGTGCAACCGCGGCGGCAGAGAAGGCGGTCGCGCTGGCCGAGGCCACCGGGCGGCCCCGGGAGATCCGCGCGGCGCTGTCCGTGCTCGCCGACGTACGTAACCGGGCGGGGGACGCTGCCGGGGCGTCGTCGCTTCGCGCACGCATTCATGCTCTCGCGGAGGGCTCGGGAGACCCCTCGGCGACAGTCCAGGCGTCCCTGGATCTCGCTCGCCTCCAGTTGCGGGCGCGCCTCGGCGACGACGCGCTCCCCCATCTTCGGCGAGCCCTCGCGCTCGCGCGAGACCTGGGGCCCCGGCCCACGTCGCGCGTGCTCTGCTGCCTCGCGACGGGCCACCGGCTGAGGAAGGAGCACGACGAAGCGGCCCGCCTGCTCTCGGAAGCGATCGGACTGGCCGAATCCCTTGCGAGTCCGACGGACGTGGTCTTCCTCCGCGAGGAGGCGGCGCTGCTCGCCATGGCATGTGCCGACTGGGAGGGCGCGGTACACGAGTGCCGGCTCGCGGTCGAGGCGATCTCGGGCATCGTGAAGCAGGTCGGGCCGCTCGAGCGCGCGGGAGGTCTCGAGTCCTGGGGAACGGTGTTCGAGACCGGATGCGAAGTGGGACGCGTCCTGAAGGATCCTGCGGTCGTCTGGTTCTTCGCGGAGTTCGGTCGCGCCACCGGGCTGCTCGAGGCGCTCGGTGGGCGGGAGGCGCTCGCCGGCGTGAATCTCTCGCCGGACCTCGCCACCGCGGAGAAGCGGGCGCGGTCCGCAGAAGCCGCGGCACGTGTGCTTCTCGACAAGGCCCTCGAGGCGGGGGCGCGCGAGGAGATCCGCGAGAGGCGGGCCGCGCTCGACGAGGCGCGCACCCTCGTCGCGGCGACGACCGACCGCATCCACCGGGAGGCCCGCGCCGTGGCCCAACTCACCTACCCGCGCCCCGCCCCGATCGCCGAGGTGCAGGCGCGTCTGCGGCCGGGGGATGCGTTCGTTCTCTATGCGGGCACGCGGTACTCCGCCCAGGCGGTGGTCGTCACCTCCGGGGAGGCGCGCCTCGTGCCCCTCGGCCCCCCGGGAGAGATCGAAGCCGCCTGCGATGCGCCCGAGCGCGAGGGGCTCCCTCGCCTCCGGCCACTCGTCGTGGATCCGCTCGCGCTCGACGCGAGCGTCGCGCGCGTCTTCCTCTCCCCCGACGCGAGGTTGTCCGGTGTTCCGTTCTGCCTGCTGTTCGGCGACCGCGACGTCATCCTCGTTCCCTCGGGCACGGTCCACACGCTCCTCGATGGCGCCGCCGCGCCGCGCGGCGAGGGCGTGCTCGCGTTCGGGGACCCCGAGACGCGCGCCGCCGCGGGGCTGGCGAGACTGCCGGCGTCGGCGGAGGAGGCGCGCCTCGTCGGGGACGTGGTCTTCCTCGGCGGCGAGGCGACGGAGACCCGGCTGCGTTCCGCGCTGACGCAACGGCCGCGCTGGCGCTCCTTGCATCTTGCCTGCCACGCCCTCGTGGACCCGCAGCGCCCGAGGCGCACCGCGCTCGCCCTCGCGCCGGACGCGGAGGAGGACGGTTGGCTGACGCTCGACGAAGTGCTGCGGCTGAAGGTGCCCTGCGACTTGGCCGTGCTCTCCGCCTGCGAGACCGCGAAGGGGAAGAGCTACCGGGTCGAAGGGGCGTTCGGCCTGCCGCGCGCGCTGCTCTTCGCGGGTGCCCCGAGGGTCATCGTGAGCCTCTGGAAGGTCGATGACGCCGCGACCTGCGCGCTGATGACCCGGTTCTACGAGAACTGGAGGACACTTCCCGCCTCCAGCGCGCTGCGGAAGGCCCAGAGGCAGATCGCGGCGGAGGAGCGCTGGCAGGATCCCAAGTACTGGGCCGCCTGGCAGCTCTGGGGGCTCGCCGACTAGGGGCTCCCGCCGGCACCGGCGGGCGATCGCGCTCACTTCGTCGAAACGAGACGGAGATCGATCTCGGTGTACATCTCGCCGAGCTGCGGCTCGGTCATCACGAAGCGGACGAGGCGGCCGGTCTCGATCTCGTAGTGCGAGTCCATCCGGTAGCTCGGTGACGTCTCGGTGAGGACGGCGACCTGCCGCCCGTCGGCGCTGCCGACAAGGCTCACGGCGGTCGTGACGTGCGTCCATCGGTCGCGGGGGTCGATCACCTGCCCCTTCCGCAGCTGCGCGAGCGTCTCCGGCGGCAGCCAGAGCCCGGACGCCTGCCCCGGGCCGAACACGCGCTCGAGGCTCATGGGCGCCGAAGGCGGCGCGCCCGGTACCGCGGCGTTTTCCACGGTCTGCTTCGTGCGGACCCAGTTCGTCCCCCCTCCGGTGATCTCCTGCCTCACCGAGGTCGCGATGGTCCCCGCGTCGAAGCCGGGCTGCTTGAGTGCGTGCGCGCCCTCGTAGGTGAGGCTCTTCGTCGTCGCCAGCCACTTCGGCATCGCGCCGCCGCGCCACGGCAGGGCGAGCTGCCGCGCGCCCCGGAAGAAGAGGAAGCTCGAGCTCGAGCCGGAGCCGTCGACGATCGTGCCGTCCGGCAGCTTGGCCGGATCCTTGCCGGCGATGGCGCCGCCTTCCGAGCGGTAGAGCAGCGCGCCGGTCTCCGCATCGAACGCGTAGCCGGCGCCCTTCATCGCCAGATAGACCGCGGGCATCTTCCGGCCGTCGAAGTCGTAGTTCACCCGGGCGACCGCGATGCCCTTCGGCTGGGAACCACGGGCGAGAAGCGCGTCGAGCGCGTTTGGATGGATCCACCAGTCGCACGCGCCCGTCGCCGTGACGCTCCCCGCCGCACCGCCGAACTTCGGCGTGTCGGTCGTGCCCACCCCCATCAGATGAAACGAGCGCGTCTCGAGCGCCACGGCGTCTGCGTCCACCGCCACGACCGTCACCTCGAGGTAGCCGTGGCCCGAGCCGTCCGCGCCGCCCTTCGTCAGCGCGAACTTGCCCGGCCGTCCTTCGATCGTGTAGAGCGGATCGTCCGGCCCCCCCTGCTCGGCGGGGACGAACCGGTCTCCCATGCTGGTGCCGACGCCGATGTAGTAGGTGAGCCGCGCCCCCGGCTGGACCCACGCCGGCGCCGGCATCCCCCGCGCCTCGGGCACGAGCGCGAGGAAGGGCGCCTCCTGCGCCGCGACCGGCGCCGAGAGCGCGAGGAGCCCAAAGACCACCTGGATTGCGCGGCGCATTCCGTGACCTCCGCCGCGGATTCTAGCGCAACCGCAGTTCGAACGCGGCGCCCTCGGCGGCCTCGAACCGGTCGATCAACTGCTGGCGTCCCTCGCCGTAGGTCTGGACGCGGTAGCTGCCCGCGGGCAGCAGCAGGGTGAAGCGGCCGAGGCCGTCGACGTCGGGTTCGTGGCATTGGGTGTCGTCGCCGACGGGGTGGAAGACGACGTAGGCGGCCGGGATAGGCTCGCCGCCGGGCCCGAGCACCCGGCCCGAGACGAGCACGCCCCGTTCGAGGCGGAGCGCGGCCGGCAACGTCGCGTCGACGTCGCGGTAGGCGGTCGCGTGTCCCGCGGCATCGATGCGGAGCGCCAGCTTCGGAGCCTGGTGCGCCACCGTGCACTGGCCCCGCGCGTCGGTGCGCAGCCCGGTCTTGTAGACGGGCTCGCGCACCTCGACGTGCGCGCCGCGGATCGGCCGCCCCTCCGCGTCCAGCACGGTCAGGTGCAGCGTGACCCCGTCTTGCAGTTGCAAGTCGCCGAGGCCCGAGATCCCCCACGCCCCCTCCGCATCGCTCCGCGCCCGCTGGGACTGCCTCCGCTCGGCATCGACCTCTTGACCGATGTCCACGTCCGCGCCACCGATCGCCCTTCCCGCGCCATCGAGCACGCGCCCCGCGACGCGGAGCCCCTGCCGGAGCCGGATCTCGACGGTGCGCTCTTCACCCGCGGCGACCTCGATCTCCGCCTGCGCCCAACGATGGCCCTCCCCGAACGCGGTGATGCGCTGCCGGCCCGCTTCGAGCTCGACGGGATCGCCCGCCGCGGCCAACTCGCCCCCCCGGACGACGCAGTGGGGGTCTTGGGCCTCGTCGCCATCGGGCGTGAGCACACGGATCGTCACGAGCGCCGGCTTGCGGACGCGGACCTCGATCTCGCTGTCGCCGGCGACGGTCACCGTCGCCGCGCCGCGGGCGCCGTCGCTCGCGCGTGCGAACACGTCATACCGGCCGGCGGCGACGCCTTGAACGGCGAAGCGGCCCTCGGCGTCCGTCCGCGTGCGCGGCACGGGTGCCAACGCGAGACTGTCGAACTCCGCCTCGCTCTGCGCGTAGGCCCAGTACAGCGCGAACGCCCGCGAGACCAGCGCGATCTCGGCGCCCTCCACGACGGGCACGACGCGCCCACGGACCCTGACCCCCTCCCCAAACCGCAGCGTGACATCCGTGGCGAGCGACTCGCACCGCACCGGGGCGAAGCCGTCCAGCCTGCCGATGACGACCACCGGGTGGTCGGGGCGCACCCCGGTCAGCAGGAAGCGCCCGTCGTCGCGGGTCGTCTGCTCGAGATCGATCAGGTCCTCCTCGTCCTTGTCCCAGGCACGGATGCGCGCGCCGGCGGCGGGAGCCCCGGAGGGCAGGAGCGCGGTCCCTCCCGCGACCTCCGACGGCGAGAGTTGCACTCGAACCGACTCGCCCTTCCCTCGCGCCTCGCCGAGGAAGTACCCCGCGCGACGCACCCTGAGGCCATCCGCCTCGAGCGAGTCGAAGCGTGCCCTCCCCGCGGCGTCCGTCACCCCGCGGGCCTCGCCCCCCTCCGCGAGCAGCACCACGACCAGCGCGTCGGGGAGCGGGCGCTCGCGCTCGTCCACGACCTCGACCATCTTCAGCCGGGGCGTCGCCTTCACGTCGTCGGACGTCGGATCGCGGCAATCCTCGGCCTCCCCTCCGTCCGCCGATGGCTCCCCGATCGCGACGACCGGCGACGGGCCCTGACTGGCGCGCACGGGGGGCGCATCCTCCCCGAGCGCCAGCGCCAGCGCCAGGGCGACGACTCCCGCGAGCAGCAGCGTGAGCAGGCCGAGGAGGCGCCGCGACATCAGATCATCTCGAGCGGCCCGTCCGCCTCCGGCGCGGGAAAGGCCGCGTCGAGTTCATGCAGGTCCCCCGGCGCGAGCCGCAGCGCGAGCGCCGCCGCGAACTCCCGCACGCGCCGGGGCGACGCGCTCTTCGCGACCGCCGCCGAGCCCGGCTCGCGCAGCGTCCACGCGAGAGCGACCGCCGCCGGCGCGACGCCGTGCCGCGCCGCGATCCCCCGCACCCCCTCCGCATCGGCGAGGCGGCCCTGGTCGAGCGGCGTGTAGGCCTGGACGACCACACCGTGCGCGCGGCACCACGGGATCACGCGCCGCTCCGCGCCGCGGTGCGCGAGGTTGTAGTAGATCTGGTTCGCCGCGCAGGGAGCGCCGCCCAGTTCCGCGAGATCGTCGACGTCGAAGTTGGAGACGCCCCAGCGGAGGATCTTCCCGTCGCGTGCGAGCCGCTCGAACCCCTCGACCGTCTCCGCGACCGGGTGCTCGCCGGGCCAATGCAACAGGTAGAGGTCGATGCGGTCGGTTCCAAGCCGTTTCAGGCTCCGCTCGCACGCGCGCCGCACGCCCTCGCGCGACGCGTTCGACGGCAGCACCTTCGTCACGAGGCAGACCTCGTCGCGCCGCCCCGCGATCGCCTCGCCGACGAGCCTCTCCGCGCGGCCGCTGCCGTACATCTCCGCGGTGTCGATCAGCGTGAGCCCGAGGTCGAGGCCGAGGCGGAGCGCGGCGATCTCCTGCGCGCGCTGCGCGGGATCGTTGCCCATTTCCCAGGTTCCGAGCCCGAGGCGGGGGAGGTCCATGGCTCGACTAGTCTAGCGAGCCGGCAGCAGTTCCGCGTCGTCGGCGGTCAGCGTGATGGCGCCGAGGTGTTCGTCGACGCGGCCGGTGACGAGGTAGGGGCCGTAGCCGATCAGCAGGTGGCCGCAGCGGCGGTAGGCGTCGGGGAAGAAGTTGATCTCGGCGACGCCGCTCTGGTCCTCGAGCGTCAGGAACTTCATCAGTTCGCCCTTCTTCGTGCGGATGCGGCGGTAGGTCGTCATCCATCCGGCGACGGTCACCGTGCGGCCGACCATGCGAGGCAGGTCGGCCATGCGGATCGCGTGCGCCTCGCGCGCGCCGTGCTCGAAGAGATCGTGGGGGTGGGCGGAGGGGGTGAGCGACAGGAGTTCCTGCTCGAGCAGCACGATCTTCTGCGGCGAGTATTCGCGCAGCGCGGGCAAGACGCGCTCGGGGGGCAGCATGCTCCTCCCTTGCAACAGGTCGTGCCCCTTCTGCTTGGGGTCGAAGAGCATCACGCGCCAGAGCTTTTCGGGCCGCGTGCCGTCGAACGCGTCGAAGCAGCCGGTCAGCACGAGATGCTCGACCTCGCGCTTGGGCAGCTTCGGCATCCGGCGCAGGAAATCGGTCAGCGACGCGAAGGGGCGCCGTTCGAGAATCGCCGCGAGCGCCGCCTCCGAGAGCTGCTTCACGCGCCCGAGGCCGATCCGGATCGCCCCCTCCTCGAGCGTCTCCGCCTCCGCGCTGCGGTTGATGTCGGGCAGGAGGATCGGCACGCCGAGCCTGCGCGCCTCCTCGACGTAGGCGCGGGCGTCGTAGAAGCCGCCGCCGTTCGCGAGCACGGCGGCGAAGAACGCGGCGGGGTGGTGCGCCTTGAGCCAGAGCGCCTGGTAGGAGATCCGCGCGTAGGTGGCCGCGTGCGCCTTGCTGTAGGAATACGAGACGAAGTTCGTGATCTGCGCCCAGATCCGCGCCGCCTCCTCGTCGGGGATGCCCTGCCCCCGCGCCCCCTGAAGAAAGTCCTTGGCAAGGGCTTTCACCTTTTCCTCGTCGCTCATCTTCGAGATGGAGCGGCGCAACTGGTCGGCGCGCTCCAGCGTGAAGCCCGCGAGGTCGCGGGCGAGGCGGAGGATGTCCTCCTGGTAGAGCATCACGCCGTGGGTGCGCGGGAGCAGGCGGAGCAGCGCCGGGGAGTCGCACGGCTGCTCGCCGCGGCGGCGCAGCACGTAGGCGTCCTTCATGCCGGAGCCGGAAGGGCCCGGGCGGATCAGCGAGAGGCCGATCATCGCCTCCTCCTGCGTCTCGCCGCGGATCATCTTGAGCAGGCTGCGCATCGCCGGCGACTCGACCTGGAAGACGCCGAGGGTCTGGCCCTCGCGCAAGAGCGCGCCGGTCTTCGCGTCGCCGCTCTCGGGGATCGAGCGGAGGTCGGTCGAAGTCCAGCGCGCCGCGTCGGAGACGACGGCAAGCGAGCGGTGGCCGAGCAGGTCGATCTTGACGAGGCCGGTCTTCTCGACGCCGTGCATGTCGAACTGCGTGACGACGAGCCCCTTCGCCGAGCGCTCGAGCGGCAGGTAGTCGGTGAGCGGCCGGTCGGCGATGACGATGCCGCCGCTGTGGATCGAGAGGTGGCGCGGGTAGTCGCCGAGCGCCTGCGCGGCGCGCAGGATCGTCCGGTAGGGCTCCTTCGCGCGGGGGAAGGCGCGGAGTTCGGGGTACTGGTCGAAGTCCTGCGGGAAGCGGCGCGGCAGCAGCTTGCTCAGCCGGTCCACCTCCGGCGGCGGGAGGCCGAAGCACTTCGCGACCTCGCGGAAGGCCGCGCGGAACTGCAAGGTCTGGAAGGTGCAGATCATCGCGACCCTGTCGCGGCCGTAGGTCTCGTAGACGTGCTCGAGCACCTCGTCGCGCCGGCGCCAGTCGAGGTCGAGGTCGATGTCGGGCGGGTCGTGCATGCGCCCGCGGTTCAGGAAGCGCTCGAAGAGCAGCTCGTGGCGCAGCGGGTCGACGTTCGTGATGCCGAGCGCGTAGGCGACGAGCGAGTTCGCCGCCGAGCCGCGGCCGACCATCGCGATGCCGCGCGCGCGCGCGAAATCGACGATCTCGCGCACGATGACGAAGTAGGCGTCGAACGAGAGCTCGTGGATGACGGCGATCTCCTCGAGCAGCCGCCGCATCACCGGAGGCGGCACGGGCCTGTAGAGCGCCTTGACCCCCTCGGTGGCGAGATGGAAGAGGCGCGACGCGGCGGTCTCGCCCGGCGGCAGCGGCGCCTCCGGGAAGACGAAGGGGCGCCTCTCGAAGCGGAAGGCGCATTCCTCCGCGATCGCCGCCGCCGCGCGCAGCGCCGCGCGCGAAAAGCGCTGCCGCATCGCCGCCGCGTCGAGCAGGTGCGTCGCCTCCGCCCTCACCGCCGAGACGAGCTTGCCGCGGTCGCAGGCGCGCAGGATCCGGTGCAGGCCGCGCCGCTTCGGCTCGTGGAAGCCGACCGGGAGCCGCGCGACCTCGGGAGAGAGTTCGATGACGCCGTCGCCGCGCTCGCGGAAGAGCGCCTCCCACGGGGCCTCCGGCCGGATCTGGAACGCCGAGATCAGGAAGCAGAGGTTGCGGTACCCCTGCTCGTTCCGCGCGAGCAGCGTGCGCTCGCCGAGTTGCGCGCCGAAGAGCGGCTTGATGCCCGCCGCGTCGCACGCGGCCTGGAACGCGAACGGATCGCGCATCCCGCCGAGGTCGGTCAGCGCGAGGGCGCCGATCCCCCCGCGCGCCGCCGCTTCGACCAACTCCTCGATCGTGCTCGCCCCGAAGAGGTGCGAGTGCTGCGTGTGGAGGCGGAGGTGGGGGAGGAGCATGGGATGTGGGGGGGGCCGGGGGGGGGTAGCGGCGCGTAGCGCCGCGGACCCCCCCGATCGACCCGCGGCCGGGGGGGGATAGCGGCGCGTAGCGCCGCGGACCCCCCCGAACGACGCGTGGCCGGGGGGGGCGCATCGCGATCGCGCAAGCGGATGATTCCGAGCGCGGCTACGAAGTCGTGCCATCGCGCGTGTCAACGCCGAGGTGGAGAGGGGTGCTCCACGTCCGACATCGTTGCGGGACAACGGTTCATTGCCATCTCCTGGCGCCGCTCTCTCTCCGCTACGCCGTAGAGTGTATACCTAACAGAAGACTAACACGCAAGCGGAAAGGACAACGTCGGAGAGGGGGCAGGGAGGTCCTCGACTTGGAAGGCGGGGTTCGGGTTCGGTGCCGCCTCTTTCCGCTGCGCGACTCAGAGACGACTTCCTCGGGCAGGCTGGCCGCGCAGCAGAAAGGTCAACGGGTATCGACCCTCGCCGCAGATCTTGAACGATCCGAAGTCCTTGTACCAAGGCCCCTCCGGCGCATCGGGCTCCGATTCGCGCCAGAGCTTGAGAGCATAGAGATCCTCGGCGGAGATCTTGCGCTCGCGTACGCGGTCGAAGAGGTGTCCTCGGAGCGCGAGTGGCAGCTCTGCCCACTGGATTGTCGGCATCATTCTCCGAAGGTCATGCGGGCCAGTTCTTCCTTGAGGCGAGCCTGTTCGGAGGCGTCCTTCGAACGGGTCAACCGGTCGGCCAGGTCGAGGAACCGCTGCTTTTCCTTCTCCTTCGCCGCCAGCCCGGATTCGATGAGATCCACGAGGACCTTGGTTGCGCTCATTCGGCGTGTACGAGCCAAGGCTCGCACTCGCCGGGCGACGCGCGGCGGAAGGCTTACGCTCTGGCGGACGGGCTTCTCTGCGGTGGACATGGCACCAGTATACACCAGTATGCACCACTGTTCGGGGGGGAGGGCGACGCATGGGCTCCTCACCTTGTCAACGACGCCGTGCGCAGCACGAAACCGTGCTCGTTCTGCGGGAGCTGGCCCATGAGCGCGACCGACGGCCCCTGCACGATGCGATGGAAGCCGTGGCGGCGACGGATGCCCGCCACCGCGCGGGCGAGGCGCGCGGCGCGTTCGGCGCGCGACGGCAGCGGCGGCGGGAACGGCGCCGCGCCCGGCGGTACGGCGGGCCCGTGGGCCAGATCGAAGAGCAGCGCCTGCCGCGGCGCGCCGAAGACGAGGTTGTGCGCGTCGATGCCGACGCGCCGGACGAGCACGCGCCGGTCGAGCATCTTCAGGAAGAGCGGCCTCGCGGCGGCGAAGAGTTCCGTCTCGAGATCGGAGGGGTCGGCGAGCGTCGCCTGCCCCTCGCGCGCCTTGTAGTCGGCATACTCGAACGAGACGCGCACGCTGCGCGCCCGCGCGCGGATCTCCCGGAGCCCGAGTGCGGTGCGCTCGCACAGGTAGAAGAGGTAGCCGAGGAGCAGGTCCGTGTCGGCGCTCGGCTCCGCGAGGGCCGACCGGCGCGAGACCGACCGCTTCCGGCGGTCGCTGTCGACCGGCCGCGGATCCTGCCCGCGCGCGAGCAGCGAGAGCGTGCGCCCCCGGGCCCCCAACGTCTCCACGAGCAGATCCTCGGGAAGCCGGGCGAGGTCGCCCACCCGGTCGAGGTTGAGCCGCCCCAGGAGATCGAGCGTCTTGCGGCCGATGCCCGGCAGCGCCGAGAGCGGCAGCGTCGCGAGGAAGGCCTGCGCCTGCGCGGGCTCGACGAAGCCGATGCCGTCCGGCTTCGCGCACGCGGTCATCAGCCGCGCAAGGATGCGCGTCGGGCCGATGCCGACGGTGACGTGGAGCCCCGTCGCCGCCAGCGCGCGGCGCCGGAGCGACCGGGCCGCCCGCCACGCCCCGCCGTGGATCTGCTCCGCGCCGGAGAGGTCGACATAGGCCTCGTCGAGGGAGACCACCTCCACCTGCGGCGAGAGGTCGGCAAGCAGCGCGAACACGGCATCGCTCGCCCGCCGGTACTCGGGATAGGAGCCGGTCAGGAAGACCGCCTGCGGGCAGAGCCTCGCCGCCTCGCGGAGCGGCATCCCGGCCGACAGGCCGAAACGCCGCGCCTCGTAGGAGCAGGAGGCGATCACGCTCGCCTCGCCGGGCTTGCCGCCCACGACCACCGGCCGCCCTCGCAGCCGGGGGTTCTTCACCTGTTCGACCGACGCGAAGAACGCGTCGATGTCGGCATGGAGGATCATCGGGGCCGCCGCACCTCACCGCCCCCCGTGCCACGGCGGACGGCCCCCACGACAACCCCCCACACCGGTCCGCCCCCATGGCGGCCGAGTCGCCCGAGCATGTCGATGACAAACTCCCCGCCTTCGGGATCGATTCCAGGTACCACCAGCAGCAGGTCCCCGCGGGCAAACCCCGCCGCCGCCCGCCGCAGACGGACCATCCGGCACCCGCTCCCTTTAAGAAGGGGCGGCATCTCGCTCGTGACCTGCTCCATCTCCGCCTCGCCCGCGGGCTCGCTGACCGCTCCCATCACGGCACCCTCCGCGCCGTTCGCTCTCCGCTACGCCGTCGACCACGATACCTAACATATACCTAACATACAAGGGGGGAGGGACCAAAAATCCGCCGGCTGCATCGCGGCTAGAATGCCGCCGGAGAAACGGCACCATGGACCTGCGACCCCTGAGGCTTTCCGACGCCGAAGCGCTGCTCGAAGTGCTGTGCCAGCCCGAGGTCGCGCGCTGGTGGGGGACGTGGGACGCGCGCCGTGTCGCGAAACTGCTCGCTCGGCAGGACGTCACGCTCTTCGCAATCGAGGAGGCGGGCAGGCTGGTCGGCCTGATCCAGTACAGCGAGCAGGAGGAGCCCGACTACCGCTCGGCGAACATCGATCTCTGCGTCCACCCCGCCTGCTGGGGCAGCGGCATCGGCCGACAGGCGATCCGTGTGCTCGCGCGCCACCTGTTCACGGAAAAGGGGCACCACCGCCTCACGATCGACCCCTCCGCCGAGAACGAGCGGGCGATCCGCGCCTTCGAAGGCGTCGGCTTCAAGCGTGTCGGCGTGATGCGCAAGTACGAACGCAACGTCGACCGCTCGGGCTGGCATGACGGCGTTCTGATGGACCTGCTGCCCGAGGATCTGGAGCCCGGCGAGGCGCGGTGAGGGATACCGCGGACCCAACGCCGAACGGTCTCACGCACCCGCCGGCTAGAATCCCCCGGGTCCCGAGGCGTCAGACGGCAACGGAGCTAGGCCCGGGAAAGAATCGAGGAGAAGAGTGATTCGACGCCGGAAGACCGTCCTTGCCGCCCTCTTGTGGCTTGCCGCCGGCGCGGGCGCTGCCGAGCTCACGGTAGGGGAGTATCGCGGTGCCGGGGTGACCGTGCGGATCGATCAGGTCGGTCAGGAGATACGCGGCTCGATCCTCCGAGGCGACCGGGTCTTTCCCTTCACCGCGACGCAGAAGGCGGGCGGCCTCGTCGAGGGGAGGTTCCGCGTCGGCCAGGATGCATTCGCGTTCACGCTGCAACCCGGGCAGGAGGGGCAATTCGTCTTCGAGACCGGCGGCAAGAGGCTCTCGCTGACGCCACCCGCGCCCGCCCAGCTCGTGCCGCCGCCCGGTCCATCGGGCGGCGCGCCCGATCCGGCGGCGACGGCGGAGGGGATCAGGATCTACGATCCGCGGGCGATCCGGGACGAGAAGAGCTCCCTCGATGTCGCGACCATTCTCGTGCCCCAAGGCTGGCAGATCGACCACGGCGTGCTCTGGCGCATCGAACGCTCCAACTTCGTGACGCTGGAAACCACGGTCTCCGACCCACGGACGGGCTGGACGGTGAGGTGGATCCCGCGGGATCAGTTCAACTGCTGCCCCGCGTGGTACGCCAGCGCGGTCCAGCAGAACCAAGGCCTGCTGACGGTCGGGGGCGTGGAACTCTGCGACCGCGTCTGGCCGCCCGCCGACTTCATCTTGCAGGCGGTGATGCCGCGCTATCGCCGCGTCCCGGGTGCGCAGGTCGTGCGCTCCGACGATCTCCCCGAAGTCGCGGCCCGGATCACCCGGGAGAGCGCCGACGAGATCGCCCTGATGCGGCAGCACGGCCAGGAGGTGCGCTACGGCGCCGGCCGCGTGCGGATCGAGTACCCCGGCGCCCGCGGCGTGGCGATCCACGAGGACATCAATTGCATCGTGCAACTGACGTGGAGCCCGCAGGGCAACGCCAACGCCCAGTCGATCGGGCAGGCGGGGCTCGAGTCCCATCTGATCTCGCCGATGTACCTCTACAGCTTCGCGGCGCCGAAGGGCGAGATCGAGAGGGCGACGCCGGTGTTGCAGACCGTCTTCTCGTCGATGACGATCACGCCGGGCTGGTACGCGTTCCACCTCAATCTCGCGCAGATGTTCCGGCAGGCCGCGGCCAATGACCTCCGGATGATCGCCGAGGCCCGCAAGCAGATCACCGAGAGCCAGCGGAAGTCCTGGGGCGAGACGGTCCGGCAGATGCAGCGCCACTCCAACGCGGTCGGCGAACTCCTCTCCGGCACCTCCTCCTACATCAACCCGCAGAATCCCTCCGGTCCGCCGATGACGGTCCCCACCGGGCAGACTCCGTGGATGAACCCCCAGGGCCAGATGGCCACGACCCCAAGCCCCAACATCAAGCCCCACGAGCAGGCGGCCGGCCAGAATCCCGATCCCAACGCGCCGCAACAGAACACGAATCAAAACTGGACCCCGATGGACCCCGTCCACCCCAAGTAACCGGCGAACTCCTACCTACAGCCTCCTGCCTCCTCCGGCCGATAGGCCGGAGATGTTCTGCCGTGGCTGCGGCAACGATGTCCCGCAGGGAAGCGAGTGTCCCGTCTGTGCCGACGGGCGCGCGGTGAAGCGTCGGTCCGCGCCCCCCGCGCCCCCCCGAGATCGGCCGGCCATGAGCCGGCTCTGCAAGCAGTGTGGCAATACCATCGAGTCTGACGAGGAGTGCCGCGTCTGCGCCGCCGGTCGTGGCTTCCAACGAAAGCCCCCGACCCCGGAGCCCGCGAAGCGCCGCACGACGATCTGCTCGGTCTGCGGGAACGAGATCGTGCCCGGCGAGAGTTGCGCGGTCTGCGCGGCCGGCCGCGGCTTCCAGAAGAAGGTCGAGCGGAAGGAGGCGCTCTGCCCGACCTGCGGCAACGTCGTCGCGAACGTGCAGGAGTGCCCCGTCTGCCTCAGCGGGCGCGCGCCGCAGCGGGCGCGCAGGCGCGAGGAGGCGAAGGGGCCCGCCTGCCCGCGCTGCCGCGAGGCGCTCGAGGAGCAGCAGTGGGAGGAGGTCCTCGTGCTGATGTGCCCGACCTGCCAGGGGGCGCTCTTCCCGGTGGGCGGCCTCGAAGGCACGCTCGACAAGCTGCGGCAGGGGGTCGAGTCGGCGAGCCTCGCCGATGTGCTGAACGAGTTCCGCACCCGCGCGGGCGGCGTGATGCCCGCCGCGGTGCGCTACAAGAGCTGCCCCCGCTGCCGCGGCACGATGACGCGGCGCAACTACGCCGGCGTCAGCGGCGTCATCGTCGACTTCTGCGGGCGGGACGGCACGTGGGTGGACCAGGCGGCCTTCTCGCAGCTCGCCGAGTTCATCACGAAGGGCGGCGACCTGCTGGCCGCCCGAAGCCCGCTGAACCGGCGAAAAGGGGTCTGACCCCAACTGTTCGGCTGTTGACGTTCCGGGGGGCGGGCGCGTCTCCGCTTTCGGATGCCTCCTCCCGCCAGCGAGATCGAACTCCTCGCCGCCGCCCGGACCGGGGACCGGGGCGCCCTCACCGGGCTCGTCTCGGAGAGCACGCCGACGCTGGAGCGGCTCGCGCTGCGACTTGTCGGCCATCGGCAGGACGCCGAGGACGTCGCGCAGGATGCCGTGCTGTCGGCTTGACGCGAATTGGGGGGGGCCGGGGGGGCGCGCGGTTCCAGACCTGGGTCTGCCGCATCCTCGTGCGGAAGGCCCTCGACCTGCTGCGCCGCCGCAAGGCGCCGGCGCCGCCCACACCCGCGCGGGTGAGCGGGGTCTGACCCCGTTCTCCCGATCTATCGGAAAGGGCGTTGGATTCCCGTGGTCGCATCGTCGCCGGCGCAACTGCGGGACGGGGGCCGACCTCTTTGTCCCGCAGTTATTCTGGTGAGGGGAGTATACCCGAGAGAAGAAGCGCGCCGTCCCGGCGTGATCGGACCACAGACCAAGCAGACCAAGCAGACCAAGGAGACCGCATGAAGCTATTGACCACATCGATGTTCCTCATGGCGTTGCTCGCGCTGCCGGCGATGGCCGGCGACGAGGGCAAGGCCTGCGAGGGCAAGAAGGCCGCCGCCGCGAAGGAGTGCACGGAGTACACCGACTGCGAGGAGTGCGAGGACTGCGCCGATTGCACGGACTGCGGCGCGAAGGCCACGCTCACCGCCCGCATCGCCGACCTCGAGGCGTCCGCCGCGAAGGGGTGCGAGAAGAGCGCGAAGATGCTCGCGACCCTCTGCGAAGCCTGCGGCGCGAAGGACACCGCGGCGCTGAAGCTGGCCGTCGCCGAGTGCGAGAAGGGGTGCGCGGCCGGCTGCGAGAAGAGCGGCGCCACGATCGCGAAGCTCGAGAAGGCGATGGGAACCGCGCCCGCCCGCCTGCCGCTGAGCGCCTATGTCGCGAAGCTGTCGGTCGGCTGCGAGAAGGGGTGCGAAATCTCGAAGAAGCAGATGGCTTCTCTCTCGTCCTCCTGCGGCACCGACTGCGCCGCGACGATGGCGTCGAAGATCAAGCGCCTCGAGATCGCCGCGTTCCTCGGCAGCGCGACGAGCGCCCGCGAGATCGCGGCCCTCGACAAGGCGCTCGGGCGCGAGCCCGTCGCGATGCCCGCGCTGAGCGTGCGCATCCGGAACCTCGTCTCCTGCAAGGAGATGGGCTGCCCCCTCTCCGGGCCGATCCAGGCGAAGCTGACCGAGGGGCGCGAGTCCGCCTGCTGCCAGGCGCTCGCGACCGACGTCGTCGCGCTCGAGACGAAGGCCGCCGACGGCTGCGAGAAGTGCAAGGGCGAGATCGCCGCGCTCGAGACCAAGCTCGACGCCGTCGTGCTTGCCGCGATCGCGCAGTTCGAGAGCGACAATCCCGGCGTCTTGACCGGGAAGGGCGCCCAGAAGGCTGCGAAGGAGACTTCGAAGGAGTGCCCGAAGGAGAAGGGCGCCTGCCCCTCCGGCGGCGCGCAGTAGCCTCCAACCACCAATGACCGGGGGCGCCTCCGCAGGGGGGCGCCCCCTTTTCGTGGGCGGCCGGGGCCTGCCTGAAGACCCGGCCGGATTCGGTCGGCCGCGGCTGCGGCTGGACGCGGGCCTTGTGCTCGCCCGCCCTCGGTTCTTGACGCCGGGCTTTCCGGCAGGCCCTACACTGGCCGCGTGCCGACCCCCGCCGAACTGCGCGCCGCCGTCGTCGCGCGCTACGCCGACGTCGCCGAGAGCGCCGAGGGTCACTTCGTCTATCCGGTGGGCCGTGCGAGCGCCGAACGCCTCGGCTACGACCCCGCCCTCGCCGCGCAGGTCCCGCCCCGCTCGCTCGACCGCTTTGTCGGCGTCGGCAATCCGCTGCGCCTCAGGCCCCCGCGCCCCCGCGAGAGCACTCTCGATGTCGGTTGCGGCGCCGGTCTCGACACCTTCGTCGCCGCATCGATGGTCGGCACCGGCGGCCGCGCGATCGGCCTCGACCTCACCGCCGCGATGCTCCCGCGCCCGCGCGCGAACGCGTCGTTCGTCGCCGGCGACGCGGAGCGCCTGCCCTTCGCCGACGCGACCTTCGACCTCGTCACCTCGAATGGCGCGCTGAACCTCGTGCCGGACAAGGCGGTCGCCTTCCGCGAGATCCGCCGCGTGCTGCGTCCCGGCGGCGGCCTCTCCATCGCCGACCTGCTCGTCGTTGCCACGGTTCCTGAGAAGGAGCTTGCATCGATGGACGCCTGGTCGACGTGAATCTCCGGCGCGCTGCCGGGTAGGGTCTACCTGGCGCTTCTCGCGGAGGCCGGCTTCCCCGCCGCGCGCATCGTCGGCACGACCGGCTACGCGACCTCGAGGTACACCGCGGCGCACATGATCGTTGCCTAGGGCCTGTCTAAAAACCCCACCTGGAGTCGGGCGGCTGCGGCTGCGCCGGGACTGCGTCGCGCCGG
>CAZMXP010000044.1:0-39780 GCA_964570285.1 uncultured Planctomycetaceae bacterium
CGTGAACGCGAGCTGGCTGATCGGGTTCGCGCCCGCCTCGGCGATGTGGTAGCCGCTGATCGACACCGAGTAGTAGTTCTGCACGCCGTGGCGGACGAAGTGCTCCTGGATGTCCCCCATCACCTTCAGGCTGAACTCGGTCCCGAAGATGCAGGTGTTCTGCGCCTGGTCCTCCTTGAGGATGTCCGCCTGCACCGTGCCCCTCACGGTGCGCAACGTGCGCTCCGCGATCTCCCGCCGCTCTGCCTCGGAGGGGGCGCGCCCCTTCTCCATGGAATGACGATCGACCCCCTGGTCGATCGCCACGTTCATGAACATCGCGAGGATCGCCGGCGCGGGGCCGTTGATCGTCATCGAGACGCTGGTGTTGGGGTGGCAGAGGTCGAAGCCGGCGAAGAGCTTCCGCATGTCCTCCAGCGTGCAGATCGAGACGCCGCTCTCGCCGATCTTGCCATAGATGTCGGGGCGCTCGTGGGGATCCTCGCCGTAGAGCGTCACCGAGTCGAAGGCGACCGAGAGCCGCTTCGCGCTCTCGCCGCGGCAGAGGTAGTGGAAGCGCTGGTTGGTCCGCTCCGGGGTCCCCTCCCCCGCGAACATCCGCTTGGGCTCCTCGTCGGCGCGCCGCAGGTGGAAGACGCCGGCGGTGTAGGGGAACTCGCCGGGCACGTTCTCGAGCATCAGCCAGCGCAGCCGGTCGCCCCAGTCGGCGTAGCGCGGCAGCGCGATCTTCGGGATCTTCAGGCCGCTCAGCGAGAGGCCCTGCAGCGGCCGGCGGATCTCGCGACCGCGGATCTCGGTGACGAGGTCGTCGGCCGCGTAGCGCTCGCGGAGCGCCTCCCACCCCTCGAGGGCGCGGAGCGCCGGCTCGCCGATCTCCTGCCGCGCGCGCTCCGCCTCCGCCGCGACCGCGTCGCCGCCGGCGAGGAGCCGGTAGTAGCGCGACGCCGCCGCCGCGCGCCGCTCCACCTCCGCGCGGTAGGCGCGCGCCTCCCGGGCGATCTCGCCGAGGTAGTGCTCGCGCCCGGGCGGCACGATGACGACCTCGTGGTGCGCCGCCGCGAGGCGCGCCGCGACCTCCCCGTCGAGGGCGAGGCCGCACTTCTCCCTCAGCAGCGCGACGAGCCTCCGGAAGAGCGCGTTCACGCCGTTGTCGTTGAAGCGGCTCGCGATCGTCAGGAAGACCGGCAGGTCCTCGTCCTTCACGCTCCACGGGATCTCGCGGTTGCGCCGCACCTGCTTGCGCACGTCGCGCAGCGAGTCCGCCGCGCCGCGCCGGTCGCCCTTGTTCACCGCGACGAGGTCGGCGTAGTCGAGCATGTCGATCTTCTCGAGCTGGCTCGCGGCGCCGTACTCGGGCGTCATCACGTAGAGGCTCACGTCGGCCACCCCGGTGATCCCGACATCGGACTGCCCCGTGCCCGTCGTCTCGACGAGGATGAGGTCGAAGCCCGCGGCGCGGCAGACGCGGATCGCGCTCTCGATCGATGCGTTCAGCTCGCCCTTCTCCCCCCGCGTCGCGAAGCTGCGCATGAAGACGCGGCCCGGGTCGATCGCGTTCATGCGGATCCGGTCGCCGAGCAGCGCGCCGCCGGTGCGCCGCCGGCTCGGATCCACCGAGAGGATCGCGACGCGCCGGTCGGGATAGGCGAGCAGGAAGCGCCGCAGCAGCTCGTCGGTCAGCACCGACTTGCCCGCGCCGCCGGGCCCCGTGAGCCCCACTACAGGGACAGCCGCGGCGGTCTCCGGGAGGCCGTTCAGCTTCCCCGCCTCCGCGAGCGTCAGCACCGAGGCGAGGCGGCGCGCGTCGCGGCCGTCGAGGTGGCCGTTGCGCGCCGCGGCCACCGGCGGCTCGAAGTCCGCGTGCTGCAGGAGGTGGCCGACCATCCCCGCGAGCCCGAGCCGCTGCCCGTCCTCGGGGCTGTAGATCTTCGCGACGCCGTACTTCTCGAGCTCGCGGATCTCCTCCTCGACGATGACCCCCCCGCCCCCCCCGAAGACCCGGATGTGCGAGGCGCCGCGCTCGCGCAGCAGGTCGATCGTGTAGCGGAAGAACTCGACGTGACCGCCCTGGTAGGACGTGATCGCGATCGCCTGCGCGTCCTCCATGATCGCGCAGTCGACGATCTCGGCCACGCTGCGGTTGTGGCCGAGGTGGATCACCTCCGCCCCCATCCGCTGCATCAGGCGGCGCATGATGTTGATCGCCGCGTCGTGGCCGTCGAAGAGCGCGGCGGCGGTGACGATCCGCACCCGGTGGCGCGGGACGTAGGGCTCCGCCATGCCTACCCCTTCGCGACGTGCCGGTCGTAGGCGCTCTTCACCTTGGCGCCCTTGTCCTCGCCGCCCTCGCGCTTGCGCGCCTTCTCGAAGGCCGCCGCGAGCCCCTTCAGGTCGAAGGTCCGCTTCGCGAGTAACGGGAGTTCCCGGTCGCGCATCGCGAGCGCGTCGTCGATCGCCCACGCGTAGTCGGGCTTCCACCCGTCGACCTTCGCGCGGCGCTGGCGCATCCGGTGCAGGTCGTCGGCGACCATCGGATCGCTGCCGTGCCCGACCACCGGGTACTCCGGCGCGGAGGCCGGATCGGCGATGTCGGCCCAGGGGATGCCGTTCACGTAGAGGTGGAACTCCTGGTCCGGGGGCATCAGGTCGGTCGCGAAGTAGATCGTGAACGACGCGACCTCGCGGGTCAGGACGTTCATGATCTTCTCGCGCTTCTCCCACTGCGCGTCCACGCGGAAGGGGGCCGGGGGATCCCAGCGGACGGCGACGGTCTCCTCGCGCGCCGAGCCGCCCGCGACCTGCCGGCGGACGGTGAACTCGACGCGGCGCTCGGCCTCCGGCTCCTCCTCGAACTTGTACCCCTCGAAGAAGGCCTGCAGGTCCCGCACGGTGGCCACGGAGTCGGCGCCGACCTGGATGATGACGTCGCCCTCCTTGAAGCCGCTCCGCTGCGCGTGGCCGCCGGCCACGAGGTTCACGACGCGGACGCCGCTCTCGCGGTGGGCCACGTCCCAGCCCGCGCCGAAGTCGGCGCGCACCATCCTGCCCTCGGGACGGACGAGCTTCACCCAGCGCTCGAAGACGAAGTACTCGGTCTTCTCGGACTTGCCCCCCCGCGCCCCCCCCCGATCCTCCTTCTCCTTCTCCTTCCCCTTCGGCTCGGGCTTGCTGATCTCGATGATGCTGCAGCCGTCGTCGTCGCCGCAACCCCCCTCCTCCTCCTCCGTCCCCTCCTCGTCCTCCGCGAGGTCGTTCAGGTTGGCGGGGACGGGCTTGCCTTCGGCGCGCAGCTTCGCGACCTTCTCGCGGATCTTCATGTAGCGCCTCTGGCCCTGGACGGCCTTGTCGAGCTCGGAGCTCTTCACCTCGCGGGCGGCGAGCACCTTCACCTCGTGGCCCCAGTCGAAGGACTGGAGGATGGGCGCCACGTCGTCGACCGTGCGGGCGGGCTTGCCGTCCACCTCGAGCAGGACGTCGCCCACGATGAGGCCCGCGTCGCGGGCGCCGATGTCGACGCTGGTGATCACCATGCCGACCGCCCAGGCGGGGCGCTGGTCGAGGCCGATGCCGAGCCGCTTCTTCGGCTCCTCGAACTTCGGCGCCTTCCACCGGAGCAGCGTGCTCGGGAACTGGCCCGCGACGGGCCCCTTCGCATCGCGGCCGTGGCTCTCGAGCCAGAGGCAGCGCTGGCCCAGCGGCAGGTCGGTCTCGATGTCCACCTCCTCCGGAATCGCGTTGCGCTTGCGCTCGAGGGCGAACGCGCCGATCAGGTCCTTCACCTTGTCGAGGTAGTGGAAGTCGCCCTGCGCGGCGGTCCAGATCGTCGTCGTGATGCGCATGTGCTTCTCGAAGAGCGGCGTCAGCGCGGAGAGGTACTCGGGGACGTTCTTGTCGCCGAGGTTGCCGACCGACTTGCCGGGCACGCCCATCAGGATGTCCATGCGGTCGAGGGTGCCGAGGTAGAGCGGGCGGATCACGGCGCCGATCTCGTAGGGGTCGCCCGTCATCGGCATCAGGCAGGACCAGGTGCCGGGCATCTCCTGCCCGAGGTACCAGACCGCGTCCGCCCCGTCGAGGGCGCCGAGCAGCGCGATGCGGTTCTCGTCCACCGAGTAGCGCTCCTTCACGACGGAGAGCGTCCACTCGACCAGCCGCCTGCCCTCCGGCGTCCACCACTCCGCGCCGGCGCCGGTGTAGGGGGCGACGAAGAGCAGCGACTGCTTCTCGCAGAGGTCGCGGAACTTCATCAGCGCCGTGCCGGCCATCATCGTCCCGGTCCCCTGCGCGTAGGCGTTGTGGTGCAGGTAGAAGAGGACGGGGATCTTCGACTTGGGATCGTAGGCCTCGGGGACGAAGAGGCTGAAGCCGCGCTCCCTGCCGTCGGAGCCCTTCCACTGCAGGCCGAAGTGCTTGTTGCTGTGCCGCTCGCCCACCTCGGTGACCATCGGCTTCTGGTAGTAGGGGCCCGCGCGCAGGCCCGCGGTGAAGGACGCCGGGTCGAGGTCCGTTCTCGCGAGCAGCTTCTGCCTCGCCTCCGTCCGCTCCCCCTCCTTCTTGGCCGCGAGCACCGCCCGCACCGCCTTCACGACCTCCTCGTTCGTCGGCGTCGCATCCTGCGCCCGCGCCGACGCCACCGCCATCACGGCAATCCCAAGCGCCAGTCCTGCCAGAATTCGCATGTTCTTCTCGCTCTCTACTATGCGTGGGTGGGGCAGGGGCCCCACCCACGCCATTGTACGGGATCGCCACAGGAGGTTACTGTTCTCCGCCTATGGCGGTCATCGACGCCGCGGGCCTCGTGCGGGAGTTCCGCTCCCCCTTCTCGCGGACCCGGGTCGCCGCCGTCCGGGGACTCGACCTGCGCGTCGAGCGGGGATGCGTCTTCGGCCTGCTCGGACCCAACGGCTCCGGCAAGACGACGACGATCCGCATGCTGCTCGGGCTCCTGCCGCCGACCTCGGGGAGCGCGCAGGTGCTCGGCCACCCGGCGGGCCACCGCGACGCGCGCCGGCGCACCGGGTTCCTGCCGGAGGAGACCCGCCTCTACGAGTTCCTCACCGGCGAGGAGACGCTCGACTTCGTCGGCCGCCTCTTCGGCATGCCGAGGGCCGAACGGCGCCTGCGCGGCGAGGAACTGCTGAAGCGCACGGGCATGTGGGAGTCGCGCGCGCGCCGCCTCTCGACCTACTCGAAGGGCATGGCGCGTCGCATCGGGCTCGCGCAGGCGCTCGTCGCGAGACCGGACCTGCTCGTGCTCGACGAACCGACCTCGGGCCTCGACCCGCAGGGCAACGTCGAGGTGCGCGACCTGCTGCGCGAGGTCGCCGCCCAGGGCACGACGGTGCTGCTCACGTCGCACATCCTCGGCGACGTCAGCGACGTCTGCCACGAGATCGCGATCCTCCACCGCGGCCGGAAGATCCTCGCGGGGCAGGTCGGGACGCTGCTCGCCGACGCGCGCAGGCTGAGCTGGGAGACCGACACCGTCGAACCGAAGGCCCGCGCGCGCGTCGAGGCCATCTTCAGGGAGGCGGGCATCGCGCTGCACGGCGTGAGGCCCCCGACCACGACGCTGGAGGCGCTCTTCCTCGACGCGGTGCAGAAGGACCTGAAGGATGCGGGCCGCCTTCCTTCTTAGGCTCACGGAGGCCGCGCGCCGCGGAGGCTTCTTCCTGTTGGGGGGCTCGGGGGCGCTGGTGCTCCTGCTCTCGACCCGCGCGTCGGGGGCGGCCGACGCGCGCTACGCGCTCGCGAGCGATGTCGCGGCCACCGTCGGCTATCTCGCCGCGGTGGTCTACGGCGCCTTCCCCCTCGCCACCGACCGCGCGCGCCGGCGGGGCGAGGTCGTCCGGGCCTCCCCGTGCCCCTCCCCCCTTCTCGCGCTGGGCGGCGCCGCGGGCGCGGCCGCGGTCGCCTTCCTCGCCACCGCGACGCTGTTCGCCGTCGCCGGGATCGGCGTCGCCGCCACCGGGGCCGCGCCCGCCCGCGAGACGACGCGCATCGGCGACGGCGGCGCGCGCTGGTTCCCGGTGCCCAGGATCCGCGTCCCCGCGGAGGCCACGCAACTCCGCTTCCTGATCCGCGCCGACCTCGTCGGCGAGGCGCGCGTGGGCACGCCGGCGGCGCCGACGCTCGCGGTGGACGGCACGCCCCATGTCGTCTTTCCCGACCGGCCGGTGACGCTGCCGATCGCGGGCGAGAGCGTGCAACTGACGAACCTGACGCCGGAGTTCCGCGTGCGGCTCGAACTCGGCGAGGTGCGCGCGCTGGGGCGCGAGCGCTCGTTCGTCGCGAATGCGCTGCTGTCCGCGATCGCGCCCGCGCTCGGCGCCGCCGCCATCGCCGCGCTGGCCGCCGCCGCGAGCGCGCACCTGAGCGCGCCGGTCGCGGCGCTGCTCGCCGCGCTGCTGCTGTCGCTGGGCGCGATGAAGGGGTTCTTGGGCGAGAGCCTCGCCCACGGCGGCGCAGCGCGCAGCGCCGCGGAAGCGGGGCAGGAGGACCCGCCGGTGCGGAGGGCCGCGGTCGCGATGGTGGGCGCGCTGCTCGGCGCGCTGCCCGACCTCGCGCGCCTCGATGCGAGCGCGGAGGTGTCGATCGGCGACTGGGTGGGCGCGCGGCGCGCGCCGCCGGCGCTGCTGCTCGCGTCGATCGCGCTCGCGCTCGCGACGGCCGTCGGGGCGTCCGGGGTGCGGCGATGAGGCGGCTCGTCGCCCTCGCGCTCGCGCTGCTCGTGCTGGGGATCGCCTATCCGATCGGCGAGAGGCTGCGCGCCTCGGCGCCGCTGTCGCCTTCGGCGCAGAGACTCGGCCTCGGTCGCCTCTCGGGGGGCGTGCTGACCGGGGCGTTCCGCCCGCTGCTGCTCAACTACCTGTGGCTCCGCGCGGACATCCTCACCGGCAAGGGGCGCCTCGACGAACTCGCGCTGCACTACCGGATGATGGTGGCGCTCTACCCGCGGAACGACCGCGCGAAGGCGTTCCTCGGCCACCTGCTCGCCTACAACCTCAAGGAGGCGGCCCCCGACCCCGACCTCGCGTGGGCGCGGGCGCGGGAGGGGCTCGAGATCCTCGCCGACGCCGACCCGGGGGGGCGCGCGATCGCGCACTGGTTCCTGAAGCAGTGCGGGCAGAACGCGCTCGACCTGCTGCGCTACGCGGGGCCCGCGTGGGAGCGCGAGAAGCCCCTGCGCGCGCGCGCGGAGGCGTGGGGCCTAGGCCGCTACCCCGGCGCGGCGTCGCGCTTCGAGGTCGGCCTCGCCGCGATCGCCAAGTCCGACGCGTTCTTCGACCGTGTCGCCCGCGCCCACCTGCTCGCGGCGCTCGTCGTGGACGACTGGGCGCGCCGGGGAACGTCGGGCCATGTCGCGGAGGCGATCGCCGCGAACCGGTGGGCGAGCGGTCCCGAGGCGTTCGCCGACAATCCGCCGCTCGCGCTGCTGTTCGCGCAGACCGCGCGCGCGCTCGCCGAACTCGACGCGGGCGCCGTCTCCGACCGCGTGCTCGGCTACGGGCGCTACGACGTCGCCGTCTCGCTCTGGACCCTCGGCGCCCACCGGAAGGATCCCGCGCTGCTGCGCCAGGCGGCCGAGGCCTTCGACCGGTACGAGTTCCATCCCTGCCCCGAGGAGAGGGAGGCGGTCGCACGCTGGATCACGCACCTCGCGGAGGGCGGCGCCCCGCCCCCGCCCCTGCCCTTCGACGCCCCGCCGTGATAAGGTGCGGCGCATGAAGATCCGCATCGAATACTGCGCGGCCTGAAACTACGAGCCCGCGGCCGTCGGTCTGACGGCCAAGCTCGCGACCGCGCTGAAGCAGAAGATGAAGGAACTCTCGCTCGTCCCCTACGCCGACGGCCGCTTCGAGGTCTTCGTCAACGACAAGAAGGTCTACAGCAAGCTCGAGACCGGCGAGTTCCCCGACGACGAGACGCTGGTTGCCAAGGTGAAGAAACTGGGATAGCGCGCTGCCGTGGCCGCGAGGCGAAAGGGGGACTCCGCCGCAGGGCGGCACGATGGCCTGGAAGGAGGCCAGAGCGGGAAGGATCATCCGCCACGAGTTCTTGGGCAGCCGGGTCCCGGTCATCGTCCCCGGCACCGGGGTGGCGCAGCGCCCTCCGCGACGAG
This sequence comes from uncultured Planctomycetaceae bacterium, assembly GCA_964570285.1. Taxonomy (GTDB): domain Bacteria; phylum Planctomycetota; class PLA2; order PLA2; family PLA2; genus CAZMXP01. Next base: position 8,123 of record CAZMXP010000044.1, read on the forward strand.
GTCACGCACCGTCGCACCCCCGAGGGCGAGCGCCAGCCCCGAGCGCGGGGAGCCCGCGCGATGGCACCCCGATCTCCCGTAGCCAGGGGGATGAGACGCACTCCGAGCGTTACGCCCTGTCGACGCTGGAGCGAGCTGGACGTGCGGCATGTCCAGGGAATGCGACGCTACCACCGCCGCCACGCGCAGGCTTCCGCCCGGCTTGCCCCCCCCGCGACCGCGTCCGGGCTATAATCCCAAGCGGCCTGCAAGTTGCGGGGCAACGGATTCGGTTGGCGACCTGTGGCGCCGAGGGGCGCGCAAGGAGTTCCCCATGTTCCGTCGCGGCTGGATACTGGGTCTCGCGGTTGTCTTCCTCGCCGGCTTGGCCCGGGCCGAAGATCTCCGCATCGTGGTGCGCTTCAAGGGAGCACCCGACACGCGCGTACTCGACAAGCACGGCGCCATCGCCGGCGGAAGGGTCGGCAGGCTCGACGCCGTGCGGGCGACCGCCCCGGCAAGGGCGATCGCGAAACTCCGCGCCGACCCCGCGGTGGCGCTCGTCGAGGAGGACGGGATCGCAGAGATCTGCGCGAAGCCGTCGGGTACCGCCGCGCCCTCGCAGCCGCCGCAGACGACCCCGTGGGGGATCACGAAGGTCAACGCGCCTCTCACGGGCAACACCGGTGCCGCCATCAAGGTCGCGATCATCGACACCGGGATCGACCTCGGGCACCCCGACCTCGATGTCAAGGGCGCAGTCGACTTCACCGGCTCGAGGAAGGGCGCCCGGGACGAGAATGGCCACGGCAGCCACGTCGCGGGCACGGTGGCCGCGCTGCACAATTCGATCGGCGTCGTCGGTTGCGCGCCCGGCGCGCACCTCTACGCCGTGCGTGTGCTCGACCGGAGGGGCTCGGGCTGGTGGAGCGACATCGCCGAAGGCATCGACTGGGCAAGCGCGCAAGGCATGCACATCGCCAACATGAGCCTCGGCGGCGGGGCGTCCTCGGTTGTCGAGCTCGCCTGCAACGACGCCGAGAGTGCCGGCGTCCTCCTCATCGCGGCCGCTGGCAACAGCGGCGACGGCAACACGTCCACGACGGAGATCTCCTTCCCTGCCGCCTACGGCAGCGTCGTCGCCGTCGGCGCCACCAGCAGCAACGACAGCCTCGCGTCCTTCTCGAACACGGGGACTTTCGTCGAGGTGTCGGGCCCCGGCGTGTCGGTCCCGTCGACCTACAAGGACGGCGGGTATGCGACGCTCTCCGGCACTTCGATGGCGTCGCCGCACGCCGCGGGCATCGCGGCGCTGATCTGGAAGGAACTGACAACTCCGACGCGGGCCGCGGTGCGGTCGGAGTTGCAGCGGCGCGTCCGCGATCTCGGGCCCGCGGGCAGGGACAACGGGTACGGCCACGGCATCGTCGACTTCTCCAAGTAGCGCGCGGGCGGGGGGCCCGGGGGGGCTACCGCCCCGAGAGGCGCTCGTGCAGCACGCGCGCGCGGTCCGCGACGCGCGGGTCGTGGTCGGCCCTCGCCGCTTCGAGCCCGGCCATCACATCGGGACGGGGCCCGAACTCCGCAAGCGTTTCCACGCAGGTGTAGCGGAGGTTCCAGGCCGGATCCTCGCGGGACGTCGCCGCCAATCGGGCCACGGTGCCCTCGTCATAGGGCAGCGCAGCGAGGAGGCGGGCCGCCAGGTCCCGGGCCGCGCCGTCGACGTCGCCGCTCGCCGTCCGCAGCAGGAGCGCCCGGGTCTGCGCAACCGCGCCCTCCCCGCTACGGACGGCACCGGTGGCAAGGATGGTGAGAGCGAAGGTTCGCAGAGGGAAGGGTTGGGAAGGGTGGGAGTACTCCACGAGGAGCGCCCGGTCCGACGGACCGAGCGCCACGCGGCCGAGATCGTCTTCGAGACGGAAGCGGTATCCGTCGAGCCCCTCATCGACCGCCCGGGCCAGCAGCCGGGAGAGCACGACCGCGTTCGACGCCCCGTCACCGGCGCTGCCGACCCATTGCGCGAGTGCTTCCCCGATCTCCGTGGCAACCGAGTCCGCGCGCTCCGTGTCGAGAGCGGCGAGGAACGCGTCGCGGGCATCGGCTTCCCCGAGGGAGTGGCGCAGGGCCATGGCTGCCGACCTCCGCACGGACTCGTCGGCATGGCGCAACGCGCCGGCCAACGCGGCGCGCACGCGCGCGTCACCGATTTCGCGCCGCACGGTGATCCCGAGCCCCGCCGGCCCCGCCGCGCCCCACGGCCGGTCGCCGAGGTCGAAGACATCATCGTCGTCGGCGGGGTCCCTTGTCGCACCTAGGGCGAGCAGCAGGCACCGGATTGCCTCCGCGTCAGCCTCGAACGCGGAAAGCGCGGCGAGCAGCACCTCGTCCGATCCACCGATCGAGCCGAGGACGAGCATGAGCACCATCCCAGTGTCGCGCGGAGTGGCCGGATCGCGGAGCGCGGCCTCGGCGCCGCGGCGCGCGGCCTCGTCGGTGCGGATCGCCCGCCGGAGCGCGGCGGCCGCTTCGGCAGCGCGGGGCCCCGTGAGCGCCGCGTATAGGTCGGGAGCCGGCCGCTCCTGACCGCGTGACTCACGGGCGCCGGGCCGCCCCGGTTCCGAAACGAAGCTTCGCCCCGCACCCGGCCCCGCCCGGGGCACGGCGCCCTCAGGCAGCACCAGCCTAAGGCCGACGGCGATGCCGCCGGCGGCGAGCAGGCCCGCGAGGAGGTGCGCCCTTCGGAAACCCACGGGATGTCCACTGTACCGTTCCCGGTTCGCGGTACGAAGTGGTGGAGTGCGCGGCGAGGGGAGCAGTCGACTCACTCGCGGCGCAGCGACACCTGCGCGGGCCTGCCCCGCACCGCGAGGCCCACGCGCCCTCCGTGGGCTTGCACATGCAGGGCGACGCGGCCATCCGCCCGTAGTACGCCGTGGTCGAAGGCAACGGTTTCCGGGCGGCGCGTCAGCGGTTGCACGGCCTCGCGCCCCCACACCCCCCCCGCGTTCCACGAGGCGCGGACGCCGCCGCCGGGGAGGAACTCGATCTCGCCGTAGTTGCTCTCGTCGACGAAATCGAAGAGGATCGACACGCTCCCCTCCACTTGCAAGTGCAGCGGCCCCGGCGATTGGCGCACCAGCAGCACGGCGCCCCCCGCCTCGGGGACGAGCCTGAACCCGTCGCGCGTCGGCCACGCGACACCTTCGTACAGGATCCAGTCGAGCGCGGGATCCTCGCCGCCGCGCGCGGCGCGGTAGGCCTGCGCGTACCACGTGGCGCGCTGGTCGGCGGGCAGCCCCTGCGGCCGCGCCCGCCTGAACAGATCCTCGGGGGCGAACAGCCCCCGCTCGCACGCGCGGGCGACGCGGCTCTCGAGCCAGAACTCCCACGCGCCCGCGCCGGGCCACGGCTTGTCGCGCAGGAAGAGCACCGCGTCGCGGTCGGCCTCCCCCTCGATCCGCCAGTGCGGCCGCCGCCGGTACGCGGCGTCGCCGAGCGCGCCCTTCGCGTGGAACGCCTCGTGGGCGATCGCGCCGAGCAGCAGCGGGCCGTCGCACGCGAAGATCGTGCGGCTCCTGTAGTGGTAGAGCGCGACCGAGTCGATCGCCGCGCCCCGGTCCACGGCACGCACCGCGCGCCCGAACTGCTCGCGGCTGTCGAAGAGCCTGAGCGTCACCTCCCCCGCGGCCCCCTCCAAGACGCCCTGCAGGACGGCGCGCGCCTCCGCCTCGCGCGCCGGATCCAACGCGAGCAGCGCGAGCAGCAGGATCACGGCTTCTTCGCCGTCGCCCAGACGAAGTCGGCGTAGCCGTGCGCCAGCATGTCGCGCGTCGGCTTGTCGATCTCCTGCGGCACGACGGTGAGATAGGGCCGCCCGATGCGGCGGTGCACGCGCTCGGGCACGCCGTAGCGGTTCGCGATGTGGCCCGCGCCGGCGAAGACGACCATCTGCGCGTCCTTGCCCGCGCGCTTCGCCCACTGCACGATCGAGTCGGCCATCGTGTCGTCCCAGAGCAGCATGCCCGTGTAGAAGCGGGCGAACTTCTCCTCGTCGATCTCGCCGCCCGCGGGCAGGTGCGCCTTGTAGCTCTCGCGCAGGAAGGCTCTGTGCGCCTCGTCCCTGTCGTGGAGCGCGGGCAGGCTGCGGCGCTGCTCCTCGGTGAGCGCGTCGAGGCCGCCCTTGCGCACCGCGGCGCTGATCTCCGCCTCCACGTTCAGCGCGATCACGGGCAGGCGGCGGGCGCGCGCGAACTCGAGGATGGGCCGGTAGAGCGCGTAGTCGTAGCCCCACCGCTTCTTGTACTCGGTCCGCTCGAGCATCTCCGCCTCGCCGATCCTGCCCTGCGTGTACTCGTCGAGCACCGGCTGGAACCTGCGCTGGAACATCTCCATGCCGATCGCGCGCAGGCGCCCGCGGCCGAGGAGCTGTTCCGCGATGCGCAGCTGCGCGAGATGGTGCGCCTCGGTCGTGTGCCCCTCGCCGACGTAGACGAAGTCGGCCTTCGCGAGTTCGTCGATCATGCTCCCGAATCCCGTCTCGCGGCTCGTCCGGTGCAGCACGCCGGCGGGCAGTTCGCCCGCGACCGGCGGCGCGACGGTCGGCGGGGCGAGATCGCCCTTCTGCGCGCCGGGCGTCGAGCAGGAGACGAGAAGGAGGAGGGGCGCGGGGAGGAGGCGGCGCATCGGGCGGCCATCTTATAGGATCGGGGGATGCGCGCGCTTGCGCTTCTGCTCCCGGTCGCCCTCCTCGGTGCCGAGGAGGCCGAGAGCCCGTCGGCGTTCCTCTTCCGGGGCGAGAAGGCGGTGAAACGGGCGGTGGACCTGAAGGAGGTGCGCCGGGGGGTCGGGGGCGTGGACGACCCGCGGGACAAGATCCCCGCGATCCGCGAGCCGGTCGTCGTGAAGGCGGCGGAGGCGACCTGGCTGCCCGACAGCGACCGCGTGCTCGGCGTCGTCGTCGGCGGCGAGGCGCGCGCCTACCCGCTGCTCGCGCTCGAATTGCACGAGATGGTCAACGACGTGCTCGGCGGCACGCCGATCGCGCCCAACTACTGACCGCTCTGCGACTCGGCGATCGGGTTCGATCGCCGCATCGACGGGAGGACGCTCACCTTCGGCATCTCGGGCTACCTCTACCGGAGCGCGGTGCTCTACCACGACAGCGAGACCGAGACGTTCTGGTCGCAGATGACCGGCGAGGCGCTCGTAGGGCCGCTGACCGGCCAGCGGCTCCGGTGGATCCCCACCGTGGTCTCGACCTTCGGCGCGTGGAAGAGGCGGCACCCTCAGACGACGGTGCTGAAGCCGCCGCTCCTGGCGCGCGAGTACGAGGCGACCAACCTGCACTACGCGCGCTACCGGCGCGACCGCGAGCCCGTCTTCCCGACGGGCCCCGCGAAGCCCGACCGGCGCCATCCGCCGATGACGACCGTGACGATCCTGCTCCTCGGGGAGAAGGCGCGCTGCTACCCGCACCCGCTGCTGCCCGAGGGGGAGACGCGCGACGGCGACCTCCGTCTCGTGCGCGAAGGGCTCTCGGTGCGCGCCTTCGACCCGTCGGACGCCGAGATCCCCACGATGCAGAGCTACTGGTTCGCGTGGACGGCCTTCCATGCGGGCGGCGTCGTCTTCGAACCACCGCGCTGACGCGCGGCGCTACCCCCCCGGCGTCACGCCGAGGACGATGTCGAACTTCGCGGCGAGTTCGCCGATCTTCGACTCGGCGACCGGCGCGAATTCGACGACGAGGGCGGATGCCTTGAGCAGCGAGCGCCGGTGCATGGCGCGCTATCCTACCGCGAGGACCGCGAGGATCGCGTCCGTGACGAACCGGAGCGCCGCGCTGCCCCGCTCGTGGACGCGCGCGTGCGTCTCGCCGGCGGAGAAGAGCGTGACGATGTCGCGCTCTGTGCCGTCGAGGCGGACGTTGGCGCGGCCGTCGGAGATGAAGAGGTCGTCGCTGCGCACCTCGATGTGGAGGCGCACGGCGGGGAAGACGACATCCTTCGTGTCGAGCAGGCCCGGCTGTCCGGGCACCTGCCAACGGGCGCAGGCGTCCGCGATGTCCCACGGGAAGGAGCCCGGCAGCGCGCTGTCGTGCTCGCACTCCCAGGCCGTGCAGATGCCGTCGAGGGTGATCAGGAAGGCGACGGGGATCTCCGGGAAGAGGCTCGTCGCGATGTGCGCCCAGTTCGAACCGTGGCTGTGGCAGAGCAGCACGAGGCGCGTCGGATCCCCGACGCCATCGATCCAATCGTCGAAGACCGCCTGCATCGTCGCGAGCAGATCGACAAACCCCGCCCGCAGCGGATCCCCCGGCACGCCGCGGTAGCGGTCGGCGAAGTGCGCCGACTGGACCGTGAGCCCTAGAGACTCGAACGCCTCCGCGACGACGTCGGCGGCGTCCCCGGGGTCGCCGAGATAGGCGGTGTTGTCTCCCTCGGCGCAGAGCAGCAGGCTTGCGATGTCGGTATGCCCCGACACCGTGAGCAGCACGACATCCGGCGCCCCCGCCGGCCGCGGCCGCAGCGGCAGCGCCGCACCCCCCCCGGCGCCCCCCCCACCCCCGCTGCCGCAGCCAGCGAGGGCGAGCAGGAGTGCGATCGCCCTCCCCCTCCGCGCCATCGGCCTACGATTCCCCCCCCGCCGCCAGGCGCAGGCTGTTCGCGAGCACCGTCAGCGAGGAAAGCGCCATCGCGATCGCCGCGTAGGCGGGCGTCACGCGGAAGGGGAGAAGGCCCATCGCGGCGGGAATGGCGGCGACATTGTAGGCAAACGCCCAGAAGAGGTTTTGGCGCACCACCCGGAGCGTGCGGCGGCCGAGTCGGAGCGCCGACGCGACGAGCGCCAGATCGGGCCGGACCAGGGTCGCGTGCGCCGATTCGATCGCGACATCGGTCCCGCCCGCGAGCGCGATCCCGACGCCGGCCGCCGCGAGGGCGGGGGCGTCGTTGATGCCGTCGCCGACCATCGCGGTCCCCTGGCCCGCCCCCCGCAGCCATTCGAGCTTCTTCTCCGGCAGCAGTTCCGCGTGCACCTCGTCGATGCCGACCTCGCCGGCGATCGCCTCGGCCGCGCTCTTCGAGTCCCCCGTCAACATCACGACTCTCAGTCCCATCGCACGCAGTCTCTCCACCCCCCGGATGGCCGACTCGCGCAGCGAATCGGCCACCGTCAGCGCGCCGAGAAGCCTCCCGCCCCGCGCGACGGCAAGCACCGTCCCCCGCAGCGGCCCCAGCGCGGAGAGGTCGATCCCCTCCTCGGCGAGGAAGCGCGGGCTCCCGGCGAGGATCTCCTCGCCGCCCGCGCGCGCGCGCACGCCGCGCCCCGGCACCGCGCGGAAGAGCGTCACCTCCTCCGGCACGACGCCGCGCGCGCTCGCCTCGGCCGCCACCGCCGCGGCGATCGGATGCTCCGACAGGTGCTCCGCCGTCGCCGCCGCCTGCAACGTCCCGCCCGCAGGATCCATGACCTCGCGGACGCGCGGCCGCCCCTCCGTCAGCGTCCCCGTCTTGTCGAACGCGACAAGCCGCACGCGCGCCGCCGCCTCGAGCGCCGCCGCGTCGCGGAAGAGGATCCCGTCGCGCGCCGCGCGCCCGACGGCGACGACGATCGCGGCGGGGGTCGCGAGCCCCATCGCGCAGGGGCACGCGATGATCAGCACCGTCACCGCGTGGAAGAGGCCCCGGACAAAGTCGCCCCGGGCGAGCCCCCAGCCGAGCAGCGTCAGCAGCGCGATCGCGATCACGGCGGGAACGAAGACCCCCGCGACGCGATCCACCAGCGCCTGCACCGGCGCCCGCGACGCCTGCGCGTCGCGCACCGCCGCGACGATGCGCGCGAACCGCGTCGCGCCGCCGACCCGCGTCGCCCGCATCCGGAACGCGCCGGTCAGGTTCAGCGTGACGCCGGTCACCGGATCCCCGGGCCCCCTCTCGACCGGCAGGCTCTCGCCGGTCAGCATCGACTCGTCGAGGGCGGTCTCGCCCGAAACGATCTCGCCGTCGGTAGGCACGCGCTCGCCGGGCCGGACCACGCAGAGGTCCCCCTCGGCGACCTCCGCCGCGTCGACGTCGCGCTCCTCGCCGTCGCGGACGACCCGCGCCCGGGACGGCGCGAGTTCAAGCAGCGCACGGATCGACCGCCCGGTGCGCCGCCGCGCCCGCTCCTCGACGTATCGGCCGAGCAGCACGAGCGCGACGATCATCGCCGCCGAGTCGAACCAGAGTTCGCCCTCCCCGCGCGCGAGCAGCGCGAGCGACCAGAGCAGCGCCGTCCAGGTGCCGACGGCGATCAGCGTGTTCATGTCCGCCGCGCGGTGGCGCAGCAGCCTGAGCGCCCCGAGGGTGAAGCGCCTTCCGCAGAAGGCGACCGCCGCCACCGCCGCGGCGGCCGAGGCCAGGGGGTGCGGGGGATGCATCGTCACCGCCGATAGCAACAATGCAACAACCAGCTCCCACCCCGGGATCTCGGGCGACGCCGGAGCCGCCGCCGCCCGCGGCACGAGGTCGAATCCCGCCGTGTTCGCGACCCGGGCGGGATCGAATCGATCCGGATCCACCGAGAGCAGCGCCTCCTCCGTCGCGAGGTTCACCTGCGCGCCGACGACCCCCGGCACCGCCAAGAGCGCGCGCTCGAGACGCGCGACGCAGGAGGCGCAATGCATGCCGCGCACGGCGTAGATCTCGCGCCGGGGCGCCGCGGAGGAGGAGGGGCTACGACCCACGAACGTCCCGCCGCTCAGCCGCGGGCGGCCCCCCTGGCTCACGAACCACCCTGGACGCCCCCGGGCCGCCCGTCGGCTGCACCGGCGCGCCCGCAAGGCGGAGTCCAGCGGCGCTGGAACTGACGACCATCGCAACCGATTATCGCAGGCGGTCGAGCGGGGACAGAGAGACAGCGGGGATGCACCCCAGCGCACGGCTGCGGCGCAGCGCCAGCGCCACGTTCTCGGGCTTGCGCGCGTAGTCGAGGGTGAAGACCCGCGCCCCCCGCGCGCGCAGCCCGGCGATCCGCGCCGAGAGCGCCGCGGTGGACCAGTCCCCCTCCGCGGGGATCGGCAGGTCGCCCGCCTCCGCGTCCTCCCACGCGGCCCCCGCCCTGCCCATGAACGAGAGGCTCTCCTGCGTGTAGCCGTCGATCCACGCGAAACTCTCCGGCACGCGCTCCGGCAGGCCGATGCCGTTCTGCGCGATCAAAAGGAAGCCCGGGCGCTTCGCGCGCGCGTAGGCGCGCAGGTCGCGCAGCAGTTCCGCCATCGCGCGCGCCGGGTCCACGCCCGCTCGCCGCGCCGCCGATGCAACTGTTGCATCCTCGTAGCCGAGCACCCAGTCGCAGAGCACGCCGTCGAAGCCGTCCTCGATGGCGAGATCGACGAGCGCCCCCGGCGCCCCCCAGAGTTCGCACCGCCAGCGGGGGTCCCAGTAGGCGACGGGATAGTTCCCCGCCCAGCCGTCCGGGTCGGCGCCGAGCACGAACGACGGCTCGCCGGGACCGCGCCACGCCCCGGTCCAGTAGGTGCGGTAGTCCTCCGCCTGGCCGACGTTGACGTAGGCGAGGCAGAGCTTGTCCCGCGACAGCCGCGCGACGAGCGCGCGCGTCGGGAAGGACTCCTGCCCCTTCACGGTGCGCGTCGCCTCGAGCACGAGCAGGTCCACCGGCTCGCGCGCGAGCGCGTCGGCCGCGCCCTCGCGGTCGATCCCCTGGAGCTGGATGGCCCACGACCGGACCCCGTCCCATTTCGGGACGGTGCAGGCGGCGAGCGCCAGGAGCGGCACGAGGAGCCTTTCCACGCTTCTGATTATCGGAGGCGCTCCCGGCGGAGGATCAAGGGGGTCTTGGCGAAAGGTCGAAAAGGGGTCACCCGCCGCAGCAATGCGGGCTCTAGGGAATGCGAGCGGGTTGGTCCTGGATCCGTCGCGCCGCGGGCGCGACCCAGCGCGGGCCGGCATGTCGCCGGGGGGGGCCTCCGTCGTCGCGCCCGCCCGGGGTCGGGCCGTGAATCTCGCGGGATGGCGGCTCTTCCTCTTCGCGCTGATCGGCGCGGGGGCGATCGTGCTGCTCGCGACCGTCGGCACGCCCGGACGGCGGGAGGAGACGCTCGACCGGCACACCGGCGAGAGGATCGTCATCGTCCGGACGGTGGCCGACGCGCTCCACGAGGCGCGCGACTCCGGCCACGCGACCCGCGCGCTGGAGACGGTGCGGGCGCGCCGCGCGGCATGGCCGGACGACCCCGTGCTGGCGCGCGCGGAGGCGGTGCTCGCGGCCGAGTGCGCGCCGCCGGGGGCCCCCGCGCCCCCCGACCATCCCGCCGCGGGCGCGATCGAGGCGGAGAGGGCGCGCTCCGCCGGGGCGCGGGCGCAGCTCCGGGGCCGCATCGGCGAGCGGATGCCGCGGGAGTCGCTGCTGCCGCTGCTCTGCGAGATCGCCGCGGACGACGCGGTGGCCGAAGCCACGGAGCGCTTCTTCGGGCCGCTCGCGCGCTGGCGGGAGCGCCACCGGCGGGCGCGGGAGCGGTGCGACGAGCTCGCGGCGCGCACGCTGGCGCGGCTCGCCGCGCGCGAGGGGATCGACGACCCGGACTCCTATCTCGCGGTCGCCGAGGCCTTCCGCGCGCAGGCGCGCCCGCGCGCGCGCCTGCGGTGGCTGCTCCGCGCCTACGGGGCGCTGCCGCCGACCACCCCCGTCGGCGAGGCGCTCGCGGGCTGCTACCTCGAGCTCGGCCACGTGGTCGAGGCGCTGGCCGTCAACGGGAGCGCGCTCGCGGCGGCGCCGGGCGACCTCGGGCTCTGGCGGCAGCGCGCGACGCTGGCCGGGTGGTGCAACCTGCCCGCGGTCGAGGCGGAGGCGCGCGAGATGCTGCTGCGCGAGCGCGACGATCCCGGGACGCGGGAGCGGATCATCGAGCTCTGCGCGCAGTTCGGCGCGCCGGAGCGCGCCGTCCCGCACGCGCTCGCGCTCGCCCGCGGGTCGTCCGATGCGGCGGTCCTCTCGCGGCCGGTCCTGCTCGCGCTGGAGGCGGGCGACGTCGACGGCGCGATCGGCCTTCTCGGCGATCTCGCACGCGACGCCGCCGATCCGCGCCCGTGGAAGGAGTGGATCGTGCGCTGCGCGCGGCAGGACCTGAGGGTGGACCGCGTCGTCGAAGAGCTCCGCGAGCTGCGGCGCGGCTGGCCCGGCGGGCCCTACGAGGCGGAGCTGGAGGGCGTCTACCGCCGGCGCCGGATGGACGCGGACCTGCTCGCGCTGCTCGAGGAGCGCTCCGCGGCGAAGGGCGCGAGCGCGGCGGCCGAGGCGGAGATCCTGCGGCTGCACGCCGGGCTCGGCCACGACGAGGCCGTCCGCGCGCTGCTCGAGCGCCAGGTGGACCGGATGGCGAGCGCGCGGGAGTTCCTCGCGCGCCTTCCGGAGCTCCGCATGCTCGGCGTCGGCGGCCTCGGCGACCGCACGCGCCGGTGGGTGCTCGACCCGTCGGTGCGCGAGGAGGAGGTGCCGGAGCTGCTCTCGCTGCTCGAGCCGCTCTCGGACGACGCGGACTGCGCGGAGGCGGCGGGGCACCTGGCGCGCCGTTTCCCCGCGCATCCGGCCTCGCGCGACCACCTGATGCGCCTCGCCGACGGCGCCCCGACCGACGACGGGCGCCTGCTCGCGGCGGAACGGCTCGCGGCGGAGTTCCCGGGCAATCCCGCCTACGTGCGCGCATGGATCGAGCGCGCGGGCTGGGCCGCGGACGCGGAGCAGGAGACGCGCGGTCGGGAGGCGCTGCTCGCGCTGGACCCGGGCGATGACGAGAACCGGCGCGGCCTCGCCCACCTCTACGGGCGCGCCAACCGGTCCGAGGAGGCCCTGGTGCAGTGGCGCGTCCTCGCGGAGCGCGAGGGACTCGGGGCACCCTCGACGCTGCGCCTCATCGACGCGCTCTTCGCCGCGGGGCGGCTCGAGGAGGCGATGGCCGTGCTCGAGCGGCGCGCGTCGCTCCCGGGCACGACGCTGGACGACCGGATCCACGTCGCCGACGAGCTCTTCGGCAACCGGCAGTTCGACCGGGCGCTCCGCTTCTACGTCTCCGCGCTCGACGAGGCGCCCGACCACGCGCACGCGCTGCTGCGCACGGGGCAGATCCGCTCGTGGACCAACGACCCGCGCGGCGCGATCCCCTACTTCGAGCGGCGCCTCGCGGTGAGCGACGACGAGCGGGCGGAGGTGCGCTTCTACCTCGGCGAGGCGCACTGGTCGATCCTCGAGGGCGAGGCGGCACGCCGCTGCCACGGCCTCTCGCTGGAGGAGCTGCTGCCGCTGCCGCAGCGGACGCTCGGGCAGGAGATCATGGTCGCGAAGATGCTCGCGCGCTTCGGCAGGATCGACGAGGCGCGCCCCCTCTTCGAGAGCGTGATCGCGCAGGCGCCCATGGAGGTGGACCTGCTGCTCGACTACGCCGACGCGATGATGACCGTGCGCGACACGGGCAAGGCGCGCGAGCTGGTGGAGCGCGCGAAGGCGCAGCAGCCCGACCACGCCCGGGTGATGCTGCTCGACGGGAAGGTCGCGCTGCTCGAGACGCGCTACGAGGAGGCCGCCACGATCCTCGCGCGCACGATCGAGCTGCACGGCCCCGACGCGGGCATCGAGTCGGAGCTGGGCCGCGCGCACGAGCTCGCGGGCGACTGGTCGCCGGCGCGCGACGCCTACCGCCGGTCGACGCAGCTCCAGCCCGGGAACCACGACGTCGCCTTCTCGCTGTCGCGCCTCGCCGATCAGCTCGCCCCGCTCGTCCACGGCGCGCTCGACGTGCGGCGCGCCGGCGACGACTCGGTCATCGACGGCTGGATCTCGGGATCCTTCCTGCTCGACGACGACCGCACGCGGCTCGCGGGCGCCTTCGGCGTCACGCGGCTCAGCGGCCGCGCGGCGGCGGTCGATGCGGGCGCGACCGACGTCGACACCACCGCGGTGCGGCTGCGCTTCGCCGCGTTCCGCCGCTACGAGCGCAACCACGTGCTCGGCGCCGGCGTCGAGGCCTATCCCGGCGTGACGGGCGACCTGCCGATCGGCGCGTGGGCAGGCGCGCGGTGGATCGCGCTCGACCCCTACCGGACGCTCGGCGCGCGGCTGCACCTGCACCAGCTGCTCGAGGACCCGCCCGCGGCGGCGGGGCTCGGCGGACGCTCCTCCGGCGCGCTCCTCTTCGCGCAGCGCGACCTGTTCACGCACTTCTGGGCCGCGGCGGAGCTGGGCTGCGACCTGCTGTCGATCGACCTCCCCGCCGGGGGAAGCGCCGGCGACCCGCGGTTGCGCGGCTCGGCCACCTTCGGCTGGCGCATCCGCGAGGGGCAGTTCGACGTCGCCGACGCGCACGGCATCGACCATCCCGAGGAGCGCGGCGTGCTCGGCCCCGACCTCGACGGCGAGCCGCGGTTCACGCGCGGCCCCGCGGTCGCCGTCTGGGTGCGCTACGAGGCGATCCGCCTGCTCGGCGATGCCGAGTTGGCGTCGCTGGTCCCGCTCGGGGAGACCTTCGACTACGTGACGGTCGGCGGGCGCGCCGACTTCCATCTCGCCCCGTCCTTCGGGGCGAAGGTCGAGGGGTATGCGGGGACGGAACTCCACTCCTCGGACGCGATCTTCGGCCTCGAGGGGGGGCTCACCTACCGGCCGTCGGCCGCCATCGAGGCGACGGCGATCCTCGGCTACGGGCGCGCGCTCGGCCGGTCCGACGACACCGACGCGCTGCACGTGCGTCTCGGCTTCACCTACCGCTGGTAGCACGACGCCGATGAGCGAGAAGCAGAAAAAGCCGCCCGCCGACACGAGCCTCACCGAGGGCCAGGCGCAGGAGACGCGCAACGACGCGGGGCAGGCGAGAGGCTTCTTCGCCTTCAGCGGCGAACTCTGCCCCGACGGGCCCACGCGCACCGACCTCTTCCCCGGCGACCTCCGCGACCTTACGCCCCTCCCCCCGGCGGACGAGACGGCAACGAGCCCCGAGCCCCCGCCCGCGCCGCAGGAGGAGACCGATCTCGCGCCGCGACTCGACCCGGCCCCCGAACCCCCCGAACCTCCCGCACCCCCCGAACCCCCGCCTTCCGCGGCCGACGCCGACACCGACACCGCGCCGCGCATCGCGTATGCGGAGGAGACCGACACCGCGCCCGCCCCCGCACGCGGGGAGCCGGTCCTCCGCTTCGCCGAGGACCCGCTGCTCGAGACGCGCGCGTTCGAGACGCCGACGCTGACCGACTTCGCGCCCTCCTTCCCGCGGCGCCACGACGAGACGGTCACCCACGACGTCCCCGCCCACGCGGCGATCACGCAGACGCAAGACAAACCGGCGCCGGAGGCAACGGCCGCCGATCCGGAACCCGCCCCCCCGAGACGGGGGAGGCGGCGCGAGCGCCCGCAGGAGAAATCCCTGCTCGCGCGGATCGGTGCCGCCCTCCGGCGCCCTCTGGCGCTGCCGCGCTGGAGGCCGAAGTTCTCGTGGCGGGGCGCGGCGGAGGGGACCTGGTCCGTCGTGCGCGCGGTCATCAAGCCGCCGAAGCCCGAGATCGAGCCCAACCACAACGCGGAGTGGTGGCGCCGCACGCTGACCGAGATCGCGGCGCTGTTCGCGATCGTCGTGCCGATCGAGATCGCGCTCACCGGCGGCAGGGTCGGCTCGTTCGGCGTGCACCCGCACCCCTACTGGATCATCGTGCTGCCGATGGCGGGCGCGCGCGGCGTCGTCGCGGGTCTCGTCGCGGCGGCGGTCGGCAGCCTGCTCTACGCGGTGGGCGCGTGGCGCGCCGCGCGGCCCGAGGAGGCGATCGACCTCTTCACGTTCCGCACGATGCTCGAGCCGATCCTCTTCTTCGGCGTCGGCTACTTCGTCGGCGAACTGCACGACGAACTCGCGCTGCGCTACCGCAAGCTGCAGCGGCTGGTCGACGACGTGCAGGCGCGCAACACCGGCCTGCGGCAGGAGCGCGACGTGCTCGCCGAGGCGAACCGCCAGCTCGAGCGGCGCATCGTGGACGACTCGACGCAGTTCGGCAACCTCATCCTCGCGGCCCGGCGCATCGAGCAGGCGGGCCAGCGCGAGGTCTTCGAGGTGGCGCTCGACCTCGTCGAGGAGCACTGCGGCGCCTCGGCGTCGGTGCTGCTGCTGCTCGACGACCGCTCCCTCGACTACCTCTGCCACCGCGGCTGGAAGGAGGGCGAGACGGCGGCACGCCTCGCCGCGGCGCGCCGAAGCCGCTTCGTCGAGCGCGTCGTCGCCGAGGGCGTCGCGGTGAACGGCCTGTCGCCGGAGGAGACCGTGCCGGACGAGGGGCCGCTGGTCGTCGCGCCGCTCTTCGACGCGAGCGGCATGGTGAAGGCGCTGCTCTGCCTCGACGACCTGCCGGCATCGCGTCTCAACGAGTCCACGGTGACGACCTTCCTCGGCATCGGGGAGTGGATCAGCGCCGCCCTCGCGCGGATCGCCCGCGGGCGCGACGCGCCCGACCCGCGCCGCGCGGAATTCTCGGCAGGGCCGGAGGCGGACGCCTGGCTCGGCACCCCCGACCACCTCGGCCGGCGGCTCCGCCTCGAACTCGAGCGCTGCGCGCGCTACGGCGTGCCGGCAAGCTTCCTCGTGGTCCATGCGCGCGACTGGACCGACACGACGCGCGAGGGCGTCGCCAACCTCGACCGCTACGTCCTCACGCACTTCACGACCGGCCTGCGGCCGAGCGACGCGCTCTACCGCTTCGGCTACCCCGGCTGCTACCTGCTCGTGCTCGCGGGCACGACGGTCGAGGGCGCCGAGGTCGTGCGCACGCGCCTGCTGCGCCGGGTCGAGTACGCGCCGCGGCGCGACATCGGCGCGCTGGACATCTTCGCGACCGGCCCGGACGCGGGGGCGCCCGACCTCGCGAGCCTCATCCAGCGCGTCGCCGCGCGCCTGCGCAAGCTGTCGTCGCTCCCGCTGGAGGGCCACTGCCCGGTCGCGGTGCCCCAGGCCGACGAACTCGGCGGCATCGACGACTTCATCCATCGCATCAAGATGGAGGCGAGCCTCGCCGCGCGCAACGGCTTCGACCTGCACGTCGTCGGCATCAGCGCCGAGGCCGGCGCGACGCCGGCGGACGGGCTGCTCGCGCGCCATGTGCGCGACGTCGGCGCGCGCCTGCTCCGCCCCACCGACGGCGTCTACGCGATCGGCCCCTTCCACAGCGCGGTCGTGCTTCCCTGCACGCCGCCCGAGGAGGCGGCGGCCGTCGCGCACCGGCTCGTCACCGCGGTGCGCGCGCGCGATCCGGACGCCGCCTACGGCGACCTGCAGACGCAGGTGATGGGGCTCGGCGCCTCGCATCCCGACGCGGGCTCCTTCCTCGAGGCGTTGGCCAAGCGGGGGGCCTCGGGGGCCCCGGCATGAGCAGCGCGGCGCGCCCCCCCTCCCTCGTGATCCCGGTCGCCCTCGCGTCGGGCCTCGAAGCCGCCGCCGCCGCGCTCGTGCTCGGCCTCAACCGCCCCGCCCCCCTGGTCCTCGCCGTCGCCCTGCACGCGCTCGCCGCCTGGCTGTCCGCCGTGGCCGCACGCCGCAGGCGAGCCGCGGCCACCGTCGTGGAGCGCGACCTCGTCTGGACGACCGCCTTCTGCGTGCCGATCTTCGGCCCGCCGATGGCGTGGGCGATGCTCCGGCCGGAGGCGTCCGAGGAGCCGGAGAACGCGCACGCGGTCTTCGACCGCTACGCCGACCACGTGAAGCCCGCGGTCGCCGACTACGAGCGCACGCTCTTCACCGGGGACTACGAGCGCGACCTCGCGCGCGAACTCGACGCCGAGAGCTACCACGAGGTGCTCCGCCACGGCACGACCGGCCAGAAGCGCAGCGCGCTGCGCCGGCTCGCCGACCTCGCCGAGCCCAAGCACCTCGCGCTCGTGCGCCAGTGCCTGCTCGACCCCGAGCACGAGGTGCGCCTCTACGCGTACGCGGAGATCGAGCGCGCCTCGCGCGTCTTCGAGGAGGAGATCGCGCGGCGCTCGCGCCAGCTCGAGGAGGCCGCGGGCGCGCCCGACGCGCTGCTCGCGCTCGCGACCGTGCACCTCGCCTACGCGTCGAGCGGCATCCACGACGAGGAGATGGCGAGCTTCTACTGCCGCACCGCCGCGCGCTTCGCGGCGCAGGTGCGCCTGGCCCCCGAGCCCCCTCCCGAGGCGACCTGGGTCGAGGCGCGCGCGCTGGCCCGCGTCGGCGACCATGACGAGGCGCTCGCGCGAATCGCCGCGCTGCCGCCCGACGCGCAGGCCCACCCGCAGAGCTGCCTCGCGCGCGCGGAGATCGCGTTCGAGCGGCGCGACTACGCGGCGGCGCGCGGCGAGGCGGAGCGGATCCGCGCCGCGGGGGAGGAGCCGCCGGCCTGGCTCGCGGCGCTGGGGAGGGACGCATGAGGGCGGACGTCTGCCTGCTGCTCGAGGGGACCTACCCGTTCGTGTCGGGGGGCGTCTCGTCGTGGGTGCACCACCTGACGACGCACCTCCCGGACCTGACCTTCGCGATCGTGCACATCAGCCCGAAGCGCGGCTTCTACGCGAAGGGGCCGAGCTACAAGATGCCGGGGAACGTCGTCTCGCTGCAGGAGGTCTTCCTGCACGACTACGTGCTCGGCCGCAAGGGGAGCGCGGAGGCGATCGTGGGCAAGGTGCAGCGCTTCCGCGCGCTCGTGACGGACATGCGCGAGGGCAGGTCGGGCTCCTTCGCCGCGTTCCTCGACGCGCTGCAGGAGGAGGGGACCGACGGATTCTCGTCGTTCGACCTGCTGCAGACCTACGAGAGCTGGAAGGTGCTCGTCGAGAGCTACCGCGCGGAGGCGGGCGACGAGAGCTTCCTCAACTTCTTCTGGACGTGGCGCTACGCCTACCTGCCGCTCTTCAACCTTCTCTCGGCGAAGATCCCCCGGGCGGGGCTCTACCACACGATCTCGACCGGCTACGCGGGCATGCTCGCCGCCGGCGCGAAGGCGCGCTACGGGCGGCCGATGCTGCTCACCGAGCACGGCATCTACACCAAGGAGCGGCGCATCGAGATCAACCGCTGCGAGTGGATCCAGGACTGGGACAGCGGCGAGCTCGTCGCGGAGCGCAAGGCGCCCTACTTCCGCCGCTACTGGATCCGGCAGTTCCAGATGATGAGCCGCATCACGTACGAGTACGCCGACCGGATCCTCACGCTCTACACGGGCAACACCGTGGACCAGATCCGCGACGGCGCGGAGCCGCGCAAGCTGCGCATCATCCCGAACGGCATCGACCTCGACCGCTTCGGGGAGGCGGCGCGCGTCCACGACGCGAGGCCGCCGAACGACCGCTTCACCGTCTGCTTCGTCGGCCGCGTCTGCCCCATCAAGGACGTGATGACCTTCGTCAGCGCGATGCGGCTCGTCGCCGACCGGATCCCCGACGTGCGCGTGCGCATCCTCGGGCCGATGGAGGAGGACGAGGAGTACGCCGAGATGTGCCAGCGCCACGCGCGCCAGCTCGGGCTCGCGGGGAACGTCTCCTTCGAGGGGAAGGTGAACGTGCTGCAGGAGCTCCCGCTCGTGGACGTCGTCGTGCTGACGAGCATCTCCGAGGCGCAGCCGCTGGTCATCCTCGAGGCGGGCGCCGTCGGCATCCCCAGCGTCGCCACGGATGTCGGCTCCTGCCGCGAGCTGCTGCACGGGCGCGGGCCCGAGGACCGGGCGCTCGGCGCCGGCGGCATCATCACGCCGATGGCGTCGCCCGGCGCGACGGCGCGCGCGGTGCTGAAGCTCCACGACGAGCCCGAGACGCGCAGGGCGATGCGCGACGCGATGCGCAAGCGCGTGCAGACCTTCTACGACCAGCGCGACATGGTGGCGGCGTACGACGAGCTCTACCGGTCGCATCTCGAGGGGGCCCCGGGGGACGCGGCGGCGGAGGCCGTCGCGGCGGCGCCGGACGGCGGGGGGGAGGAGTAGCGGTGGCGGGCATCGGCTTCGAGCTGCGCAAGATGATCGACCACCGCAAGGGGTTCATGGCCAAGGTGCGCGCCTACGCGTGCGCCGGGCTCATCTCGTCGGGGCCGTGGCTGATGACGATCCTGACGCTGACGCTGCTGAGTCTCGCCGCCCCCGCCCTCGGCAAGCGCGGCGACCTGTCGATGTTCCGCGCGCTCGTGACCTACGCCTTCGCGTTCAGCCTCATCCTCGTCGGCAGCGTGCAGATGGCGATCACGCGCCGCGTCGCCGACCTGCTCTACGCGAAGAAGTACGACCGCGTCCTGCCCGCGTTCGCGGCGGCGCTGCTCGTCACGGCGCTGGCCCACGCGGCGGTGGGCGGCGCGTTCGTCGCGCTCGCCGGCTTCCCCGTCGCGCTCGGCTGCGTCGCCGTCGCGCTCTTCTCCGTCATCGGCATGACGTGGGTCTCGCTGATCTGGCTCAGCGTCGCCCGCGAGTACGACGCGGTGCTGCGCGCCTACATCTACGGCACGCTCGTCTCGATCCTCGCGATGGCTCTCGTCGGCGTGCAGAACGCCACCGTCGGCGTGCTCGGCGCCTATACGACCGGGCAGGCGTTCACGCTGATGCTGCTGCTGCGCTGCATCGCCCGCGGCCTCGAGGCGGGGGGCGTGCGCGACTGGTCGGTGCTCTCGAGCGTGCGCGCCTTCCCGAGCCTCGTCGGCATGGGGCTGCTGTACAACGCGGCGATCTGGGTCGACAAGATGGTCTTCTGGTTCCGCGACGGGACCGGGCCCCATCCCTGGGTGCGCTACCACCCGCTCTACGACACCTGCTCCTTCCTCGCCTACCTGACCGTCGTGCCCGCGCTCGCGGTCAACCTGATCCGCCTCGAGACGTCGTTCTACGAGCACTACCGCTCCTACTACGGCAGCATCCTGCACGGCACGCCGCTCAAGGTCATCGAGGAGAAGCGCAACCGGATGTTCCAGAACCTGCAGGAGAGCACGATCCGCCTGCTGCGCGTGCAGGGGGCGATCACGGTGCTCTTCCTGCTCTTCGCGCCCTTCCTGATCGACCTGCTCGAACTGCCCCCGGTGGCGGTGCGGATCTTCCGCCTCACCTGCCTCGGCGCCTTCTTCCACGTGATGCTGCTGCTGACCGTGCTGATGCAACTCTATTTCGACCTCCGGAGGGAGGCGCTCTACACGAGCCTCGCCTTCTTCGTGCTCAACGGCGCGCTGGCCTGGTGGAGCGTCTCGAGGGGCCTCCCCACCTACGGCATCGGCTACGCCTCCGCGGCCTTTTTCTGCTTGCTTTTGGGCTACCTCCTGCTCCACCGCCGCCTCGAACGGCTCGATTACCTCACATTCACGGGCCAGCCCGTCGACGGCCCCTCGCGCGATTCAGCCGACGACAAACCATTACAGGAACAGGAGTTGCAGCCGCAGGGCGCCGCAGCGTTGCCGCAGTTGTCCACGAGTTCTCCACAGCCGCCGGAGCCGAAACCGTAGACTCTGCGCGTGCCGTCGCCCACGGACGACCTCCTCGGCTCCGCCCCCCCCTATCCGCGGCGGATCGTCTGCATGACCGAGGAGACGACGGAGACCCTCTACCGGCTCGGCGCGGGCGACCGCGTGGTGGGCGTCTCCGGCTTCACGATGCGGCCGCCCGAGGCGCGCAGGAAGCCCCGCATCTCGACCTTCCTCGAAGCCGACTACGACAAGATCCTCGCGCTTCGGCCCGACCTCGTGCTCGGCTTCAGCGACCTGCAAGCCGACCTGGGCCGCGAACTGGCCCGGCGAGGCGTGCCGGTCTACCTCTTCAACCAACGCTCGATCGCGGAGATCCTCCAGACGGTCCGCGTGATCGGCGCGCTGGTCGGCCTTGCCACAGCGGCGGAGGCGCTCGCTTGCAACCTCGAAGCCAGCCTCCGCCGCCACGCGGCAGTTGCATCCGGACTGCCGCGCCGGCCGCGCGTCTTCTTCGAGGAGTGGCCCGATCCGCTCATCTGCGGCATCCGGTGGACGTCGGAGCTGATCGAGATCTGCGGCGGCGAGGACGTCTGCTCCGGGAGCCGCGTTCAACAGGGGGCGCGGGGGCGCATCTTCGAACCCTCCGAGATCGCGCGCAGGAATCCCGACGTCGTGATCGCGAGCTGGTGCGGCAAGCGCGTCAAGCCCGAGCGCATCCGCGACCGCCCCGGCTGGGACTCCGTGACCGCGGTGCGCGACGACCAGATCTACGAGATCAAGAGCGTGCTGATCCTCCAGCCGGGCCCCGCCGCGCTGACCGACGGCGTCGACCAGCTCGCGCGCATCGTCGCCGCCGTCGCGCGCGGCGAGCGGCTCCCCCGCGCGCGCGAGGGCCATCCCCGGTCCGCCTCCTGACCTATCATGGCGCCGATGTCCTCCGCCTACGAGCGCCTCCGCGCGCACCTCCGCGAAACGGCCGTGCTCTCCTCCTGCTCCCGCATTCTCGGCTGGGACCGCGAGACCTACCTCCCGCAGGGCGCAACCGGACTTCGCGCCGACCAGACGGCGCTCCTCGCGCGGCTCGCGCACGAGCGGCGCACGTCGCCCGCGCTGCGCGATCTCCTCGCGGAGGCGCGCGAGGCGTGCCCCGAGCGCGACTCGCCCCGGGCGGCGAACCTGCGCGAGGCGCAGCGCGAGTTCGACCGGGCGACGAGGATCCCGGCGGCGCTGATCGAGGAGCGCGCGCGGCTCACGACGCTGGCGCGGCAGGCGTGGCTCGACGCGCGCGCGAAGCGGCAGTTCGGGATCTTCCTGCCCTGGCTCGGGAAGATCGTGCAACTCTGCCGCGACGAGGCCGAGGCGCTCGATCCGCCGGGCGAAGCCTACGACGCGCACCTCGACGAGTACGAGCCCGGCGCGACCGCGAAGGAGATCGAAGCGGTCCTGTCGCCGCTGCGCGACGCGCTCGCGGCGCTGCTCCGGCGCGTGCTCGGGAGCGGCCAGCGGCTCTCCGACGCGCCGGTGCGCGGCGACTTCCCGGTCGAAGGGCAGCGCCGCCTGAGCGGCCGCGTCCTCGAGGCCATCGGTTTCGACTTCTCCCGCGGCCGCACCGACCTGACGGCGCACGCCTTCTGCGGCGGCATGGGCCCCTTCGACGTGCGCCTGTCGAGCCGCTTCGATCCCGGGTTCCTCGTCGACGGCTTCTTCGGCACGCTGCACGAGGGCGGCCACGGCCTCTACGAGCAGGGGCTCGATCCCGACGAGTTCGGCATGCCGTGCGGCACCGCCTGCTCCCTCGGCGTCCACGAATCGCAGAGCCGCCTCTGGGAGAACCTCGTAGGCAGGAGCCGCGCGTTCTGGCGCCACTTCCTCCCGGCGGCCCGGAAGGAGTTCCCGGATGCGCTGCGCGACGTCACTCCCGATGCGTTGCACGGGGCGCTGAACGGCATCCAGCCGACCTTCATCCGCGTGGACGCCGACGAACTGACCTACAACCTGCACATCTGCCTCCGCTTCGACCTCGAGCGCGCACTGCTCTCCGGCGACCTCGACGCGACAGACCTCCCGCAGGCGTGGAACGACGGCTTCGAACGGCTGCTCGGGATCCGCCCCGCCCACGACGCCGACGGCTGCCTGCAGGACATCCACTGGAGCGCCGGCCTCGTCGGCTACTTCCCGACCTACACGCTCGGCAACCTCTACGGCGCGCAGATCTTCGAGCGCGCCCGCGAGGAGCTGGGCGACCTCGACGCCGCCTTCGCGCGAGGCGAGTTCCTGCCGCTGCGCGACTGGCTGCGCGAGAAGATCTACCGCCACGGCATGCGCTATCCCGCCAAGGATCTCGTCGCGAGGATCACGGGGAACCCACCCTCCCCGCGGCCCCTCCTGACCCACCTCGAACGCCGCTGCGCCGAGCTCTACGGCTGACCCCCCGCGATCAGAACGAGGCGCAGCGCGCGCATCGGGTCGCGGGGGCTCCTTCGTGTCTTCGTGCCTTCGTGGTTTTCGTTCTCCCCGCTCGAATTCGGCGACTCGTCGGGATTCGCGCAAGCGGCGAGGACCCTGCGGGCATGGAGTACAAGCGATCAGGGACGAGGGTGTCGGACTTGATAAGGAACCCAGGAAAGGAGGAATCCATGAGAGCAGGGATGGTCGAATCCGCCTCTTCCTCGGTTCCTAGGTTCCTGGGTTCCTCATCTCGTCCTTCAAGACGAATGCTGTGTTCGACCGTGACACGCGCGCGGCACGCCGGCTCGTCTCTTCCCTTTCTCCGTGCCTTGGCGCCTTCGTGGTTGTTGCGGAACACGACGCGTGCCGCGGCCCCAGGTGCGTTGGTGGCGGCGTCGAGCCGCGCTGCGCCTCGGTGCTCCTCGTGCGCGGCGCTCGCCGTCAGGGGATGAGCAGCGGCGGGCGGCCGACCTTCTTCCGCAGCCACTGGACCGCGGTGCGCACCGGGCCGATGCGGATGATGCGCAGCTCCATCTCGCGCTTGCCGGGGAAGTTCACGAGCGAGAGCCCGACGAGGATCGTCAGGCTCCCCGGCCCCGGGAGCACGATCATCGCGATGCCCGCGAGGATCAGGATCGTGCCGAGCACGTTCTTGAAGACGAGCGCGCACATGCGCAGGACCGGATGGCGCCACTCCGTCGGCAGCTTTTCCCGCACCCAGTAGTCGTCGCGCATGCGCGCGACGATCACCGGTACGACGAGGAAGGTCGTGGCGAGGGTGCAGATCGAGAGGATCGTCAGCAGCCGGAGCAAGCGGGAGGGAGTATAGCCGCTACTTCACGCCCGCCTCCGCAATGCGCTGGCCCACCTCCGCCTTGAGGCGCCGGAGTTCGAGGATGGAGTCGATCGCCTGCTTCGCCGAGTTGCGCAACGCGACATCCATCGAGTCGAGCAGCGACTGCAGGTCCGGCAGCATCTCCTCGCGCCCCAGCCGCTGGGAGAGGGCGACGCCCTCGCCGATCGCCTCCCGGTCGCCGGAGGCGAGAAGCCACTTCAGCACAGGGAAGAGGCTCTCGGAAGGCGCCCGCTCGGCGAGGTCGCGCGCGAGCACCGTCACCGTGCTCGCCGGTGCGCTCCTGTCCTGGCAGAGCAAGAGCAGTCTCTCGCGGATCGCCTCCGGCCGGACCGCTTCCGCGAAGTAGCGCGCCTCCGCCGGTCCCGCGCGCAAAAACATCGCCGCCAGCGTTTCCGACGAGACCTTCTCGCCGGCGCACTGGCTGATGAAGGCGACGACGGAGTGGGTCGGCGACGCCGCGGACGCGGCCAGCGCGGCGGCGACGCGGTCGGGATCGCGCACACCGACGGCTTGCCAGTTGCTCGGGCTCACGCGCGGGATCCACTCCTCCGGCGGGTAGAACTCCTGCAGCGCCGCGAGCACGCTCGGGTTCCCGCACCAGTGCGGCTGCGCCCGCAGGAACTCCGCGACGCCCCTCTTCCCCTCGTCGTCGAGCGGGGGCAACGCATTGACAAGGGCGAGCACCTGGCTCACCGCCGTCGTGCGAAGCCTCTCGTCGGCAAGCGCCGCGAACTGCGGCAGCAGCGGCACGATCACCTTGTTGCGCCAGCGTTGGAGCTGCTCCGCGCTCCCCTGCCCGGCGATGAGGCGGGTGGCATGGATATCCCGCGTGCCCAGGTTGGGCGCGCGCAGGCCGCCGAGAACCGCGAGGACCGCCTGCCGCGCGACCTCCGGCTCGACGCCGTCGGCGAACGCGGGCACGAGTTGCGAAAGCCCAGCCGTCTGCCCTTCGGAGAGCAGCGGCAGGATGCGCGCGACCGAGCCGAGCACGGCGCGCCTGTAGTCGGGATGGAGTGAGTTCGAGATGCGGCCCAGCCAGTCGTTCGCGATCTGCTCGCGCCTCTGGCCGGCCGTCGCCTCCAGCGCCGCCAGCGTGCGCGGCAGCGACGCGATGAGCAGGTTGTCGAGGAGATGGTGGGAGCGAACCGGGCTGCCCGCCATCGACCGCGCGATCTCGAGCGCGTGCGCCTCAGGCAGCGCGCCGATCACCTTCGCGTAGAGCGGCAGCACGGACTCGGCGACGCCACCGCCCCCGAGCCTGCTCCAGCGATCGAGGAGCGCGGCGAAGCGCGCCGGGTCGACCTCCCCGGCCGGAAGCGCGTAGGCGACCGCATAGACGAGGTAGTTCGACAGCGGACTCCCCTCGGCGGGCTCCTCCCATCCCGCGGCGAGGGTCAGCATCTCGTCCATCGCGGCGACCAGCGCCTCCGCCGTCACGCGCCGGGCGAAGCCCGTGAGCGAGTTCCCACCACTCGGCACGCCGACGAGGCGGCGCCAGACGAACGGAAACAGCGCCGGATCGAAGGCGATCGCGCCCTTCTTGTCCCCCTTCAGCATCGCGTCGTAGTACTGCACCACCTGCAGCGCGAGCGCCGGATCCCCGTCGCGGATCCAGCGGCCGTAGTGCCGCTGCGCCACCTTCAACCGGATGACCCATTCGCGCAGGGCCGGACGCGCCACGAGCTTCTCGATCACGCCGTCGGAGAGCGGCACAAGGAGGAACGCGTCGAGCGCGCGAATCGCACCCTCATCCGGGAGCTCCATCAGCTTCGCCTCGGCCGCCGGCACCTCCCCCGGGTGGCGCACGAGATAATGGCCCAGTTCCGCAAGCGCCTCACCCCACTTCGGCTCCCACTCCCCCCCGAGCCCCCCCACATCCATCCGGCAGAGGAGGCGGAACGCATGTTCGCGCAGCGCCGCGTCGGTGTGCTTCTGCAACTTGCGCAGGAAGGGGATCGCCGGCGCGCCGATGATCGCGAAGTCGCGGTACTCGTCCGGTGGGTCCTTGATCGACCGCCCGAGGCCGTAGGTCAGCTCCTCCATTCGCTTCTCGAGATCGCTCCCGACACCGGCGCTCTCGAGGGCCTTTCTGTACTCGGCGATCTGCGGCAGCAGCGACTTCGGCGTCTCTTCGTCCGCGGCGAGTTCCGCAAGGCGCGCGCGCGCCTCGTCGGGACGGCCGAGCAGCGCGAAGGTGACGGCGACGCGGAAGCGCGCCTGGAACTTCAGCCTGGGCGGGAGGGCCTCCGCGCGCAGCAGGTCGAGATAGGCGCGGGCGGCCTCGGCGGGCTTGCCCTCGACGACCTCGAGCACGTAGGCGTCGTGGTACTGGGTCTCGAAGTCCTGTCCGAGAAGGGTGAGTAGCAGGATCAGCATGGATGCATGATCGGGGGGTTCGGGGGGTCCGTGGTCAGGGAACGGTCAGGGACTTCGCGTGAAGCGGTAGCCGATACCGCGCACCGAACGGAGGTGCACGGGCCTCGCCGGTTCGGCTTCGAGCTTCTTGCGGAGATTCAGCATCGCGTTGTCGACGACGCGGTGCGTCGTCTCGCTGCCGACGCCCCAGACGCCGTCGAGGATGGCGGCGCGGGAGAGCGCCTTGCCCTCGTGCGACGCGAGGAACGAGAGCAGGTCATACTCCTGCGGCGTCAGCGAGACGGGCTCGTCGCCGCGCCGCGCGGTGCGCGCGGTGAAATCGACGATGGCGCCGCCGAAGCGCAGCGTGCGCCGGCCGCCTGCGCCGCGCTCGCGGTCCCACGCCTTGAGCCGCGACGCGACCCGGGCGAGGAACTCGGCGAGGCTGAAGGGCTTGACGATGTAGTCGTCGGCGCCGAGCGCGAACCCCTTCAGCTTGTCCTGTTCGAGGCCGCGGGCGGTGACGACGAGGATCGGCGTCTCGACCGCGTCCTCGCGCAGGCGGCGCAGCACCTCGAGGCCGTCCATCGACGGCAGCATCAGGTCGAGCACGATCAGGTCGGGGTCGGTCGAGAGGCCGAGCGCGAGCGCGCGGGCGCCGTCGGTGGCCTCGGTCACGTCGTAGCCCTCCGACCGCAGCGCATCCGCCATCGCCTCGCGGATCGAGGCGTCGTCCTCGACGAGCAGGATCCGGTGCTCACGCAAGGGGCAACTCCAGTTCGAACGCGGCACCCTTCGCCGAGGCGGCAAGGCGCACCGAGCCGCCCATGCCCTCCGCCAGTTCCCGCACGAGCGAGAGGCCGAGGCCGGTGCCCGGAACCGCCGCCGCCAGCGCGGCGCTGCCGCGCGCGTAGCGCGTGAAGAGCCTCCTGCGCTCCGCGGCGGGGATGCCGGGCCCCTCGTCGGAGACGCGCAGGAGGCCGGGTCCCCAGGAGAGCGCAATGGCCGTGCCCCTCGATGTGAACTTGCCCGCGTTCTCGAGCAGGTTCGCGAGGCAGCGCGCGAGCGCGGCGCGGTCGGCGGTCGCGGTCGCATCCGCGCCGCCTTCGAGACGGAGGTCTCCCGCGCGGTCGGGATAGAGCGCGCGGAACTCCCTTGCCGCCTCGCCGGCGGCCTCCGCGAGCACGACGCGCTCGCGCTCGAAGCGCCGCTCGCCGCGTTCAAGCCGCGCGAGGTCGAGCAGGTTGCCGAGCAGCCCCGACAGCCGCGCCGTCTCCCGCGCCATCGTGCCGAGGTAGGCCTCCTCCTTGCCCTCGGGCACGCGCCCCGCGGCGAGCATCTCCGCATTCAGCCTCACCGCCGTGATCGGCGTCCGGAGATCGTGCGCGATCTCGGTCAGGAAGCGCACCCGCGCCTCGTCGGCGCGCCGCCGCCGCGCGAGCACGACCGCGAGCGCCGTCGCGAGCCCGAGCAGCGCCATGACGATCCCCGCGACCGGCCCCCCCCACCGCCGCAACTCCGGCCCGCGCCACCACCGATCGCCCCAGATCGCCTCCACCGACCACCAGCCCGCGACCGGCTCCTCGGATCGCGTGCCGACCCCGTCGGTCGAGAGCGTCACGCGCACGAGGCCCCTCTCCTCGCTTAGGGACCAGTGCGGGCGCTCCGTCATCACGATGGGTGGGACGCCCATGACCAGCCACGCCTTGCCGCATGGATGGATCCCGGGGGGGCGCGGGGGGGCGGAGCGAAGCGGAGTCCCCCCCGAGTGATCCGGGCGCGGGGGGGCGGAGCGAAGCGGAGTCCCCCCCGAATGATCCGGGCGCGGGGGCCCGGCGCAGTCCGCGACCGCCTCGAGCATCGGTACGACCCAGGCCGGCAGCGCGTCGCCCGCACGACGCGCGAGATAGAGCTTCGTCGAGGCGGGCAGCGGCGCCTCGCGCAGTTGCGCGAGGTCGGGCCGTACGGCGAGCGCGCGGAAGAGGCCCCCGGCCCCCCCCAGAATCGCCGTCGCGGGACGAGCCTGCGCGAGCAGGCGCTGCTCCGCGGAGAGCAGCACCTCGGAGGCGACGCCTTCGGGATAGCCGGAGGCGAATTTCCAAGGCGCCGTCTCCGCGCCGGGCGCGCGCGCGTAGCCGCGGCCGAGGTCGTCATCGTCGAAGGGCACGTCGGTGCGCAGCGGCGGGAAGGCGCCGGCGAACGAAAGCCCCTCCCGGGGCGGCGAGGCGCGCGCCGCGTCCAGCGCGCGGAAGTACTCGCCGCGGCACCAACGCAGGAAGAGCCCCCCGAACAAGAGCGGGAGCACGAAGAGCGGAACAAGAAGCCACTCGCCGCGCAGGTGCCGCACCCGGTCACGATACCGGGTGGGGAGTCGCGCCCGTCAGCGTTCGGTCAGGACGACGGAGGCCGTCGCGGCACGTCGGTTGTGTATGTTCCACACCATCCTGTGGATTATGCGGTATAATCCGCATCGACATGTTCTTCTGGCGCAGCCTGATGAGCCCCCTCGCGTCGGCAGTCTCCAAGGGGAAGGTCCGGCTGCTCTTCGGAGCGCGGCAGACCGGAAAGACGGCGCTCTTCACGCACCTCGTCCGGGGCCAAAGGTCGGAGTTCTACGATCTCCAGGACGGAGCCGTCCGCCGGCGCTTCGAGGAAGACCCGGCGCGCTTCGGGCGCGAGGTGCGGGCCCTTCCCAAGGACCGACGCGTCGTCGTCGTCGACGAGATCCAGAAGGTGCCCGCGCTGCTTGACGAAGTGCAGTCGCTCGTCGACTCCCAGCCGCGGGCGCGGGAGTTCTTCGTGACGGGAAGTTCCGCGCGCAAGCTGAGAAGCCGCGCCGCCAACCTCCTCCCCGGCCGCGCACACGTCTACCACCTCGGACCCGTAACCCGGTGGGAGCAGCGGCTCTCTCGGAGGCTCGACCTGCTGGCCGAGCCCATAGCCCGCGAAGCGGGCGACGGGCTCCCCCCCGCACCCCCCCGGGCATCCGGTCCCGCGGGCGGGCGGCCGGGCGCGCGGAGGGCATTGCCGCTCTTCCCACCGCAGGACCTCGAGCGCACGCTGCTCTTTGGCAGCCTGCCTGGCGTCATGCAGGAGAGCGACGAGACGGCTGCGATGACGCTCACCTCGTATGTCGAGACCTATCTCGAGGAGGAGTTGCGTCGCGAGGCGCTCGTCCGCGACATCGGGAGCTTCATCGCCTTCCTCCGGCTCGCGGCGATCGAGTCGGGACGGATCGTCAACCTCGCGGCGCTCTCGCGGGAGAGCGGTGTTGCGCAATCCACGCTGCGCACCTACTACGACCTGCTGGAGGACACGTTCGTCGGCCACCGCATCGAGGCGTACGGGCGTGCGGGCCGCAAGAGGGTGCTCTCCACCCCGCGGTTCTTTCTGTTCGACGCCGGCGTGCGCACCGCCGCCGCGTCGATCTCCTTCGAGCGCAGCAGCGTCGCGAGCGCCGGGGGCATCCTGCTTGAGCACTGGGTGGGCATCGAGCTGATCCATCGCGCCCGCTACCGCGGACGCGGCTTCAAGGTCAGCTTCTGGCGCACCGCCAGCGGTGCGGAGGTGGACTTCGTCTGGGAGGGGCCCGGGGAGGACATCCCGATCGAGGTGAAGTGGACCGCGCGGCCGACACCGTCGGATGCGCGCCACATCGAGTCCTTCCTCGACTGCTACCCGGAGCGCGCGAAACGCGGACTGCTCGTCTGCCGCGCCGAGGCGCGCGAGCAACTCACGGATCGCGTGCTGGCGATCCCGTGGGAAGAGCTCTGAGCCCACGCCCGCGTCGGAATCAAGCCTGCGCGGACTGGCGGCGCACCATGCCCTCGAGGGCGGTCCAGCCTTGCAGTTGCGCCTCGATGAGCGTCGCGCTGCCGGTCGTCGCGAGGCGGTGGCGCATCGCGCGGAGGAGGCGGCGCGTGCGGCGCGGCAGCGCGACATGGTCGTTGACGACGAGCCCGGTGACGACCTGCCGCTGGTGGCGGCGGCGGATCGAGAGCTTCTTCCGGCCGTGCATGCGGTAGCCCTTCGCCTTCAGCACGGCGCGCACCTTCTGCAGCGCGCCGCGCACGCGCCGCGGCCGGTCCTTCGCGAACGAGATCGAGATGTCGTCCGCGTAGCGCGTGTAGGCGGCCCTGCGGCGGGCGGCGAACGCGGCGAGCACCGCGTCGAGGTGGAAGTTGACGAGGTTCGAGAGGCGCGGGCTCGTCGGGGCCCCCTGCGGCAGGCCGCCCTCGTGCGTCGTCAGGCGCGTCAACAGCGCCGCCGCCTCCGCATCCCATCCGACGCGGCGGAAATAGGCGTCCACGCGCTCCGCGGACGTGGACGGGAAGAAGTCGACGATGTCGGCGCGCAGCACGACCGCGCGCCCCGCGTGCGGCAGCGCGTTCGTCACGATCGACCGCCCGCGCTCGAACCCGTGCGCCGCCGGATGGGCGCGCAGCCGCCGCAGCAGGCGATGCAACAGGCTGCGCTGCAGTTGCTTTGTTGCATCGTCGGGCACGAGGAGCTCGCGCACGCCGCCCGACCGCTTGGGGATCGTCGCGCGCCGGTAGCGCGGCTCGAACGAGCGCAACTCCCGCTCCGGCATGCCGAGACGGCGCGCCAGTTCCGGGACCGCGAGGCCGCGCCCCTCCCGCGCCCGTTTCGCCTCCTTGGGGCGGCGCTCGCGCCAGCGCGCGCGGTGCAGGAGCAACGCGACGACCAAGACCCCCGCAAGGACAAACGCCGACATGACGATCAGCTGCCACTTGAGGATGTCGCGGGAGTCGGAGATCCACCACCACATGTCCCGGTCACATCAAGAGGAGGGGGCGCGGGGGCGTCCCCCGCGTCCCCATCGCCTTGCGCCGCGGCTTGTGGAGGCGTGTGCGCCTCCTCAACACGCGGGTCGAGAAGTCTGAACGGGCCGCATCGCGACCCGGCCGACGAAACATCGGCCTGTGTAGCAGTACACCACCAAGGCGAATGGCCGAGTCTACTCCGGCGGGAGGACAGCGACGACGCCTAGCACGCCGACATGCCCGCAGCCCGTCCCCTATCATGGCCGGCAGATGGACAGCCCGTTTCCCGGGATGGACCCCTACCTCGAGGCCCGATGGTCGGATGTCCATGTGCGCATGATCGCCTACATCGGCGAAGCGCTCCAACCGAGGCTCCCAGCCGACCTGCGCGCCCGCTCGGAGGAGCGGGTGTGGGCCGAGAGGCGCTGCGTCCTACGGTCGCCTGAGGCCATTGACCGCGCACGTGCAGCGGAGTCCGTGCTGGTGGAGATCGAGCCGGCTGCTCGGCTCGACCGCTTCGTGCAGATTGTCGATGTGCGAAGCGGCAACCGCGTCGTCACGGTCATCGAGGTGCTGAGCCCGTGGAACAAGGGTGCGGGACGGCTGAACCGCGAGTACCGCACCAAGCCCGTTAGCTACGCGAGCGCGGGCGTGAACCTTGTCGAGATCGACCTGCTCCGCAGTTCCCGCGGCCGCATGGAGATCGGGCAGCAGGACCTGCCCCCTCGCCGTCGCGCGCCCTATCTGACGTGCGTGCGACGGGCCGCCTGCGGGTTCCGGAAACTCTGACCCCATCGATTCCGGAAATTCTGGCCGGTCCAAA
>CAZMXP010000045.1:0-39720 GCA_964570285.1 uncultured Planctomycetaceae bacterium
CCGGACCACCGCACGATCAGCGACTTCCGGAAGCGGCCATCGGACCGCGACGAGGAGCCGCGCGGGCCGGGCTGTCCGCCGAGGGCCACGCCCCGCGAGGAGGCGCAGCGCAACTTCACGGACCCGGAGAGCCGGACCATGAAGGGGCCCGACGGGTTCGGGCAGGCGTACAACTGCCAAGTGGCGGTCGACGCCGCAAGCCACGTGATCGTGGCTGCGCACGTCTCGAGCACCGGACACAACCTCCTGAAGCTGGCAGCCGCGAGGGCGTGACGCGGAGCGCCGCACCTCGCGCAAGAGCCCCCCTCGATCGCGGTGCTCGCTCATGGAGACCCACGACTCGCGTCGCGTCGAAACAGGAGCTTGTCCGGGTCCGGTTGGCCCCGAAGCGTGGCTGAAGGCCATTACCCTGACAATCTCCCAGCGCGCGGGCCGCGGTCAGGGGCTCCGCAGGTCCACCGCGAATCCGGCACCGGGCGGCGCCGGCGCCGGACCCGTCACGCCCGACGAACCGCCGAGGCGGCGGACGCTGCCGGGGATGCGCAGACGGATCGTCGACGCGGGCGGGAGCGC
The DNA here is from genome assembly GCA_964570285.1 of uncultured Planctomycetaceae bacterium. GTDB lineage: Bacteria > Planctomycetota > PLA2 > PLA2 > PLA2 > CAZMXP01. The sequence goes on from CAZMXP010000045.1 coordinate 574, forward strand.
GGCGGAGGGCGTGATGGTCAGCCGCGCGAGCAGGCTGCCGACGCAGGGCGTCTCCTGCTCCAGCGTGAAGCTGGCCGCGAGCGCCGTCTCGCTGCCGTTCGCCGCGACGCGCAGCAGTTGCACCGCGGCCGTCGACGGATCGATCGCGCCGAGCAGGGTCACGACGAGCGGTTCCCCCGTCCACGGCGTCGCCGGGTTCCAGTTCACGTCGGTGACGCGCGGCGGCGTCGCCGGGTCGGGGTCGACGACCGGTCCGATGCGGATGTCGCCGCCGACGAGTTCCTCGAGGTACTCGCCCGTCGCCGCGCGCAGGCCGCGGGCGGCGCGCGGGAACTGGATCGTGTAGGTCGACCCCTCGTGCAGGCCGCCCTTGTCACCGGGCGCGAGCGGCAGCCGGGGCAGGAAGATCAGGCGGTTCCCCTCGATGCACCACTTGCCCTGGGCGAAGTGGCCGGGGCTCACGAAGATCAGTCCCGCCGAGATGACCTGGTTCCTGTCGAGCGCGAGGTTGAACGCGAACTCGATGGGCCGGTTCGCCGCGAAGGTCGCGGCGGGATCGGGCATCAGGTCGATGTCGAACGGCTCGCTGCCCGGCGGCAGCAGCATCATCTCGAGGGTGTAGTCCCCCGGACCCCCCTCCCATCCCGCCACGAGCAGGAAGACGCGCTGCTTCGCGGCGACGTCGAGGCCGACATACTCGGGTTCGCTGCCCGCGAGGCTCCCCTCGGCAAGCCGCAGCACGCCCTTGAGGTCGGCGGCGAGGATGACGTCGAAGTCCGAGTCGTGCGGCCACGAGAGCGAGACCTGCAGGCGGCCGGCCACGGGCATCTCGAGTTCGTAGACGTCGATCTCGCCCGTATACCCGAGGCCATTGTGCGAGACGGAGTCGAGGCCGTCCTCGACGGGCACCGCCGCCCAGCCGTCGCCCGCAGGCAGGAGCGAGATGCGGGGGGGGCCCGGGGGGGGAGCGGCGCCCGCCGTGCCGCCTCCGCCGCCGCAGGCGGCCAAGGCGCAACACAACGACAGAATCAGGGGGAGTCGCGCATTCGCAGCCAAAGTCCGCTCCCGTGCCGTAGCCTGCTGTGAGCCCGGGGTGATGCTACCCGAAATCGGGGGTGCGTGGGGGAGAATCCCGGGGCGCGGAGAGTCCCCAGCCTCGACGTGGGCCTGCCCCGCGGGATCGACCGCCGGTGTCCGGCCGCAGGCCTGCCGACGGCTAACGGCGGCGGGAGGGCTTCCGCCCGTCACCGGCGCTGGCGACGAGGTGCAGCGCCTGCTCGTAGGCGCCGCCGAACTCCACGCGGGTGATGTCTTTCAGCAGGAACTCGGAGGGGTCGGAGTCCCAGGTCGCGTCGGGAGTGATCTCGAGCAGCGACACCCGGGCGTCATCCGCCTTGACGACGCGGCCGATGAAGCAGACGTCGGGATCGATGCGCTCGCAGTGCAGCGTGACGAGCGGGAAGAGGCGCGAGGCCGAGAGCACGAGGTTCCGCGGCGTGGAGAGGTCGATCCTCGGCTTGCGCGGCTGCTTCTCGCCGCCCAGCTTCAGCGCGCGTTCCACGAACGAGTCGTGCCTGTAGGGGGCCGAGAGATCCCGCATGTCGGCCAGGCGTCCGCAGAGAAACCCGTCCCACCAGCAGGCGTCCTTGACCTCGGCGAGCAGGAAGAATCGCGGTCCGACGCCGAGGAGTCGCCCCAGCACCGACCCCTGCTCGAACCTCGATCGGTACTGCAGGAGCCGGCGCCCGCGGAGGGCATCGTGGAGTCGGGCCGACTTGTTCGTCATGGGCGTGCCGGAGGCGTCCGCATCGGGGAGCTCGAGGACGAGCCACGCAGCCCCGCGCCGAGATCGGATCGCGGCGTCCATTGTACCGCATCGGGGTCGCCTCAGGCCCGGACCACCGCGTAGCGCAGCGGCGCGCCCTCGACCTCGCCCTCGCGGGCGCCGTCGCCGGCGGGGCCTGCCTCGAAGCGCGTCGCGAGCGTCTCGCCCGCGATCCACGCCGCGTGGTCGGCGATCGCCCGGGCCAATTCGCCGTCGGCCTGCCAGGTCACCGCGATGCGCGCCTCGTACGGGAGATCCATCTCCTTGCGGGCCGTCTGGATCTTGTGGACCACCTCGCGGGCCATGCCCTCGCGGCGCAGCCCGTCGTCGAGGCGGGTGTCGAGGATCACCACCCTGCCCCCCTCGCTCGCGGCGGCGAACCCCTCGCGCGCCGCGAGCCGGATCTCGACGTCGTCGCGCGTCAGCGTGACCGCCTGCCCGCCGGGCAGCGCGAGGTCGAATCGCCCCGCGCCCTCGAGCTTCGCGTGGAGCGCTGCGCCGTCGGCCTCGGCGAGCGCCTTCTTGCAGAGCGGCATCGCCTTGCCGAGCTTGGGCCCGAGCGCCTTGAAGTTCGGGAACACGTCGAAGACGACGTAGCGCGACGGCTCGGAGGTCGCCTCGAGCGCCTTGACATTGAGTTCGTCGAGGATCGCCCCCTCGATGCCGTCGATGGAGTCGCCCGCCGCGAGCACGACCACCGCCCCGCGCAGCGGCGTGCGCACCTTCAGGTTGTGGCCCTCGCGCACCCGCTTGCCGAGCGCGACGAGGTCGCGCGCGAGCCCCATGCGCGCGCGCAGGGGGTCGTCGCGGCGGCCCTCGTCCGGCTCCGGGAAGGGCGCGAGGTGGATCGAGAGGGGGGCCTTGGGGGAGACGGCGCGCACGAGGCGCTGGTGCAGCAGTTCGGCGAAGAACGGCGTGAAAGGCGCCAGGAGCCCGGCGAGGTCCTTGAGGCAGGTGTGCAGCGTCGCGAACGCCGCCCGCTTGTCGGCGCTCTCGCCCGACGCCCAGAAGCGGGCGCGGCTGCGGCGCAGGTACCAGTTGGACAGCCCATCCACGAACGCGCCGACGCGCCTCGCGGCGGTGTGGCTCTCGAGCGCGTCGAACGCCGCGCGCACGTCGCGCACCGTCTGGTCGAGTTCGGCGAGGATCCAGCGGTCGAGCATCGCCGGCGTCCCCCCGCCCCCCCCCGGCTTCCACGCGTCGATGCGCGCGTAGGTGACGAGGAAGGCCGCCACATGCCACACCTTCAGCAGCAGGTCGCGCGTCGCCTCCTTCGCCGCGCCGCCGTGGAAGCGCGTGCCCACGCCGGGCACCCCGCCGCTGAGCAGCGCCCAGCGGACGGCGTCGGCGCCGTACTGCTCCATCGCCTCCATCGGCGGCTCGTAGTTCCTGAGGCGCTTGCTCAGCTTGCGGCCCTGTTCATCGGTGATGTGGCCGAGCACGACGCAGGAGCGGAAGGGGTGCGGCGCCTCCGCGTCGGGGAAGAGCAGCGTGCTGATCTGGAGCAGCGAGTTCCACCAGCCGCGCGTCTGGTCGATCGCCTCGGTGATGAAGTGCGCGGGGAACGCGCGCTCGAACCGCTCGCGGTTCTCGTGCGGGTAGCCCCACTGCGCGAAGGGCATCGAGCCCGCGTCGAACCAGCAGTCGATCACCTCCGGCACGCGCCGGTAGGTGCCCTCCTCGCCCGGCTTCCGCCACGTCACCTCGTCGATCCACGGCTTGTGCACCCTCAGGTCCTCGGGCAGCGACGGGTCCTTGCGGCGCGCCGCCTCGAACGCGTCGAACGCGCGCGGGTTGCGCTCGAGGATCTCCGCGACGGACGCGACCGCCTCCATGCGCCCGGTCGCGTCGTTGACCCAGATCGGCAGCGGCGTGCCCCACCAGCGCTCGCGGCTGATCGCCCAGTCGACGTTGTTGCGCAGGAAGTCGCCCATGCGCCCGTCGCGGATGTGCTCGGGCTGCCAGCGGATCCTGGCGTTGTTGGCGACGACCCGGTCGCGTTCGGTGCTGGTGCGGATGTACCAGGAGCGGCGCGCGTACTGGATCAGGGGATGGTCGGGGGCGCGGGGGCAGAAGGGGTAGTCGTGGCGGACGGTCGCGTGGCTGAGCAAGAGGCCGCGCTCCTTCAGGTCGCGCAGGATCGGCTTGTCGGCCTCCTTGATGTAGAGGCCCTGGAAGGGTCCCGTGTCGGGGCTCATCGTGCCGTCGGGCTCGACGAGCTGCAGGAATCCGAGGTCGTGCTGCTGCGCGGTGCGGAAGTCGTCCTCGCCGAAGCCCGGCGCCATGTGCACGATGCCGGTGCCGGTGTCGAGGGTGACGAAGTCCGCGGCGACGACGCGCCAGGGATCCCCGCCTTCCGGCTGCCGGAAGCGGAAGAGGGGCTCGTAGCGCACCCCCTCGAGCTGTTCCCCGAGGAACTCGCGCCGCACTTCGCCCTCCCCGGCCAGCGCCTTGGCCACGATGTGGGTCTCGTGGTCGCGCCGGATCTCGACGTAGGGTTCCTTCGCCGCGACGGCGAGGCCGGTGTTGCTCGGCAGCGTCCACGGCGTCGTCGTCCACGCGAGCAGGAAGGTCTTCGGGCGGCCCTTCACCGGGAACTTCACGACGATGGAGGGGTCGTCCACGGGCCGGTAGCCCTCGCCGACCTCGCCGGCGCTCAGGGCGGTGCCGCCCTGCGGCCACCACCAGACGCTCTTGTAGCCCTGGTAGAGCAGCCCGCTCTTGAAGAACTCCGACAGCGCCCACCAGACGCTCTCGACGTAGCGGCGGTGGTAGGTGGCGTAGCCGTCCCGGTCGAGCCAGAAGCCGATGCGCGAGCTCATCCGCTCCCACTCGCCGATGTAGCGCCAGACGGAGTCGATGCAGGTGCGCGTGAAGCGCTCGATGCCGTACCGCTCGATGTCGCCCTTGCCCTTGAGGCCGAGTTCCTTCTCGACCTCGATCTCGACGGGCAGGCCGTGGGTGTCCCACCCCGCGCGCCGGGGCACGTGGAATCCGGTCAGGGACTTGTAGCGGAGGAAGACGTCCTTCGCGACGCGCGTCAGCACATGGCCCCAGTGGGGGATGCCGTTCGCGGTCGGCGGCCCCTCGTAGAAGACGAAGGGCGGGCGGCCCTCCGACGACTCGACCGAGCGCTCGAAGATCTTCTCGCGCTCCCAGAAGGCGAGGGTGTCGCGCTCGAGCGCCGGCAGGGAGACGTCGGAGGGGACCGCTTCGAACATGGCCCCCGGAAGTTACCACCCCGAGCGCCCGGGGAGCCGATCCCTCACACGAGGAGGGAGGACTCGCGGGCGGTGCGGACGAGGCCGGGCTTCAGGTAGACCTCGGTGACCGGCATGCCGTAGGGGGGCGCGACCTCCCGCAGGTCGATGTCATAGCTCTGCGCGAGGGGCGTCCCCTCGGGGCTCTCGACGACGCGCACGATCGGGTGGGAGGGCGCCGCGGCGTGGGTCTTGATGACGACGGCACGCTCGCCGCTGCTGAGGCGCACCTCCGAGCCGGGGGGCGCCTGCGTGAGGCGCTCGAGCAGGAGCAGGATCTGCGGGCGGCGCCCCGCGAGCCCCGGCGTCTCGAGGATGGTCCTGACCGCCTCGACGGTCGAATGGCCGCCGTGGTAGGGACGGCGCGACGTGAGCGCCTCGAACATGTCGGCGACCTGCACGATGCCGGTGATCGGGCCGGGCTTCACCGGCAGCGTGACGAGCGGGTAGCCGAGGCCGTTCTCGCGCATGTGGTGGCAGAAGGCGACCTCGATCGCGATCGGGTCGACGTGCGGGCAGCGCTGGAGGATCTCGGCGCCGTACTCCGGGTGGCGCTTCACCGTCGCGTACTCCTCCGGCGTGAGACGGCCCTTCTTGTGGAGGATCTCCGCCGGGATGAGGCTCTTGCCGACGTCGTGCAGCAGCGCCGCCTGGCTGAAGCGCGCCAGCTCCTTCCGGTCGCGGGCGAAGGGCTGCAGCAGCGTCGTCGCGATCAGGAAGACGTTGACCGAGTGCAGGAAGGTGTAGCTGTCGTGGCTCTGCGTCTGCGTCGGCGCGAGCAGCTGCGACCCCAGCGAGAAGCTCGCCTCCGCGGTCCAGCGCGTCAGCTCGACGATCTCGCCGAGGTCGAGGCGCCGCCCCGCGCGCACGTCGTCGAGCACGTGGTCGAGCACGCGCGCGGCGGTGTGCTGGATCCGGTCGGGGAGCTGGAACTCCGGCAGGATCCGGTGCTTGCGGGCCGCCTCCTCCTCCCCGTCCCCCTCGTCGGCGCCGGGCGGCAGGATCTCGATGCCGTCGATCGGGCGCACGAGCGCGCGGGGCGTGCGCTCGTTCAGCCAGTCGAGCAGCGCGGTGAGGGGCGCGTCGGCGAGCGCGCGCGAGAAGACGATGCCGCCGCACTCCCGCTCCTCGAGCAGCTTGCCGATCTGCGTGATGGCCCCCTGGCCGCTCCCGAGGGGGACCCCCTCGTGCGCGAGCAGGCCCGCCGAGACGACGAGCCGGAGCCCCGGCCGACCGACATGGTCCAGGTAGGAGCGCAGCGCCGAGAGGAAGGCCGCGTTGCTCGCCTTCACGCGCGTGTGCGCGCTCTCGTAGATCCGGCGCGCGGAGAGCGCCCCCGCGAGCGCCGCCGCGATCCGCTCCACGCGGTCGAGATCGAGGCCGGGTTCGCCGACGATCTTCGTCATGCGTCCCTCCGGCGAGCGAGCACGCGGGCGGCGAGCAGGCGCAGAGGCTTGCGGAAGATGCGCAGCAGCAGCTTGCGGTTGCGGATGATCTCCCGGAGGAAGGCGCGCGACTCCTCGGTGCCGAGCGCGCTGAGCGCCTCCATCGCGGCGGCGGCGACGGTCGTGCGGGCGCTGCCGATGTTGCAGCGGTGGACCGCCTCGCGCAGCGCCGCGATCGCGAGCGGGTGCGGGAAGGCGGACAGCGCACGCAGCAGGTCGAGGTCGTGGCCGCCGTCGCCGTAGGACATGCCCATCAGCAGGATGCGCAGCGCGGTCTCCGTGCCGTCGTGGCGCAGCCTCTCGATGAGGTGGTTCCGGTCCTGCGCCGGGCCCTCCGCGAGGATCTCCTTGCAGATGGCGCCGATCGACTCCGGGCTGCGGTGGAAGAGCGGCTCGAAGACCTCGAGGCGGAAGAAGGCGCGCCGGTTCTCCCGCGCCCAGAGCCGGAGCGCGGCGGGCTTCGCCCGGGCCGCGTCGAGCAGCTTCTCCGTCAGCACGTGGCGGAAGGGATCGAGCAGCGGAGCGCCGAGCAGGCGGACCAGCAGCGGGAAGGGGTCGGACCGCGCCACGAAGAGGTCGAGGATCGGGCGCGCGACATCGGGCCGGTCGGTCATCGACACGAGGAAGAGCACGAGCGCCTCCTCGTCGGCGGTGTTCTCGAACACCTCGTGGATGAGGCTGTCCCGGCTCTCGAAGGCGAGCGACGGAAGCTCCACGGCGAGGAAGCGCAGCAGCCGCGCCACCGACGCGCTCCGGTAGCGCCGGTCCACGAAGGCCTGCACGAAGACGCTCCGCCGCTCCCGGTACTGCGCCATGTCCCGCGAGGAGACGAGGAGCTGGCAGAGGATCATCAGCGCGTTCTCGGTCGCGTCGTGGCACTCGATGCTGTTGCGCACCGCCTCGGTGGCGCTCGGGATCCCCGCGCGCGCATCGCAGAAAAACGAGTCGAGGTCGGTCGCCGAGAAGGCCCCGCCCGGGGTCGGCGCGTCGCCGCCGGGGCCGTGGCCGGCCCCCCCGCCCCCCCCCGCGGTGCCCTGGCCGCCGGTCCCGCCCGCGTTGCCGAGCAGGTCGTCGGGCGCAAGCCCGCGGAAGAACGACTTCAGGCTCTGCGCGCGCGCCTCGAGCGGGATCTCGCCGTCGCCCGTCCCCGTCGCGGCATGCTCGACCAGCTCGAGGAACGCGGTGAACGCGCGCTCCACCTCCCGCTGGTCGAGGCGCGCCCACTCGGGCCGGGAGAAGAAGTCCCACACGAGCTGGTCGAGCATCTGAGGGCCGCCACCCGTGCCCTCCACGTCCGGATCGCCCCCGAGCTGCATGCGCAGGCGGGCGAGGCGCTCCAGCGTCTGCGGCTCGGCGAGGATGTTCTCCAGCGCGACGGCCACGTGGGCCGGCAGCGCGAGGTCCTCCTCCCCGGTGCCATCGGCGTCCCCGCCACCCGTCGAGATCAGCGTGATCAGCAGGTTGGGGTGGGCCATCTGGTTCAGGATCGCGGAGGGGCCCCCCTCCCGGAGCAGCTCCTTGTGGTCGGTCGCGAGCAGGCGGGCGAGCGCGTAGAGCTCGGCGACGCTGATTTCGGCCAGCAGGTCCAGCCGCCGGATGCGCCTCCGCCTCAGCTTGAACGCGAGCGACGCCGCAATCTCGGCCTGGCCGGAGAAGGGTGTCCCGTTCACCACGAGGCGGATGCCCTGCAGTTCGAGCACGAGACGGGCATCGCGGGCTGCGAGGAGGCTGCGCACGAGGCGCTGCAATTCGAGGATCTGCGCCTCGACCCGCTGGTGGCCGGCCGGGTAGATGCGGATCGCCCGGGGAAGCGCGAGCAGGGCACGGAGTATCCGCGCGACCTGCGGGTCTCCCGACCCGCCTCGCGGTCCGACCGTGGCCTGCCCCGGAGAGGGCGGGACCACGGCCCGCGCGTGCTCCGCACGTCCCATGGTTTAGTCCAGAACCCAGATGCCTAGGAAACCAAAGCACAGGGGAGCGGAGAGGCAAGCGGCACCCCGCGCCGGATGCCCCATTCCGCCTCACTTCCCGGCCCGGGGGGGTAGAATGCGCCCATGCCGTACGATCCCGTCATGGTCGCCCCCATGCGCCACGAGATGGTCGAGATGGGCGCGAAAGAGCTCACGACCGCCGCCGACGTCGAGAAATTCCTCTCCCAGAAGAGGGGGACCACCCTCGTCTTCATCAACAGCGTCTGCGGCTGCGCCGCGGGGAGCGCCCGCCCCGGACTCCGGATGGCCTTCCAGAACGAGCACCGCCCGGAGCGCTTCGCGACGGTCTTCGCGGGCCAGGATGTCGAGGCGGTCCAGAAGGTCCGCTCCTACCTGCCCGACATCCCGCCGAGCAGCCCCTCCGCGGTGCTCTTCAAGGACGGCGAGGTCGTCCATTTCGTGCCCCGCCACCAGATCGAGGGGCGCGACGCGGCCTCGGTCGCCTACAACTTCGTCACCGCGTTCGACCAGTACTGCGCCTAGGGGGGGTGCGGGGGCCGGGCCAGCCGATGGGTACCTTCCACAACGACAAGGGGCCGCTGCACGGCATCACCGTCGTCGTGGAGACCCGTGGCGCGGCCGTCTACGTCGGCCGCTGCGACGAGGAGCGTGCCGACGGCATCCTGCTGCTGGATGCCGACCGCCATGTGGACGGCGAGGGCGGCCGCTCGCGAGCGGAGTACCTCGACCGCGCCGCGAAGTTCGGCGTCTTCCCGAGGCACAGGACCCTGCTCGTGCCGCGGGCCGAGATCGCGACGATACGCCGGCTCGGCGACCTCTGACCGGGGAACGGCACCCGTCGTCCCGATTCGGGACGGTGGCGCGGGTGCATGTCGGCGGCGGCGTGCCTCCCGGGATCCCTGTCGTAGTCTCTTGGCGGCTGCGGCGGGTCGAAGCGGCCGCGGAGACCGGCTTCGACGGGCGGCCCGCGGAGTTGCGGAGATTCCGGGCCAGGGCCGGGGGCGGAAGCCGCCCGGGACGAAACAGAAGCGCGGGGTGCCCTGGGGCAGCGCGCAGCATGGATCATCACGGTGCAGGAACAGAGCCTTTGTGAAGTCGGGATCTCCGTGGCGGCGGCGTTGCGCATGCTCGCGAGCGCACGCGCGGAGGGCGCGTTCTTCGTGCGCGCCGCCGGTCGCGAGGCGAGCTTCTTCTTCTGCGCCGGCGAACTGGTCGGGGCGCACTCGCCCTTCGGCGCGGGGCTCGGACAGCGCCTCGTGGACCAGGGACTGCCGAGGGAGTTGCTCGACCGGGCGCTCTCCGTGCAGCGGCGCAAGCGGGTGCGCGAGCCGATCGGGCAGATCCTCTCCGATCTCGGCCTCGTGGGCGAAGAGCAGGTCCGCGAGGCCCTGATCGCGCATCTCGTCACCGTGTACGAGGAGTGTGTCGCGTGGGGCGAGGGCAGTCTCGCCTTCGACCCCCGCCCGGTGCGCGACCACCGGCTCAACCCCGGACTCTCGGTCGACGATCTCGTGCGCCGCGCCGGCGGGGAGGGAGAGCCGCGATGAGCCGGCCCTCCTACGAGGTGCTCTGGGGCGTACTCTCGCTGCCCCGGGCGTTGCGCACCTATCCCGAGCACCATCCGCGTGTCGCGAAGATCCTGCAGGAGATGCTCGAACAGCTCGGGCGATTCGGGCGGGACCTGCTCCTCGAGTGCGTCGAGGGCGACCTCGTCGTGGACGGCCACCGCGACGTGCAGCCGGCGCACATCCGGCTCAAGCTCGCCGACGCCTTCGCCGCCCGCGGCATCGCCTCCGTGCGCCTGCCCTGCCGCTCGGAGGGAACGGAGCTGCGCGAGCTGAGCGCGCTGCTCGGCGCGTCGCCCGAGGCGGTCGCGACCTGCCGGGCCCACGGGAACGCGAACTTCGCGGCGCTGCAGATCGGCTGGCGGCGCGACGCGGCGACGGAGGCCGCCCCCGCGGCCCCCCCCGGCGCCCCCCCCGAAGCGCAGCATGCGGCGACCGCGCGCGACCGGGCGCCGGACCTTCCCGAGGGCGGCGCGCCGACCCAGGGCATGAAGGCGGTGGGTGCATGGGAGACGATCGCGATGGACGCCCTGCGCGGCGCGAAGGCGTCGCACGACGCCGAGGCGACCGCGTTCGCGATCCTCTGCGACCTCTATCTCCGCGCCCCCTCGGAAGCGGATCGCAACCTCCGCCGCCGTGCGATCGAGCGGACGGTGCAGCACTCCGGGCGGGCCGGCGCGCTCCTCGCCGCCACGCTCCAGCGGTGCGGGGACGACGCGGCGCTGCGGCGTCAGCTCCTGCTCGTGGCGCTCCCCTCGGCGCCGGCCGACGACATCGTGCGCCTCGGCGAGGAGCTCGCCTGCCTGCCGCGCGACCGCAAGCTGCTCGTGGCGGCCTGCCAGGGGCGGCCCGACGCCGCCACGCTGGCCGCGAGGATCTCGCCCGGGGAGGAGCGCCGGTGAGCGTCGCGTCGCCGATGAGCTATGTGCAGGCGCGCGACCTCGCACGCCAACTCTCCGCGGCGATCGCCGCGAGGCGCGTCTACGGGGCCGACCACCCGCGCACCGCGCAGGCCCGGGAGTCGCTGCTCGCCGCGCTGCTGGAGGCGGGCGACCTGAGGCTGCTGCGCCAGGGCGACCATCTCGCGTGGGAGGGCATCCCGCTGCGGGGCAACGCCGCGATCGACGCGCTGGGGGAGCGCCTCGGCCGCGACAACGACGGGCTCGAGATGTCGCGCGCCGCGCGCGACTTCGACCTCTACGCGCTGATCGAGTGGCTCGCGGCGGATGGCACCGGCCCCGCGCCCGCGGGCGGCGCCGTGCGCATCCTGCGCCGCGCGGCGGGGCCCGCCCCGGCGCGCCCCTTCGCCGAGTTCGCGGACCGGTGCCCCGAGCAGGCGCTGCCGCTGATGCTCTACCACGAGACCGCGTGCGGGCTCTCGCGCACGATGAGCCAGGCCGCGCAGGGGGCCATCGACGTCGCCGAGGCGGGCCTGGTCGTCGCCAGGGTCGCGGACGCGATCGTCGCCAACGGCGCGAACATGCTCGGGCCGATCCACCTCGTGCGGAGCGATACCTACACGTGGCAGCACTCGGTCAACGTCTTCCTGATCTCGCTCTCGGTGCTGCAGCACATCGCCCACGACCGCGAGGACCTGCTGGCGATGGGGCAGGCGGCGCTGCTGCACGACATCGGCAAGAGCCGCGTGCCCGACTGGGTCATCAACAAGCCCGCGACGCTCACCCCCGACGAGCGCGCCATCATCGAGCGCCACACCGAGCAGGGTGCGGAGATCCTCGCCGCGAGCGAGGGCATCCACCCGGTCTCCTGCGAGGTCGCCTACTGCCACCACATGCGCGACGGCGGCCACGGCTACCCGACGGCGCGCCTGCGGCTCAAGCCGGGCCCGGTGACCGAGGTCGTCCAGGTCGCCGACATGTTCGAGGCCCTCACGGCCTGGCGCGCCTACAAGGACCCGCTCCCGTTCGAGGCGGCGATGCGCACGATCCGCACGACGCCGGGCATGGGCAGCCGCGAGGCGGCCATCACCGCGGTCGTGCGCACGCTCTCCGCCTACCCGCCCCCGGGGGCGCTCGTCGGCCTCGACGACGGGAGGAAGGCGATCGTCGCCGACTCGCGCACCGCCGCGGGCCGCCTGCTGCTGCGTGTCGTCGGCAGCGGCGAGGCCGTCGAACTGCCCGTCGGGGACTCGCGCATCGTCTCCGTCGAGACGCGCCACGGCCTGCTCGGCCCAAGCGACGTCGCGGTCGCGCTCCCCGCCCGCGCGGAGGCGTCGTAGCGATCGGCAGGTAGCCGTGCGATTTCGTGCAGCCGCCCCGTAGATCCTACGAGCGTGCGGGTCGACACTCGAACGCCTGATTCATAAAGTGTTAATTGGTAATGCTTTATGCACCGTGCACGGGCGGGCACCCCCGTTGCTACGCTGGTTGCGAATGCCCACGATCCTGACCGCCCCGCAGCGGCGCTATTTCCGCTGGGTCTTGGGGCTCGCGATCTTCGTCCTCGCGAACTCGGCCTACCTGTTCTTCGCCGACCGGGGCGCGCACCTGACCGCCTTCTACCAGGTGATGCTGATCTCCCACCTTGCCGGGGGGGCGCTGCTGCTCGTCCTCGCGACGGTCTTCCTCGTCTGGCACCTCGGGCGGGTCAGGAGACTCATGCGCCCGGCGGCGGTCTCGAGCGGCGTCGGCATCGCGGCCATGGCCTACCTGCTCTTCGCGACGGGGCTCTTTGTGCTCTACGAGAGCAACTCGCGCGAGCACATGTGGGTCTTCTGGTCGCACCGGGCGCTCGCGGTGCTCGCGCCTTGCGCCTACGCCGTCCACCGCTACGTCAGCCACTTCGCGCCGGAGCGCCGCGCGGCGCTGCGCGGACTCGCGACCACTCTCGGCCTGCTCGTGGCGATGCTGATCGTCCATGCCGCCACGCTGCCGGCGACGCCGCCCGCGCCGCCCGCCCCCGCGCCCCCCGAGGATCCCTTCTTCCCGTTCGAGGCGAAGAACTACCCGGCAAGCGCCTCCCGCTTCTTCCCGTCGAGCGCGACGACCACCAGCGGCGGCTTCTTCGAGGCGCGGATCCTCACGCGCGACGAGCGCGGCAACTTCGAGCGCATCCGGCACGAGGTCGAGACGCTCGGCTTCGCGTCGTCGACGACGATCGGCGCCGAGACCTGCCGCCGCTGCCACCCCGACGCCGTCGCGCAGTGGGAGACCTCGGCCCACCGCTTCTCCTCGTTCAACAACCCCTTCTACCGCACCTCGGTCGAGAAGTTCCGCGAGACTGCCGGCAAGGAGCGCTCGCAGTGGTGCGCGGGCTGCCACGACCCGGCGATCATGCTCGCGGGCAACATGACGAAGGAGATCGACCCGCTCGTGCCCGAGAGCCAGGCGGGGCTGACCTGCCTCGCCTGCCATGCGATCGACCGGCTGCACGGCCTCGAGGGCAACGGCAACTACAACGTCGCCGACGAGACGCCCTCGCCCTACCTCTTCGACGGCGCGAGCGACGGCCCCGGGCGCGTTCTCGCCGACCAGTTGATCAAGGCGAAGCCGGGCCCGCACAAGCGGATGATGCTGAAGCCCTTCTTCCGCACGTCGGAGTTCTGCGGCACCTGCCACAAGGTCAGCCTCGACGTGCCGGTGAACAGCTACCGCTTCTTCCGCGGGCAGAACGAGTACGACAACTGGCACGACAGCGGCGTCTCGCAGAACGCGGCCCGCACCTTCTACCTGCCGAAGGTCGTCAAGGTCTGCCAGGACTGCCACATGCCGCCGGAGGAGGCGCCGCTCGGCGACGTCGCCGCGAAGAACGGCAAGATCCGCTCGCACCGCTTCCTCGCCGTCAACACGGCGCTGCCCTACGTGCGCGGCGACTTCGACACCATCGACCGCATCGAGACGTTCCTCCGCGACGAGAAGCTCACGGTGGACCTCTTCGCGATGCAGGTCGGCCCGCAGGAGACCGACCTGATCCGCGCGATCGACCGCTCGATGCCCAACCTCGTCCCCGGCGAGGAGGTCGTCTTCGAGGTCGTCGTGCGCAACAAGGGCGTCGGCCACACCTTCCCCGGCGGCACCAACGACAGCAACGAGTCCTGGATCGACTTCCGCGTCACCGACGCCGACAGCGGCGAGGAGCTCATGCGCAGCGGCGCGATCGACGACGCGCGCCATGTCGACCGGCACGCGCACTTCTACCGCGTCGTCATGGTGCGCCACGACGGCACCGAGGCCAACGAGCGCGACCCGCAGAACTTCCACATCCCGGCGTTCTCGCGCGTGATCGGCCCCGGCACCGCGGACGTCGCGCGCTACGCGCTGCGCGTGCCGGACAACGCGCTCGGCAGGAAGCTCAGGATCGAGGCGAAGCTGCAGTGGCGCAAGTTCAACCGCTCCTACACCGAGTTCGTCTTCGCGCGCCGCGGCGTCAAGGTGCCGGAACTGCCCCATCTCGCCGGCGTGAAGGTGCCGGACCTGCCGGTGACGACGATCGCCGAGGATTCGCTCACGCTGGCCGTCGCGTCCGAACGGGGGGGGCACGGGGGGGGCGCGCTCCCCGAGGACTGGATGCGCTTCAACGACCACGGCATCGCGAGCTTCCTGCAGGACGCCTTCGAGGTCGCGGAGGAGAGCTGGGCCGAGGTCGCGCGCCTGCGGCCCGACCTGCCCGACGGCTGGCGCAACCAGGCGCGCCGCTGGATCCAGAGCGGGCAGCCCGAGCGCGCGGCGGAACTGCTGCGCAAGGTCGACGAGGTGAGCCCCCGCGACCCCCAACGACCCTACTTCTGGGGAAGGTACTTCGAACGCCTCGACGAGTTCGAGAAGGCGGAGCAGGCCTATCGCGCCTGCCTCGAGGTCTTCCCCGAGGACCGCGACGCGCTGAGGCGCCTCGGCGGCGTGCTCTACAAGCAGCACAAGTACGAGGAGTCGCTGAAGGTCTACTTGCAGGTGCTGGCGATCGACCCCGAGGACCTCGAATCGCACAAGCGCCGGCTCGACATCTATCGCCAAATCGGCAAAGCCGATTTGGCGTTGAGTGCGGAGCGGGCGTTCGAGAAGTATCGGAGGGATGATGAGGCGCAGGAGATCGCGCGCGGCTTCCTGCTGCGCCACCCGGAGATCAATGAAGACGCTCAGAAGCGCCACGTTCATCGCTAGCGTTTTTTTGCTCGCCGCCTGCGGCGGCGAGCAAAAAAACGTAAAGAGGAGCGACTACCGGCCGGAGTACGCAGTGCCTGACGTCGACGGGGCGGCGGAGGCGGGGGCGGTGTTTGTGGATGTGACGGAGCCGGCGGGGATCGACTTCGAGCATGTCAACGGGGCGTTCGGGAAGAAGTACCTGCCGGAGACGATGGGGTCGGGGGTCGTGCTGCTCGACTACGACGGCGACGGCAGGAGCGACTTGTTCTTCGTGCAGTCGCGACGCTGGGAGGGGGAGGAGCAGCCCACGTTGAGGCTCTACCGCAACGAGGGCGCATGGAGGTTCCGCGATGCCACGGTGGAAACGGGGCTCGCGATCGCCTGCTACGGCATGGGGGCGACCGCGGCGGACTACGATGCGGACGGCGACGTCGACCTCTACGTGACCTGCCTCGGCGAGAACCTGCTCTTGCGCAACGAGGGCGGTCGTTTCGTGCGCGTGGCGGGGGGCCCGGGGGGAGGGGTCTGGAAGGACGCGGCGGGCGTCGAGCACCCCGCGTGGTCCACCGGCGCCGCGTGGTATGACGCCGACGGCGACGGCGACCTCGACCTGATCGTCGTGCCCTACGTGCGCTGGACGATCGAGACGGACGTGCCCGCGAGCATCGTCGCCGGCGAGAAGGCCTACACGCGGCCCCAGCTCTACGAGGGCGACCGCCCGCGCCTCTACGTGCAGGAGGGCGACGGCCGCTTCCGCGACGCGACCGGGGGCAGCGGCCTCGACGCGACGAAGGTGCCGGGCAAGTCGCTCGCGCTCTGCCTCGACGACTTCAACGGGGACGGGATCACGGACATCTTCGTCGCGAACGACACGGTGCAGAACTTCCTCTTCCTCGGCAAGGGGGACGCCAAGTACGAGGAGGTGGCCGTCTCCGCCGCGGTCGCCTACGACGACAAGGGGCAGGCGCGCGCGGCCATGGGCATCGACAGCGGCGACTACCGGAACAGCGGCACCGTCTCCGTGGCGATCGGCAACTTCTCGGAGGAGCCCGTGTCGCTCTTCTCGGTGAGCCGCGGAGGCAAGGGGTCGGTGCTCTTCCAGGACGACGCGAACTCGGCGCGCGTCGGCGCGGCGACGCTGCTGCCGCTGACCTTCGGCCTCGTGCTGTGCGACCTCGACCTCGACGGCTGGAGCGACCTCGTGCTCGCGAACGGGCACATCGAGCCGACGATCGGCAAGCTCAAGCGCGAACTCACCTACGAGCAGACGCCGCAGTTCTGCCGCAATCTCGGCGGCGGCCGGTTCGCCGACGTGTCGGTGGACGCGGGGCCCGGCTTCAGCCGCCGGCTCGTCGCGCGCGGGCTCGCGGCCGGCGACCTCGACGGCGACGGCGACCTCGACCTCGTCTTCACGAACAACGGCGGCCGGCCGATGGTGCTGCGCAACGACGGCGCGGCGAAGAACCGCTCGCTGCGGCTGCTGCTGCGCCAGCCGGGCACGAAGAACCCCGAGGCGCTCGGCGCGATCGTCCGCGTCACGGCCGACACCGGCGTGCAGCGGCGCGTCGTGCGCACCGGCGGCTCCTACCTGAGCCAGGGGGAACTCGTGCTGACCTTCGGCCTCGGGGAGCAAGGCAGGGCGGAGAAGGTCGAGGTCCGGTGGCCGGACGGGACCCTTCAGGAGTGCGGCCCCCTCGACCCGGGCTCCCACCGCATCGACCGCAAGCCTTGAGGGGGAGGCGCGCCGTCGCGATCGGGGCGGCGGGGCTGCTGCTCCTCGGCCTGGTCGCCGCGGCGGGGGGCCGCGCGCTGCGGGAGGTCGCCGCGCTGCGCGCCGGGGCGCTGCGCCAGGCGATCGCGCTCGAACTCGAGTCCTTCCGCGAGCACACCCGCTTCCTCGCGAACGTCCAGCCGGCGAGCATCGCGGGCTACCTGACGCACTTCCGCGGCCTCGCGCGCGTGCGCATCCACGACGCCTCGGGCCGCTGCACGCTGCACGTCGAGCGCTACGGCTACCTCGTCGCGAGCCTCCCCGACGCGCGCCTCGAGGGGCCGCCCGAGCTCGAACCGCCCCCCGAGGGCATCGCGGAGTCCGGCTTTCTCGTCGACGAGTCCCGCACCGACGTCGAGCCGGCGCTGCGCCAGGTGATCCGGTTCGCGACGCGCCGCGCCGACGGCGCGACGCTCGTCCTCACCGCCTACGCGGCCCCCTTCCTCGCGCCGCTCCGCGACGCGGGGGCCGAACTCGTGCGCGCCGGGGAGGCCGGCCGCTGGGATGTCGTCGTTCCCGTCGGATGGCAGGGGGCCGCGCTCTTCGCCGCCCTCGGCGTCGGGATCGTGCTGCTTGCCGCGAGCGCGCTTCTCTTCTCCGAGCGGCAGATCCGCGCGCAGGAGCGGGCGCGGCTCGAGCGGCAGATCGCGCAGGAGGACCGCCTGCGCGCCCTCGGCGTGCTCGCCGCCGGCATCGCGCACGAGATCAACAACCCGCTCGAGGGCATCTCGAACTGGCTCCGGCTGGGGAACACCGCCAAGGTGCAGGAGGGTCTCGAGAGGATCCGCGCGATCGCCAGGGAACTGCTGACCTTCGCGCGGCCCGACACGGGCGGCGAGCGGTGCGACGTGCGCGCGGCCCTCCGGCGGGCGCTGGACCTCGCGGCGTGGGGTTTCCGCTGCGCGCAAACCGTCCGGGGCCTCGAGGGTGGCGTCGAGGTGATGATCGCGCCGCGGATGCTGGAGCAGGTGTTCCTGAACGTCCTGCTGAACGCGGCGGCGGCGATGCGGGGGACGAAGGATCCGCGCATCGAGATCGACCTGTCGCGCGAAGGGGCGATGGTCCGGGTGCGGTTCCGGGATACCGGGCCGGGGATCGCGCCGGAGGACCTGCCGCGCCTCTTCGACCCGTTCTTCTCGAGGAGCGGCGGGACCGGGCTCGGCCTCTCGGTCTCGTACGGCATCCTGAGGGCCGCGGGCGGCTCGCTCGCGGCGGCGAACGCCGAGGGCGGCGGCGCCCTGTTCACCGTGGAGGTCCCTTCGTCATGACGCGGCTCCTGATCGTCGAGGACGAGCGCTACGTGCTCGAGAGCCTCGTCGCGCTCTTCGAGGCGGAGGGGTTCGAGGTCGAGGCGCGCGCGACGGCCGAGGAGGCGCTGCTCGCCCCGCCCTGCGACGCCGTCGTGACGGACCTGCGGCTGCCCGGCCTCTCCGGCACCGACCTGCTCGTGCGGCTCAGGGAGCGCGACCCGGCGCTGCCGGTGGTCGTGCTCACCGGCCACGGCACGATCGCCCACGCCGTCGAGGCGATGCGCGCGGGCGCCCTCGACTTCCTGACGAAGCCGGTCGAGCCCGACGTCATCGTCGAGCGGGTGCGCAAGGCGTGCGAGCGCGGCGCGATCGAGCGCGACCGCGATCGCCTGCGCGGCGAGGCCGAGTTCGTCGCGCGATCCCCCGCGTCGAGGCAGGTGCTGGGACTGCTCTCGCAGATCGCCGCGCAGCCGGCCACGGTGCTGCTGACCGGCGAGAGCGGCTCCGGCAAGGAGCTGGCCGCGACCTTCCTCCACGACAAGAGCCCGCGGCGCGCGGGCCCGCTCGTCAGGGTCAACTGCGCCGCCGTCCCCGAGGCTCTCTTCGAGGCGGAGTTCTTCGGCCATGTCGCGGGCGCCTTCACCGGCGCGCACGCCGCGCGGCGCGGCTACTTCGAGGAGGCGGACGGGGGCACGCTCTTCCTCGACGAGATCGGCGCCCTCCCGCTGGCCGGGCAGGCGAAGCTCCTGCGCGCGATCGAGACGCGCGAGATCCGCCCCGTCGGCGGCCTCAGGAGCCGGCGCGTGGACGTGCGCATCGTCGCGGCCACCAACGAACACCTCGACGAGCGCATCGCCCGGAAGAGCTTCCGCGAGGACCTCTACTACCGGCTCGCCGGCCTCCCGGTCCGGATGCCGCCGCTGCGCGAGCGCCCGGAGGATCTCGCGGCGCTGGCCGCCCGCTTCGCGGCGCCGCTCGGGATCAGCCCGCAGGCGCAGCAGGCGCTCGCGCGCCACGCGTGGCCCGGCAACGTGCGCGAGCTCCGCAACGTCATCGCGCGGGCCCGCGTCGCGGCGTCGACGAACGTGATCGAGGCCGCCGACCTCACGCTCCCGGTCCCCGGGCCCCTCCACGATCTCGACCTCAGGCGGCGGACCGCCGACTTCGAGAGGGAACTCTTCCGCGAAGCGCTGCGCCGCGCGAACGGCGTCAAGGCCGAGGCCGCGCGCCTGCTCGGATTCGACCCGTCGAACTGGGCCTACCACGCGCGGCGGCTGGGGCTGCGGTAGCGCTACGCCGCCTTCTCCAGCGGGAGGTCGAGCCACTCGCCCGCCTCGCGGGCGCAGCGCTTCGCCTCGTCGCGGTCGTAGGTGCGCAGCAGCACCGGCACCGACCCCTCGGGGAAGCCGCGGATGAGGATGCGGTAGGCCGAGCCGTCGGTCGCGACCGCGATCATCAGCTGCGTCCACGGCACCTCCTGCCGGCGGAAACGCGCCATGCGCGCGTCGAGCGTGTTGCATTCGGCGACGCGGCGGCCGGGCACGACGCGCGCCCACGAGACGATGCCGTCGTGCGGCGGCTGCGCGAGCACGCGTGCCGTGCCCCAGAGCACGATCGAGAGCGCGAACCAGATCAGCTCGCCCAGCGCGACGGCTGCGCCGAGCGCCGCGAACGCGGCCGAATTCAGCAGTCCGTGGGAACGGGAGGGGGTGCGGGGGCGCTCGAGCTGGATGACCACCGCGTCGAAGTGCACGCGCACGCGCCGCTCCATCCACGCGGGCGGCGGCCGGATCGGTGCGAAGGGGCCGCCCTGGGGCGCGCGCCTCGCCTGCTGGTGCTCGCGCTGCGCGCGTGCCGCGGGGCCGAGGAAGAGTTCGCGCTGCCGGTCGTACTCGCGGCGCCGCGCGGGGTCGCGCAGGAGCGTCGCCGCCTGCTTCGCCTCGTTGAAGCGCTGCGCGGCGTCGGGGGCCGGCGACTTGTCCGGATGCCACATGCGCGCCGCCCGCCGGAAGGCCCGGTCGATCTCCTGCCGCGTCGCCGCGACCGGGACGCCGAGCACGACATACGCGTCGAGGTTGGGGTCGTACCGCATTTCTTTCGCCGAGCCTGGCTCATTAGTATCGCTCTGTAAGATCCGCTTTACACCCTGGCGCGCGGGCGCCGGAGCGGAACTAATGAGCCAGGCTCCCGGTCGATCCTACCGGACGGCGCGGATTCTCGCGACGCGCTGCTCGACCCACTTGGCCTCCGGCGCGAGGCCGTGCGTCTCGTAGAAGCTCCGCAACGCCCCGTAGCGGGCGAGCACGTCGAACCCCCGGTTCCACTGGAGCTTCTTCAGGCAGCGGGGGCAGAGGCGCAGCGGCTGCGAGTCGGCCTCGGGCAGCGAATTCGAGCCGTTCATCACGCACTCGAACGCGATGCAGTGCTCGAGGCCGAACGCGTGGCCCACCTCGTGGACGACGAGGCGGCAGGCGCGGCGCAGCAGCAGCGCAGGGTCGGGCGTCCCGAACCGGCGGAACGACCAGATGCCGACGGCGCCCTTCAGCGACGCCTGCCCGAAGACGAAGTTCCAATCGTCGTCGGGGTAGAGGTCGGCCATCGTGACGCCGAAGACGCAGACCGCATCCTTCGGCCGCCGGTCGGGCAGCAGGTGGTCGAGGAAGTAGGGCGTGCGGTACTGCGGCCCGAGCGGCCCCTCGCGCCGCCACCCCTCCTTCGGCAGCGGCGCGTCGGCGAGCACGGTCGCTTCGAGATCGAACCAGAGGCGGGCGAAGGCGACCGTCGTCTGGAGCAGCGCGCGCTCGGTCTCCGCGAACGGTCCCACCGGCAGGAAGGCGATCCCGGCCCCCGCCCCCGCTGAGTCGCTCGGGGGGGACTTCGCTTCGCTTCGCCCCCCCGCACCCCCCCGAACGGGCCCGCTGCGCACGTAGCGCTCGAAACTCTGGCCGGCTTCGGGGAAGCGGTGGAGCCAGTCGCCGGGCTCCGCCCGCCGTTTCCTGTCGAAGCCCGTCGCGTCGGAGGTCGCGAACCGGAATTGCGCCTCCGTCGCGGGCTCGAGCAGGAGCAGCAGCAGGAGGACCGCCATGCCCCTTGGAACGCGCTTCCCGGCCGAGGGTTCGGACGTAGAATGGCGGCGGGAGGCGCCATGCGTTTGCTGCTCCTGCTCGCGTTTGTGTCGCTGGCCCGCGCCGAGGTCCGCTGGGTCGACCAGTTCGAGAAGGCGAAGGAGATCGCGCTCGCGGAAGACAAGCTGATCTTCCTCGACTTCTACGCCGACTGGTGAGGGCCCTGCAAGGAGATGGAGGCGGATGCGCTTCCACGCAAGGATGTGCAGGAGTGGCTCTCGGGCATGGTCTGCATGAAGATCGATGCCGGGGGGGAGCGGGGGCACCCGCTCGCGGACCAGTTCCGCGTGGAGGGTTTCCCGACGATCGTGCTGATCGATCCGACCGGGAAGGTCCTCTACAACAAGGGCGGGGCCCCGGTCGGCGAGCACTTCGTCTCCTACTTCGCCGCGGCCACCTACAACCAGGCGGTCGCGGCCTACAACCGGAAGGAGTACGCCGCGACGGCGCCGCACCTCTTCTTCATCCGCAAGTGGTTCGCCGGGACCGAGATCGGCAAGGCGGCCCACGACATGTACAAGGTCGCCTCGACCGACGCCGCCTTCCTCGCCGCCTACGAGAAGGAGGTGCAGCAGCACGCGACTCGCCTCGAGGAGTTGCGCGCGAAGGAGAAGGCCGCCGCGGAGCGCCGCGCCAAGGTCGCCGCGCTGAAGGCCGAGGCCGACGAGCACCTGAAGAAGTTCCGCAAGGGCAACGCCTTCGACGCCTACAGGAAGCTCATCGCCGAGTACCCCGACACGCCGGAGGCCGACGCCGCCCGCGACACGCTGCGCAAGTACAAGGTGAAGTGGAAGGAGCCGCGCTAGGAGATTGCCCGGGACCGGCCGGCCCCGAAGCATGGCTGACCGCCTTTGCTCCCCGAAGCTCCCAGCCCCCCAGCAAGAAAGGGCCCCCCGCCTGGGGGGGCCCTTTCTTACGCCCACTAGGAATCGAACCCAGATCTACGGCTCCGGAGGCCGTCGCTCTATCCGTTGAGCTATGGGCGCGTGGAGCGTAGAGCTTATCAGCGGTCGGGCCCGACCGCCACCACCGCGAGGCGGTCGGGATGGAGGTGGCGGCGTGCGGCCTCTCGCACTTCCCGGGGGCCTACCGAGGCGATCGCGGCGAGGTGGCGCGCGGGGTAGTCGAGGCCGAGCCCGAGCCGCTCGATCGTCGCGAGGATCGCGGCTGCGCGGTCCGAGGTCTCGAGCTCGAAGATCCACTCCGACGCGAGGTAGGCCTTGGCGTCCGACAACTCCTCCTCCCCCGGGGCCCCCTCCATCATCGCGCGCATCGCGGCCACGATCTCCGCGCGCACCCTCGTCCCATGCCGCGGCGACGTGCCGACATGGACGCGGAACTGCCCCGGCTCCGCGCCGGCGGTGCCGCAGATGTCGGCGCTGACCGCGTAGGCGAGCCCGAGCTCGTCGCGGATGCGCGTCGAGAGGCGGTCGGTGAGGCCGCCGCCGCTGCCGAGGATGGTCTCCATGACGCGCAGGGCGGCGAAGTCGGGGTGGCGCAGCGGGACGCCCAGGTGGCCGAGGAAGAGGTGCAGCTGCCGGCCCTCGTGCGGCACGCGCCGCTCGCTCGGCGACGGAGGGGGAGGGGCCGCGGGGAGGGGGAGGGCCAACTCCCCGCCCGCGGGCCAGCCCGCGAAGGCCTCTTCGACGAGGCGCAGGGTGTCCGCGACATCGACGGCGCCGGCGATGGCGACGACCGCCGTCTGCGGGCGGAAGAACTCCGCGTGGTAGCCGACGACATCCTCGCGGGAGAGTTGCATCGGATCGCCGCGCGGGTGGCGGGCGAAGGGGTGGGGGCCGTAGATCGCGGCGGCCAGCGCGCGCATGCCGACGGCGGGGGGGTGGTCGCGCTCGGCGGCGAGCTCGCTCGCGGCGAGGTCGCGCTCGCGCTCGAGGGCGCCCTCCTCGAAGCGGGGCCGGCGCAGCAGGTCGGCGGCGATCGAGACGCCCAGGGGGAGGTCGGCCGCGCGCAGGCGCATCGAGAGGCCGCTGCCGTGGGTCAGGAGGCTCGCGCCCGCGAACTCGACCTCGTCGACGATCTGCTCCTCGGTCCGGTCGCCCGCGCCCGCGATCAGCGCGGCGCCGGCGAGGGAGGCCGCGCCCGCCTTGCGCTCGCGGCGCTGCCCGCCGTCGACGACGGCGTGCATCGCGGCGACCGGGGAGCCGGGCCGCGGCGCGACGAGCACGCGGAGGCCGTTCCCGAGCACGCGCCGCTCGACGTCGATTTTCACTTCGGCACCGACCAGACGGTGACGGCGTCGCCCCGGGCGCAGAAGGCGGCGCAGGCCGCGCGGATCTCCTCCCCCGTCACGGCCTCGAGCCGGTCGGGGTAGGTCTGGAGCTCGTCGAGGGACGAACCCGTGACGGCGTCGCCGATCTCCTCGGCGACCGACGCGGTGGTCTCCTCGCGGAAGAGCGTCTCGCTCAGCGCGCCGTTCTTCGCGCGGCGCTCCTCGCGCGGCGTGACCCCGTCGTCGGCGAGCCGCCGGATCTCCTCGAGGAGGATCGCCTCGATGCGCGCGGGATCGCGGCCCGGGCGCGCCTCGGCCTCGATCTGGAAGCTGCCGCCCGCGGCCCGGGCGTGGTTGGCGGCGCTGACCTGCGAGAGCAGGCGCTCGCGCTCGACCAGGCGGCGGAAGAGGCGCGACGAGCGGCCGGTCGCGAGGATGCGCGCGAGCAGGTCGAGGGCGTCGGCGCGCGGGTCGAGGCTGTCGGGCGCGCGGAAGGCGACGGCCAGCCGCGGCACGAGCACCTCCTCGCGCAGCGTCGCGCGGCGCGTGGCGCCGAGCGGTCCGGGGGGCGACGCGTCGCGCGCGGCCGGCGCCGCACCCGGCACGAAGAGCGCGTCGGCGCGGGCGATCGCCGCCTCCTCGTCGAAGTCGCCGGCGAGGACCAGCGACGCCGACGCGGGCTGGTACCAGCGGTCGTAGAAGGCGCGCATCTGCGCGACCGTCGCGCGCCCGACGTCCTCGCGGGACCCGAGCACCGGGTGGCCGTAGCCGTGGTCGCCGAAGAGCAGCCGGTCGAGCGTCGCCTGCAGCCGCGCCTCGGGCTCGTCCTCCGCCTGCGCGATCTCCTCGAGCACGACCGACCGCTCCGCCTCGAACTCCTCGGGGTCGAGCAGCAGCCCGCGCATCCGGTCGGCCTCGATCCTGAGCGCCACGTCGAGGTGCGCGGCGGGCAGTTCGGAGTGGTAGGCGGTCGCGTCGCCGCAGGTGAACGCGTTGTTGCTCCCGCCGCTGCGCTGCGTCAGGCGGTCGATCGCGCCCTTGCCATGGTCCCCGGACCCCTTGAACATCATGTGCTCGAGGAAGTGCGCGAGGCCGGTCTGCCCCGCCTTCTCGTCGCGGCTGCCGACGCGGTACCAGAGGGTGACCGCGACCACCGGGGCCGCGCGGCGCACGTGCGTCAGCAGGTCGAGGCCGGAGCGCAGCCGCGTGCGGCGCACGGCGAGGCGGGGCGGGCCGGCCACGCGCACCTAGCGGGGCCGCGCGGCGCGGGGCTCGCGGCGGCCTTCCGCGGGCGGGCGCCACCCCTTGTCCATGCGCTCGCGCGCGAAGGCGAGCTCGCGCGGGTGGACGCGGCGGTAGGAGCCGACGGGCAGGTCCTCGATCGCGAGGGGGCCGATCGCCGTGCGCACGAGTTGCATCACGCGCAGGCCGACCTTCGCGAAGATGCTGCGCAGCGCGCTGTTGCGTCCCTCCCACATCGTGGCGAGCACGACGGTGTTCTCGCCGCGGCGGTCGACGCGGCGGATCTGCGCCGGCGCCGACTTGCCGCCGGGCAGCCAGACGCCCCGCTCGATCTTGTCGAGCGCCTCGGGGTGGACGCGGCCGCGCACGACGAGGCGGTAGGTCTTGTCGACCTGGTAGCGCGGGTGGCAGATGATGTTGGCGAGGTCGCCGTCGTTGGTCAGCAGCACGAGCCCCTCCGACCCCTCGTCGAGGCGGCCGACGGTGTAGAGGCGACGGTCGTCGTTGACGAGGTCGAGGACGCGCGGGCGGTCGTCCTGCGCGCGGCTGGTGCAGAGAAACCCCTTCGGCTTGTTGACGAGGAAGTAGACCGTCTCCTCGGGCCTGACCTTCTCGCCGTCGACGGCGAGGGCGTCCACCGAGGGGTCGACCTTCGTGCCGAGCTTCGTGACGACGCTGCCGTTCACGGAGACGCGCCCCTGCTCGATGATCAGCTCGCATTCGCGCCGCGACCCGACGCCGCAGTGCGCGAGGACCTTGTGGAGTCGTTCCTGCATGTTGTGGCCACGATGATACCCGTCGGACGGGGGCCTGCCCCGAATCGGAGCGCGGGTCAGGGCCAACGGCCGAGGGTGGCCACGCGCTCGGAGGACGGGAGCACCTCGATGTCCCTGTCGTGCCCGCGGAGGCTCTCCCACCGGAGCGGTCGCTTGCGATCGGAGCCCGCGTTCGTCCTTGCCATGCGAGAGCCGCGTTCGCGACTCCGAGTCGCATGGTCCGCAGCCCATGCGATCTCGTGGCGGCGCTCCAGCGCCTGCGGCAGGCGCCGATCAAGCGGCGGAGTCCCGCGCGGTTCCTCGAGGCCGCCTCGCGCATCGCCGAGGAGTCCGGATGGGCCAAGACCAATGGCGCGGAGCACGTGGCGCTCGCCGACATCCTCCGCTGCCGCCTGCTCACCATCGACGAGCGCCTCAAGCGCGCCGCCTCGCGCATCGTCAAGGTCGTGGGCCCCTTGGACCTGTGACGATCCGGGCGGAGGAGGGCGGTCCACCCGCCGCCCTCCCCACCCCCCGAGTGCGGCCCGACCGCGGATGGTCCGGATGAACCGTTCCCTCGATCTCGACGGCGACGCACGTTTGCGCCCGGACCTGGAGGCGGCCCGTGTCGCGTGGCGGAGACGGTAGGACTCCGCGCCCCTCCCGCCTGTCGGACAGGAAATCGTCTTCATGACCACTACAGTCCTGGCGGAGGCAGTGGCGCGCATCCGGGCGAAGTGGGCACTCGACAGCCAGTGCGATGCAACTCTTGATCGCCCCTGACGCCGCCTGGCGAGACGCCCTGCGGGCTCTTCTCCTTCCGGAGGCCTATCGTCCGCGGCAGCCTAGGGGCGGCGGGCACGCGAGGGGCGGCAGGGGTGGCCTGTGGCGCGCCGTTCGCGGCCGACCCGCAAGGCGTTGACATGATCAGCAAGGCAGGTCACGCCACACGCCACGCCTACGGCCGATAGACCAGCGCCGTACAAGCGCCCTTCGGCTCGAGGTGGCGGACGCCGGCGGCGCGGGGCAGCAGCACGCTCTCCCCCGGCCGCACGTTCACGCCCGCGACCTGCGCGGCGCCGGCGACGAGAAGCAGCGCGCACCAGGCCGGGCCGGGGTCAAGCCGGTAGGGCTTGTGCGTGTCGACGCGGTCCACGCGGAAGTGTTCGCATTCGACGAGTCGCAGCGAGCCGTCGGGCTGGGGACGCGGGGCGGCACGCGGTCCGCCGGCGCCCAGGTCGGAGCAGGCGAGCCCCTCTTCGAGATGGAGCGGCCGGTCGCGGCCCCAGTCGTAGAGGCGGTAGGTGACATCCGCGCTCTGCTGGATCTCGAAGAGGAAGAGGCCGCCGCCGATCGCGTGGACGGTGCCCGACGGGACGAAGACGCACTCGCCGGCGTGGACGGTCAGGAAGCGGAGCAACCCCGGGAGCGAGTTGTCGCCCGCGGCTCTCCGGACCTCCTCCGCGTTCGTGGGCCGCGCGAAGCCGTGGTAGACGCCCGCGCCCGGCTTCGCCTGCAACACGATCCACGCCTCGGTCTTGGGCTGCCCGCTCTTCGGATGCACCTGCACCGAGAGGTTCTGGCCGCAGTCGAGCCGCTTCGCGAGCAGTCGGATCGGGCCGCCGAAGTCCTCCGGCCGCGCGTCGGCGATCTCCTTCAGCGTGCGCCCCTTCAGCGCGCCGTTCGCCACCCTCGTCAGCCCGTTCTCGTGTACCGAGAGATCCCACGCCTCGCCGACCCCCTCCCCCAGCGCCCCCTCCCCCCACACCCTCTGGGCAAGGTGCGGCACGAGCAGCAGCGGATAGTCGGCGCGCATCGTCTCCATCCTAAATGGCCGGGGCCGACGTTTCCGCCGGCCCCCGCCTTCCCAGACGTTCCTCTCTTGGCCTACTCCTCCGGCGTCCGGAGCACTTCCTCGATGACAGCGCGATGCTGCTCGAGCGTGACTTCCTCGCAGCCGAAGAAGGGCAGGCGCGGCACCCACACCCGGAGGCCGCTCACCTGCACGACGCGGGGGTCGCTCACGACTCCCACCTCGCACCCTGACGCGACGGTCTCTTCGCCCTCGGTCGCGTCCACTTCGCAACCGCAGCCGTCCTCAACCTCCGCGACGCACGCCCCGCAGGCGCAGCCCTCGGCGACCGTCTCTTCGCAGCCGGTCTCCGTCGCGCAGCCGTCGGCGGTCTCCTCGGTCGCGGTTTCCTCGGTCGCGGTCTCCTCGTCCGTGGCGACCTCCTCGGTTGCGCTCTCCTCGGTGACCGACTCCTCGGCGGCGGCCTCTTCGCTGGCCGTCTCCTCGGTGACGACCACCTCGTCGGTTTCGACGGCATCCGCCTCTTCCGGCGTCTGCGCCGTGCAGGCGCAGCCTTCGGCGCTCGTCGGATCATCGGGGGTCGCGGGGGACGCTTCCTCCTCGACGACCGGGGTCTCGGTCGCGGGGGTCTCGGTCGTCGTGGTCGCCGGCTCGCCGGGCGCCGTCACCGCCGCGCCGCAGCCCTCGGCAGGCGTCGCCGGAGCGGCCTCGGGCGCGGTCTCCGGCACGGTCTCGGCAGGCGTCGTCCCGGCGACGGCGGCCACGCGGGCCGCCTCGCGGACCTCGGCGCCGCGCTTCTCGAGCACGAGGCGCTCCTTCTCGACATCGGCCTCGACGACGGCCGGATCCTCGAAGGCGGCGATGATGTCATCGACGTCGTTGCGGCGGTCGGCGCCGACGGTCTCGGTGTGCTGCGAGGGCGTGTCCGTGACGACCGCGTCCTTCGCGAGCTTGCGGTCCCGGGCGCGCTTCGCGGTCTCCGCGCTGATCGCGACGTTGCGCTGGATCTGCTCGTTCTCGGGGTCGGCGCGCAGCGCCTCCTGGTAGCTCGCGCTGGCCGCCTCGTACCGGCCGGTCTGGAACTGCGCGTCGCCGAGCCGGTGGAAGAGATCCGCCCTGACCGTCTCGGGCTGGTCCGCGCTCGCGGCGCGGCCATAGTGGTCGGCCGCGACGTCGTAGCGCCCCGCGAGGTAGTGCGCGTCGCCCGCCACCACGTTGCGGACCTGCTCCTCGGTGAGACCCGAGGCCGCCTTCCGCCACTCCAGCACCTCGATCCAGGGCTGGCCGCGGAAGACGTCGCGCACCGCGACGACCATCTCGATCGCCGTGACGCGCGGGAGGCCGCTGAGGCTCTTCCACGACTTCGAGTTCCGCTGCATGAAGAAGAAGGGATAGGAGCGCTGGAAGTCGCGCTTCTCGTAGAGGCGCGCGTTGTGCGGCCACGCGGAGAAGTTGCCGTACATCACGTCCGTGAACCGCGTGAAGTAGGGGTTGTAGCTCCGCCCCGTCGTGTGGAAGTAGGCGTTGACCTTCACCTCCACGTCCACGAAGGCGCGCGGGTCGCGCAGGATCTCGCCGAGCGAGACCGCCTTCGCGTCATCCAGATCGCTGAACCACCCGCCGGCCAAGACGGCCGTCGCGGGTGCCAGCGTGCCCGCCACGAGGGCGAGCACTGCGATGCGTAGCTGATTGTTCGTCATGAAACCCTCTCCTCATCGGCCATGATGTCGCGCAGGAGCCTGTGAATCGCCTCGTTGAGGTTCGATTCGTTGAGGTACTCCCCACGCTCGATCTTCGCCCGGATCTCGTTGACCAGTTCCTCGCGCACCCCGTCGACCTGGGAAAGCATTCCCACGATTCGAGTGAGGCGTCTGAACCTCACCGGGATGTCGCGCTCGTTGCCGTAGAACATTGCCTGTCCGCGGGTGGGTCCTCCCCGCCCTGCACGGGAAAATCACACGGTCCTATCGACGCCCCCCCCCTCCGACTTGAGCAGCGGGTGATTGGGGTCTGACCCCAATCACCCGATGTGGATAACCGGTGGAGAGGGGTCAGGGGCCGGGGTGCCAGAGGGAGAGGGCGCTCGAGGCGGTGCGGCGGGTGTCGGCGGGGGGGCCGAGGCCGCTGGCCTGATCGGGGTCGAGATCGGCGGGGTGTTCCAGCACGAACACCCCGCCCGGCGCCAGCAGGTCGCGGGCGATGTAGCCGAACAGGATGTGGAATCGCGGGCGCATGGCCGGATCCTCGAGCAGCGGGAAGGGGGGCGCGCAGATCGCGATGTCGACCGCACCCCGCCCCGGCTCCCCCGACTTCGGCAGGCCGAAGGCGGAGATCGGCAGCAGCCGGTGGCGCCCCCCCGCCCCCAGAAGATCCACGTTCCGCCGCAGGACGGGGAGGACCCGGTGGCCGTTCTCCACCGCCGTGCAGAGGCGGGCCCCCCGGGAGAGCGCCTCCAGACCGATGGCGCCCGAGCCCGCGAAGAGGTCGAGCACCCTCGCCTCCTCGACGCGCCCGCCGAGGATGCCGAAGAGGCGCTCCCGCTCCCGGTCGAGCATCGGCCGGATGCCGGGAGGAACCTCGATCTGCCGCCCCCGCCACTCGCCCGCGATGATCCGCATGGGCCAAGTGTTACCCCACGGGCGGCGGGGTGGCAAAATGGGGGCGTGCTCGATCACGTCCGGCTGAGCGTCAACGTCGACCACGTCGCGACGCTGCGCAACGCGCGCGGCGGCGTCTCCCCCGACCCGGTCCACCTCGCGGTGCTCGCGCTGGGCGCCGGCGCCGACGGGATCACCGTGCACCTGCGCGAGGACCGCCGCCACATCCGCGAGCGCGACGTCGAGATCCTGCGCGCGATCGTCCCCCGCCTCGACCTCGAACTCGCGCGCTCCCCCGAGATCGTCGCGTTCGCGCTCGAGGTCCAGCCCGACCTCGCGACGCTCGTCCCCGAGCGCCGCGAGGAGCTGACGACGGAGGGCGGCCTCGACGTGCGCGGCGACCCCGATGGCGTCGCCGCCACCGTGCAGAAGCTCCAGGAGTCGGGCATCGCCGTGAGCCTCTTCCTCGATCCCGACGAGGCGCAGGTGGACGCGGCCTTCGCGACCGGCGCGCGCTATGTCGAGCTGCACACGGGCCGCTACGCCGACGCGTCGAGCGAGGAGATCCGCGCGCGCGAACTCGAGGCGCTGCGCGTGGCGGCCGCGCGCGCGGGCTCGCTCGGCCTGCGCGTCAACGCGGGGCACGGGCTCAACGCCGCCAACGTGCGCATGGTGGCCGCCTTCCCCGAGGTCGAGGAGGTGAGCATCGGCCACGCGCTCGTCGCGCGCGCGCTGCACATCGGGCTCCCCGCCGCCGTGCGCGAGATGAAGGAGGCGCTCCGTGCGTGACTGGTCCGGCTCCATGGTCGCGATCGTGACGCCGATGCGCGGCGGCGAGATCGACCTCGACGCCTTCTCCGCGCTGGTGGAGTGGCATGTCGCCTCGGGCACCTCCGCGATCGTCGTCTGCGGCACCACCGGCGAGGCCGCGACGCTGCGCCCGGAGGAGCGCGCCGCGCTCGCCCGCCGCGCCCTCGCGGTCGCGAAGGGCCGCTGCCCCGTCGTCGCGGGCACCGGCACGAACGCGACGTGGTCCACCGTCGCGGCGACGCGCGAGGCGCGCGCGTGGGGCGTCGACGGCGCGCTCGTCGTCACGCCCTACTACAACAAGCCGACGCAGGAGGGGCTCTTCCGCCACTTCGAGGCGGTCGCCGCCGCCTGCGAGGGGCTCCCGATCCTCGCCTACGACGTGCCCGGCCGCACCGGCGTCACGATCGCCGAGGAGACGGTCCACCGCATCGCCGGCCTCGCGCCCGTCGTCGCGCTGAAGGACGCGACGGGCGACGTCGAGCGCGCCGGCCGCCTCGCGCGCGGCACGCGGCTCGTCATCCTCAGCGGCGACGACGCCCTCACGCTCGCGATGATGCGCGAGGGGGCGAAGGGCGTCATCTCGGTCGCGGCCAACGTCGTGCCCGAGGCGATGGCTCGCCTCTGCCGCGAGCAGGACCAGGCCCTGCACGAGACGCTCTCGCCGCTCTTCCGCGCGCTCTTCGTCGAGTCCAACCCGATCCCGGTCAAGTGGGCGCTCGCGCGCATGGGCCGCATCGGCGGCGAACTCCGCCTCCCGCTGACGCCGCTCTCCGGCCGCTTCGAGGGCGCGGTGGCCGACGCGCTCCGCTCCGCCGGCGCCCTCTGATGCCCGCGTTCGACGCCCTCGTCGCGTGGCTGCAGATCGTCGGCTACGTGCTGCTCTTCGCGACGGTGGCGCCGCTCTTCCCGTTCCTCTACGTCGTCCTGCGCTGGCGCATGCAGGGGGGGCCCGGGGGGGAGGGCACGCGCGGGGCGCTGCTCTACTTCGTGACGGTGTCGGCGCTCCTCGCGCTCTCCGGCGCCGCGAACCTGATCTACGGGTTCTTCTCGACGACGCCGGTCGACGAGGCGATGCGGCGCCTCTCCTACGGCTTCCTCTTCGGCAGCCTCGTCTTCGGCGCGATCAACGCGCGGCTGGCGTGGCGGGCCGGCGCGTCCGCGGAGAGCCGGCGGGTCTTCGCCGGCTTCTTCGGCGTCATGGCGGGCCTCGTCTCGCTGACGGCGGTCGTGCTCTTCTTCGTGACGCTCTTCCGGGAGGCGGGGAAGGACCCCGAGATGCGCGCCGACGAGTTGAAGCTCTACGGCGCCTGGGCGGCCTGCTTCCTGCCCGCCTACCTCGCCACGATGGTGCGGCTCAGTAGCCGACGATGAGGTTTCTCCCCCGCGCCTTCGCGCGGTAGAGCGCCTGGTCCGCCTTCTCGAAGAGTTCCTCGGCGGTGTCGGCCTGCAGCGGCAGCGTGGCGACGCCGCCGCTCAGCGTCAGCGGGCGGCGCGCGCCCTGCTCGTCGAGGAAGGAGAGGTTCGCCTCCTCGACGAGCTTGCGCGCGCGGTCGACGAAGCCGACGCCGTTGCCCTCCTTGCGGCTCGTCTCGGGCATGATCACCGCGAACTCCTCGCCGCCGTAGCGGACGACGATGTCCACCTTGCGGAAGCTCTGGCGCAGGATCTCGGCGACCTGCGCGAGCGCCTCGTCCCCGGCGGCGTGGCCCTGCGTGTCGTTGAACCGCTTGAAGTGGTCGATGTCGAGGATCGCGAGCGTCAGGTCGTGCTTGTACCGGATCGCGCGCTCGACCTCCTGCTGCAGCGCGCGGCGGAAGTAGCGCTTGTTGTAGAGCTGCGTCAGCTCGTCGATGACCGAGAGCTCGTCCGCGGCGCGGAACTGCATCGCGTTCGCGAGGATCTGCCCCGCCATCTCGGCGAACGCCTCGAGGTACTCGAGGTCGCCCGGGTTGAAGGGGCCCGCCTCGTACCGCCCGGTCACGCAGAGCACGCCGAGCACCTCGCCCTCGTGCACGAGCGGCGCGATCATGTAGGAGCCCTGCGCGTAGCCGCGCTCGGACCCGGGGCCGTCGGCGCCCGCCTCGCGCACGAGCACGACGCGCCGCCCCGCCGCCGCCTCCCCCGCGACCCCCTCCCCCAGCCTCACCATCGCCTGCTGCCGCACCTCCGGCGGGAGCCCCGTCGCCTCGACGATGGTCAGCTCGTCCTTCGCCTGGTCGTGGCCCCGCAGGAAGAGCGACACGCGGCCGGCGCGCACGCGCCCCTCGACGATCGTGACGAAGTGGTTCGCGAGGGCGCGCAGGTTGTTCGTGAAGCGGTTCAGCCGGTGGGCGTCGTCGATGAGCGCGGAGAGGCGGTCGGCGTCGGTGCGGAAGTGCGCGACGGCGCGGCTCGGCGGCGGCAGCACCGCCTGCGCGACGCGGCGCCAGAGTTCGTCGGGGTAGAAGGGGCGCAGGAGCACCTCCTCGGGCCCGAGCACGCCCTTCGGCCGCAGCTCCTCCCACTCGTCGGCGGTCATCGACACGAGCAGCGGGCGCGCGCCGGCCGCGCTGCGCAGCGCCTCGACGGCGCGCGGCGCGTTGGGCACGAGCGCCGCGAGTTCGACGAGCGCCGCGCCGACGGTCATGCGCTTCAGTCGCGCGATGCCGTCGAAGATGTTCCTCGCCTCGTGCACGACGCCGCCGCGGCGGACGATGTCGTCCACCTCGTCGTCCTGCCGGCGGCTGCCGACATAGAGGATCTCGATCGGCGGGGTCAAACGCCGGCCCTTTCGTAGCTGTCGATCACGGGTTGCGGGCATGGCCATCGGGCGGGTTGCCCTCCGGCAACGTCCAAGGAAACCGACCTCGCGGCTTCCCGCAAGGGGGCGGTGCACCGCGCGTGCCGGAACTACGCCGGGACCGTCTCGAAACGGTGCACGAGGTCGGGGTCCCACTGCGTGCCGGCGCCCTGCTTCAGGATCTCGAGGGCGCGGGGGGCGGGCAGCCCCTCGCGGTAGGGGCGCCTGCTCGTCATCGCGTCGTAGGAGTCGACGATCGCGAGGATCGCCGCGTGGCGCGGGATCGCATCCGCCCGGAGGCCGTCGGGGTAGCCCGCGCCGTCCCACCGCTCGTGGTGGTGGCGCACGATCGGCCGCGTCTCCGCGAGGAAGTCGAGCGGCATCAGGATCTGCTCGCCGATGACCGGGTGCGACTTGATGATGTCGAACTCCTGCTCCGACAAGCGCCCCGGCTTGTTCAGGATCTCCTCCGGGATCCCGATCTTGCCGATGTCGTGCAGTTTCGACGCCACCTCGAGCACCTCGCACTCCCGCTCGGCGAGGCCGAGTTGCTGCCCGAAGCGGACCGCGAGATCGGCGACGCGGCGGCTGTGGCCGCGGTTGAAGCGGTCCTTCGCCTCGACCGCCTCGATCAGCGTGGCGACGATCCCGATGTAGGAGCGGCGCTGCAGCGCGCGCAGCCGGTCGTTCTCGACCGCGAGCGCGAGGTCGCGCGCCACGATCGAGAGCAGGCGCAACTCCTCGCGGCCCGGGCGGGAGGGGCACCGCAACGCCACCGCGCCGCTGGTCAGCGGCGCCGCGAGCAGCCCCGCCGGCGTCTCGCGCGGCAGCCCCGACCGGTGCGCGGCGCGGGCGAGGTCGAGCAGCTCCCGGTCGCTCCCCTCGCCGTGGCGCGCGACGATGCCGTTCTCGCCGACGAGCAGCACGCGCTCGGCCGCGAAGTGTCGCGCGACGAGCCGCAGGCAGGGGTTGAGCGGCGTGCCCCGGTCGGCGATGAGCCGCGTGAGGTCGTGCAGGAAGGAGAGGTCGGCCACGCGTCGCCCGAGATCGCCCCGCGCCTCGGCGACGCTCGCGGCCAGCGTCTCGACCTCCTCCGCGCGCGTGCGCCGCCGCTCCCGCGCATCGAGGCACTTGCCGACGGCGGCCCGGATGTCGTCGACGCCGAAGGGCTTGCTCAGGTAGTCGGAGACGCCCTGCCGGAGCGCGTCCACCGCGGTCTCCGCCGACGCGAACGCCGTCATGATCAGCGCGTCGGTGTCGGGGTAGAGCGCCTTCGCCTCCTCGATGAGCCGCATGCCGTCCATGCGCGGCATGCGCAGATCGGTCACGAGCAGGTCGAAGGGCTGACGCTCGAGCCGCGCGAGGGCCGCCTCGCCGTCGGTCACGTACTCGGCCTCGTGCCCCTGGCCGCGCAGCACCCCGGTGAGGAGCTGGGCGATCAGCTCCTCGTCGTCCACGACGAGGATCCGGGCGGGTGCGACCACGCCTCAGATAGATCGGTCACGGGGGGGGCGGAACGGCAGGCGGCGCGGCCAGCACGACGAGGATCTCGCCGCCGAGCCGCCGCCAGTGGCGCCGCGACAGCGTGACCTCGTGGACGCGGGAGCGGCCTCCGACCGCCGCCGCGACGTTGGTGCGCTTCCCGCAGAGCACGAGCGTCAGCGGGCCCGCCTCGCGGTCGAGGGTGACGGTCACCTTCCGTCCCTGCACCTGCACGGAGGTGACGAGGGCGAGGGGGTCCGGGGGCCGGCGCCCGCCCCCGGGGGGCAGGCCGGGTCGCAGGTGGCGGTCGAGGTGGTCGAGCACCGCGCTGCGCCACCGCACCGGTTCGACGAGGTGGCTCGAACGGTGGCCGCCGGGCAGCGTGACGACCTCCACGGCCCCCGAGCGGGCCGCGGTCATGCGCGCGGCGTCGTCGGGCAGGCAGAAGAGGTCGTACTCGGGCAGCACGACGAGCGTCGGCGCCCTCGCCGCGGCGAGCGACGCCGCCATGTCGACGTCGCACTTGGCCCGCACGAGCAGGCGCGAGATCGCGCTGGAGACGGGCCCGAGTTCGGCGCGCACGAAGCGGTAGATGACGTTTTTCGGATCCACGGGGCGGTCGAGCACGATCGCCGCCGGGGGGTGCGGATGCGAGGCGAGCCCGGCGCCGGCGATGCTTCCGACGGAGATGCCCAGCACCCCCCCGCGCCCCCCCTTCTCGCGCAGGAGCCACTCCCAGAGCGCCCTTGCGTCGTCGTCCAGGGTCCGGCTCGTGCCCCAGCGCCCGGCGCTGTATCCCGTGCCGCGGTAGTCGCAGCAGAGCACCGCGTAGCCCGCCTCATGCAGCATCTTGATCGCGTCGCGCGAGCCCGCGATGCCCATGCCCGAGCCGTAGAGCAGCAGCACCGGAGGCCCCTTCTGCGGCACCCAGATGCCGCGCAGCGTCGCGCCGCGGTCGGCCGGGATCTCGACCCAGGTCGGGCCGAGCGCCGCGATCTCGGCCGGGATCTCCCGCCTGCTCGTTCTCGAGTGGATCGGGATGCCGAAGCACCCGGCTGTCAGGAGCAGCAGCAGAAGTCGTTGGAGCATAAGGGGTTGAGTGTAACGTTAGAATTCGCCCACCATGCGCTGCGCGCTTGCAAGTCTGCTCCTGCCTTGGCTCTGCGGCGCGGCGCTCGCGGGCCCGCTCACGCTGGAGCAGATCTTCGATCCCTTCGAGGATGCGTTCCCGGACGGGGCCGACCGCCTCGGGGCGAAGAAGGCGGCGTTCGAGGCTGCGGTCGCGCGGCAAGGGCTGCACGCGGTGCCGAAGGCGATGCGCGCCTGCGAGGCGGCACTCGCGGCGGTCGACGACCAGATCCGGAGGGACGCCGCGGCCTACGAGAAGAGCGGCCTTCTCTACTGGGGCTGGCGGGCGGCCTACACGCAGGAGTTCGAGAAGCGGCACGGGCGCCCGCCGTCGGAGTGGAAGGTGCCTCCGGCGATCAACGACGACTTCATCGCGAAGGAGATCGCGTTCAAGAAGGCGGTCTCGTTCAAGCGGCGCGAGCGCTCCTTCCACGAGTGGGCGGAACTGCGATCGGGAGAGATGCTTGCCGCCGCCGACGGCGCCGCGCGCGCGAAGGCGCTCTCCGCGTTCGCGGCCGGCCTCCGCGACAAGCGGGGGGAGCAGCGGTTGCGCTGCGCCGCCGTGCTGGGGGCCGTCACCGATGCGCAGGCGGCCGCGGCGCTGGAGAAGGCGTATGAGTCCGAGCGCGATCCGGTGGTCGCGGCGGCGCTGCTCGAGGTGCGCTGCCGCGTCGCGCCGTCAGGCGCGTTGCCGCTGCTGCAAGGGGCGCTCGCGCACGCGGAGTGGGCCCTGCGCGCGGGCGCCGTGCGCGCGCTGAAGGCGCAGGCCTCGCGCGAGGCGGTCGATCTGCTCGTCGCGAGGCTCCCGTCGGAGGGCGGCCGGCTCGTCGACGACATCGCGGACGCTCTGCGTCTGCTGACGGGGCAGGAACTGGGCGGCGACGCGGCAGGCTGGAAGGGCTATTGGGAGGGCGCGCGGGAGGGTTGGAGCGGGCCCCCGGGCCCCCCGAAGATCGATCCCAACGAGGACGCGCGACTCAACCCGCCGGCCGTCCACAGTGACGGCGCCGCGACCTTCCTGTCGATCGCGACACGCAGCGAGGCGGTGATCCTCTGCATCGACGGCAGTGTCGAGGGCCTCTGGCCGACGGTGCGCGAGGCCGCCGAGGGCTTCCTGAGGGCGCTGCCGGACCGCGCGTCGTTCAACGTGCTCGTCTACGGCGCGCGCCCGGTGGCGTTCCGGAGGAAGATGGCCGACGGCAGC
The DNA here is from genome assembly GCA_964570285.1 of uncultured Planctomycetaceae bacterium. Taxonomy (GTDB): domain Bacteria; phylum Planctomycetota; class PLA2; order PLA2; family PLA2; genus CAZMXP01. Next base: position 37,906 of record CAZMXP010000045.1, read on the forward strand.
GCCTCGTCCGCGGTCGAGTGGCTGTCGAAGTGGAAGCCCGAGCCGGGCGCCGACCCCTGCGGCGCGCTCGAGGCGGCGCTCGCGATGGCGGACGGCGGCAAGGCCGACACGATCCTCTTCCTGACGATCGCGCCGCCGGCGAAGGGCGTCTACTCCGAACCCGCGCAGATCGCGCAGGAGATCACGGCGCTCAATCGCATGCACGGCGTGCGCATCCACTGCATCGGCGCCAGCGAGGCGCGCGACGCCTACTACCTGCAAGAGATCGCGCGGCAGTTCGGCGGGGTGCACCGGGCGCCGGGGTAGGAGCTTGTCCGGGTCATGGCCTTCAGCCACGCTTCGGGGCCAACCGGACCCGGACAAGCTCCCAGCGGCCTTCGCCACCCGCCACTCCCGCCCGATCGGACGCGTCAGGAAGGGGGTCGTGCAAGCGGCAGCCGCGCCCCGAACACCAGGCTCTCCCCGTCCGGGCGCACGCCGAGCGAGCCGCCGCACCCTTCGAGCAGCGTGCGCGGCAGCGCGAGGCCCGGCAGCGTCTCGCGGCCGGGCAGCACCGAGAAGACCGCGTCGAGCAGTTCGGCGGGCTTCTCGCCCTCGAACGCGCCCGCCGGGGCGAAGACTTCGAGCAGGATCGCGCCGTCGGCGGGGGCGAGGCGGGCGCGCAACTGCGCCGCGTCGGCGACGCGCGCGAGCACCGCGACGAAGAGAGCCTTCAGCGCGACCGCGAGCGCGCGCTCGTCCACCATCGCCTGCGGCAGCGCCACCGCGTCCACCGCGACGCCCGCGGCCTTCGCCGCCTTCAGGACCGCCGCCGTCGGGTCGCCCGGGCGCGGGGCGGGCTCGCCGATGGTGCCGAAGTCGCGCAGGAAGCCGACGACGGTCTCGATGCGCTTCAGGTGCGGCGGGAGGCCGCCGGTCAGGTCGCGCTTGGTGACCTTCTCCTTGTGCAGCAGGAGCGTCATCACTTGCAACGGGTTGCCCACCGCGTGCGCGATCTCGCGCGCGAGTTGCGGCAGCGCCGCGGAGGGGGCCGCCGCGGCGCGCGGCGCGAGCTGTCCGCGCACGAGGTGCAGCATCTCGCTGCCGTAGAACGGCTCGAGCAGGTAGCCGTCGGCGCCCGCCTCGAGCGCGCGCACCGCGAGATCGCGGCGCGGGCTGCTGAACGCGAGCAGCACCCGCGGCGGCCGCGCGTCGTCCTTCAGCGTGCGCACGAGCTCGAGCTCGCTCGCCTCGAGCCCCATCAGCCCGAGCAGCACGAGGTCGGCGGGCTCCTCGAGGTGTCGCGCGAGGCACTGGAAGCTGCTCTCGACCGCCTCGACGCGGTAGCCCTCGCGCGACAGCAGGTCGGCGAGCCACGCGCGCGAGGCCGCGAGTTCGTGCACGATGAGAAGCCGCCCCGCGGCCAAGCGCGTCCTCCATACCCGCCTGCCGGATCGGCACGACCGCGTGCCGTACCGGCAGAAAGAAGATGGCCCAAGGGCGCGATCGTCCCGAGTGGCCGGTCCCGTCGGCGGGACCCAACCCGCCCCCTCAAGCCTATCCCAAGCCCGCGGCGCGTAGTAGCGCGCTTCCGTGCGGTTGGCACACGAAATGCGCCTCTCCGTCCATGCAATTCGACAAATACACCGTGCGGTCGCGCGAGGCGGTCGAGGCGGCCCGCCGCCTCGCCGAGAAGAGCGGCCACCAGGAGCTCCTGCCCGAGCACCTGCTCTTCGCGCTCCTCGAGGAGCGCGAGGGCATCGCCCGGGCGGCGCTCGACCGCATCGTCGCCGACGCCGCGGCGCTGCGCGCGGGCGTCGCCGACGCGCTGGCGCG